>CAMCVN010000006.1 GCA_945881845.1 Bifidobacterium breve | reverse complement strand
ATCCACGCGCTCGAATCGCTCGAGTTCCTTGTCTGCCAGGACATCTTCATGACGGAGACGACGAAGTACGCCGACGTGATTCTTCCTGCCTCAGCTTTCCTTGAGAAGGAAGGCACCTTCATCAACGCCGAGCGGCGGATTCAGCTCGTCGCTACGGCGATCGACCCTCCTGGCGACGCGCGCACCGACTTCGACATCCTCACCTCGCTCTCGGCAGCGCTCGGTCACGAGATGAACCTGGCCACGCCGGAAGCCGCGATGCAAGAGATCGCCGCGCTCACCCCCGAGTTCACCGGCGTCACCTACGAGCGGCTCGGCCGCGAAGGCCTTTGCTGGCCGGTCGAGGCAGATGGCACCGACGCGCAAATCCTTTACGAAGAGAAGTTCCATCATCCGAACGGTCTGGCCACCTTCAACGCGCTGCCGTACCGCGAGCCGGGCGAAGTTGCCGATGAGGAGTTCCCGCTGATTCTGATTACCGGCCGCCGCCTGCAGCACTACAACGCCGGCACGATGACGCGCCGCACGAGGAACCTTGAGCTGCTGCCAAGTGACTGGCTTGAGATTCATCCTGATGACGCGGCGCGGCTTTGGATCAACGAGGACGACCTTGTGTCGGTCCGCAGCCACCACGGGAGGATTGAGATTCCGGCGCGGATCACCGACCGGATCGAAAAGGGCAACGTCTTCACCGCCTTCCACTTCCCCGAGCTGCGCACCAACCTGCTAGTCGGTGATTCGGTCGAGGTAAACACCGGATGCCCTGAGTACAAGGTCGTTGCAGTCGATGTGCGCGCAATGAGCGAAGCACCCTCCGACACGCCGGCGCTCGTAGCGGCGGACTGACCGAAGGGGCTGGCCGGTGGCCGACGCTGACGCTGGGCGGATGGTCACCAGCGTCGTGCGTGAGGGCGAGCGCGACGAGATCGCCGTTGAAGAGCCGCTCGAGATTCGCGTTGATGGCAAAGCGCTCTCAGTCACGATGCGCACGCCCGGCAACGACGAAGAGCTTGCGCTCGGCTTCCTCTGCGGAGAAGGACTGATCAACGAGCCCCGCGAAGCCGGGCCTACCACCGACTTCGCCGCCAACATCATCGACGTCGCCGGGCCGCTGCTGAGCGACCCGGGGCAGCGGAACTTCTACACGACCTCCTCCTGCGGCGTTTGTGGCAAAGGAGCGATTGAGCAGGTTGCCGTTGACGCGCCGCACGCCACGGCTGGCCCGGTCGTGGCGCGAGCGCTGCTCGCAGCCTTGCCCGAGCAGTTGCGCCAGCCCGGCTTTGAGCGCACCGGCGGGATGCACGCCACAGGCCTCTTCAGCGCCGAAGGCGAACTGATCTGCGTGCGCGAAGACGTCGGCCGCCACAACGCTATGGACAAGGTGATTGGCCGCTCGCTGCTCGATGGCGGCCTGCCGCTGCACGGGAAGATCCTCTGCGTCAGCGGGCGGATCTCATTTGAGTTGGTGCAGAAAGCGGCAGTTGCCGGCGCGCCGATCCTCGTCGGAGTTGGCGCACCTACCTCGCTGGCCGTCGAACTGGCAGCCGAGCGGGGGATGACTCTGGCGGCCTTTGCCCGCGGTGACCGCGTCGTCGTCTACACCGACGCCGGCCGCGTCAGCGGCTGATCCTGCCGCTCAGCGTCGTTCTTTGAAGAAGTCGGTCAGTAGCGCTGCGCACTCGTCTTCGAGCACGCCGCCCAAGACCTCAGGGCTGTGGTTGAGCTGGGGCTCGCTGAGGATGTCGAGCACGCTGCCCGCGGCACCGGCCTTTGGATCCCAGGCCCCGAAGACAACTCGCGGCACGCGCGCCAGCACGATCGCTCCGGCACACATTGCGCACGGCTCAAGCGTGACGTAGATCGTTGAGTCGAGCACGCGCCAGGAGCCGAGCGCGGCGGCGGCGGCGCGCAAAGCGACAATCTCAGCGTGCGCGGTCGGGTCGCCGTGGCGCTCGCGTTCGTTGTGAGCGCGGCCAATCACGCGGCCGTCATGGACGACCAGAGCGGCGATCGGAACGTCGCCGTGCGCGGGCGCCAAGGCGGCCTCCTCGATCGCCTCGGCAATCCAGCGTTCGTCATCTATGCGGCGATTCTGATCCACGTGGCTGTCATCATGCCCTATCAGCGCAAAAACACCGTTACTTTCGGTGTTCTGCTGTGTTGTAGATGGTGAGGCCGGACCGCGCGCCTCCACTCAAGATGACTCCACTCCGCCGACTACGACTCCCACTGATCGCTCTCGCCGCTTCGATGGCGCTCTTCGCTTTGCCCGCCGTCGCTGGCGCAGCCGCCGTTGAACCGAACCAGGTCGTCGTTCAGTTTGAGGATCCGGAGACCGGCGCAGCGCCCAGCGCAGCCACCGCCGACCCGGTTGTGTTGCAGGTTGACAACGTCCGCGAGGCACTGATCGAGCTGCGTGCGCGCGATGACGTCGCCTACGCCGTGCCGAACCTGATCGCACACACCTCTGCCGCCAGCTACACCCCAAACGATCCGCTGCTGATGAGCCTGCAGTGGAACTTCATCGGCCCTTACGGCGTCGGCGCGCAGCAGGCTTGGGGTAACGCTCGCGCGGCCGGTCAGTCGGGCGGCAAGGGTGTAACGATCGCCGTGCTCGACACCGGCGTCGCCTACTCGAACCGAGTTCCGTTCAAGCGCTCGCCGGACTTCACCTCGGGTCAGTTTGTTGCTGGTTGGGACTTCGTCGACGGCGACCCCTACGCCAACGACCTCAACGGTCACGGCACGCACGTCGCCGGCACGATCGCTGAAGCAACGAACAACAAGATCGCCGTCGCAGGCTTGGCTTACGGCGCGAAGATCATGCCGATCCGCGTGCTCGACCGCAACGGTGAAGGCAACGCGAACGACATCGCCGACGGGATTCGCTTCGCCGTCAAGAAACGCGCCAAGCTGATCAACCTCAGCCTCGAGTTTGATTCCGGTGTGCGCGACAGAGACATTCCAGAGCTGCTGGCCGCAATCACCTACGCCCGCTCGCGCGGCGTTCTCGTTGTCGGCGCGTCGGGCAATGAGGGCGAGCAGTCAGTCTCCTACCCGGCCAACGCCCCCGGCGTTATGTCGGTCGGCGCGACGACCGAGAACGGCTGCGTTGCCGACTTCTCAAACGGTGGTTACGGCCTTGACATCGCAGCCCCGGGTGGCGGCGCTGACTCCACGGCGACTGGCGAATCGCGCTGCGGCGTACGCGGCGCGCGCAGGAGGAACATTGCCCAGGAAACGTTCAGCGGCAAGTCGGTTTCGGTATTCGGCATCCCGAACGACTACGAAGGAACCTCGATGGCGGCGCCGCACGTAACGGCCGTCGCCGCGTTGGTGATCGCGACCCGCGTGATCGGCTCCAACCCTTCGCCCGGTCGTCTTGAGTCAAGACTGATGAGCACAGCGCGCGACTTTGGCAGCCGAGGGATCGACCGCTTCTACGGCGCCGGTCTGCTGAACGCCGCCGCAGCAACCACTAAGTAGTACGAATGATCAGCACCGAGCAAGGTGCGTGATGGCTGACCTTGTTCGGCACCGAGCCGAGCAGAAAGCGCTTGGCGCCGGTCATTCCCTTGTTGCCGACGACGATCAGGTCGGCCGAGGTCTCCTCAGCGACATCGAGAATTGCGTCGGCCGGGTCGCCTTGGCGTGAGTGCGGTGAGCACTCGACGCCGATCGCTGCCGCCTGCGCGACAACGGCCGCCAGCGTTGCCTCTACATCCTCGCGCTCGTTGATCATCCATTGGACGTCGGAAGGGGCCTGCTTAGCTTCGCTCTTCAGACGCGAGACGGGAACCGGTGCGAAGGCGCTGACGACCTCGAGCCGGGCGCCTGTCTCCTTCGCCAGATCTATCGCTTGGCGGACAGCTTCGCTGGCGGTCTCTGATCCATCGGTTCCAACGACAATCGATCCAAACATGACTGCTCCCTTGGGTCCGGTGCTTCGCTGCAGACTACCTGCTCGCTAAAGAAGCTTCACGATCGCTATCGCCATCCCTGCCAGAACGGCGACAACGATCGCGACTTGAGTCCAAATCCAGAAGGGCGACATCGCTTAGCCGAAGAAGACTTCTGCTGTTCGGAAGAGGTCAGGATCAAGCAGCTTTGGCTCGGCGAGCGCCTCTGCAAGCGGGACCGTGATGATCTCGGTGCCGCGCAGCGCGACCATCATGCCGCGCTCGCCACGGTTGTAGGCGTCAATTGCGCCGACGCCGTAGCGCGTTGCCAGAACGCGGTCATACGCGGTCGGTGTGCCACCGCGCTGGACGTGACCGAGCACAACCATCCGTGTTTCGAAGCCTGTGACGCGCTCGATCTCATGCTCAAGCCAGGCTCCAACTCCGCCGAGCCGCGGGTGGCCGAATTCGTCGACGTCGTCCTCACGGGCGCTCAGCGAACCGTCCTTCGGTGCCGCGCCCTCGCTGGCGACGACGATTGAGAAGTTCCGTCCACGAGCGTGGCGGGCGCGGATCTGATCGCAGAGCTGGTCGAGCTCGAACGGCCGCTCAGGAACGAGGATCGCGTGTGCGCCGCCGGCTATACCGGCCGAGCAGGCGATCCAGCCCGCATGGCGGCCCATCACTTCGACGACGATCACGCGGTCGTGCGATTCGGCGGTCGTGTGGAGGCGGTCGATCGCATCGCTTGCGACCTGCACGGCGGTGTCGAAGCCGAACGTGTAGTCGGTGCACGCAATGTCGTTGTCGATCGTCTTCGGTACGCCGATCACCGGAACGTCGTCGGCCGCCAGCTTCCTTGCCACGCCGAGCGTGTCCTCTCCACCGATCGCGATCAGGCCGTCGAGGCCAAGCTTTTCCATTCCCGCTTTGACGGCCTCGGTCCCGCCACCGCCGTCGCGGTAGGGGTTGGTGCGCGAGCTGCCGAGGATCGTTCCGCCGCGCGTCAGCAGGCCGGATACCTCTTGCACGCCAAGCTCCCTGCCTTCGCCAGCGAGCACGCCGGCCCAGCCGTGGCGCAGGCCTACGAACTGATCGCCGTATTCGCGCACACCCTGCCGGACGATGCCGCGGATAACCGCGTTCAGCCCGGGGCAGTCGCCGCCACCTGTCAGTAGTCCGATCCGCGCCATTGCGCGGATCGTTTCACGAATCGGCGGCGGTTGCAGCTACCGCTGCGGGCTGCGGCTGCGCGTCCTGCTGATCGAGCCGGTAACGCCACCATTCCTGTGCACCGATCTGGATTGCCGCAGCGATCGGAATCGCCAGCAGTGCGCCAACGACGCCGAACAGCGTCGCTCCAAAGAGGACAGAGACGATCACCACGAACGGCTCGAGTGCAACGGCGCGCTTGTGGATCTGCGGCTGAACAACGTAGTTCTCAAAGCTCTGGTAGGCGCTCGCGTAAACGAACCAGATGATCGAGGCGGTCGGGAAGTCGGTGAATAGCGTGACGAGCAGGATGATCGCCCCGGCGATGAACGCTCCGACCAGCGGAATCAGATCGAAGAGCGCGTAGAGCACTGCGAGCGCACCGGCAAATGGGACGCCGAGGATCGTCAGAACGACGAAGGCGCAAACCCCGGCGATCGTGGCTTGAACGGCGGCGCCTGCGATGTAGTTGCCGACCGCGTTCGCGATCCGGTCCAGCGCCACGCTGGCGGCCTTCGATTCACGCCCTGAGCGAAGGCTGAGCAGCCCGTCGAGCCAGGCTCTCCCTCGCGCGACCATAAAGATCGAAAGGATGTAGATCGTCAACCCGGCAAAGAGCGAACTGACGAGGCCGCTGCCGAAGTCGCGGATGATCGTTGCCGCCTCGCCGATCTTCGTCGGCGCGTCCTGGGCAATTCGGTTGAGCTCGTTCGTCAGTCCAAAGTCCTGATTCAGCCTTGCCAAGTCGGGGTTCTTCTGAACTTCGTTTTGGAGGTCGTCGGTGTAGCCAGGAAGGTCATTGACGAAGTTCACGCCTTGATCGACGATCGGAGGCAGGACAGCAGCGCTGATGCCAATCGGGATCAGCAGCACGGCTATGTAGACGATCGTGATCGCCAGCCAACGCGGCATCACGCGGGCGAGCAGGTTGACAGGCCCGGCGAGGGCGACGGCAACGAACGCGGCGACGATGATCCAGGTGATCGGCTGCCAGAGAACCCAGATCAGCGCGATCGTGCCGATTACGACCAGCACCGTCAACGCGATCCGCAGGACTACGCGGGTCGAAAGCAGATCGCCGGCGCGCTGAGAGACAGGCGTCACTTGGCCGTCGCGGGCAGGCTGTGCGGGGATAGTGGTCACCGTCAGCCTCTTTTCGACGCTGCGCCGCCTCTCCCTGCCGCTGTGGCCGTCGGTCGCACGTTGGTGCGACTTGTGCCGGCGAGATCCAACGCGTACGGTCACGATTGTTAATCAATCGAGCTTCGAACATTAGGAGGGCACGATCGCGCAACGAGTGGAAGTGGGTCGGGCCAGTTCCGGAAGGAGCCGTTCGACGAACTCGGTCACGGCCGGGTTAGGCGGGCGCATCCGGGCTCTCCGTCTGGAGCGCCGACTTTCGCTACGGGCGGTCGCCGCGACGGCGCAGATCAGTTCGAGCCTGCTGAGCCAAATTGAACGCGGAGAGGCGAGCCCGTCGCTCGTCTCGTTGGTGGCGATCGCGGACGCACTCGTCGTTCGTCCAGGTGTACTGCTCGATGATCAGCTCGATGATGGCGAGGGGGGTTCGCCCGTAGTGCGCCGAGCAGATCGCCGCGTGATCGAGGACGCGATGTGCCGCCGCGAGTACCTAATGCATCTCGATGACCCGTATCTTGAGGTCGCCGAGCTGATCATTGAACCTGGCGGCCACACCCGCCCGCATCTGGCGAATCACTCCGGCCGCGACTATGGGATCGTGATAACCGGACAAGTCGTGGTTGAGTTCGAGAGGCGATCTGAGACGCTCTCGAAAGGCGATTACATCGCCTTCGACGCCGACGTTGCCCATCGCACCGTCAACGTCTCCAAGAGCCCGGCGCGGGTGCTCTGGATCATCGCCCATGATCGCTCGGAAGCAGGCGCTCAAAGGCGCAGCGGTGTCGTCGATAGTTAACAAAGACTGTCCAGTCAGGCTGGACTTAGTCCAACAGCGTCGTTAAGATCGCCGCTGATGGCCGACCTACCACTTCAGCTCCAGCTGATCAACGGCGAGGATGTCGAAGCCCTTGATGGGGAGCGCTTCGATGTGCTCGACCCCTCCACTGGGGAGCGAATTGCTGACGTTCCGCGCGCGAAAGCAGCGGATGTTGATCTCGCCGTCGCCGCTGCGCGCGACGCATTTGAAACCTGGCGGCGGGTCACCCCGGCCGATCGTGGGCGCCTGTTGGTGGCCGCGGCTCAGCACGTGCGCGAGCGGTCAGCTGAGTTGGCATTGATCGGCGCCCTCGACACAGGGCTACCGCTGACGTCAATCGAGAGGGATGTCGAAGCTACGGCCAGGTACCTCGAGTTCTACGGCGGTTTGGCCGACAAGATCGGCGGAGACGTCGTTCCGTTGGGCCCCGAATTCCTCGACTACACCGAGCGCGAGCCATGGGGAGTATGCGCGGTCATCGTTCCCTACAACTCACCGTTTCAAGTGCTCGCACGCAGCATGGCACCGGCGCTTGCGGCAGGCAACACGGTTGTCGGCAAGTCTGCAGAGCAGGCACCGTTAGGGCCTTTGTATCTTGCGCGTGCGCTGCGTGAGGCAGGGATTCCACGCGGCGTCGTCAACGTCATCACAGGGCTTGGGACCGAGTCCGGTGCCGCGTTGACAGCTCACGCCGACGTCGACAGGATCACCTTCACCGGCTCCGAAGCGACGGGCCGCTTGGTGATGGAGGCGGCAACTCGCAATCTCACGCCTGTGACGCTGGAACTCGGCGGTAAGTCGCCGCAGATCGTCTTCGCTGACGCCGACCTCGAACTCGCGGCTAAGACAGTTGCAGCGAGCCTCGTTTGGAGTGCCGGCCAGGTCTGCTCAGCGGGCACGAGGTTGCTGGTCGAACGCTCTGTGCGCGACGGCGTCGTGGCTGCGGTGGTCGCAGAGATGAGCGCAACGAAACTTGGGGCAGCGGTTGATTCGCCCGGGATGGGCCCACTGATCAGCGAGCAGCAGCGGACCAGCGTCCTTGCAGCGATCGACGCTGCATCAAGCGACGGCGCAAGACTGCTGACAGGCGGCAGTGAACTGCCAGAGACCGGGAGCGGAGGCTTCTTTGTCTCGCCGACCGTCTTCGATCAGGTTGACCCGTCAAGCGATCTCGCTCAGGAGGAGATCTTCGGGCCGGTGCTTGCAGTGATGGACTTCGAGACTGAGGAGGAGGCGCTGGAGCTCGCCAACGGCACGCGCTTTGGGCTCATTGCGGGGCTTTGGACGCGAGATCTAGCCAAGGCGCATCGCGTTGCGCGTGAACTCCGCTGTGGCCAGGTCTACGTCAATACCTTCGGAGCAGGCACAGGAATCGAGCTTCCATTCGGCGGCTTCAAGAACAGCGGGATCGGTCGCGAGAAAGGGATCGCGGGGTATCTCGAATACAGCCAGATAAAAAACATATGCGTGAAAGTGGGTACAGAATGAGCAATACACCAGAAGCGAAGGTCTCGACCGTGGGGCCTCGGATGACAGGCAAGACGACGATCATTACCGGCGCAGGCTCGGGGATGGGATACGCCTCTGTCGAACGGTTCCTCGCCGAGGGCGGCAACGTCGTTGGTCTCGACATCAATGACGAGGGGCTCGCCAAGCTGCGCGAGGTGTACGGAGACGACAATCTCCTGACGCTCGTTTGCGACGTTGCAAACCAAGACCAAGTCAACGATTCCGTCAAGGCAGCAGTTGATCGGTTCGGCGCCGTAGACGTCTACTTCAACAACGCAGGAGTGCCCTTCGTCGCGAAGCCGATTGAAGAGGTCACCGACGAAGAGTGGGACCTCAACATGTCGGTCAACCTGAAAGCGATCTTCATCGCCGCGCGCGCCGTCGTGCCGGTCATGAAGAGCCAGGGCGGCGGCAGTTTCATCATCACAGCGTCGATGGCAGGGCTCCGACCACGTCCTGAGTTGGGCCCGTACACAGTTGCGAAGGGTGCTGCTGTGCACTTCGCCAAGGCCTTGGCGATCGAACTGGCGCCAAGTCAGATCCGAGTGAATGCCGTCTGCCCGGTCGCTGCCGCGACGCCGATGTTGGCGCAGTTCGGTGTCGGTGATCACATCACGCCAAACGCGACGCCGATGGGGCGCCTCGCGACAGCTGAGGAGGTCGCTGCGATGGCTCTCTTCCTCGCGTCTGATGACTCCACTTTCATCACGGGCTTGGCCCTGCCGGTCGACGGTGGCCGGAGCGTCTAGCACCGTGGGCGAGGGTGAAAATCGGCAGCTTCCTTGGTCTCTGGCGGAGGTTGGAGGGGTCGGCCTTCAAGTCGTCGACCTCTCGCAGCCGATCTCTGACGATATGGCCGGTTGGCGGGGTAGCGAGCGTGCCGAAGTAGTGATGGAGGAGGTGGCAATCGAGCACGGAGTGCCCGGAGCAAAGATCTCGGCCACCTACCTCAGCATGGTCACGCATGCGGGCACGCATGTTGACGCTGCGCGCCACTTCTACCCCGACGGGAAGAGCATCGACCAGTACGAGATGGAGCGGTTTGTCTGTCGCGGGGTTGCGATAGATCTTCGCTGCGAGGGTCCTCACGAGGTGAGTGCTGATGAACTGGCAGCAGCCGACCCGGGCATTCGCGAGGGTGACGCGGTACTGCTCTATTTCGGCTATGCCGAGAGGTACACCGAAGAGGGCTACTACGACCACCCGTATCTCTCGCTCGGTGCTTCCGAGTACCTCGCCGAGCGCAAGATCGGACTACTCGGGGCCGACCTGATTACGCCCGACTGCCCGGCGAAGCTCCGCGAGGGAGCCTTCACCTATCCGGTCCATTCAACGCTGCTCAGCCAGGACGTGCTGATTGTTGAGAATCTTGGGACGGGGCTGGCTCAGGTTCTAGGCCGTGAGTTCCTCTTCGTGATGCCGGTCTTCACGATTCCCGGCGCCGATGCGTCACCCGTCGTGCCTCTGGCACTATTGGCAGCAGCCTAATGAGCAAGACGCCAGACTCAGAGAACGAGCGTGGGGCTTTGGCTCATATCGGAGCTGACGATATTCGCGGCGCAGCGGGGCTGGTTACGACCGGGCAGGTGGTCGATCTTGGAATGAAGATTGGCCCCTCGACGCCGGTCCCGGGCCACCGCGCGGGCGTCTCCCGGTTCATGAATCGCGACGGCGGCGACTACGCCTCAGGCGCCGGCAAGCCGGGGGGCTTTCAGTTTGCCGAGGACACCGTTCTGCTGCCGACGCACGTTGGTACCCACGTTGACTCGCTGGCGCACGTTTGGCATGACGACCACCTCTACGGCGGCCATTCGCAGGACACGATCCGCAGCACGACCGGCGCTCAACGCTGCGGTGCCGACAAGCTTGGCCCGATCATCGGCCGCGGCGTGCTGCTTGACATGGCCGGCGACCGAGAGCTGGTCGCTGGCGATTCGATCAGCGCCGAGGATCTCCAACGCGAAGCTGCGGCTCGCGGGATCGTGATCGGCCGCGGCGACATCGTTCTGATCCGCACCGGCTGGCTCGGCCGCACAGGCGACTCCGCAGCGACATATTTCGACGGCGAACCCGGCATCGACCTCTCGGCAGCGCACTGGCTGGCTGACTCGGGCGTTGCGGCTATCGGCTCTGACAACTTCGCTGTCGAACCGCTGCCATCGGTCGACGAAGGCGTCTTCCCTATTCATCAGTTTCTGATCTGCGACAGAGGGGTTCCGCTGATCGAAGGCGTCGTCCTCGACCAGCTCGCTGGGATAGCGCCCGGGCCGTTCCTGTTCGTCGCATTGCCGCTGACGCTGGAGGGCTCAACCGCCTCACCCTTGACTCCGGTGGCTGTGCTGTGAGCGACTGGACGCCGCTTGCCGGCGTGAAGGTGATCGATCTCTCCCAGCAGCTGCCGGGCCCGTTCGGCACGCTGTTGCTGAGGACTCTCGGCGCCAGCGTCGTAAAAGTTGAACCGCCGTCCGGTGATCACTCGCTGATAGTCGACCCGCCGCTGTTCGAGCGAATGAACTCCGACAAGGAGATCGTCACGATTGACCTCAAGTCCGACGCCGGCCGTGAGCAGCTGCACGAGATGGTTGCGGACGCCGACGTCTTCTTCGAGGGAATGCGCCCCGGCGTTGTCAAGAGGCTTGCCGCTGACTGGGAGACGCTTTCAGCGATCAACCCTGGGCTCGTCTACTGCTCCCTCTCTGGCTTCGGCCCGACCGGACCGCTCGTAGAGCGAGCCGGCCATGACCTCAACTTCCTCGCGTTGGCCGCTGGTCTCCCAGACGGGTTGCCTGATAGCGAAGGCCTGATCCGCGTTCCCTGGGTCGATCTCGCCTCCGGAACCAACTGCGCGCTGGCGGTCGTAGCTGCACTGATGGAGCGCGCCACGACCGGCAAGGGTCGCCACCTTGAGATCGCCCTGCTGGACGCAGCGACAATCTGGGCATCCGCAAAGCTGCCTCGCGAAGGATCCGAGGGTGCCTACGGAGTCTTCGAAACCGCTGATCGTCGCCGCGTCGTAATTGCCGTATTGGAGGACGCGATGTGGACGAGGATGTTCGCCGCTCTCGGCTGGAGTGACTGGGCCGAGGATCAGAGGATGACCGACCATGGATACCGCCGCATGCGCGGCGACGAGGTAAGAACGCGCGTGACCGAATCGATCGCCGCGCTGACGCTCGCAGAGGTTCTAGAGCTGGCCGATCAGCACGATCTTGCGGTTACACGCGTCAATGATGTTGACGAGGCAGCCGTTGATCCGCAGATCGCCGCGCGTGATCTGTTCCCCGATGACGAGCACTGGCGCCCGCTCGGGCAGATAGGCCAGTCGGTCCGCCGTGCGTCTAGGCGGGAGAGCTGATGGCGAGCAAGCTTGCAGGGTCGGTCGTGATCACCGGGATTGCCGAGGCCAGCAGTGACAGTCAAGACAGCCTTGAGACGCTGGTCTTTCGCGGCGCCCGGGCGGCCCTCGACGAAGCCGGCCTCGACCGCAGCGACCTCGACGGCGTGGTTCTTGCAGCATCCGATCAGACCGACGGGCGGGCGATTACCTCGATGTTGACTTCGGGGCCGGCCGGCGCGTATCTGAACGACGAAATCAACGTAGCCAGCTCTCCAGGCCACGCGCTTGCGCTTGGTTTCATGCAGATTCTGTCGGGCACGCATCAGCGACTGCTGGTCAGTTCGTGGGGCAAGAGCTCGGAGACCGTGGGGAGCGTGCAGGCCGCGGAGCGACTCTCGGCCGATCCGTTCTTTGAGCGTGACGGGGGACTCAGCGCCGCTGCCGCGGCAGCGTTTCAGGCACAACAGCGCCGCCTCAATGCCACCGATGGCGACTTGGCGGCAGCTCGAGTTGCCGCCCGCAACCACGGCGACGTCGATGAGCAGGCCGTTCTGGCTTCCGCAGTCGTCGCCTCGCCGTTGCGCAAGCTCGAGGTTCCGCCAGAGATTGATGGGACTTTCTCGATCCTGCTGGAGCGCGCCGGCCGCGACACTCCCGCTGTCACGCTCGCGGGCGTCGGTTGGTGCAGCGACTCCGGGCGTATCGCCGAGCGCGACCTGTCTGCTCTACCGCACCTGCAGCGTGCGGCCGAAGACGCCTATCAGCGCGCGGGAATCCAGTCGCCGACCGACGAAATTGGCTCCTGGCACCTGCACGACTACACGCCGGATGCTGAGATCCTCGCTTACGGACCGCTCGGTCTTTGCGCCGCTGCTGCTGCCAATGATCTAGCGCTCTCGGGCGCAACGGCGTTTGGCGGCTTGCTGCCGGTTAACCCGGACGGTGGCTCGGTTCGCGGCGAGGCTCCATTCGGAGGCCCGATGGCGAAGGTGCTTGCCGCCGTGCGCCAGATCCGTGGCACGGCTGCGAATCAAGTGAGCGATCTGGATCGCGCGCTGGCACATCTGACGACCGGGTTCGCTGGTCAGTTTCAGACGGTCGCGATTGTGGAGCGTCAGCAATGACCGCGGATCTAAGCCCTCGGGCCGTCGCAGCGGTCGGCGTTGGCCAGACTCCCTTCGGCCCGACCAGCGAAGCGCCGACCTATGTCGTGATGCTGCAGCAAGCCGCGAGCCAGGCGCTCGAAGAGGCGAATCTGACGATCGATGAGATCGACGCGGTAGTCCTTGCCCTCGCGCCGGAGTCGCTGATGGGCGTGAACCATGCTGAGCGCTGGTGCACCGATTACATCGGCGGACGGATGAAGCCTGTGCTGCGCATCCAAACTGGCGGGGCGACCGGCCTGTCAGCCGTGCAGGCCGGCTACCAGCATGTCGCCTCCGGTCTCTATGAGCGAGTCCTCGTGGTCGGCGCCGACCGCGTCCGTGAGAGCGGTGATGCGCAGAAGATCTTCAACAAGATCTGGGATCCGTTCTATGAGCGCGCCTTGCCGTTCACGACGATCACGATGATCGCGATGTCCGCCGTGCGTTACATGCACAACTATGGGATGACCGAGCGTCAAATGGCCCGCGTGTCGCAGAAGGCTCACTACAACGGTGCGCTCAATCCGAACGCGCACATCCGTCGTGAAGTGACGATCGACGAGGTGATGGAGTCGCGCTATCTGTCATGGCCGCTGAAGCTGCTCGATGCTTGCCCACAGTCGGCGGGCGGATGCGCCGTGGTGCTCTCGTCGGCTGACGCAATTAAGCCAGAAAGCCAGTCGCCGGCTTGGATAACCGGCGTCTCGATGGCCGGTGAGACCTATTACATTGGCGACCGCCTCGAGACCTCAGAGCGCGGCTATGACTACGGCGATGCCGAAGCGCTGGCCGTTGCCGCCGAGAGGGCCTATGCGATGGCGGGGATTACAGACCCACGCACGCAGATTGACGCCGTCGAGACTTACGCGTCGTTTACGCCGGTTGAGATTCACAACGCCGAGGCGCTCGGGTTGGCCGACCTCGGCACGGCGGCCCCGCTCTTTGAGGAAGGGTTCTTCGACCTTGATGGAGAGATTCCGCTGAACCCTTCCGGAGGCGTAATCTGCACCAACCCGATCAGCGTTACCGCGATGGTCCGCTTCGTCGAGGCCGTGCTGCAAGTGCAGGGTCGCGCTGGAGCGCACCAGGTGCCGGGAGCGAAGACGGTCGTCGCAACCGGGGCCGGAGGGTCACACCAGTTTTTCAATGTCGCAATCGTAAGTTCGGAGCAGCCAAAATGAGCACACCTGAATCAACTGAACCCTGGGTCGTCGAGCAGCACTGGGACTTGACCTACAACCACTCGGCCGATCCGGTCACCGCACATTTCCTGCGAACCCTTCGAGACGAGGGCAAGGTGCTAGGAATCGGCTGCCCGGTCTGCGAACGCGTTCTCGCCCCGCCGCGGCCGGTCTGCGACCGCGACTTTTGCGAGACGGCAGGCTGGGTCGAGCTCGGATCGACCGGAACGCTGGAGCTGTTCACAATCATGTACTTGGCAATTGATGGTTTGCCTGAGCCACCGTACGTTCTCGCCTATGTCAAACCTGAGGGCGCCGACACGGCGATCGGTGGATTCCTTGAGGGCGTCGATCTTTCGTCGACGGAGGCTGCGCTTGAGCACCTGACCGTTGGGGCCCCAGTGACGATCGAGCTTCGCGACGAACGCCAGGGTCGAATCACCGACCTCTACTTCAAGCTGGCGGAGTAACCGGAGCGGAACGTGGCCGCTGACCAACCATTGAGCCGCCACTTCGCCGAGCTTGTTGGCGAACTGGCTCAACGCACGCCCAGCGCACTCGCAGTGGTTGATGGCGACAAGTCGCTCAGCTACGCCGAGCTGGACCAAGAGATCGATCGTTTCGCGCTGGCGCTGCAGGATCTCGGCATCTCCTCCGGCGGCACTGTCGGCCTGCTCTCGACCAATAGTTGGGAGTGGATCTGCACCTCGTTCGGCGCGCAACGGCTCGGTGCTCGCGTCGCAGCTTTCAACACCTTCGCCAAAGCCTGGGACCTTGACTACATGCTCGCCCACTCCGAGGCCGAGGTACTCGTCTGCGTTGATCGGCTGCGCTCACGCGACTACCTCGAGACGCTCTCCGAACTCCTCCCGGAGCTTGCAGAGCCGGGCTGGCATTCCGAACGTTTCGAGCGGCTACGCGAGGTCGTCCTGATCGCAGAGTCGGTCGCGCTGGGGGGCGTAAAAACGCTCGGTGAGGTTCTACCCGACTCGGCTGACAATTTTCAGCGCCCGGTCGTTTCGCCGACCGATGACGCCTTCGTGCTTTACACGTCGGGATCTAGCGCACGCCCGAAGGCCGTCCCAATGCAGCACTACGCGGCGATCGAAAACGGTTTCGCGATCGGCGAGCGAGCCGGGCTGCGCGACGATGACAGGGTGCTGGTTCCGGTACCCCTCTTCTGGGCTTACGGTGCAGTCAACGCGCTGCCGGCGACTCTGACACACGGCGCCGCTCTTGTCCTGCAGCCGGTCTTCGATGCCGAACAGGCGCTCGACCTGATTGAGCATCACCGCTGTACCGCTATCTACACGCTCCCGAACATCACTGACGCCTTGCTCGGCGCCGCTAACTTCAGCGCCGATCGCGTCGCCTCGCTGCGGACCGGCCTGATGATTGGCACCGAGGCTGAGCTGCGCCGCACCCATGCGGAGCTGGCCGTCGAGGGGATCTGCAACATCTACGGCGGCACTGAGACCTACGGCAACTGCTGTGTAACGCCGACCGAATGGCCGGTCGAACGGCGCGTTACCAGCCAAGGTCCGCCGCTGCCGGGCGTACAGCTGAGGATTGTTGATCAGGATTCCGGCGAGCTGCTTGGCGCCGGTCAAGTAGGAGAGATTCATGTGACCGGCTATCTGGCGCGGGGCTATCTTGGCGACAGCTCTGGAGCCGGAGCCGCATTTGGCGATGATGGTTGGTACAGGACCGGCGACCTTGGCTCGCTGGACGAAGAGGGCGCGTTGCACTTCAGTTCGCGCGCCACTGAGATGATTAAAACGGGCGGCATTAACGTCGCCCCGCGAGAGGTGGAGGAGATCTTGATGATGCACCCAGCGGTGAAGACGGCAGCGGTCGTCGGCGTTCCGGACGAGCGCGTAAGCGAGGTCGTTGTTGGCTTCGTCTCGGTTCAGCCAGGCAAGACTGCCACGGACGAGGAGCTGCGCAGCTTCTGCTCCGAGCGTGTAGCCGCATACAAGGTGCCGGCTCGAGTTCACCAGCTCGACGCGCTGCCTGCGACCGATACCGGCAAGCTCGCACGACGACGCCTTGTGGAGCTCGATCAGGCCGCCGCTGGGAGCGCAGCATGAGCTCGGATCAGTTGAATGACGCCCCGCTCGAAGCTTACGTCGGAGGCAAACGCCAGCCACTCGTTGATCCAGCCGCGATCGTTGAGGACGCCGTCGCTCGCGCCGCCGCATCACAGGCCGCGCTGCGCGAACTCTCGAGCTCAGATCGCGCCGAGATCTTGGACCGCCTCTGCCTATCGCTCAGCGCCGATGTTGAGCGGCTAGCCGACAAGCTGTCAGCCGAGGCCGGCTTCCTGACGCGCCGCGACATGGTGCTTGAAGTTCATCGCGCCGTCGATGTTTGCACTCTGACTGCGGCTGCGATCAGGGAAGGCTTCGACGAGACCGTCAATCTCGCTGCCTCGCCGAGGGGCCGCAACACGCTCACGATTGTGCGGCGAGTGCCGCATGGTCCGATGCTGGCGATCACGGCTTTCAACGGGCCGATCCTGATCGCTGCGCACAAGATCGCGCCAGCGATCGCCGCCGGAGTCGCGGTCGTCTTGAAGCCTTCTCCTCGCGTCCCACGAGCTGCCGTCGAGTTCGCCGAGCTCGTTGTGGCAGCCGGATGGCCCGCCGATGCGCTGTCAGTCCTACCGGTCGGCAACGAGGAGACGATGGATCTGATCACCGATCCGCGGCTTCCAATGATCAGCTTCACCGGTGGTGAGTTTGGCTGGGCGATTAAGGATGCAGCTCCGCGCAAACGCGTCCACCTTGAGCTCGGCGGAGTCGGGGCAGTCTTGGTCGCGCCCGATGCTGACGTCGATGAAGTTGCTGAGCAGTGCGTTATCGGCGGCTTTGTCCGCTCCGGGCAGGCCTGCCTCTCGGTTCAGCGGATCTACGCGCACGCTGACATTTACGACGCGCTTGTTGAGCGACTCGCAACCCGCGTAGCGGCTCTACCGACCGGCGATCCAAGCCTTCCCGATACGGAGGTTGGCCCACTCGTCGACGAAGCTGCTGCAGGTCGTGTGCAGGAGATCGTTGACGAGGCGGTCGCGCAGGGCGCGACGCTGATGTGTGGCGGCACGCACGAGGGCGCGCTGGTCCAGCCGACGCTGTTGGCAGGGACCACGTCGCAGATGAAGATTCTGCGCAGTGAGGTTTTCGGCCCGGTGATCGCTGTCTCGAGGATCGACGATATGGCCGAGGGCGTGGCTGAGGCCAACGCCGCCGGCGGAGCGCTCCATGCCGGCGTATTCACGCAGGACATCGATCTTGCGCTCTCGCTTGCCGATGACCTCGATGCAGGTGGAGTGATCATCAATGGTTCCAACGCCTGGCGAATCGACAACATGCCGTACGGCGGTACCGGCCACTCCGGCTTTGGTCGCGAGGGCGTGCGATCGATGGTCGAGGAGATAACCGCGCCGAAGGTCGTCGTTATCCGGCGCCACTAGCGCGCCGCCGCATCGATCGGGTAATTGCGCGACACTGCCATCTATGTCCGGGCCGCTTAAGTTCGATCCGATCGCTGAAGCGGCGAGGCAGTGGGACGAGAACTGGGGTTCCGAGGCGACGGCGTCGATGTCGGCCGTCACTTCGATAATGCGCGCCGAACAGATTCTGATGGCGCGTCTGAACGGGCTGTTGGCGCCCTTCGACCTGACATTCCCACGCTACGAGGCGCTGATGCTCCTGTTCTACAGCCGCAACGGGCTGCTGCCGCTGGGCAAGATCGGAGAGCGTCTCCAAGTCCACCGCGCCAGCGTTACAAATCTCGTCGACCGGCTCGAACAGCAGGGCTTGGTTGTGCGCCAACCTCACGCCGAAGATCGACGGACGATTCTGGCTGAAATCACTCCCGACGGAAAGCGCGTCGCGCGTGAAGCAACGGAGATCCTCAACGGTTCGGTCTTCGGTACCGCCCCGCTCGAGGCGGCGCAGCTCGAAGCGCTCGTGGCCGTGCTGCGGGACCTGCGCGTCGCCGAAGGAGACTTCGCCGACTGATCAGGCCGACTTGGCCATCGAGCGTGCGATCACGAGACGCTGGATCTCGTTTGTGCCCTCGTAGATCTGCGTGATCTTGGCATCGCGCATCATCCGCTCAAGTGGGTACTCGTTTACATAGCCGTACCCACCGAGTACCTGCACCGCCTCGACGCTGACCGCCATCGCAGTATCAGACGCGAACAGCTTCGCCATCGAGCTGTACATGCCGAGCTGCGGATCATTTCGATCGGCCATCGAGCATGCCTTGTAAAGGAGTTCGCGGGCGGCGGCAGTCTGGGTCTGCATGTCGGCCAGCTTGTTCTGAATAGTCGGCAGTTCGATCAGCGGCTTGCCGAATGCGATCCGTTCTTTGGCATAGCCGACCGCATAGTCGATTGCTCCCTGAGAAATCCCGACTGCTTGTGCGGCGGCGCCGAGCCGGGTCCGTTCGAGCGTTCCGAGCGCGACCGACAGTCCCTTGCCCTCCTCGCCGATCAAGTTGGCGTGGGGCACTCGCACGTCTACGAACGATGGCGAGCCGGTCGGTGATCCCTTGATTCCCAGCTTGTGTTCGAGCTTGCCGTGGTCGACCCCGGGACGACCCGATTCGACAATGAAGGCGCTGCTGCGGTTGTTCTCTCTGTCGGTCTTGGCGAAGACGACGTAGTAGTCGGCGACCGTGGCGTTCGTGATCCAGTTCTTCTGCCCGTTGATCACCCATTCGTCGCCGTCGCGGACGGCTGTCGTGCGCATCGCTGCAGGGTCAGACCCGGCCTCTGGCTCAGATAGAGCGAAGGCTGGGCTCCATTCCCCTGAAGCCAGTTGCGGCAGAATGCGCTCGCGTTGCTCGTCGTTGCCGAACTTTGCGATCGGCAGTGAACCGAGCTCCTGGATCATCAGGATCAGGGCGCTCGAGGCGCACGCCTTAGCGATCTCTTCGACCGCGATCTGGAGCATCAGAGTTCCTGTCCCTGTGCCGCCGTATTGCTGCGCGAAGGGCAGTGCGAGTACGTCGTTCTCAGCCAACAAGTTGCGTATGTCCCAGGGATATTCGCCGCTGCGGTCGATGTCGCCGGCGCGCGGCGCGATCTTCTCCTGGGCTAGTTGACGCACTAGGTCGCGGAAGTCACGGAACTCCTGTGGAATGTCGTAGAGATCGCTCGATGATGTGCTGGTCATGCTGCCACCTTCTTCTTGGATTGGTCGTATTCGTAGAAACCTTGGCCCGTCTTGCGACCTAAACGCTGGGCTGCAACCATCCGCTTGAGCAGCGGCGGTGGGGCGTATTCCGGACGCTTGAATTCCTCATAGAGCGAGTCGCAGATCGCGTAGAGCACATCCAGCCCGATCAGATCGCAGAGCGCCAGCGGGCCCATCGGGTGGCCGCAGCCGAGCTGCATCCCCTTGTCGATGTCCTCGCGGCTGGCGAAGGCATCCTCGTACATGCGTACTGCTGCCATTAGGTATGGCACGAGCAGCGTGTTGACAATGAATCCCGATCGGTCTTTGGTGCGGATCGGCTCCTTCCCGATCGCGCGCGTCAGTGCGACTGCACGTTCGGTCGTAGCCTCGGCGGTGTCGAGTCCGACGACGATCTCGACGAGGCCCATCATTGGAACAGGCGAGAAGAAGTGCAGCCCCAAGACAAGCTCTGGCCGGGAGGTTGCTGACGCCAGGTAGGCAATCGGGATTGATGAAGTGTTGGATGCGATCACGGCGTCCGCAGCGAGCACCCGATCGAGCTGGCTGAAGATGCTTGCCTTTAGCTCCAGCTCTTCAGTGACCGCTTCGATCGCGAAATCGACCGGCGCGAGATCTTCGATCTGGTTCGTGAACGTGATCTCGAGCAGCGCGTCGGCTGCCTCATCGCCGGTCATCTTGCCGGAACGGACGCCGCGCGCGAGTGAGCTTTCAATCCGTCCCCGCGCTGCTTCGAGTGCGTCTGCACTCGGCTCGTAGACGACCGTTGCGATCTCCGCACGAGCCATGCACTCGGCTATTCCTGATCCCATCAGGCCTCCTCCCACTATGCCTACAGCTGACGTGACGCTCTGATCTGGCACGATGGGACTCCCCGATGTCCTAGATACCTTCTTGTTGCACCACGTTAGCGAATATGCGACCCTTTGACAATCTTATGTCCGACCAAATGACCGATCACACTGAATCAGCCTCTGGAAGCGAGGCACTGGAAGCTTGGCGCGCGACTTTTGCCGCGAACCCGCAGCGCGACGTGCCCTTCACGACGCTCTCGGGGGTGCCCGTTGCGCCTCTTTACACGGAGGCCGATCTGCCGTCGAACACCGACGACGCGATAGGGCTCCCGGGCGAGTACCCGTTTACGCGAGGCGTTTATCCGTCGATGTATCGCGGCCGGCTCTGGACGATGCGCCAGTTCGCTGGCTTTGGCAGCGCCGAGGACACCAACGAGCGCTTCCGCTATCTGCTCGATCATGGCCAGACCGGCCTTTCGACGGCCTTCGACATGCCGTCACTAATGGGCCACGATTCCGACAGCCCGCTCTCGCTCGGCGAGGTTGGCCGCGAGGGGGTTGCCGTCGACACGGTTGAAGATATGACGACGCTGTTCCAGGGGATTGACCTTGGCGAGGTCTCTGTATCGATGACGATCAATGCGCCCGCGGCGATCATGTTGGCCTACTACGTCGTTGCCGCCGAGCGCGAGGGCGTGCCACCGGAGCAGCTCGCGGGCACGATTCAGGCCGACATTCTGAAGGAGTACATCGCACAGAAGGAATGGTGCTTCCCGATCGACCCGGCGATGCGGATCATGGGCGACATGATCGAGTGGTGCTCTCAGGAGATGCCGCGTTGGCATCCGGTATCGATCAGCGGCTACCACATTCGCGAAGCCGGTTCGACCGCCGCGCAGGAGCTCGCCTTCACGCTCAAGGATGGCCTCACCTACGTTGAGCAGGCGGTCGAGCGCGGGCTCGATGTTGATGACTTTGCGCCGCGGCTCTCGTTCTTCTTCAACGCTCAGATCGATTTCTTTGAGGAGATCGCCAAGTACCGCGCGGCGCGCCGTATTTGGGCCCGCGAGCTGAAGGAGACGTTCGGCGCGAAGAACCCGAAGAGCTGGCTGATGCGTTTCCACACCCAGACCGCCGGCGTCTCGTTGACCGCGCAGCAGCCACTAAACAACATTGCCCGCACAGCGATCGAAGCGCTCGCCGGCGTCCTCGGCGGGACGCAGTCGCTGCACACCAACAGCTACGACGAGGCGCTCGCTCTGCCGACAGAAGATGCGGTCCGCGTGGCTTTGCGAACGCAGCAGATCATCGCCGACGAGACCGGCGTTGCCAGCACGATCGACCCGCTCGGCGGCTCCTACTTCGTCGAAGCTATGACCGACAAGATCGAAGCTGATGCCTACGAGTACTTCAAGAAGATCGACGAGCTTGGCGGCATGGTCGCGGCCGTTAAGGCCAACTACCCCCAGCGCGAGATCGCCGACGCCAGCTACGAGCTGCAACAGGAGATCGACTCCGGCCGTCGCGTCGTCGTCGGCGTCAACGCCTACACCGAAGGCGCCGTCGATGAGACGCCGCTGCTACGGATCGACCCAAGCATCGAGCGCACACAGATCGCTCGCCTGCAATCGGTCCGCGCGGGACGCGACAGCGCTGCTGTCGAAGCGTCGCTTGCAGCGCTAAAGACGGCCGCCTCCGGGTCGGCGAACTTGATGCCGCTACTGCTTGACTGCACGCGCGTCCACACCAGCGAAGGGGAGATCATCGATGCGCTTCAAGAGGTCTTCGGCAAGTACACGGAATCACCGGTCTTCTAGTCGCTCGCTCTCTGCTCGATGACCAGCCAAACGCTCGATACTTCAGCTCCAGCTTCTGCCCGTCGGTTGCGTGTTGTCGTCGCCAAGCCAGGGCTAGACGGCCACGACCGCGGTGCGAAGATCATTGCCCGCGCGCTGCGCGATGCTGGCATGGAGGTGATCTACACCGGTCTCCATCAGACGCCCGAGCAGATCACAGAAACCGTGATCCAAGAAGACGCCGACGCCGTTGGCTTGTCGATCCTCTCCGGAGCCCACATGACGCTCGTGCCGCGGATCGTTGAACTACTTGCCGCGCAGGGCGCTGATGACGTGATCGTGACCGTCGGCGGGACGATTCCCCCTGACGACATCGCTGAGCTAAAGCAGCTCGGCGTGGCCGCAGTCTTCACTCCTGGCGCGCCGCTGGAAGAGATCATCAGCTTCATTGAGGGCGCGGCGCGCAAGCCCGAGTCGCTCTAACGAGCGCGCGCGCCTAGTCCTGCCTGCCGGCTAGCTCTGTTTGCGGCGCGACGGCCGAATAAAGGCCAGCTCGACCTTGCGGCTTGAGAAGCGCCAGCCTTCATCGGTTAGGCGGAAGCCGTCGCGGCACTCGCCAACGAACTTCGGGATATCTCCCGCGGCGGGCAAGCTGGTGTCGCCTTCTTCGCGGTCGTGTCGGTAGTTGACCAAGTAACAGACGCTTTCGGCCTCAGTCTCGGAGAGCAGCGTTACGGCAATGTTCGTGTTGATGTGGCGAGAGACGCGACGCTCCAAGTTTTGGCGTTTAGTGAACCACTCGCGGATTGCCTCGCGCCCGGTGAGCAGCAGCTCGACTCCTTCCCAAGTGCCGTCTTCGGTGAAGAGGTCTGCGATAGCCGCCGCCTCGCCGAAGTCGACGCGTCGGCAATACTCCGTCAGTAGCCTCTCGCAGTCGCGCTCGGCAATCAGCTGTTCAAGTTGGTCCACAGTTCGATCCTACGCGACGGGTTGCTGTCAAAACAGCCAGTGTCGAGTTAACTGGCTTAGACCGATACTTGAACGAAGCTGAAGGGAACTTGCCAGATGTCATACGAGACGATCACCTACGAGGTTCAGGACGCGATCGCGACGATCACCCTCAACCGCCCCGACCAGCTCAACGCACTGGATGCTGCGATGGAGCGCGAACTGCTCGGGATCTGGGATCGCGTCGATCAGGACGATGAGGTTCGAGCAGTGATCGTGACCGGAAATGGTCGAGCTTTCTGCGCCGGTTTTGACCTCTCCGAGCAGGACGGGTTCGACGTCATGCAACGCGCTCGTGAACGCGGAACTGAGGAGATCGCGGAAGGCGACATCCCTCGCGACAGCGGCGGTTTGATCGCCGTTCGAATGTTCAGCTGCTTGAAGCCGATCATCGGAGCGATCAACGGAGTGGGTGTCGGCTTTGGCGCGACATTCCCGCTGCCGATGGACATTCGGATGGCTGCCGATAGCGCACGTTTTGGCTTCGTCTTCAGCCGTCGCGGAATTTGCATGGACGCCGCCTCGAGCTGGTTCCTTCCGCGCGCCGTTGGTATCAGCAAGGCGCTCGAGTGGTCGCTCAGCGGGAGGATCTTCGATGCTGAAGAAGCACTCAGCGCTGGCCTGGTGCATTCGCTCTACAGCTCCGAAGCGCTGATGCCAGCGGCACGTGAGATGGCTGAGAGTTTGATCTCTGACAGCGCCCCTGTCTCCGTCGCTATCAACCGGCAGCTGCTCTGGAACATGGCTGGCGCTCAACACCCGATGGACGCTCACTGGATGGAGTCGGTCTACATTGCTGAGCGCGGCCCGGCGGCCGACGCCGCAGAGGGTGCGGCATCGTTCCTTGAGAAGCGGCCGCCGAGCTTCCCGATGACAGTCAGCGCGGACATGCCTGCGTCGTTCCCGCTCGTTCACGAACCGAAGTTCGAACAGCGTTCGAGTGGCCAGTAGCCTGCCCGCCACGCGGCTCAACTAGCGCGATCGATCAGTTATGTGGAACCCGCTCTCCCCATCTGAAGTCATTGCTGCGATGGGCGGTCCAGTTCGCGATGCCGCTCGAGGTGAGGAGCCACTCGACGACTGGGAGAGCGGCCAGCTGCTCTCGGTCTACAGCGCGACCCGTCACCTTGCTGCCGAGGTCGGCGCGGTTGAGCCTCACATCGGCGAGCTGACTGGCGACCTTGCTGCAGCGCTTCGCTCGTCCACCGACGAGACGGAGCTGGCAGCGCGCCTGAGCCAACTTGCCGAACTGCTGGAAGGCGTGGACGATTCGCGTCAGGCTGCCGAGATCGCGTGCCAAGCGCTGGATCTTGTCCGAGTTGACGGTTCGACCTCAGCGGAGCACGTTCGAGCGGAGATCCACGTTGCGCTGGCCCGTGCAGTTGAGCTGGAAGTTCGGCTGCTTGCTGACGCGATCGAAGGCCCGGTCGAGCCATGACCGAGGTCAAGCTCGAAGAGGTCGTCCGCGTTCTCGAAGGGTCCGGCGAGTTAGCGCCGGGCGCTCGTGGCGAAGAGTTAGAGCAGATTCAAGGCGGTTGGTCACGCCACACATACATCGCTCGGATCCGCGCCGTTGATGGCTCAGAAAGTAGGCACGTAGTCCGCGTCCGCCCACCGGGCGCCTTGCTCGACACCGAACTCGAGCTCGAGTACCAGGTCTACGAGGCGCTCGATACCACGTCGGTGCCGACTCCCCGGGTGCAAGGGATAGAACTCTCGCCTGAGACTCCCTTCGGCGGCCAGTTCTTCGTGATGGAGTTCCTTCCCGGCAGCCCGTCGAACATCTATAGCCGCGACGACCAGCAGCGGCTTGCCGAGGATTGGGATGGCTCGCGCGGTGTCGCCAACGACATGGTCGAGACGCTCGCTGAGATCCACAAGCTCGATGTGACCGCGATGCCCGCCAGGATTCAGCGGCTTTCGTACCTCGATGTCGTTGCCAAGTGGAAGGCGGTCTACGACGAGCGCAAGCTGGTGCGTGACCCGATCTTTGAGGAGGGGTTCGACTGGTTGCTCGCCAACCAACCGAAGGATCAGCGCGAGGGACTGGTTCACGGCGACTACCGGATCGGCAATACGCTGGTGGCGGACGGGCGGCTGACGGCGGTGCTTGACTGGGAGTTGGTCTACGTCGGCGACGTACGGTTCGATCTCGGCTACTTGGTCCTCGAGCGGTCGGCAGGCAAACACCTGCGGCGGCGCGCCGAACTGATGGGTACCTTCGCTGACGAGGCTTGGTTCCTCGAGCGCTACGGCTCGCTAACCGGGAACCCGGTAGAGGTGGAGTCGCTGCGCCCGTTCCAGCTGCTTAGCATCATGATGCTTGTAGCAACTCAGGTAACTGCAGTTTGGATGCACGCCAACGGCAAGACGGATGACTTTCGAATGGTTTGGGCCCGCTACTCATTGCCGGGTCTCCGAGACGACATGGTGAGGTTGATGAAATGGTGAAGAATTCAGTTCCGCGACGTGGCATCTGTGTCTTTGCCGCTTCGATCGATGCGATGGCTCAGGCTGGCGGCGAAGCCGATCGGGCAGGCTTCGATTCCGTCTGGACGTCGGAGCTGTACAACCGCTCGGCGACGATCACTGTCGCCGCGCTCGCTCAATCAACGGCTTCGTGCACGGTTGGCACGGGCATCCTTTACGGCGTCGGTCGTAGCCCGTTGATGTTGGCCGCTGAGGCTAGGGATCTCGATGAGCTCTCGCACGGCCGCTTCATTCTCGGTATCGGAAACGGCACTCGTCGAATGATCTCCGACTGGCACGGACTCGACGGTGACGCTCCGGCGACACGGATCGAGGAGCTGGTGCCGCTGATCCGCGACATTTGGAATCTCGATCAGGGTCCGATCAAGCACGACGGGCGCTTCTACCACCTCCACATCGCGGCGCTGCCAGGCATGGCGTCATCGCATACACGCGCGATCCCGATCTACACGGCAGGCGTCAACCCGCGCATGATTGAGTCGGCTGGGCGCGTCGCCGACGGCCTGCTTGGCCACACGCTCTTTACGCCCCAGTACATCGAGGAGGTCGTGCGACCCGCGATCGCCCGCGGCGCCGATCACGCCGGGCGTGACGCGGCCGAGATTAAGATTGCGACCTACACGCTCGGCGCTTGCTCTGAGGACGAGGAGCAGGCTCGTCGCGAGGCGGCGGCGATGATCGCGTTTTACGGATCGGTCAAGTCTTACGGGAAGATCTTCGAAGTAGGCGGCTTCGGGGCCGAAGCGGAACGGATTCGCTCAGCCTTTGCCGAACGCGATATTGACGGGATGGTCGCCGAGGTGACTGACGCGATGATCGACGAGTTTGCGATCGCCGGAACTCCCAGCCAAGTTGCTGAGAAGCTGAACCGCTTCGACGGCGCTGTCGACGAGGTCGTGCTGACTGTGCCGAGCTTCCAGATCTCTCCTGAGCGCGTCGCCGAGAACCTCAGCCTGCTGACGGCCAGCTGCGCCCCGCCGAAGTAGCTGCTGTTCAGATCGGGGCTGCTGGCACGGCGACCTCGACCGACTCAAGGAAGCCTTTGTTCTCCAAGGGGTACTTCTGCACCGGCAGGCGACCTGGCTGAGCCGTCGTCATGAACAGCGTGCGCAGCTCTGGTCCGCCGAGCACGCAGGCCGTCGCCCAGTGCGGCGCGACTGAGATTTCGTCGGTAACTTCGCCGCCTTCGAGGATTCGAAGGAAGCTTCCGCTCGCAAGACCACCGACCCAGATAGCCCCTTCCGCGTCAAGGCAGATTCCATCCGGTGTGTGCTCACCCGTTCCGGCCCATTTGTGCGGGCCGAACATCTCTCGCTCCTTGGTTAGCTGCCATGAGATCAACGTTTTGTCGGTAGTTGAGGCATGGATTAGCTGGCGGCCCTGATCGCAGAGCACAAGGCCGTTCGGGCGGCGCAGCTGGCCGGCGCCAACGCGCCAGTTGCCTTGCGGGTCAACGACGATTATCTGGTCGCTGCCATCCGTTGCGCCGCCCACTTCGCCGCGGCTGATCGCGTCAACAAAGGCCCATCCGTCGGCGTCGACGAGCATGTCGTTCAGGTACGAACATTCAACCTCTGCGAGGTCGGCGTGTACCGCCGTCGTTCCGTCGCCCGCCAGTTTGAGAATCTGTTTCTTGCGCATGCTGACGACGAGTGGTGTGCCATCAGGCATGAAGCCGAGCCCCGAGATGTCGTCATCGATCCGCGCTACCCGCTCCAACGCGTCGCCGTCATAGGTCAGAACCTCACCGCGGAAGATGTCAACAAACCAAAGCTGATCGTGATGCCAGCGCGGACTCTCAGGGAAACATAGTCCCGAGGCCCTAGAGAGAATCATCGCCCTAAGGCGGCGAGGTGCGATGTGTCGTTGAAGCTGCGCACTGCCCAGCGACCGCTCGGCAGGCGGATCAGACGGGTGATCGAACCGTTCTCGGAATAGAGGAAGGCGAAGGCATGGCTCTGGGTAGCTTGCGAGCAAACCTCTGCGATCACTCCGGCGTGGACGACTGCCACGCCGGTCGCGTCGGGGCCTGTCTGGTCGGCGACGAAAGTCATGCCGCGACCGATCCGTTCACTGAAGAGCTCCATATTCTCAGCATTTGGAATCGCGTCCCAACGCCCTTCCTCGAATACTTGCGCGCTAATTGGGTTTGGCCCCGGAACGCCGGTGTTGAAGCCCGCCTCGCGGTCGCCGAGGTGAACCTCGCGAAGGTCGTCGACGACGATCAGTTCGTGGTCAATACGCGTTGCAAGCGGAGCCGCCGTCTGCGCCGTCCGCAGCCTTGGCGTGACGAATAGCGCGTCAACCTGCTCGCCCGCGAGATGCTCCCTGAGGGCATCTGCCTGCTCGAAGCCTGCGCTGCTCAGAGGTGGATCGCTATGGCCGTCAGTCAACGGCATCTCACCCTCTATCACCCTCGCCGACGAACCGTGGCGAACGAGCACGATCTCGGTCGCACCGCTTGGCAGCCTGAACGGCTTCTGGAAGTCGTGCCCCACACTTGAACTCTCGCGGCTGATGGATCCCTGAGTGGCTGGCGAAAGCGCCAGTTTGCCTAGCACGCCGAGCCTGTTTGGATGAACGGTATGGGCGAGATCGATCAAAAAGGTCAGCGGTTTGAGACGGTTCTCGAGGTGCTCGACCACGCCGCAGCGCGCGATGGCGAACGGGCCACGCTGAACTGTGCCGGCCGCGACATCAGCTCGGCTCGGATTCAGGCCGACAGTTATCGGATCGCAGCAGCGCTAACCGGCTGGGGGATAGAAGCGGGCGATCGCGTCGCGCTGATGATGGGCAACGTCCCCGAGTTCCTGATCTCTTGGTTCGGCATTCTCAGAGCAGGCGTCGTCGAGGTGCCGGTTCATTCGGCGTATCGAGGCCTGCTGCTTGAGCACATCCTGCGCGAGTCGGGCGCTCGCGTGTTGATCTGCGACGCCGAATTCGTTGAACGTATCGACGGGCTCGACACGCCGGCACTGGAGCGGGTCGTCGTTCGCGGCGAGGCTGTGGCAGAGGTACCGGCTGGAATCGAAGCGACAACGCTTGAGGAGGCCCTCGCCACCGAGCCGCTTAGCGAGTCGAGGGTGATCTTGCCGGACGACGTCGCCTGCATCCTTTACACGTCGGGCACGACCGGGCCGTCGAAAGGAGCCGTGCTCTCTCACCGTGCGAACCTGCAACTGGCCAAAGCCAACGTGGAACTGATGGAGTACACCTCCGACGACGTTCTCTACACGGCTTTTCCGCTGTTCCACGTCAATGCGAAATTCACATCGGTCGTGTCGAGCCTGATCAGCGGCGCGCGTTTGGTGCTCGATGAGCGGCTCAGCGCGTCGCGTTTCTGGGAAATAATGCGTGAGAACGGGATCACCTCGTTCAACTACATGGGGACGATGCTCTCGATGTTGGCGAAGCAGCCGGTAAAGGATGGAGATTCCGGCCACGGCGTGATCAAGGCTTACGGCGGCGGCTGCGATGGCGCTCTATGGGTTGAATTTGAAGAGCGCTTTGGAGTTCGGCTGCATGAGCACTATGGAATGACTGAGATCGGTATCGCAACATGGAATACGCGCACGGTCCGCCGCCCTGGCTCGTGCGGGCGTGCGGTGCCTTACTTCGAGGTTCGTGTGGCCGATGGGCTGGACATCGAGTCACCTGTCGGCGAGGTCGGCGAGCTACAGGTCCGTTCACGTGAAGCGGGGACGATCTTGCGCGAGTATTGGGCGCGCCCGGAGGAGACGATCAACGCGACCCGCAACCTCTGGTTTCACACCGGCGACAGAGCGTGGAAGGACGAAGATGGGTTCTTCTTCTACGTCGATCGTCTCAAGGACTCAATCCGCAGGCGCGGTGAGAATGTCTCTGCGTGGGAGATTGAGAGCGTCCTCGACGCGCTTCCCGGGATTGTTGAATGCGCCGCCTATGGCGTGCCGTCCGACCTTGGCGAGGACGAGGTGATGGTTGCGCTGGTGCTCGAACTAGGCACTGAGCTGGATCTCGAAGCAGTGATCGCCCGCTGTAGTGAGCGGCTCGCCTACTTCGCTGTTCCACGCTACGTGCGTGTCTGCGAGCAGCTGCCGAAGACGCCGAGCCAGCGTGTCCAGAAGTTCCGCCTGCGTGAGGACGGAGTAACCGCAGACACGATCGACCGTGGCGAGCGCGCCACGGCCCGCCCGCCCGCCTCCAACTAGCGCAACGGCCAGTCGCCGCCGCCCAGGGTGCGCGGGTAGGTTCGACTAACCGCCTGTCGTGGGCTGCCCGTTAAGGAGAAGCGACTTACGAATGAATGACTTGGAGCAACAGCAGAGCGAGGTGGAGCCGGATCGCGCGCCGACGGTGGGCGACGCGTTTGTCTTGATGAGAAACGCGGACGATGAATCGAGATGGTCGATCCACTGCTCTGAGTGTGGGCATCGTTACGGGGGAATTGAGAACGATCCCAAGCTTGGGGCCGTGCTTAAGGAGCTGTCAATCTCCGACCTGAGTGCGCTCAACTCGGTCGGTATGACGGAGCGGCTCGTTGCGCGTCAGTTCTTCTGCCCTAGCTGCGCTCTGCTGATTGCCGTCAACGTTCAGCAGCACGGAGACCCGATCATGCTCGAGTGGCGACTTGATCCTGAGACTCTTTCGAAGGCGCGTTAGGCGCGCGATCCTATGTACAACATCGCGGTAGATATCGGAGGTACTTTCACTGATTGCGTGATCCACGACGTCGCGGGCAACCGGGTCGTGGCTGCAAAGGCACCCAGCCGACGCGATGACCTCGGTGCCGGAGTGCTTGATTCGGTCAGGGCCGCGGCGGAGCGCCTCGGCAAACCGTTGGACGAGGTCTTAGAAGGTACCGAGCGCTTCATCCATGGTTCGACTGTGGCGACCAACGCGATGATTGAACGGGACGGGGTAAAGACCGCATACATCACGACCGCTGGCCACGAGGACACTCTCGCGATCGGCAAGATCTTTCAGAAGCGAGCGGGGCTATCGGAGCGCGAGATTTCGCATCTTAACCGGCTTTCGATGGCCGATCCACCGCTGATCGAGCGGGATCTCGTCTTCGGTGTTACGGAGCGGATCGACTACCAAGGACGCGTCGTCATTGCGCTAGAAGATGACGAGATCGCAGCGGTCGTTGAGAGGGTTCGCGATTCTGGTGTTGTCGCGGTCGCAATCTGCCTCCTGTGGAGCTTTCTCTGCCCCGATCACGAGCGGCGTTTGGTCGCCGCGTTGTCATCTGCGATGCCCGACCTCTTCATCTCTGCCTCGGTCGATGTTGCGTCGGTACTAGGCGAGTACGAGCGCGGGGTAACGACGGCGCTGAACGCGTACCTTGGGCCTCCGATTTCGAAGTATCTCGGTGGGCTGCAGGAACTGATGAGCGCAAGTGGTCTCAAAGCACCAGTGCTTCTGATGACTGCGGAAGGCGGTGTCGTCCCAATCGAGAGCGCGCGGGAGCGGCCCGTGAGCCTGCTCGATTCGGGGCCTGTCGGTGGCACGCTGGGCTCACGATTTGTCGGGCGCGCTTACGGTGAGCCGAACATCATTTGTACCGATGTCGGAGGCACATCGTTTGATGTTTCGCTCGTGATCGACGATGACCTTCAACTCGAGGAGGAGCCTGTGATCGCGCAGTATGCCTTCAAGGTTCCGAAGGTCGCCGTCAAGAGCATCGGCGCTGGCGGAGGATCGATCGCTTGGATTGATCAGATAGGAGTCCTAAAGGTCGGCCCCCAATCGGCCGGTGCCCGCCCCGGCCCTGCTTGCTACGGGCTTGGAGGGACTGAGCCCACGGTGACAGACGCCAACGTCATTCTTGGCTATCTCAATCCAGACAACTTCCTTGGTGGGGCGATGGAGCTGGATCGCGACGCCGCATTCCGAGCGTTCGAGGTCCTGGCCGAAAAGCTCGGTCAGTCGGTAGAGGAGACCGCTGCCGGCGTGCACCGGATCATGAACTCGCACATGGCGGACCTGCTGCGCGCGTCGAGCATCGAGCGCGGTCATGACCCGCGCGACTTCGCACTCTTTGCCTACGGCGGCGCGGCGGCGACCCATGCCGTTGGCTACTCGGCCGAGGCCGGCGTCAAGGGCATTCACGTACTCAGCGAAGCGACCGCATTTAGTGCGCTCGGGATGCTGACTGCTGATCTGCGGCACTCGTTCGACCGCGCGCGTCCGATGTCGACGCCTTTCGGGGAGAGTGACTTCGAGGCGATGTCGGATCTCTTCGCAGAGCTGCGGTCGACCGCTGAAGCGCAGCTGGAGCGTGAGGGAGAGTCGGCATCCGAGGCGACATTCCGCCGCTTCCTGCTGATGCGTTTCAGAGCCCAAGTCCATGAGCTTGAGATTGAAGTTCCGGACGATCTGACTCTCGACCCAGAAGGGGTCGATCGTCTGATCGACGGATTTACCGAACGCTACGAGAGCACCTACGGCGAAGGTTCAGCGTACCCCGAAGCTGGGGTTGAAATCACTACTTTCCGAATGACGGCGACGATCCCGACCTCGGTAACCGAGCTTCCGCGCCCGGCACCTGCTGAAGGTGACGTCGCGGCTGCGCGTAGCGGCGAGCGGGAGGCGTACTTCGACGGCTATGGCCGCCAGTTGACAGCAGTCTTCGATGGTGACGCGATGGCGCCTGGCCACCGTCTTGAGGGCCCAGCAGTGATTGAGCGCTACGGCGACAGCGTCCTCATCCCACCCGGTTTTACGGCCGAGGTTGATGAACGGGGATCGATCTACGTGGCAATTCCCGAGAAGCAGGACTTCGGTTCGCAGAGTGCAAGCGTGACCGATGGCAGGCTCGATCCGATCACTTACGAAGTAATTCGTAACCGCCTTTGGGCGATCAATGACGAGCAGGCGCAGACTGCGGCTCGCAAGTCCGGCAGCCAGTTCATCTATGAGGCCTTTGATTTCAATGCGGGGCTGCTCGATGGAGACGGCAACGGACTCTTCGCCGGTGTCTACGTGCTCTTCCATACGACCGGGCTCGACATGACCGTGAAGGCGATCATCGAGCGCTTCCCTGAGATCCGCGACGGCGACATGTTCATCACGAACGACCCTTGGGTCGGCGCAATTCACTTCAATGACTTCGTTGTCGTGACGCCGTTCTTCGCCGGTGAGGAGATCATCGCCTGGGGCGCTTTGGTGATGCACTACCAGGACGTTGGCGGACCAGTGCCGGGGAGTTTCGTTGTTGGGGCATCTGATGTCTTCGAAGAGTGCCCGATCATCACTCCGCTGAAACTGATGGATGCGGGGCGCTATTGCACCGAGGTTGAGACGCTGCTGTTGCGCAACACTCGAACTCCGATGATGAACGGCCTTAACCTGCGGGCGACAGTCGCCTCACAGGTAACGGCCCGTCGCCGCGTGCTCGAAGTTGTTGACCGTTACGGCGAGGAGGCATTTAGGGCCGCCACCACTCAAATCCAGGAGGAGGTCGAGCAGACTGTTCGGTCGCGACTGGATCAGATCCCCGACGGTGAGTGGTACGACCATGTCTACCTCGATCACGACGGAGTCAACTATGAGCTATACGAGGTCAAGCTGAGGCTCGAGAAGCGTGACGGGAAGCTGCTGTTCGACTTCACCGGCACCTCGCCGGAGGCGCCGGGAATGATCAACTGCACGATCAGCGGCCTGCGCGGGGGTGTGATGGTCGCCGTGCTTGTGATGCTGGCGTACGAGATTCCTTGGTCGACAGGTGGCTTGCGCGACATTGTCGAGATCGTCAGCGAACCCGGGACCGTCAACAACTGTAATTATCCGGCCGCCTGCAGCGGCGGCAGCGTTTGCGGGGAGGAAGCGACCGAGAATGTTGCCGGAACTGTCGTTGGCAAGATGCTGGCTTCAAGCGGCGAGCTCAGGGACGAGTCGATGGCGGTTTGGTATCCCTACTTCAACCTTGTCATCCTCGCCGGAATCGATCAGTACGGCGAGCCACTGGCCAGCCTGATGTTCGACAACGCGGCTGGCGGCGGAGGTGCACGACGCTGGGGCGACGGTGTCGATTGCGGTGGTTACTTCGAGTCCGTTTCGTGTGTCTGCCCGAACGTTGAGTCCAATGAGAAGGTTTTCCCGGTCCTCGAGCTCTACCGCCATCGTGCACCCGGGAGCTACGGCCACGGTCGCTACCGCGGCGGCACCGGAATCGAAGTCGGAACGATCAGTTACGACGTTGATCGCGATCTTGAAGTTATCGTCACGACGCACGGCGCAGCCCAGCCCGGCGCGCCCGGTCTTTATGGCGGTTATCCGTGTGCTCTGAACACGAACATCATTCTGCGCGGCGCTGACGCGCGCGCGCAGCTTGAGTCCGGGAGGCTCGTCAGCGGCGAGTCCGAAGTGCAGTTTGAAGCCCGAGATGTTCTGGACGCTAAAGCGCGCACAACGCTCTCGACGGGCGACATGTTGATCACACGCACCGAAGGTGGCCCTGGTTTTGGTGACCCGCTCCAGCGCGATGCCGAGCTGGTCGTTGCGGACTTGCAGGCCGGGCTTTGTGGAGCTTCGGACGCAGAGATGATCTACGGGGTTTCGGCCGACGTCTCGGGCAACGACGCGGCGGCCACTTTGGCGAGGCGCGGAGAGCTCCGAGCGGAGCGGCTGGATGGTGCAAGGCCAGTCGCCGAGGCAATAGCTCAATACGGCTCCGAGGGCATCCTCGGCGGAACGGAGAGTTAGCTAGATGGGTCAACTTGATGGAAAAGTCGCGGTTGTAACCGGCGCTGCTGGCGGATTCGGACGCGTCACGGCGAAGCTGCTCCACGCCGAGGGGGCCAAGGTCGCGATGTGGGACGTCAAGGAGGAGCCCCTCGTTGCTGCTGCCCGGGCGATCAGCACCGTCGATGGCGAGCTGCTTCCAATTGCGGTCGACATCGGCGATTCGGCTGCGGTCGACGACGCTGCTGCTCAGACGCGTGCCGCGCTCGGTCCGATCGAGATCCTCGTCAACGTTGCCGGCGTCGTAAACGCAGTCGCTCCATGGGATGTAACCGATGAGGACTGGGAGCGCCACTTCCGCGTCAACTCGTCCGGGACTTTCTGGTGCATCCGCGCCTGCCTTCCCGATATGCGCGAAGGCCGCTACGGCAAGATCGTCAACATCGGTTCGCTCGCGGCGCAACAAGGTCGTCCGACAACGAACCCTGCCTACGCCGCTTCGAAGGGAGCAGTTCTAGGGCTGACCGTCTCTTTGGCGCGCAACCTTGGCGAGTTCGGGATCTGCGTGAACGCGATCAACCCTGGCTTCATCCGAACTGACATCCACGACCAGTTCGACGACGAAGCGATCGCCGGCCTTGCAGCCGACATTCCACTTCATCGCCATGGCAAGCAAGGAGAGCACGGGCTGCCGGATGACATCGCAGCCGCCGTGCTCTACCTCGTCTCCCCAGGCTCTGATTTCGTTACCGGGGAGTACCTAAGTGTCAACGGAGGGAGCAGGACAGGATCATGAGCAACTACCGCGTAAGCATCGATATCGGAGGGACGTTCACGGACTGCACGATCGTCGACGGCAACGGTGCCGTAACGATTGCCAAGTCGCCGTCAACGCCAGACGACTTTTCGAGAGGCTTCATCGATTCACTTGAGACTGGGGCGTCAGCGCTAGGCGTCGAACTCTCCGAACTGCTCGCTCAGACGGCGCGGATGTCGCACGGCACGACGGTCGGCATCAACGCTGTAGTTAGCCACACCGGTTCGCGCGTTGGGCTCGTCTCAACAGTTGGCCACGGCGACTCTCTCCGTCTGCTCAACAATACGGGCCGCACGAATGGTCAGCCGGTTGAGCGGATTCTCAACTACGCCGCCAGCTCGCTGCCGGAGCGCTTCGTCCGTCGTGAGGATGTGCGCGAGGTCTCCGAGCGGATCGACTGCTTCGGCGATGTTGTTATTCCGCTGAACGTTGACGAGCTGATCGCGAGCGTCGACTCGCTGCTCGAGCAGGGAGTCGAGACGCTCGCCGTCAGCTACCTCTGGAGCCATCTGAATAATGAGCACGAAGAACGCACGCGCGAAGTGCTGTCCGAACGCTACCCAGATCTCTACGTCAGTTATGGAGCACGGTTGGCTCAGCGGATGGGTGAATACCCGCGCGCCGCGACCGCCGTTCTGAACTCCTACATCGGACCGTTGATGAGCGACTACGTCCGCAGCTTGCTAGCGAAGCTTGAGCAGCGCGGCTACACGGATCGCCTGCTGTTCGCTCAGTGCGACGGTGGGTTGATCGATGCCACCGACGTGATCGACCGGCCCGTGATGACGCTCGAATCTGGACCGGTCGGAGGCGTTATTGCCTGCGCCAAGGCTGGCGCAGAAGTTGGTCATGAGAACATCATCGCTGCCGACATGGGCGGTACGACATTCGATGTCAGCGTGATCGCCGAGGCTCGGCTGCCAATCCGCGACGGCGTCGTTGTTGAACAGCACGATCTCTTCCTGCGGATGGTTGACGTCGAGTCGGTCGGCGCGGGCGGCGGAAGTTTGGCTTGGGTCGAGCAGCAGTCGGGCGCTTTGCGCGTCGGACCGCAGAGCGCGGGCGCCGATCCTGGCCCCGTTTGTTACGGCCGCGGCGGCACGCAACCAACCGTCACCGATGCCGACCTAGTACTAGGGCTCGTCAATGGCGAGAACTTCCTCGGCGGGCGGATGAAGCTTGATATCAAGGCCGCTGAAGCTGCAATCGCAGCGCTCGGCGAGCAGGTTGGACTCGGCGTGATGGAGTGCGCTGCGGGAATCCAGGAGGTTGCCGACAACCTGATGGAGGACAAGATCCGCAGCATGACGATCGCGCGTGGCCACGACCCGCGTGACTTCGCGCTCTACGCGTTTGGCGGCGGCGGGGCCGTGCATGCTGGTCTCTTCTCGCGCGGGTTGGGTATCAACCGCGTCGTCATTCCCGTCGGTGATCTGGCATCGGTCTGGTCCGCGTACGGGATCGGGCTGGAGGGCTACGGCCGAACATACGAGGCGCCCGGCTTCATGAAAGCTCCGCTCGACAGCGCTCGAGTTGCCAGCGAGTTCGAGCGGCTTGAAGCGGTTGCGCGTGCTGACGCCGAGCGCTCAAACGTCGACTGGAATTCGCTCAGCTCTAAGCGCAGCGCGGACCTCAAGTATGCGCTTCAGGTTTACGACGTCGAGGCCGATGTGCCTGACGGCGACTTGGACGAGGCAGCGATGGAAGAGATCGTCGAGAGCTTCGCGCGCACCTACGCGCGCAGGTTCGGCGAGGGCGTCGGATACCCAGAGGGCGGGATCGACCTGATGGCGCTGAGGCTGCTGGTCGAACCGGCCGAACCGTTGCGAGCGCTGGTTACCGGCTACGCCGAACCCGGCGGCACGACCGATGCCAAACCGTCAGGGGAACGCGATGTCTACTGGTCAGAGCACAGAGAGACATCGGCGACACCGGTCTTTGACGGCCCATCGCTGGCCGCCGGCACAGCCCTTTCCGGCCCTGCACTCATCGACTACCCGGACACCACAGCGGTGCTGCGACCGGGCCTCAACTTGACCGTCGAACCGGGCGGCAACCTAACCATCGAGCCGGGAGCGTAAGCGTGAGCGATACGACTGTAGAGCGGACCCTTGAGAACGAGCGTGAGCGTCGTGCGGAGAGTTTCGCGCGAGGCTATCTGCCTCCGGCCGAGCTCGTCATCGATCCTTCGCTGAAGCTCGACACCGATTTCGAAACGGATATCGACCCGATCTCCTACGAGGTTCTGCGCTCGAAGCTCTGGAACGTCAACTGGGATCACCAGGAGACAATCCGTCGTGTCTCGGGAAGCCAGGTCGTCGTCTTCGGCTACGACTTCAACACCTCGATTCAGACCGAGGACGGCGCCGGAGTTTGCTTCGGGCCGGGCAACCTCTTCTTCAGCGGCTGTGCCGACCTTGTCGTCAAGTGGACGCTCGAGCACCGGTCGATGAATGTAGGGATCGGCGAGGGCGACATCTTCCTTCAAGACGATCCGTGGATCGGCACCAACCACCAGATGGACACGGCCGTGTACGCGCCGGTCTTCTGGGAAGGAAAGCTCTTCGCCTGGGTCTACAACGTGATCCATCAGCGTGAATTGGGAGGCGTTGAGCCGGGCGGCTTCACGCAGCAGGCCCACGACGTCTACTCGGAGCCCACGTTCTTCCCGCCGATCAAGCTGGTCGAGGCCGGCAAGATCCGCGAAGACGTGGTCGACGCTTGGGTTCGTCGCTCGCGGCTGTCCGGACTGATGACGCTTGAGCTCCGTTCGCAGATCGCCGGGGTGCAACTCGCGCGCGAGCGCGTTCTCGACATGGTCGGTCGCTACGGCGCAGGCCAGGTCAAGGGAGTAATGCGCAAGATGATCTCGACGACGGCTGGTGTCGTTGGCGAGAGGCTAAAAGCGCTCCCTGACGGCGAGTGGACCGACACTCGGTATGTCGCCGGCGCTGTTGTCGGAGATCTGAAGCCTTACCGCGTGAGTCTTACGGTCCGCAAGGAGGGCGACAGGCTGCTCTATACGAACAGTGGCACCGACCCGAGCGTCGGCTCGTTCAACATCACGGCCGGCGTGCTGCGGGCATGCATCACCAACTCGTTGCTGACATTCCTCTGCTTCGACCAGTATCTCTGCGCCGCGGGCCTGCTGGAGCAGGTCGATTTCGAGTTCGAACGGGGAACGATCACGGCTGCCAACCACCCCGCCGCCTGCAGTACCTCGATAGGTCTGGTGGTAGCGCTTGTTCAAGCTCAGCATCTGAATATGAAGATGCTCTCCACCAACGAAGCTGCCGCGCACCAGACTTTCGCGGCCTCGGGAGCAGCGACGCTGATCTACAACCACACCTTCGGGGTCGATCAGTACGGGACGCCGACGGCCAACTTCCCGATGGACGGGGTCGTAGGCGGCCTCGGCGCGTTCCCTTGGCGAGATGGGCTGGAGCACGGCGGCACGATGAGCGCGACTATGAACCCTGTCGGCAGCGTCGAGGCGATGGAACGCGAGATCCCGATGATCTACCTCTACCGCCGCGAGGCGACCGACTCCGGCGGCCATGGCCGCTGGCGCGGAGGGGCATGTTTGGTTTCAGGAATGGTCGGCCATAGGTCAGCCGAGCACTACATCTCGTCCGGCGGCTTGGCTCAGAGTGTGACCCAAGGAATCGGCGTGCTCGGTGGCTGGCCGGCAACCGGAGGCACGATGTGGCGAGCTGAGGACTGCGCGATCCAGGACTGGTTTGCCGAAGGCCGGCTGCCAGGCACCCCGGAAGATCTGCGTGAGATGGCGCCTGAGGGAACCCCTGCGCCGCCAAAGATCTTCAACAACCGGATCACGGAGAACGACGTCTTCGAGGTCCTTCCAAACCCAGGCGCAGGGTACGGCGATCCTGTCCTACGGATACCTGAGATGGTCGAAGAGGACGTCCGCGAGGGCAAGATCACTGTTGCTGATGCGGAAGCGATCTACGGGGTCGCGTTGGGTCAGGACGGTGCTTTGGACCAGCCTGCGACCGACAAGCTGCGCGCCGAGTTGCTCGCCGGTCGGCTTGAGCGCGCAAAGCCGCCGCGTGAGCCTGCCGAAGGATCACTCGCTTCGGTCACTCAGTACGCGTTGGCGACAGTTGCTGTCGGCCCCGGCAGCAATGGCGATGCGCTCGGATGCGCCGCGTGCCAGCAGGAGTTGGCTCCGCGCGAGGGTAACTATCGGCTTGGATCAGCTTGGCTTGAGATTCCTGCGGCGGACCTTGGAACTCACTTCAGCGACCCGGTTGAACAGATCGGGCACGAGCTCTGCTGGCGTTCGTACCTCTGCCCATCCTGCGGAATCGCTCTGGATGGTGAGTTCTGCCGGCCGGACGACGAGCCGGTCTGGGATGTCCGGCTGGCGCCTGTCGCTGGCTAGCGCAGGCTTCGTCCTAACTCTGTTCTGCCCGCCGCGCTGCCGCGCGGAAATCCGGCTTGCGCTTTTCGGCGAAGGCTTCCAACCCTTCCTGAGTCTTGGCCGAGGGCCTGAGCGACTCCCAGGCCTCCCGCTCGCGCGCGAGACCCTCAGGGATCGTGCCCTGCGAGGCGATCACGGCGAGCCGCTTTGTTGCTTCGATCGCTTCGGTTGGCCCGTCTGCAAGCGTTCGCGCCAACGTCAGCGCGTCCGCGACTGCTTCTCCCCGCTCTGCGGTGCGGCTCGCGATACCGATCGCGATCGCTTCAGTGGTCGTCACGCGACGCCCCGTGATTAGAAGGTCGTGTGCTGCGCCGCGTCCAATCGCGCGAACCAGCCGGGTTATCCCTCCGGCTCCTGGGATCAGGCCGATTGTCGCCTCTGGCAGCCCGAGCTTGGCGTCGGGGCCGAGGATTCGAATGTCGCAGGCAAGTGTCAGTTCCATTCCGCCACCGAGGCAGGCGCCTTCAACCGCCGCGATCGTCGGGTATCGAACCTGCTCAAAGAGTGAGTAGGTGCTCTGACAGAGATCAACGAATCGCAGTTGCTCCTCCAGCGGTGCGCTCGCCATCCACGGGATGTCGCCACCGGCAGCGAAGATTCGATCGACCGAGCTGCTGACGACTAGGGCGCGCACGTCGGAGGGAAGCGTCTCGACGGCTTCGGTGATCGCTGTGAGGAAGTGTTCGTCGAACTGATTGACAGGTGCGTAGTCGAGCACGAGGTGCGCTACGCCATCGTCAAACTCGACTTTGAGTCCGGGTTCAGGTTCCATCTCGCGAAGGCTACAGCGCGGCTGGCTGTCGCTTGAGACAGGTGTACAGATAGCTGGCTTAGATCGGGCTACTTGCGACTCGGGGCCAATTAGCGCTTGCGCTAGTACCCGACCGCTGGGTAGGCGGAGATGATGCGGGCTGAACAAGGGAGAGATGTTCTATGGCTGACGCGGCACCGAACCCAACTGAGACATCAAGCCCTGACCTAGAAGGAGGCGCGGCGGCGACCGAGCTTCCCTCCCGCGGTCGCAGCCAGTTCGTGAGCAAGTACGGGCTGCTCGTAGCGTTCTTCCTCACTATTGTCGTCTTCTGCCTGTTGCGGCCAGAAAGCTTTGCTACTGGGCGCAACTTGGAGTCAATTCTGACTCTCGCGGCGCCGTCGCTGATCATTGCTGTCGGCTTGACCGTCGTGCTCGTGATGCAGGACTTCGACCTGTCGTTTGGTGCGATGATCGGTCTTTCCACAGGGGTTCTGACGGCGTTCACGGTGACCTTTGGCTGGCCGTGGCAGATGTCGCTGCTGGCACTGATCGCCATTGCGATCCTGGTGGGCGTAGCGAACGGCTACATGGTCGCCTACTTGGGTGGTTCGTCATTCATCATCACGCTCGCAATGGGAACGATCTTGACCGGGGTCGAGTACGCGCTGACGAAGCAGGACACAGTCTTTACTGGGTTTCCGGAGAGCTTCACCGCGATCGCTACAGGCACAGTGCTGGGCGTCAGCAACTTGATCTGGCTGGCAGCGGTGATCGCTGCGTTGATCTGGCTGCTCCTGGATCGGACTGAGATCGGTCGCTACATGTACGCGATCGGCGGTAACGCCGAGGCTGCTCGCCTCTCAGGAGTTCGGGTTCGTCAGCTCCGGGTTCTTGGCTTCATCATCGTTGCGCTGACGGCAGCGGTCGTTGGCATGTTGCTGACGGCGCAGGCCGCTGGGTACTCGCCTAACGGTGGCGTCGCGTATCTGCTGCCGGCGTTTGCCGCCGCGTTCCTCGGCGCTGCCGTCTTCCGGCCTGGCGAGTTCAACGTTCCGGGAACGATCGTCGGAGTCCTGTTCTTGGGCGTCATTCAGACCGGCCTGATCATGCTCGACTTCGAGACCTACGTCATCAACTTGGTTCAGGGCGGCATCCTCATCGCCGCAGTCCTAATCAGCCGGATCGGTCAGCAGAGCCAATGATTGAAGGCGGCCCGACCGGGACGATTGAGGTTCGGGGGCTGGTCAAGGCGTACCCAGGCGTAGTTGCGCTCGATGGCGTGGATGTCACGATCCCGCCGGGGAATGTGCTCGGCTTGCTGGGCAAGAACGGCGCGGGCAAGAGCACGCTGATCAAGGCACTTGCGGGTGTCGTGCTGCCCGAGAGTGGCCAGATTATTGTCGATGGTGAAGTCACTGAGATCCATAACCCACACGCGTCAGCGGCGCTCGGGTTTTCTTTCGTCCACCAGGAGCTGGCGGATGTTCCCAACCTCTCGGTAGCTGAAAACGTCCTGCTGGGACTTGGTTATCCGAAGCGCGTCGGCTTCGTCAATCGGCGCCAGATGAGGCAGGACGCCTCAAAGGTTCTTGAGCGCCTTGAGGTTGACATCAACCCTGCCGCCCCGCTCTCTAGCCTCAGCATCGCTCACCGGCGGATGGTGATGATCGCGCATGGACTCGCCGCGAACGCTCGTCTGCTGGTACTTGACGAGCCGACAGCATCGCTAAGCGACACTGAGATCGAGCATCTCGATCGCGTCCTGCGCAATCTGCGTGACAGCGGCGTGGCAATCCTCTACGTCAGCCACCGCCTCGATGAGATCTTCTCAGTGACCGACAGCGTGACGGTCATGCGCGATGGCAAGACTGTCTACAACTCGCTTACCAAGGATGTCACGAAGCAGGAGTTGATCTCACAGATCACCGGCTCTGGACAAGCGGTTGAGACGCGCAAGCGGTATGTGCTTCCCAGCGGCGCGGCTGATCTGATGAAGGTCGAAGGGATGACTCTCCCAGGTGTTGTCGAGGACGCGAGCTTCACGCTCAAAGAGGGAGAGCTGCTCGGTATTGCTGGGCTGGTAGGGGCTGGTCGCACCGAACTTGTTCGTCTGATCTTCGGAGCCGACAAGGCGGCAGCGGGCAGCGTCAGTGTGCGCGGTCAGGAAGTCAAGATTCGCTCGCCGCGCGACGCGATGGCAGCAGGGATTGTGCTGCTGCCCGAGGATCGCAAAACGCAAGGCGCCGTCTTCAGCTTCTCCGTCCGCGAGAACATCACGCTCCCTTCGTTGAGCAGTTTCCGTGTGTCCTCCCCGATGCCGGTTCCCAGCCGCGCCAAGGAACGGGCAGCGTCCCGCGATCTTGTCGAGCGCCTCAACATCAAGGTTGGCGATGTTGAACATCCCGCTCGCTTCCTGTCCGGAGGCAATCAGCAGAAGATGGTTCTGGCGAAGTGGCTCGACTCCGGCGCTGACATCTTCATCTTCGACGAGCCGACGCATGGGATCGACGTCGAAGGCAAGGAGGAGGTCTACAACCTGATGACTGAGCTCGCAGAGAAAGGCAAGGGTGTGATCTTCATCTCATCAGAGTTCGTTGAGCTCGCCGGTTCATGCAACCGCGTTCTTGTGATGGCCGAAGGACGACTGGTCGATCAGCTCACAGGCGATGAGATAACCGAGTCCGCGTTGGTTGAATCGTGCTACAGCGACGAGTCCCGCAAGGGGGCGCTGAGATGAATTTCACACGATCGGCCGGGCGCTCTGTAGCTCTCGGTGGCGCGAGTCACAAACTTAGATCGAATCGTTCAGCGGTAGGTGGCACAGAAAAATGTCGGCGGGGAATTAGTTCGTGTCGGCCGTTCAATAATCCAACTAGGAGAGAAGGAAATTCATGAGCAGAATCAGTCAATCAATTAAGCTCACGCGAGGCGCTGGTCTGCTGGCCATCGTCGTCGTTGCGCTTGCCGTTGCAGGTTGCGGCAGCGACTCGAGCTCAGATACAACAACCAAGGGTGAGGGAATCCGGGCAGGCACCGGCGACCGCACCGCACTGGCGACCGAGCAGGGAACGGCAGCCGGTAAGGAAGCTGGTGCTCCGATCGAGCTGCCCACGAAGACTGTGGGAATTATCAACTTCCTTGGCGGAATCGAGTCATCGGATCGCTTGCGGGATACCCAGACACTGGTCAACAAGATGCTGGGTTGGAAGTCAATCCAATGTGACGGCAAGGGCACGCCAGCGCAGTTCTTGGCTTGCGGCAACTCGCTGCTTGACCGCGGCGTAGACGCGATCGTTGAGGTCGCTATCGAGCCAGGTCAGATTCAGCCTGTTCTCAACAAGGCGATGAAGGCCGGCGTCCCAGTCATCCAAGTCGGTGGCGGGTCGATCGAGATCGGTGACCTGAGCGGTACTTATGGTCCCGACGAGACGAAGGCCGGTCAGGTGCTGACCGACGCCCTTGTCGCGAAGCTCAAGGACATCAAGGGCGCGAAGGTTGCGATTCAGGACTTCCCGGCAGCTTGGGGCTCCTCACGTACCGACACGTTCCGCAAGTACGTGAAGGACAACCCGGGTGCGATTGACATCGTTGCCGATTACGAGACCGACGCTGCGACGCTGGTTCCGTTCACGAAGAAGGCCGTATCTGACAACCTGACCAAGACGCCGGATCTCAGTGCGTACTGGTTCACGTTCGACACGACCGGCCAGGTTGGCGGAGGCGTGATCGACGCCAAGTACAAGGGAAAGACCTTCCCGGACCGGCCACTAGTCGCCACGTTCCATGCTGACCTCGGCACGCTCGCTCTGATGAAGAAGGGTCAGATCGACATGACGTCAGAGGCCAACTACGATGCAGCCAACTGGATTGCAGGAGACCAGCTTGCTGGTTTCTTCTCGCGTCAGACGGAGATCTCGAAGGAAGATCAGCCGATCTACCCGGGTGCAGGCGACATGTTCTCGTACCAGTTGATCACGACGGAAGACTTGCCTCCGGTAGGCGAGTACGTAGCTCCGTTGGTTGATGTTCCTGCGTACTTCGCAGCGAAGTGGGCAGCGCAGTTCACCAACGCTAAGTAGTCAAGGAAGCGGAACAGATCCGCAATGAATGACTGATCGGGACGGCGCTAGCGCCGTCCCGATCGCGTTCATTGGTCAATTGCGCGGCGATTTGAGGCGAATGAAAACGATGAACTTCAGAAGAGATCGGATCGGTTGAAGGATGCGCAGCTTGGCCTACAAAGGCAATCGGGAGCTGGCGATAGAAGAGGTCGCTGAGCCACCGCTCGCATCTGGTGAAGTGCGGGTGCGCGTTCACTCGACTGGCCTCTGCAAGTCCGACGTCTACGGCTACAGCGGTCTCAACGATCGCCGCGACGCTGTGATCGGCGAGGGAGAATCACTGGTGATGGGGCACGAGGTTTCGGGTTTCGTCTCAGAACTGGGTGCCAACATTGACAACTTGGAGCTCGGTACCGCGGTGGCAGTCAACCCAATCCTTGGCTGCGGCGAATGCAGATACTGCGCCGCCGGCGACGAGAACCTTTGCTCCAAGCGCGCCGTTCTTGGCTGCGCTCCTGCCACGCCTGGCGGGTACGCCGAAATGATTGTTGCTCCTGCGAGCAACCTCTTCCCTCTCGGCCAGGACACTCCGCTTGAGATCGGGGCCCTCGCCGAGCCACTCTGCGTCGGCGCTCACGGGCTCCGCCTCGCCGACCCTGGCAGCACAGATTCGGTGCTGGTCATCGGCGGCGGGATCGTCGGTATCGGCGCTGCGCTCGCGGCCCGTCGCCGCGTTGGCGATCGAGTGCTCGTCCTCGAGCCGATCGCCGAGCGCCGCGTGATCTGCGAGCAGCTCGGGTTGAAAACGGCCGATCCGTCGGAGGTTCTGGGCTCGGGTGCACAATTTGATGTGGCGCTCGACTGTGTCGCCCGGCCGGAAACCTTCGCGGGGGCGATCCGGGCTGTGCCGCTCAAGGGAATCGTCGTCTTGGTCGGGATCTGGGAGGACGAGATTCCGCTGCCGGTCAGTGACGTTGTCGGTCGTGAGACGCGCATCTACGGCTCCTACGGCTACTCCAGCGCTGACTTTCAGGACGTCGTCGATTGGATCGGCAGTAACGAGCTCGATCTTGCCCCAATCATTGAACGGCGGGTTGGCTTCGACGAAGTGATTGCTGCGTTCGACGGTTATGCCGACGGCTCGGTCAACCCTGTCAGGACTTTGTTTCAACCGTTCCCTGAGAAGGCTGAGGCAGCGCAGTGAACTTCGATCTTCCCACCGACGTGCAGGAGCTTGTTGCCGTGGCGCGCCAGTTCCGCGAGCAGCGCCTTGCACCGCTCGAGCAGGAGTTCCTGCTGAACGGCAACGTTCCATGGGCGCTGCGCCCCCAGCTCCAGGAGGAGGCGCGCGCTCTCGGTCTTTGGGCGATCGATGTCCCCGAGGAGCACGGCGGCCTGGGAATGGGGCAGCTGGCCGTTTGCGCCGTTCACGAGGAGCTCAACCGCCACCCAATGATGTTTGAAACGGGCGGTGCGCCGGAGCCGGTCCTTTACCACTGCTCACCAGAGCAATGGGAGCCTTACTTCGCGTCCGTCGTCAGCGGCGATCGGCGCAGTTGTTACGCGTTCACTGAGCCTGGGACTGGGTCCGACCTCGGCGCGATCGAGACGACAGCGGTGCGAGACGGGGACGAGTGGGTAATCAATGGTCAGAAGCTCTTCATCGGTCTCGCTGAGCGAGTCGAGTTCTTGATTCTCTTTGCGTCGACGAGCCCGGAGAAAGGCTCACGCGGAGTCAGCATCTTTCTGATCGATTCGGGGACGCCTGGGTATGAGGTGGTTCGCACGATCCCAACGATGGGAGATGCCTGGGAACCGACTGAGATCAAGCTCAACGACTGCCGTATTCCCGCAGGCCAGATCTTGGGCGACGTCGACTGTGGCTTTGCCGTTGCCGACGAGCAGCTCAGCCACGGTCGTCTGAAGATCGCTTCCTACCAGCTTGGCATTGCGCAGCGTTGCCTTGACGAGGCGGTCGCGTGGGCTCAGCAGCGGAGCACTTGGGGGCAGCCGATTGCCAGCCGCCAGGGAATTCAGTTCATGCTCGCTGACAGCGCCGTCGAGCTTGACGCGGCACGGCTTCTCGTCTACCAGACGGCTTGGCACACCGACGAGGGCCGTGATGTGCGCACTGAGGCCTTTAAGGCAAAGCTGTTTGCAACCGAGATGGCTCAGCGCGTGACAGATCGTTGTTTGCAGGTCTTCGGCGGGCGCGGATACGCGAAAGACAATCCCGTCCAGAGCTATTTCCGGCAGGTGCGCCTCTGGCGTATCGGCCATGGGACGGCCGAGATCCACCGCTGGATGATCGCTCGCGACCTGCTCGGGCCAACCGCTAACGACCCACCACGCGCATGACGGGCGCTCTTGCAGGAAAAGCTGGCGTGATCACCGGCGGCGCAAGTGGCATTGGCTACGGCTTGGCTGAGGCGTTTCAAGGCGCCGGCGCCGACGTTGCGCTATTCGATCTCGTCGACTCGGCTGCTGCCGCTGAGCGGCTCGGCGGCTCGGCGCTTGGGCTCGGCGGCGATGTGACCGACGACGTGCGCGTCGCAGAGGCGTTCTCTGAGGTTCTTGAGCGCTTTGGCCGGTTCGATTTTCTTGTCAACAGCGCTGGGATTCGCTACCAAGCGCCGTTTGCGGAACATCCGATTGACGCATGGCGACGAACGATCGACGTCAACGTGACAGGGACCTTCATCTGCAGCCAAGCAGCGGCGAAGCTCATGATCGACCGTGGCGGAGGAAAGATTCTCAATGTCGGTTCGATCGCTGGCCAGCTGGCTTTGACCGAGCGATCGGCCTACAACACGAGCAAGGGCGCGGTGGCCGCGCTGACGCGGTCTATCGCGGCTGAGCTCGCTGGATCGGGTGTTCGTTGCAACTCGATCGCTCCCGGCGTGATCGAGACTCCGCTGAGTGCGCGCTACTTCGAGGATCCAGAGATGCGGGAGGTTCTCACCGGGAACACTCCTCAAGGGCGGTGGGGTCAGGTCAGCGACCTTGCTGGCCCGGCGATCTTCCTATGCAGCGACGCCTCGGAGTACGTCCAAGGCGAAACTTTGTTTGTCGACGGCGGCTGGAATGCCGCGAAGGGGTACTGACGTGCTTAACAGTGGATTGGAAGGACGGGTCTGCATCGTGACCGGGGCGGCCAGCGGGATCGGTCGAGCCTGTATCGAGATACTCGAGGGAGAGGGAGCAAAGCTAGCTCTAGTCGACAACAATGCGCAGGCGCTTGAGCAGCACACTGTTGCCGACGATGGCCACATGCGACTGGTCGCCGACATATCCGATCGCGCCGATGTCGAGCGGGCGTTTGGCGAGGTTCGCGACCACTTCGGCCAGATCGATGTGCTGATCCACTCGGCTGGGATCTATCGAATTTCAAAGCTTCCCGATGTTGACGATGAGGAATGGGACCAGATCATCGACATCAACCTCAAGGGCACTTTCCTGGTCTGTCAGACAGCCGTCGAACACATGCGCGAGCACGGTGACGGGCGGATCGTGCTGTTTGGGTCCTTCGCCGCGCGCACCGGTGGACTGCGCGCGAGCGCACCATACGCTGCGGCAAAGGCTGGAATTGGCGGCTTGACCCGTCATGTCGCGGCCTACGCGGGGCCACTCGGCGTGCGCGTCAACTGCATCCATCCCGGGTTTACGTTCACCGAGATGAACACGATCCTCAATCAGGAAGCACGGTCAGAAGCTTTCTCGCGCACCCCGCTCGGGCGCGGCTCGCAGCCTTCGGAGCAGGCGGCGATGGCAGTTGTGCTGGTCTCCGATCTCGCAAGCTTCGTCCACGGAGCGACGCTCGACGTCAATGGCGGGATGTACATGGCATGAGCAAATCCAAATCCAACGAAAGCGGCGGGGAAAACGTCATGAACCAGATTGCCAATCCAGGTGTGCTCGATCCAATCGGCGATCGCACGATGATCGATCTCCTTGACGAGCAGGTAGAGGCGCGCGGCGACAGCACCTTCCTGATCTTTGAAAGCTCCGAGAGGGAGATAACTGAGCTGACCTACGCCGAACTGCGCGCCGAGGTCGAACTCTGTGCGCGTGGGTTCGTCGGCCTTGGGATCAGCAAAGGCGACTTCGTAGTGCTTCATCTGCGCAACTCGCCGGAATTCTTGATCGCATGGTTCGCGATGGCCCGGCTCGGCGCGGTGCTTGTCCCATCGAATGTCGCCAACACGGCCGGCGAGTTGGAGCACCTAATTGATTTCAGCTCTGCTCGCTTCGTGATAACCGAGCCATCACTGGTTCAGCCGGTCGCAGAAGCGGCCGGCAAGGTGGCAACGGCGCCTACGGTTCTCGTCGCGCGCGGCGAAGCTGACGGATACAGAACGCTTCAAAGCGTGATCGATGACGGAGTTGACATCCCTGAGGTACAACTGTCGAGCAACGATCTGGCCCAGTTGATCTTCACCTCCGGCACCACGCGCAAGCCCAAAGCCGTGATGCTGACGCACGCAATAGTCGTCCGCTCAGGGCTCGATTCGGTCCACTGCCTCTGGCTTGACGAGGGCGAGCGGTGCCTGACTGCGCTGCCGCTCTTCCATGTCAACGCACAGGCGATGTCGCTCTTCGCGACGTTGACTGTAGGCGGCACGCTGATCCTGATAGAGGAGTTCCGGGCCTCACGCTTCTGGGGGCAAGTCCGCGAGTATCGGGCGACTCAGACAGCGATCGTCGCGATGCAGCTGCGCACCATGCTCGCGCAGCCAGCCGGGCCGGATGAGACCGATCATCAACTGCGCAGGCTCTTCTACGCGATCAACGTAAGCGATGCGGAGAAGGACCAGTTCGAGCAGCGCTTCGGGGTTGAGCTGATCAACGGCTACGGGCTGTCGGAGGCGATGACGCTGTTGACCGTCTCTCCAGTTTCCGGGCCGCGGCGGTGGCCGTCGATCGGGCGCCCGTCGCCGGGTAGGCGTCTGGAGCTCGTCGATGACGAGGGCAACGAGGTGGCGCAGGGCGAGGTCGGTGAGATAACCGTCCGCGGGACGCCAGGGCGGGATCTGATGCTCGGCTACTACCGCGACGAGGAGTCGACTGCGGGCGCGTTCCGCAACGGGCGGATGCACACCGGCGACAACGCGTACGCCGACAGCGAGGGGTACCTCTACTTCTTCGACCGTAAGAAGGACATGATCAAGCGCGCCGGTGAGAATGTCTCGGCGATCGAAGTCGAAGGCTCGATAAGCGACCATCCGCTGGTCGCCGAAGTTTGCGTTGTTGGCGTTCCCGACCCAATCCGCGACGAGGCAGTTGTAGCGGTCGTCGTGCCGCTCAAGCCGGACACGCTCAGCGAGGAGGATGTTCTGGAGTACTGCCGCACTCGACTGTCGAAGTTTAAGGTCCCGACGGTCGTCCGCTTCGTTGAGGAGCTCCCAAAAACGTCAATTGGGAAGGTCCGCAAGGACGAGGTACGCAAGACACTGGAAGGCATCGAGGTGCCGACGCGCTAAGCCGCTGGCTAGGGTTTTGAAAGGCCCGTCAGTGCGATCCTGGCGAAGATGTCGGCAACCTCGTCGGCCGACATTGGGCCGTCGGGGTTGAACCAGGTATAGCCCCAGTTGGCCATCGCGAGGATTGCCTTCGACGCGATCTTTGGCGGGATGTTGACGAAGGCACCCGTGGCCGCGCCGTTGGAGAGAATCTCTTGCACCATGCGTTCGTAGGCATCACGCTTGCCGACAACCTCGTCCCACCGCTCGCCTCTGACGGCACGGTTCTCCTGGAGGAAGACCGTCACCGCATCGCGGTTGCGGGAAACGAAGGTCATCGCTACACGCAGCGACGCGGCGAGCTGTGCGGCGGGGTCTGCGGCCGCGTCGATCGCCTGCCTCGTCTCAAGTGTTAGTTCATCGATCAGCTGGCCGTGGATCGCGAAGAGAAGGTCCTCCTTCTTGCGCACGTGGTGGTAGAGGCTCGGCTTTCTCATCCCTACCTCGGCCGCGATCTGAGCCATCGACGCTCCGTCGTAGCCGTGCTCGCTGAAGACTCGAGTGGCAGCTTCGACGATGTCCGCTCTGACTGCCGGAGCGCTTTCGGTGACTGTGGGAGTCGTATTTGCGGAGGTCATATCTGTTGAGCGGATCGGACTTCCGCGCAGTGCGCACGGCCGAACCCTTCGGGGTTCGTTTGCGTGGGGCTCCCGGACTGTGTATAAGCTAACAGACCTACCGGTAGGTAGGTAGAAGTAATTGTGCGTAGTTCGCAGTCGATCACGAATCGAATTGAGGAGTCCAATGGGTAACCAGCAACCGCTCGTTCAAGCTGCTCCAGAGGCTGGCTCATCGACGCCTTTAGATCGTTATCGCATGATGCGGCTTAGTCGGCGCTTCGAGGAGACGATGGAGGAGCAGTTCCACGAGGGGCAGGTCCCCGGACCACTGCATCTATCGATCGGTCAAGAGGCAGTCGCGGTCGGCGGCTGCTGCCATTTGCGCCAATCGGACGCCATCCTCTCGACCCATCGCGGCCACCATCACTGTCTTGCGAAGGGAGCGGCAGCCGATCGTCTGATGGCCGAGCTGCTCGGTCGCAGTGCGGGCTACTCGTTGGGGCGTGGCGGCTCGATGCACATCGCAATTCCTGAGATTGGGCTACTCGGCACGAACGGAATCGTCGGAGCAGGACTGCCGATCGCAACCGGCGCTGCGTACGCGATGCAGGTCCAGAAGAGCGACAACGTAACGGTCTGTTTCTTCGGCGAGGGCGCAACTGGAACAGGGGCATTCGGCGAGGCGCTGAACATCGCTGCGCTTTGGCGCCTGCCGTTGATCTTCGTCTGCGAGAACAACCAATACGTCGAGCTGACACCGCAGTCGGTCCACATCGCCGGAGACATCTGGCGCCGTGGTGAGTCGTTCGGCATCCCCGGCTCCCGTGTCGATGGCAACGACGTCGAAGCGATGGCCGAGGCGATGGAGACCGCCATTGCCAGAGCGCGCGCCGGAGACGGCCCAACGATGATCGAGGCCCTGACCTACCGTTGGTCAGGTCACTTTGTTGCCGACCGGGCTGCCTACCGTGATGAAGCCGAGGTTCAGGAGGCCAGAGCGCTCGATCCTCTGATCAGCGCGCGTGCGTTGATCGACGATGACGTTGCCGACGCGGTCGACAGCGAGATCGAGGAAGAGATCGCTGTTGCGTTGGCATTTGCTCAGCAGAGCCCGTTGGCCGACTTCGATTCCCTGTCAATCGGACACTACGCAGCCTCATGACCGATATAAGCGTCGAGACCCGTCCACTGAAGTTCTGGCAGGGCGTCAATCAGGCTCTCGTCGAGGAGATGGAGCGCGACGAGAACGTCGTTCTCGTCGGCGAAGACGTTGCGCGGCCAGGCGGGCCGTATGGCGTAACTCGCGGCCTGCTCGACAAGTTTGGTGACCTGCGCGTCCGTGATACGCCGATCAGCGAGGCAGTTCTCGTCGGCCTCGGGATAGGTGGCGCAGGTGTTGGGCTGAGGCCCGTCGTGGAGGTCATGTTCTTCGACTTCGCGATGATCGCGATGGACCAGATCGTCAATCAGGCTGCCAAGTTCCGCTATTTCTCCGGCGCCGACATGCCGCTTGTGATTCGCACGATGTGCGGTGCCGGCGGACCCAACGGTGCTCAGCACTCGCAGAACTTTGAGGCTTGGTACTGCGGGGTCCCTGGCCTGAAGGTCGTTATGCCTTCCAACGCTTTGGATGCGAAGGGACTTCTCAAGTCATCTATCCGTGACAATGATCCGGTCCTGTTCATCGAAACCCTCGGGCTGCTTACCCAGCGCCGCGATGTGCCGGTTGGCGAAGATCTGTTGATCCCGCTCGGAGTTGCTGACATTCGTCGTGAGGGCAGTGACGTGACTGTCGTAGCGATCGGTCGTTTGGTTGACCGCGCGCTGGAGGCCGCCGAACGCCTTCAGGAAGAGGACGGCATCTCGGTCGAAGTAATCGACCCACGAACGCTCTCGCCGCTTGACACAGAGACGATCCTGGAGTCGGTTCGCCGCACCGGACGGCTGGTAACGGCGCAGGAGGCAACGGCGCCGTGCTCGGTCGGGTCGGAATTGGTGGCGCTGGCCGCAGAGTCTTGCCTGAGCGAGCTGAAGGCGGCGCCGATTCGCGTCGCGTCACCGTTTGTGAACGTTCCGACTCCGCTGCCGCTGGCTGAAGAGCGGGCACCGGGTGTGGAGGATGTAATGAGTGCTGTCAGAGAGACGATGCAGGGGAGCTAAAGAATGCGCGTAGAGGTCAAGATTGAGGACCCGGCAGGCTTTGAAGAGGTCGAGGTCGTGGAGATCGCAGTTGCCGTTGGCGACACAGTTGCCGAAGGCGACGTGCTGCTCGAGATCGCAACCGACAAGGCCAACATGGACATTGTTGCTCCCTCCGGTGGGACCGTTGAGGAGATCCTCGTCGCGCAGGATGACATCATCCCGGTTGACCAGATTCTTGTTGTCCTGAGCTCATGAGCGCAGCCTCAGGCCGCGGCGAGTCGGAGGCCCCGCGGATGGGAGTTGCGCGACGCGCGATGGCCCGCCGCATGATCGAAGCTGGTGCCGTCCCAGCGTTCTATCTGCGCCGTTCGGCAGATATAACCGACCTTCTTGTCCTTCGCAAGCAGCTTCGCGAAGCTAGCGATGGGCCAATCCCGTCGATCAACGACTACATCGTCAAGGCTGTCGCGCTGGCTCTTCGTGAGCACCTCAACGTCAACGCATCATGGGAGGACGATGCCGTTCTGATCCACTCCCGAGTCAACGTTGGCGTTGCGATCGCCGTAGAGGGCGGGCTCGTAGTGCCGGCGATCTATGACGCTGACGTCAGCAGCGTTGAGGAGATCGCCGTCAATGTGCGCGCTGCAGCAGAGCTGGCAGCTGCCCGCAAGATGACCCGCGAGATGCTGGCTGATTCGACATTTACGCTTTCGAACCTTGGAATGTTCGGGATCGAGGACTTCGATCCCTTGATCAATCCACCCCAAGCGGCGATTCTCGGCATCGGAGCCGGCGCTGAAGGGAGCGACGGTCGCACGCGGGTGCGAATGACGATGGGCTGCGACCACCGCGTGCTGACAGGGGCAGAAGCTGCCCCGTTCTTGGCGACGGTGTGTGAAGGCCTAGGTGAGCCGGCGAGGCTCGAATCAGGCAATTCAACGACGAAGGACGCTGCGAAATGACCGACGTAACCATTCCCGTGGGCCAGGTGCTTGGCAGTTTCGCTGCCGAGATCGGTTCCAGCGAACTGCAACCTGAAGTCGCCCAGAAGTTCCGCACCAACCTGCTTCACAATTTGGCCTGCGCGATGGGAGCGCATTCCGTCGGCGAGCCGATGTGGACGATCGTTCGCGGGCAGCCGACCGGCCCAGCGACCGTGCTTTGCGATGGCGCCCGCGTTAGTGCCGAGTACGCAGCGCTGGCAAACGGTTCGTTGATGCACGCTCGGGCTCAGGACGACACTCACTTCCCCGCAAAGACGCACGTTGGATCAGCGGTCGTCCCTGCTGCGCTGGCTCTAGCCGAAGAGACCGGAGCAGACGGCGCAACTCTTGCGCGAGCAGTTGTCGCCGGCGCCGAGGTTGCCGCCGCTGTTGGCGAACGCCTTGCAGCGAACACGACCGCGCTCGGGTTTCGCTCATCGCCGGTCTTCGGGACGCTCGGTGCGGCAGCTGCCAGCTCGGTCGTCCTAGGCCTGGACGCAGACCAAACTGCTGCCGCGATCGCGATCGCGTCGAGCTCCTCCGGAGGTCTCAACCAGACTTGGATCGACGGCTCGGCCGAATATCGGCTCCACCTCGGGATGGCTGCCAGCAACGGAGTGATCGCCGCGCGGATGGCTGCGGGCGGACTAAAGGGCGCGCCGAACTGGTACGAAGGCGCTGCTGGATTCGCCCGAGCGTTCGGTGGCGAGGGTGACGGCGTCGGCAGCGACTGGGAGCTCGGCGATCGTTGGAGGATCATGGACGTGACCTACAAGTCCTATCCGGTCTGCGCGATCACGCAGAGTCCAGTCCAGATCGTGCTCGACATGCTCGCCAAGGATGATCTTTCGGCCGATCAGGCCACTGCGATCCGTTGTTATCTCAATCCGGCAGACCGTAGCTACCCGGGGACTGTCAACAGCGGACCGTTTGGCGATGTCGGTGCGACGCTGATGAGCGCCGAGTTCTGCGTCGCGATGACGCTCAAGAATGGCGAGGCGACACTTGCCGGCCTGCAGGAGTTCGATGACGAGACGATCATGCGGCTGGTCGGGGTGACGGAGGTAATCGGCGACGAGACGCTTGTGAACCTCGCGGCGAGAGTCGAGGTCGATACCTCGGACGGCAGAACGCTAGTTGGCGAGATAATCCCCGACGCCTCGACCTACGGCTGGGATTGGGCGGGCGTTGTTGAGAACGCTGGGGCGATGCTTCCCGAGATGGCTGTTGACGCTGCTCGTCTCAACCAGTTGGTTCAGGTGGTAGACGGCGTGCTCGAGCTTGAGAACGTGAAGCCGCTCGTAGCCGCAACTCTGAACTAGGGCGCGCTCAAGCGGCGTCAGATGAACCTGCGCCTCGCACGCCACTGATGATCAAGTCGGCCACTTGATTGGCAAAGTCGTCGACCAGCTGATCATCGAGGCGGCGGTCGAACGAGAGCTCGAGCAGCGGCTGCGCGGCGAATAGAAACTCACACAGCCCGACGACTGAGAAGAAGAACAGCGTCGGGTCGAGCTTCGGCCACCCTTGCTCCCTTTCGCCCTCCTCGAGCAGCAGCGCGTACCAGTCACGCGCAGGGATCGCGAAGCTGCGGCTGATCTGGTTCACTGCGGCCGGATCCGAACGCATCAATCGCACGTTCATCAGTCGATTGACGTATGGATAGCGCACGTAGTTGCGGACGATCTCGCCGACGTGCCGGCGGAGCTTCTGGTCAGGCGGAAGGTCGATGCCGTAAAGCCCTTCGACCTCCTTCGTCAGCCCCGCCAAGACCTGCTCTAGGAGCGCGTCGAGCATCGCGTCCTTGCCACCGAAGCAGTACTTCACCATCGCCACGTTGACATCCGCTCGGGAACAGATCTCGCTGACCGTCGAAGTGCGGTCGGGGCTCTCGACCAACAGCTCATGCGCCGCTCGGAGCAGTTTCTCCCTTGTAACCTCGGCGCTTCGGACAGCCATCGGGCACGATCGTCGCAGGCTGGGACTTGACTTTCAACTAAACATGTATTTAACTTCCCCGCATGGCTAAGAATCCCGTTAGATTGGGCTGCTGGGCAGCATTCTGGGGCGACACGAGCACCGCTGTTGACCAGCTGCTTGACGGCGCCGAGATTGACTACCTGATCTCCGACTACCTCTCCGAGATCACGATGGCGCTGCTCGCGCGAGCACGTGCCAAGGACCCCGCTGGTGGCTTCGTTCCCGACGCCATTCGCGTTATCGCGCCGCGACTGAAGGACATTCACGCACGCGGAATCAAAGTAATTACGAACGCTGGAGCGCTCAATCCGGAAGCCTGTGCCGCTGCCTTCCGCGAGGCAGCCGAGGAGGCGGGAGTGCCGATCAAGGTCGCCGCCGTTACGGGGGACGATCTGATGCCGCAGTTGGACGGCCTGCTGGCAGCCGGGGCTGCCGACATGTTCACCGGTGTGCCACTCCCGGCGTCGCCGATGACGATGAATGCCTACCTTGGCGCACGTCCGATCGCTGCAGCGCTCGCGGCCGGTGCCGACATCGTTGTCACCGGGCGCAGCGTAGATTCCGCCGCCGCGCTCGGGCCGCTGCTGCACGAGTTTGGCTGGTCAGACACCGATTACGACCTGCTCTCGGCCGGGACCCTCGCCGGACATGTTGTCGAGTGCGGCCCGCAGTGCACCGGCGGCAACTTCACCGATTGGGAATCGGTGCCCGGCTGGAGCGACATGGGCTTTCCGATCGCTGAATGCCACCCCGACGGCACCGCCGTGATTACAAAACCGGCCGGTAGCGGCGGGCTCGTTTCAACCGCAACAGTGGCCGAACAGATCGTCTACGAGATCGGCGACCCCGGGGCGTACGTGATGCCGGATGTGCTCTGCGATTGGCGCAATGTGAACCTCAAGCAGGTAGGCGAGAATCGCGTGCACGTATCCGGTGCCAGAGGCAGCCAGCCGCCTTCGACCTACAAAGTCACCGCGACCCACTCCAACGGCTACCGCTGCATGACTACGGCAATGTTCAGTGGCATTGATGCCGGCGCCAAGGCTCGGCGCGTCGCCGAGGCGCTGGTCGAGCGGACCCAAACGCTGATCGCCAAGGCCGGCTTCTCGCCGCTAACCGAGGCTTCGATCGAGGTGATCGGAGCTGGCGACACATATGGCCCGGATCATCGACAGGACGCCGCCCATGAGGCAGTCGTCAAGATTGGGGTCCGCCACGAGGAGAAGGCGGCGCTTGAGACTTTCGCCGTCGAGTACGCGCCGATGGCATTGGTGGCGCAGGGAATGACAGGCTTCTTTGGCGGACGCCCGCGCGTCGCGCCTTCGATTGAGGTCTTCCACCTGTTGGTTGAGAAGGATTCCGTTCCCGTCACCGTCATCAGTGATGGCGAGCCGCTTGAGGTCGCGATCCTGCCAGGCAAATCAGGGCTTGAGTTCGGTACGCCCGAGCTGCCCGACGGCGAGCCCAATCTTCCGGAGCGTGGAGTCAGCGTGATCCTCAGGCGCCTCGCGTACGCTCGCAGCGGCGACAAGGGCGACAACTCAAATATCGGCGTGATCGCCCGGCGGCCAGAGTTCGCCGAGGTCATCGCGTCGCAGCTGACCACCGCGCGCGTCGCCGACTACTTTGATCATTACGTGACCGGCGCCGTCCATCGCTGGGAGATTCCGGGGATGTCGGCATTGAACTTCGTCCTCGAGGGCGCTCTCGGCGGAACCGGCGGCACTTCGACGCTCCGCTACGACCCTCAGGGGAAGAGCTTTGCGGCGATGCTGCTCGAACTTCCGATCGTGGTACCCGCAGAGTGGGAGCTGGACCTGCTCCACGCGGCCTCCCCGGTAGCCGGCGCGTGAGTCTGCCTTCGAAGGTTCTGGTTGCCAACCGGGGCGAGATTGCCGTGAGGATCATCCGCACTCTTCGCCGGATGGAGATCGAAAGCGTGGCGGTCTACCACGCTCTAGACGCGGACGGAAGGGCGGTTCGGGAGGCCGACGAGGCAGTCGAGCTCTTTGGCGAAACGCCGGTAGGCGCATATCTTGATTCGGAAGCGATCATCGCCGCCTGCGCAGAGAGCGGCGCCGAGGCAGTCCACCCTGGCTTCGGCTTTCTTTCCGAGAACGCTGACTTCGCAGAGGCGCTGGCCGCGGCAGGCATCCTTTTTATCGGTCCGCCGCCCGACGCGATGCGAGCGATGGGCGACAAGATTGAGTCAAAGCGCTTGGCGAAGGCTGCGGGAGTGCCGACTCTTCCTGGCTCCGAGGATGCAGTCGCCGACGTCGAGGAGGCGATCGCCGTTGCTGATCAGATCGGCTATCCGGTATTGCTGAAGGCCAGTGCAGGCGGGGGTGGCAAGGGGATGCGCACGGCGGTTGACGCCGACGCCTGCCGCGAGGCGTTCGAGCGAGCCTCTAGCGAGGCGCTCGCAAGCTTCGGCGACGGACGTGTCTTTGTGGAGCGCTTCGTTGAGCGGCCGCGGCACATCGAGATTCAGGTGCTCGCCGATACGCACGGGACCGTTCTTCATCTCGGCGAGCGCGAGTGTTCAATTCAGCGCCGTTACCAGAAGGTGATTGAAGAGTCGCCGTCGCCGGTTGTCGACGAAGCGACGCGCGAAAAGATCGGCCAGACGGCGATCGATTTAGCGCGCGCCGTCGGCTACACGTCAGCCGGCACCGTTGAGATGATCGCCGACGACGACGGTGGGTTCTACTTCCTCGAAATGAACACCCGCCTGCAGGTGGAACATCCTGTTACGGAGGCCGTCACCGGGATCGACATTGTTGAGCAGCAAGTACGGATTGCCGCTGGCGAGCCACTCGGATTCGGCCAGGAGGATGTTCATTTCAATGGGCACGCGATCGAGGCGCGCGTCTACGCAGAGGACGCTGACGCCGGTTTTCTTCCCGCGACCGGTCGGCTCGGCATCGTTCGCTTCCCAGCCGGAGATGGCCTGCGGATCGACCACGGCGTAGTCGAGGGCCAGGAAGTGACGGCTTCGTTCGACCCGATGATCGCGAAGGTCATTGCCCACGGCGCAACGCGTGAAGAAGCGATAGAGCGCCTCCGCGCGGCGCTCGCGGCGACCGTGCTGCTGGGAGTGATCACCAACACTTCGTATCTCGGGCGCGTTCTGGCCAACCCACACTTCAAGGCTGGCGATACGCACACTGGGTTTCTCGACGAGCATCACGATCAGCTCGCTCCGCGGGCTCTCGACGCCGAACTCGAGCGGTGCCTGGTTGCAGCGGCGGCGCTGGCGAGCCCGCGCTTTGATCCACGCTTGGCGGCTCCAGAGCCGCTCGCGGAGATGGGTGAGTGGCGTCCATGAGTCGCCTATTTGAGATTGGGCTCGACGGCGACCGTAGCCACGCAGTCGAGGTCGCTCGCCATGGCGACAGCGCCACATTGACGATCGACGGGCGTAATTATCACGGCAGTCTGCGGCCTGCCGGCGATGGGTACGAGCTGACGCTCGAAGATCGCACCGAGCGAATCTGGACCTACGTTTCCGGCGACACCGTCTGGCTCCACGGGTTCGGGGTTTGCTGGGCGATGTCGGTGATCGATCCTGAGAAGAACCTCGCCACAGCCGCGCTCAGCGGTGATCTGGCGAGTGCTCCCATGCCGGGGACAATGATCAACGTCGGAGTCGAACCGGGTGACGCCGTTGCTGCCGGGCAGACGCTGGTAGTGATCGAGAGCATGAAGATGCAGAGCGAGATAATCGCCGAGCGCGACGGGGTCGTCGATCGGGTCTTCGTGGCAGTGGGCGAAACCTTTGATCGCGGCGCCCCATTAGTGTCGCTTGAACTCATCGCCGAGCCTGAGGAGGACTGAAATGCACCGACTCGAGTCACACGTTGACACCTCGTCGCCGACCTATCGCGCTTACCGCGAACACAACCTCGAGCTCTCGGCTGAACTTCGCGAGTCGCTCCGCAGCGCTCGATTTGACAGGCCCCAGCGTGCCCTTGATCGGCTAGCGGAGCAGCAGAAACTGCCGGTTCGCGAGCGTCTCGAGCTGCTGCTCGACCGGGGGTCGCCGTTTCTCGAGCTGATGCCGCTGGCCGCCAATCGTCACTACGACGGTGAGGCTCCGCAGGCTCTGCTTGTGACCGGCGTCGGCGTTGTCAGCGGCCGCGAGGTGATGGTGATCGCCAATGACAGCTCTCTCAAGGGAGGAGCTTGGTACCCAATCACTACGCGCAAGATCATCAGAGCCCTGGAGATCGCGCTTGAGAACCACCTGCCGGTCATCCACATGCTGGACTCGGGCGGCGCCAATCTCAATCTGCAGGATGAGATCTACTCAACTGCTGGCCACATCTTCCAGCAGCAGTGCCACTTGAGCGCCCGTGGGATCGAGCAGCTGGCAGTTGTCTTCGGCTACTGCACCGCTGGCGCCGCGTACACGCCGACTCTCTGCGATCAGACGATCATGGTGCGCGAGCGCGGCTGCGTCTTCCTGGCCGGTCCGCCGCTCGTTAAGGCCGCTACCGGCGAAGAGAACACAACCGAGGAGCTCGGCGGCGCCGACATGCACACGTCGGTGTCAGGGGTAGCCGATTACGCGGTCGATTCGGAGCAGGAAGCGCTCAGTCTGGCGCGAGACATCGTCGGTCTCTGGTCGCGGCGGGAAAAGTCTGACAACGACCGCCGAGTTCCGGAGGACCCGTTCCATGATCCCGACGAGCTTTACGGGATCATTCCTGACGACATTAAGAAGCAGTTCGAAATGCGCGAGGTGATAGCGCGCATCGTCGACGGGAGCATGTTCCACGAGTTCAAGCCCGCCTACGGAGAGACAATGGTCACCGGGTGGGCGTTTATCTGGGGGTTCAAGGTCGGCATCGTTGCCAATCAGGGCGTGATCTTCAGTGAGGCGGCGAACAAGGCTGCGACCTTCATGCAGCTCTGCGATCGCGACGGGATCCCGCTGATCTTTCTTCATAACGTGACCGGCTTCATGGTCGGCCGCGAGTACGAGCGCCGTGGTATTACGAAGGATGGCGCAAAGATGTTGATGGTTCAGGCAAATGTCACGGTTCCGAAGCTGTCGGTGCTCTGTCATGCCTCGCAGGGCGCCGGCAACTACGCGATGGCCGGAAGGACATGGGATCCACGATTCATCTACGCCTGGCCCAACTCGCGATCCTCGATCATGGGTCCCGAGCAGGCGGCCGACACAATGACGCAGGTGCGGGTCGCGGCGATGCGTCGGCGTGGCGAGGATCCGTCTCCCGAAGAGATCGCTCTGATTACAGAGGAGGTGACCGCCTACTTCGAGGCCACCTATCACTCCTACTACCTGACGTCCGACCTTCGCGACGATGGACTGATCGACCCGACCGACACGCGCAACACGCTCGGAATGTCGCTGTCGGCGGTCCTGAACGCCCCAATTGTCCGCCAGCCTGGCGGCGTGCTTCGTATCTGACCTGACAGGAGAATGATGTCCGACGACGTTACATACATGGTTGAGGAATCGATCGCTTGGTTGACAATCGACCGCCCGGAAGCGCGAAACGCGCTTAGCGCTTCGGTTCGCGAAGGACTTTGGGATGGCTTCCGCCGCTTCGCTGATGACGATGACGCGGCTGTACTGGTTCTCACAGCAACTGGCGACAAGGCCTTCTGCGCAGGCGGTGACCTCAAAGAGATGGCTGGCGCGGCGCTGGGAGTTCCGCCAGCCGACTTTCTCCCCTACTTGCAGCGCACCGTCAAGACCGACAAGCCGGTGATCGCCGCCGTCAACGGAGTCGCTTACGCCGGTGGTTTTCTTCTCGCTCAGATGGTCGATCTTGTCATCGCGGCCGATCACGCCAAGTTTGCGATCACCGAAGCCAAAGTCGGCCGCGGTTCGCCCTGGGCTGCTCCGCTGCCGTGGTTGATCCCGCCGCGGATCGCGATGGAGCTAATGGTCACTGCCGAGCCGATCAGCGCCCAGCGTGCCTACGAGCTTGGGCTGGTCAACAAGGTCGTGCCGCTCGACCAGCTCCAGGACGCTGCTCGGGCAATGGCTCGGACGATCGCCGACAACGCGCCGCTTTCAGTCCGTGCTGCGAAGTCGCTTGTATATCTCTCGGCCGAGCACGCGTGGGGTGCCGCGCTGGAGCAGGCCGATCAGCTCTATGAGTCGGTTTATCTAAGCGAGGACGCACAAGAGGGCCCGCGCTCATTCCAAGAGAAGCGCCCGCCGCAGTGGCAGGGCCGCTAGCCGAACCCTGCTCGCCTAGCTCGCCCCTTCCTCGTTGAGCTGATCGCGCAGCTCGGTGCGGCGAATCTTGCCGCTGACGGTCTTCGGGAGATCGTCGACAAAGTGAATCTCGCGCGGGTACTTGTAGGGCGCCGTCAGCTCGCGCGTATGGGCCTGCAGTTCGGCCGCCAGCTCATCGCTCGGTTCGTTGCCGGGGGCCAGGACGATGAAGGCGCAAACGATCTGCGTGCGCTCCGGATCATCCTTGCCGACGACCGCTGCCTCTTGGACCGAGGCATGTTCGACGAGTGCCGATTCAACCTCAAACGGACCGATCCTGTAGGCCGACGAGGTAATCACGTCGTCGTCGCGGCCTTCGAACCATAGATACCCGTCGGGGTCTCGCCATGCCTTGTCGCCGGTGTAATACCAGCCGTCTCGGAAAGCCTTGGCGTTGGCCTCGGCGTTGCGGTAGTACTCGCTGAAGAGTCCCAGTGGGCGGGGTTCTGTGACTCGCACGGCGATGTTGCCTGGCGAGTCGTCGGGCATCACCTCTCCCTCGTCGCTGAGGACATCGACCTCCCAGCCGGGGACCGGCTTGCCCATCGATCCCGGTCGCACCGGCATCGTCGGATAGTTCGCCACCAGCAGAGTTGTTTCCGACTGCCCATAGCCGTCGTAGATCGTTAGGCCACCGGTTCCGTCCTTCCAGGCACGAATCACCTCCGGGTTGAGCGGCTCTCCGGCGCTCGTGCAGTGACGCAGCACGGCGAGGTCGTGTGAAGCTAGGTCGGCTTGTACGAGCAGCCGGTAAAGCGTTGGTGGGGCGCAGAAGGATGTGATGTCGGCATCACGGATGATCTCCAGAATCGTGTCGGCATCGGGCTTCCCGAGTGCCACTTGGACGATCGTTGCTCGCTCGTGCCACTGGCCGAAAAGTCCGCCCCAGGCAGCCTTCGCCCATCCGGTGTCGGTGACGGTCCAGTGGCGGTCACCGGGCCGAAGGTCGTGCCAGAAGCGCGCTGTCGATACGTGTCCAAGGCCGTACGAGGTCGGATGCATCACCATCTTCGGGTAGCTGACCGTGCCGCTCGTGAAGAAGAGGATCATCGGATCATCTTTTGAGGTCGGCGAATCGTCCAGGCCGCTGGGATCCGCGGCGGCACGAATCGAGTCGAAGTCATGCCACCCGTCCTGCTCGCCGGCGTTCCAAGAGATCCGCGTTCGCAGCGAGGGCATCTCCTCTTCAATCGCGTCGATCTTGCCAACGCCAACTGCGTCGGTGATCGCAGCAACACCGTCAGCGGCGCGGATCCGATAGGAGATGTCGCGGCTTGTCAACTGGTTGGTACCGGGCATCGCGACGGCGCCGATCCGAATCACGCCGAGAATCGCCGCATACCAAGCCGATGCTCGCGGCAGCATTATGAAGACCGGGTCGCCGGCCTTGACGCCGAGATCAAGCAGCGCCTGTGCAACGCGCCGGGCCTCCTCAGCGAGCTCGGCAACGGTGTGCTGGTCGACCGTTGCGCCGTCGGGCCCCAGAGAGATGAGGGCGAGGTCGTCAGGGGCTTCGGCAGCCCACCTTTCGACGATGTCGACAACGGGATTGAACCGTTCAGGGACCTCAACAGTGTAAGTCGAGCAAGCCTCTTCGTATGAAGCCAGGTTTGGGGTAGCTGTTCGGTCCGGCAGTGGGCGGGTGGCCATCTTCTTGACTCCTGATGTCGAGGCGGGCCGGAGTGACCCTGCTGAAGCAACGCTAAACGCCCCGTCGCGCAGACGCATTGGCGGAAGCGCTAGTGGCCGTTGGGGGCTTTACCAAGTGGAGTGGTGGGATGCCGCTTGGTGGACGCAGCTCTTCCCTTTCTGAGATCGATGATGCGATCGCCTGCGTCGTCGACGGGACAACGGTCGGCATCGGCGGAGCGGTTACCGCCGGGCACCCGATGGCTCTCGTTCGCGCGCTTGCGCGCCGCGGAGTTCGCGACCTTACTGTCGTCGCCCCGACGGGCGGGATCGAAGTTGATCTCTTGATCGCCGCGGGGTGCGTCAGCCGCATCGTTGGCTCGTACGTTGGCATTGAGGCCATCGCAGGGGTTGGTCCGGTCTATCGCAGCGCGATCGAAAGCGGCCGCGTAGAGGTCGTCGACCTCGACGAAGCGCATTGCGTTGCCGGGCTTCGTGCAGCCGGGCAGGGCCTGCCATTCCTGCCATGGCGTGGAGGGGTCGGGACTGCGTTCCCGCAGCTCAACCCGACGCTGATCGAGTTTGACGACCCTGTGCGCGGCGAGCCCTTGCTGGCAATTCCGGCGATCGAACTTGACGTCGCGCTGATTTACGCTGAGGTCTCCGATTGCTACGGCAACGCGCAACCCGTAGGAACAGGGCACATGGATGCTTTGCTTGGATCGGCCGCCAAGCAGGTTGTGATTCAGGTCGATCGCGTCGTATCGACCGAGGAAATACGTCGCAACCCTGAGAAGACGATCTACTGGCCCGGCTCGAAGGTTGTCAAGGCACCGTTCGGAACACACCCGTACTCGAACGGTTGGATGACCTCCGACGAACAGCATCTCGTCGACTTTGTTGCTGCTGCCAAGGGTGGGGACGAGACGCTGAGCGAATACCTCCGCGTTCATGTTCTTGAACCCGAGGACAACGATGCCTATCTGGAGACGGTCGGTATACGTCGGATCAGTTCGCTCCTCATCTAGCTATGGAAAAGCCCTCAATCAACGAACTATTCGCTGTGCTTCTGGCGCGTGATTTTCACGCCGAAGACCGCACGATTATGGTCGGAGCGAATATGCCGATGGCGCGAGCTGCGGCCGTAATGGCGAATGTCACCACGCACCCCGATGCCCGGATTTCGATTGGACTCGGCGTTCAAGGGCTTGGCGATGGCGGCGATCCGCCAGCGGTGCATCCCTTCCTTTTTGACCCGCGCACGATGGCTGCCGAAGCATTGATGTTCCAGGGCCGGGTCTTTGACGACATGCATAGCCCGGACGTCTTTTTCGTCGGCGGCCTGCAAGTCGATCAGCGCGGCAACCTCAACCTGTTTGGCATTCCGGATGGCGAGGGCGGCTGGAAGATGCGTGGCCCGGGCTCGATTGCGCTGGCAACAATGAGTGCCTATTGCGCTGGCTATTACATCGTCATGCCGAGCCACAGCACTCGAACCTTTGTTGAACGCGTCGCGCTGATCTCTGCTCTCGGAGACGCTACCGAGCGCGCTCGGCTGAAGCTGCCGGGTGGCGGAATCAGGATGCTGCTCTCACCGCTTGGCGTCTTCGACTTCAACGATGCCGGCGACATGCGGTTGCGCTCGCTGCATCAGGGAGTAACTCTCGAAGAGGTCCAAGAGGCGACCGGTTTCGAATTGGATGTACCCGATCAGGTGCCCGTGACGCCAGGGCCTACCGACGAAGAGATGCAGCTGCTGCGAGAACGCGTCGACGTTTACGGCACGCTCGCCTAGCGCAGCGCGGCAATCAGGCTGCTTCGGGCACTGTCACCGTCGCCCGGACCGAGACAACAACTGTCCCGTCCTGGGTCAGGCATTCGGCAGAGAGTTCGAACTTTCCAGGCTCGATCTCTGTCATCTCGCGCAGCTCGCAAGTCACCTCGTCGTCAGGGCGCGTCGGTGCGCGGTACGCCACACTGACGGTCGATCCAGCCGGCAACGCGTCAACACCGAGCCAGCCAGTCATCGCGCGGAAGAAAGCATGTAGCGCGATCGGACCGTGGGCGATGATCCCACCGAATTCCGACGCTGCTGCAGCCTCCGGATCGACATGGAGTGGGTTGAAATCGGTTGAAAGCTCGGCATAGGTGTCGATTCGCTCTTGCGTCACGGTGTCCGTGATTGCGAGGAATTCGTTCAATTCAGGGGTCATGCCTGTTCTCCTGGGCCGGTTGGCCAAACGATGATTTTTCGTCCCGTCAGGATCAGTTGATCCTCTGCGTCACGAATTTCAAACTCGATCGTTACGAACGGGCGATCGCGCTTGATCTCCTTCGCGCCAACCCAGGTTGTGACGGCCACGGGACTGTCGACCGGTAGCTCGCGGACGAACTCCAGTTCTTGTTTGGCGAGGATGCTGCCCGCCGGGATTCCGCCCATCGCGCGTCGTAGAGCTCGCAGAAAGAGCACCGGGTATACCGCTGGCGGCGCAAAGCTTGCGACGGTCGGTGCGCCGATCGGACCGGCCAGGCGCGACGCGAGGTGCGCGGTTACGACCTCGTCGTACGGTCCAAAGCGCTCGTCGACGACCAGATCGTCATAGGGGATGTTCGATAGCTCACCAGTTTTGGTCATGGCCTGCAGGCTCGACTATCGGCCGGTGGACGGCAACTGGCACTACTGCTAGGCGTCACCGCTCCGTCAAAAGGGGATGGTCACACAATGGCCTGGCTCGCTCCGACTCTTTACTACGTGGTGGCTGTAGGCGCGCTTGGAATCACAGGCAAGCTCGCCCTGCGGACGCTCGTCTGGCAGGACCTCGTGCTCTGGACCGGCCTCGGCTACATCCTCGTTGCCGGCTTCCTGCTTCTGAGCGGCCAGACGGAACTGAAGTTCACATCTGGCAGCGGCTGGGCGCTCGCTTCAGCCGGAATCGCGATCAGCAGCCTGATAGCTCTCTACCTCGCTCTCACCGTCGGCAAGGCGAGCACTGTTGTCCCGATCACCGCCGCCTATCCGGCCGTGACTCTGTTGCTTGCGGCGGCGGTTCTGTCGGAACAACTGACGTTGGTTCGCGTGGCCGGCGTTCTGCTGGTCATCGCTGGCGTAGTGATTCTGACCGCTTCCGGCTAGCGGCTATGCGAATAGCGCGGCGTGAGTCGCGCGAAGCTTGTATTTCAGAACCTTGTTGCCGACCGTTACTGGCAGCTCGCCGACAAGCACGACCCGTTTCGGCGTCTCAAAGCCAGCAAGGCGCTCGCGGCAGAAGAGGATTATCTCCTCGGGGTCAAGCTCAGCGCCTTCGGCAGGGATCACGAACGCTGCGACGGCTTCGCCCCAACGTTCGTGCGGTAGGCCGACGACGGCAGCCTTTGTGATGCCGGGGTACTGATGAAGAACAGCCTCGACGCGCAGGCTTGAGACGTTCTCGCCGCCGGATTTGACGATGTCCTTCGATCGGTCAACCATGATCCGCAGGCCGTTCTCGTCGTACATGCAGAGGTCGCCGGAGTGGAACCATCCGCCCCGGAATGCCTCGCGCGTCCCCTCCTCGTCGAGGTAGTAGCCGGCGGTCAAGACCGGCGAGCGGTAGACGACTTCGCCGATCTCACCCGGCCGGTCGCGCAATGATCGACCGCCCTCGTCGACTACGTCGCCCGCGACCATTGGGCTTGGGATGCCTACGTAGTTGAGCTCAGGCGCGGTGCTGAGAAAGATCTCGGGCCACTTGTCAGGCCAGAACCGGTGGCACGCGATCGCCTCCGTCTGCCCGAGGATCTCGCAGGCCACCAGTTGCTCCCCGCAGTGGCGCTTCAGTGCGGCGATCAGGTCGGGGTGAGCTGCGGTCCAGCCGTAGATCGTCGTAGTCAGGCTGGTTACGTCATAAGGCCCCGACTCCCCGTCGAGGATCTCGACCAGTTCGGTCAGCATCGCCGGCGATCCGCCCCACAGCGCGGTCGCGCGTTCTGCTGTGATCGCGGCCGCAATCTTGCTGGGGTCAGGCCCCCGACCGATGATCAAAGTTCCGCCGGCAAGAAACGCGGGGAAGCTGAAGATCTGATCAGCGATGTGAAAGATCAGAGGAAGGAAGCTGATCAGCCGCAGGTCGTTCTCAATTTGGAGGTTCCTCGTCAGCGTTAGCGCGAACGCGTAGCCGCCCAAGTAACTGTAGGTGTGCGAGATCATTGCCCCTTTGGGCATCGCCGTCGTTCCGGACGTGAAGATGATCTCCCAGACGTCGTCGCCGTGGATCTCGACGTCAGGCTCGGTAGTCGCTGCATCGCGCACGAAATCACTGAAGCTGATGCTTCCAGCAACGGTGCCGCCACCGATCTCGATCGTGACGTCGGCGGCCACCTGCTGAAGTGCGAACCCTTCCTCGGCCTTCGGCCACAGCTCGGCGTCGACGATGGCGAACCGCGGTGTCGCTTGTTCGAGCAGGTAAGCGATCACGTCAGGCGCCAGCATCGGATTAATCGGCACGACGGTCAGTCCGGCCTTGGCGACACCGAACTTGAAGATGTACGCCTCGACCGAGTTCTCGCAGAACATCGCTACTCGGTCGCCTGCCGTTAGTCCGCGGGCGAGCAGCGCATTGGCGATTTGGTTGGCCAGCCGGTCGGCCTCGCTGTAGGTGACCCGCTGTAGAAACGGGTCGGCGAAGGCGCCTTCCCAGGCGACGATCGCCTCCTTGTCCGGTGAGCTCCAAGTCATTCGCTCGAAGAGATCTCCGACACTTAGACGCTCCCATCGTTCGGTTGCTCGGCGGCCATGAAGATTGGTGACGTCCATGCTCGGGACGCTATGGCGACCCCCCTTGCAGGGCGCCTGTCGCAAGTGCCAGTTAGCGCCGTCGTCGTTGGCCGCAATGCTGGAGTACATGGAGACTCGCAAGCTCGTGACGCTGACCGAATTTGGCGCCCCCGACGTGATGGTCTGGGAAGAGGCCCCGTGCCCGCGGCCTGGACCCGGCGAGGTGCTCGTCGCGGTTGACGCGATCGGTGTCAACTTCGCCGACACGATGGTCCGCCGGGGCGAGTACCGGCGGGATCAGGAACTCAGCTTCATCCCAGGCTTTGAAGTATCGGGACGAGTTGTTGAAGGGCCGCCCGACGGCCCGGAGGTCGGCTCGCGCGTGATCGTCTTCATGGAGAACGGCGGCGGCTACGCGGACATGGTCGTCGCTCCGGCGGCGAACGTCTATCCGGTGCTCGAAGGGATCAGCGACGCGCTTGCCGCCGGTCTCTTCTCTCAGGGTGTCACGGCTTGGTACGCAGTCCATCGCTACAGCCACTTCAAGGAAGGCGAAACCGTGCTGATTCACGCAGCGGCCGGCGGGCTCGGTTCGCTCTGCGTCCAGCTCTGCGCCGGACTCGGCGTTGAGGTGATCGCGTCTGCGTCAACTCCCGAGAAGCTCGAGATCGCCACCGGTCACGGCGCTTCGAAGACCCTCCTTGCGAACCCCGAGACGTTGACCGCCGAAGTTCGCGAACTGACCGAGGGGCGCGGCGTCGATGTGATTATCGATGGCGTCGGCGGCGATCTCTTCACGCCAAGCCTTAGGGCTCTGGCGTATGGAGGGCGCTACATCGTTGTTGGGTCAGCCAGCCAGCAGCCTGCGATGCTCGATGTCAGGTCGCTGATGCCGCGGGATCAGTCGGTCTGCGGCTTCATTGTCGCCCGCGTCGCCGAGCAGGACCCGCGAGAACCCGCGCTGGCCGTTGAGCAGGTGCAGCAGGCTCTGCTAAGCGGCGCCCTGCGCCCTGAGCTGGCTGTGATGCCGGCTGCTGAGGTTGCCCGAGCCCACGAGATGATCGAGTCGCGGCAGCTGACGGGCAAGATCGTTGTGACCTTTGACCGTGACTAGCCATTCCGCCAATGCCGGTGGCCGCTCGAGCGACGTAGGCTGGTTGATATTGGCGCTCTCAGCCGGGCGCAACCGCGAGCGGAGGTAGGACGATGGATTTTGAACAGAGTGATCGCTGCAAGGAGCTTCTTGAGCGCGTTCGGGCCTTCATGGACGAGCACATCTACCCGAACGAACGTGAGGCCGAGGCGGCGCTTGACCGAGAGGTCGATCAGCAGACAGCCTTTCCCGAGATTCTTGTTGAGCTCAGGGCGAAGGCGAAAGCGGAGGGTCTCTGGAACCTCTTTCTGCCTAACGAGGAGTTCGGACCAGGTCTGACCAATGTCGAATACGGCGCTCTCTCCGAGGAGATGGGCCGCGCGACGATCGTCGCTCCGTACGCCTTTAACTGCCAGCCTCCGGACTCTGGGAACATGGAGATTCTGGTCGAGCACGCAACCGACGATCAGCGTGACCGGTGGCTCTATCCGCTGCTCGAGGGGGAGATTCGCAGCTGCTATTCGATGACCGAGCCCGATACGGCCGGTTCCGATCCGACGGGGCTTGCCTGCAGCGCCGTACTCGACGGCTCTGACTGGGTCATCAATGGCCGCAAGTGGTGGACGACGAACGCTCTTGGTGCGTCAGTCGCAATTGTGATGGCGGTCACCGACCCCGATGCTCCAAGGCATTCGCGCGCGACAATGCTCCTGGTCCCGACAGATACCCCCGGGTTCAATCTCGTTCGGCCACTCTCCAACCATGGTCACACAGCAGGGCCTGGGCACTGGGAGATCTCCTATGACGATTGCCGCGTGCCGGCTGAGCTTTGCACGCTCGGTGCCCGTCAGAGCGGATTCAAGATCGCTCAGGACCGCCTCGGGCCAGGGCGGATCCATCACTGCATGCGCTGCATCGGCGTGGCCGAGCGTGCGCTTGAGTTGATGTGCCAGCGCGCCAAGTCGCGCGAGATGTTCGGCACGATGCTCTCGGAGCGACAGTTCGTTCAGGACTTCATCGCGACGTCGAGGGCTGAGATCGACCAAGCTCGTTTGGTGACTGCGTACGCAGCGTGGAAGCTCGATCAGGTCGGGAACCGCGAGGCTCGCGAGGAACTCTCGATTACGAAGCTGGTCGTACCGACGATGGCCCTCAACGTTGTCGATCGCGCGATGCAGGTTTGGGGTGGCGCAGGGGTCTCAGAGGACACTCCGCTGGCTGGAATGGCGCGGTACAACCGGATGCTTCGAATCGGCGACGGAGCCGACGAGGTCCACAAACAGGTGATCGCTCGGATCGAACTCGGCAAAGTTGAACCGAGCACTTCAATGGTCGCGTGGTAGCGGTGAACGATTACCGCACATTGCTGGTCGAACGCCCGCGCGACGGGGTCGTCCTAATCACACTCAACCGTCCTGAGCAGATGAACGCGATTACGTTCGAGATGTTCGACGAGATTCACGACCTGACCGGCAAGCTGATGGTCGATTCGTCGGCTCGGGCAGTCGTCATCACGGGGACCGGAAAAGGATTCTGTTCTGGCCTGGATCTCGACGAAGCGATGACGCTTCCCGACATGACGGCGCTCGAGATGATGCTCGGTCAGCAGCATTGGGCAGGCGCATTCGTCAAGCTCCACGAGCTGCCACAGCCGGTGATCGCTGCGGTCAACGGAGCTGCAGCCGGAGGTGGGCTCGGACTTGCGCTGGCTGCAGACATCCGCATCGCTTCGACCGAAGCCCGTTTCAACGCAGCCTTTGTTCGGATTGGTCTTTCCGCTGGTGACGTAGGCGTTTCATGGTCGCTGCCGCGCGTCGTCGGTCTCGGGCACGCCGCCGAGATCATGTTCACAGGGCGGTTTGTCGATGCCGAGGAGGCAGCGGCAATCGGTCTGGTCAATCGTGTCGTCGCGGCCGACCAGCTGCTCGAAGAAGCGTTCGAGATGGCTGCGCAGATCGCCTCGAACACGCCGTTTGGCGTGATGCTTTCGAAGCGCGTGCTGAACGCCAACGTCGACGCCGGATCGTTGACCCAGGCGGTTGAGGTTGAGAACCGCGGGCAGACTCTGGCGACTCGCGGCGACGACTTCCGCGAAGCGCTCGAAGCGTTCCGCGAAAAGCGCGCACCGAAGTTCACGAGCGGCTAGGCCGATGGTCCCAACTATCGGCATCGAGACGCAGGGGACTTCGGTCCGATCGATGAGCGACGTTGCCGTCGCCGCTGACATCGCCGGTCTCGGTAGTGCCTGGGCGCCGGAGCTCTACAGCCGCTCGGCGACGATCACGATCGCCGAGTTTGCGGCGCGGACAGAGCGCTGCCGGGTTGGAACGGCGATCGCCTACGGCGTTGGGCGCACCCCACTAACGCTTGCGGCTGAGGCCCGGGATCTTGACGAGATTTCGGATGGTCGTTTCGTACTTGGGCTAGGCAACGGGACGCGTCGGATGATCTCCGACTGGCACGGGCAGGACCCGGACGCGCCCGCGGTTCGGATGGAAGAGCTGGTTGTTCTAGTACGGAGGCTGTGGCGACTGCACGAAGGGCCGATCGACCATGATGGCCGGTTCTACAGGCTCCACATCGCCCCAACGGGGGACTTGCTGCCGCCGCTGCGGGAGCGGATTCCGATCTACACCGCGGGAGTCAATCCACGCATGATCGAGGTTGCCGGACGCGTCGCGGACGGGCTCTTGGGTCATACGCTTTTCACCACCGGCTACCTCGAAGATGTCGTTCTTCCAGCGATCGAACGTGGCGCCGCCCATGCGGGTCGCGACGCGAGCGAGGTCGCTGTAGCCAGCCTCGTATTCGCTGCCGTGCATGAGGATGCTGAGCAGGCACGCAGGGAAGTCGCTGCGCAGATCGGTTTCTACGCGTCGGCGAAGACCTACGCCCCGATTCTTGAGAAGACTGGGTTCGCGGCTGCTGGCGAGGCTATTCGTGAAGCGTTTGGACGCGGCGACCTAGATGCGATGGTTGCGGCGGTCCCCGACGAGATGATCGATCAGCTGGCTGTTGTTGGGACACCTTCGGATGTGCGTTCAGCGCTGCGCCGCTACGACGGTCTGCTCGACCACGTGATCCTCTATACGCCCAGTTTCCGACTCGATCCTGAACGAGTCCGCGAAAATGCGCTTGGTCTGATCGAGGCCTGCGCCCCGGGGGCGGAGTGATGCAGGGCGACACGCTCGATGGGGTTCCGCTGCTTTCGCAGACGCGCTACCAAGACCTTCATGCCGGGCAGGAGTTTGGACCGTTCGTTGAGCCGTTGAGCGCCGCGGTCAGCAGCGTCCTGCGCGGCGAGCTTGGCACCGAGCGGGCCGGTGCGGTTGCCCCTGCCGGGGTTCTGCCGTTGGTTACGCTGCGCGTCCTCCGCCGAGCACTGTCAGGGATCCCTCCAGGCGGAGTGCTCTTGGGGCAGAGCTTCGACGTCCAAGCAGAGATACCGTCGGGGTGCACGCTCGACGTCGCCGTAGTCGTATCCGACAAGGACGAACGTGACGGCAGGCTTTACACAACTTTTCGATTCACAATCGAGAACGAGGGAGTCGTCGCGGCATTGGTCGACTGGACGATTCGAGACGCATGACCACGCTCAAGCCATTCCCTGAGGTTCGCCACCTCGTAGACGGGGCCGCAATTTCGATGTACGCAGAGGTATCCGGCGACTACAACCCGCTGCACGTAGATCCCGATTACGCTGCCGCCGGCCCTTTCGGTGTTGTCGTCGCGCACGGCCCGATCGCGCTCCAGGCCGTATATGAAGCGGTCGCGACGTGGCTGGGCTGCGAAGGGTTGCCCGCGGGAGTGACGGTCGACGTTGCGTTCCGCGGGCCGGTTCCGATCGGTTCGACGGTCGTCTGCAGCGCCGTTGAAGTGCTCCAGTTTGCGGCCGTCGTAGTTGTGATGGCACGCTGCACGGTCGATGATCGCGAAGTCTTGCAAGCGCTGGTTAAGTTGCCACGGCGCTTGGCGCCGGCCTAGCGCATCTGACAGTGGCGAGCTGCAGCCCCAGGGAGTTTGATTGGTGGGGTGTTTAACGCTCTGAGGACCGACCAGCTTCTGATTGGCATCGGCAGCGTCTTGCGAGCTGCTGCCGATCGTGGCGCGGCGCTTGAGGACTATGAGCGCAGCCAGCTTCTGTCGGCCTATAGCGTCGCGCGGCTGCTGGCTGCCGAGAACGTCGCAGCTCCGGCGATGCTGACTTGGATTAAGGGCGAGCTGGGGCCGGTGCTCGGAGATCAAGAAGCGCAGATGGCTGAGGCCGGTAGCAGCATCGCTGTTGGCGAGCAGCTGTCCCTCCTCTTCGAGCAGATGCCAGCAGATGATCCGCGCCGACCTGAGATCCATCGCATCCTGCGTGAGATGGCTGACCGCGAGGTCGCTGCGCTAGCGGCGATTCCCGAATAGCCGATGGCCGACCATCACGACATCGACGAACCCAAGGCCAAGGCGCTGCTCGCTTGCATGCGTGCGGTTGGATCGGTCAGCGACGACGCGCAAGTGACCTACTTGGAGCAGTTGCAAGGTGGCTGGTCGCGTCACTCCTACATTGCTGAGATCAAAGACGGCGACGAGCAACTCTCGTGCGTCGTGCGGGCTCGCCCTCAGGGCTCGACATTGGATACCGACCTCGGCCAGGAGTTTCGCGTATTCGAGTTGCTCGTCCCGGAATCGCTGCCGACCCCGGCCGTTCACGGCTTTGTTGCGGACGAGGACACGCCGTTTGACGGTCCCTTCTTCGTGATGGATCGCCTTCCCGGCAAGGCGATCAACGTTTGGCGCGGTCGTGATAGAGCTGAGCTCCAAGCTGACTGGGACGGCGACCGAGGCATTGCCGAGGATCACGTTAAGTACCTCGCTGCGATTCACCAGATCGATGCCGGCCGCGCGGCCGAGGCCGCCACGCCGAGGAGCTTCCTCGAGACCGTCGACCACTGGCAGGGTGTGTACGAGGAGAATCGCATCGTTCGCGACCCGGTGATCGATGAGAGTTACCGCTGGGTGCGGGCGCACGAGCCAGACCCCGTTGAGCCCGCCCTGGTCCACGGTGATTACCGGATCGGGAACTGCTTGATCGAGGACGGCAGGATCAGCGCGATCCTTGACTGGGAACTCTCCCATGTCGGAGATCCGCGCTTCGACATTGGCTACATGTCACTCAATTATCACGGGGGTAAGTTCACGACTCCGGGCTCGGAATTGCTGAACGCTGTCGCCGACCACGAGTGGTTTGCCGAGCGCTACAGCGAGCTGACAGGCCGACCGCTTGATCCTGAAGTCGTCAGGACCTTCTCCGCCGTTGGTGCGCTGATGCTGGTCGCGATCATGACGACAGGGCTGCGCATTTATTCCGAGCATCGAACGACCGACATTCGTCTCGCCTGGACCCGATTCGTGCTGCCTGGCATACGGCAAGATCTCGCCGGCATCATGGACTGGTGAGAATTCACTGGCAGATTCGCCAGTGCCCTGCCTGCCTCGGCGGTGTCATTCTGGTGACGTCCGCCTGAATGGAGACAGCGTCGCGTGGAACGTCCCGAACCGAACCGGAACTACAAGTTTGTGGGCCAGTCTGCTTCGCAGCGCTGGGACTTCCTCTCAATGCCATACCTGTTCGAGCGTGCCGGCCTGGATCTCGATAGCCCAGGAGTCGTCTTCGAAGGCAGCTCGCGCACCTACGGCGAGCTGAGGGACGCCTCGCGGCGCATTGCGAACGGCCTTGTTGGTCTGGGACTGGAGGAGCTGGATCGTGTTGCAATCCTCGCCGTCAACCGCCTTGAGTTCATCGAGATCGAGGTAGGGATCGCAGCGGCGCGAGCGATCATGGTGCCGCTTAACTGGCGCCTGCGCGAGGGCGAGCTGGCGAATCTGCTCCGCCGTTCGCAAGCCAAGGCGATCTTTGTTGACGAGCGTTTTCTACCTACGATCCTCGCGCTACGACGGTCCGGCGAGGTGCCCGAACTGCGGACGATCATCACGATCGACGACGGAGTTGCAGATCTTTCGTACGAGGAGCTGTTGAGATCCTCCTCGAACGAGCGTCCTACTAGAACGGGTCAGCTCGATGACCCGCACGAGATCATCTTTACATCCGGCACTACCGGTCAGCCGAAAGGCGTCGTCTGGACGAACGGCTCGGTGCTCTGGAACTCGATCCAGCAGATAGTTGATTTCCAGCTCGGGCCGCAGAGTTCCACCCACGTCGTTATCGACCTCTATTACATCGGCGGTCGCCACGACTTTACGTGGGGCATCCTCCAACAGGGCGGGACAGTCCATATCGAACGGTCAAGCGGCTTCGACGCCGGGGAAACACTGCGTTATGTGGCTGATCATCAGATAACCCACGTTCTTTGGGTGCCAACGATGCTCTACGACATCTTCCGCCTGCCGAACCTCGAGGACTTCGATCTCAGTGCTCTGAAGATGATCATGTGCGGGGGGCAGCCGGTCTCGGCCGCGACTACGAGTCGTGCACAGGAGGTCTTCCCTACAACCGACTTTATTCAGGTCTATGGGCTCACCGAGGGTGGCGGAACGGTGACCTTCGTCCCGCCGCAGGACGCGCACCGCAAACCGGGATCGGCTGGCAAGGCCTCGATGCACGCTGAGATTCGACTTGAGGCGTTAGATGGCAGCGAGGTAGCGCCGGGTGGGGATGGGGAGATCCTTGTGCGCGCTCCCTCGGTCACGGCGGGTTACTGGGATGACCCTGAGATGACCGACGAGATGATCGTCGATGGCTGGCTGCACACAGGTGACATGGGCCGCTTTGACGACGAGGGCTATCTGTACATCTCCGGCCGCAAGGGGGACATGATCATCAGCGGCGGAATGAACATCTTCCCATCCGAGATCGAGGCCGTCCTGCGCGAGCACGCGACTGTTTCAGATGCTGCCGTCGTCGGGCTCCCTGACGAGAAATGGGGAGAGATCGTCTGCGCCGTAGTCGAAGCCGCGCCAGGATCGATCGTCGATGAGCGAGCGATTATCGACTACTGCACTGAGCGCCTCGCTAGCTACAAGAAGCCGAGGTCGGTCAAGGTGATTGATGAACTTCCGCGCACGCCTAGCGGGAAGCTAAAGAAGTTCCTGCTGCGAGAACAGTTCTCGAATCAGGAGCCGTCGCTGGAGCTTTCGTCGATGACCGAGCGACTGTCACATCGGACAGTTGTCGGCGATGGCGCTGCACGCCAAAGTCAGCATCTAGATCCGCCGAGTTCGGCCCAGGAGAAAAATGACTGACACGAAGGCAAACGGAAAACAAGCATTTATTGGCGTCGATGTGGGAGGAACCCACACAGACGTTTCGGTCGTCTACGACGGCCGTGTTGAGCGCGGCAAGGCGCTGACAACCTACGACGACTTCAGTCGCGGCGTGCTCGAGGCGGTTGAGGTTGCCGCCGTGAACTACGAGCTCAGCATGGACGAGCTGCTCGACAGGACCAAGCTTTTCATCAACGGCACGACCGTTGTCACCAACACGATCACGCAGCTTCGCGGCTCGCGTGTTGGTGTGCTCGTCACGAACGGGTTCCGCGATGCCTTCCGCCTCGCCGGCGGCCCGCGTACAACCGAGATTGACGATCACCTTCAGCTCAACGTCCCGGACCTAGTTGATCGCCGCGCGATCGTTGAGATCGACGAGCGGATCGACTGGTCAGGGACCGTCCTTGTTCCGCTCGATCTTGAGCAGGTCAAGGCACAGGCGCGCTACCTCGTTGAGGAGGTTGGCGTTGATGCGCTTTCGATCTGTTTCCTATGGAGCCACGCCAACACCGAGCACGAGCTCGCTGCCGAGAAGGCGATCAAGGAGATCTACCCCGACATCTTCATCACGCCGTCGCATCGTGTCTTCCCGGTTGAGGGCGAGACTCGGCGCTGGACGACAGCGATCCTGAACTCGTTCGTTCAGGACCGCGCCGAGGTCTACCTGACCTCGCTCAACGAGAAGCTGCGCACCGCTGGACTCAAGGGCGGACTCGCGTTCTTCCAAGGGCTCGGCGGCGGAATCAGCCTCGAGAAGGCCCGCCAGTACCCCCTCGGTCTGCTTGGGTCAGGCCCAGCTGCCGGCGCGATCGGTTCAAACGAGCTCGCCAAGCGGATGGGTAAGACCCGCGTGCTGCTCGGAGACATGGGCGGCACCAGCTTCGACACGGGAATCGTTGTCGACAACGAGATTCACATCGACAAGAACCTTGAGCTCGGCCCCTTCATGACCGGCGTCAACATCGTCGACGTTGTTTCGGTCGGCGCTGGCGGCGGTTCGATCGGTTGGGTCAGTGAGCGAGGCGTTCCACAGGTTGGGCCGCAGAGCGCCGGCTCAACTCCTGGGCCTGCGGCCTTGGGACGCGGCGGAGAAGAGCCGACCGTCACAGACGCAATGGTCACGCTTGGTTTCATCGACCCAGAGCGCTACCTCGGTGGCCGTGTCCAACTTCAGCCTGAACTCTCCAAGGGTGTCCTTGACGACACGTTCGGCGAGCGTTTCGGCTGGTCGACAGAGGACGCTGCAGCATCGATGCACGATCTGGTCGTTGTCAACATGGCCAACGCCGTCCGCGAAGTAAGCGTCGGCAAGGGCCATGATCCGCGCGAGTTCCTCTTCCTAGCCTACGGCGGAACACTTCCGCTGTTCGCTTCGCAGATAGCGGAACGGCTCGGTATCGAGACGATCGTTATCCCGCAGAACAGTTCTGTCTTCTGCGCTCTCGGCCTGCTCTCGGCGGACTACGTCCTTCGTAACGATCAAGGCGTTGGCTGGGATCTTTCGAAGCCAGAAGGCGTCGTACGCGTCAACGAGATCGCCGACCGGATGGTTGAAGAAGCAATCCAGCAGATGGAAACGGAAGGCTTCACGCGCGATCAGATTGACGTTCAACGCACCGCTGACATTCGCTTCCACGGTCAGGCTTACGAGCTGACGGTGGCGATGCCAGCACGGGAGCTGAAAGCTGAAGATGCGGAGGAGATCTTTGACAACTTCCTCGCCATGTATGAGCGCACTTACGGAGAGGGAACTGCCTGGAAGGGTGTTCCGGCCTCGCTGATCAACTACAGCGTCACGGTTACCGGCCAGCAGGATCGTCCGGACTTTGGCAAGGCATCAGCCGAGCCAGCGTCGAGCGATCTAACGCGCGAAATGCGCCGTGTATTCCTTCCGACCGAGCGTCGATGGGAAGAGATCCCGGTCATTGACGATGCAAGCATGACCGTAGGCAGCCGTGTCGAAGGACCGGCGATCATCGATGCGGTCGACACAACGATTTACGTGCCCCCCGGAACCACGGCGGAGCGCGATGAATACATGAACTACGTCCTAACGCGCTGAGGAGAGACATGAGCACTGCTGATTACGACGTCATCGCCGCCGAAGTACATCGGAAGGCGCTACAAAACCTGACAGACGAGATGGCAATTACGCTCGTGCGGACCTCTGGTTCGCCGATCGTTACGGAGTCGAAGGACTTCTCGACCTGCCTTATGGATCTCACGCCGGAACACCTCGGCTTCTCGTCCTACGTCCTCTTCCATGTCGGTTCGTCGTTGATCGGCACGCAGGTGATCGCCGAACTCGTTCGTGAAGGCGCAGAGCTGAACCCGGGCGACGGTTGGATCGTCAACGATCCGCACACCGGCGGAGCGATGCACCAGGGCGACGTTTCGATCATCATGCCGACCTTCTACAACGGCGAGCACCTCGGCTGGTCGTTCGCCAACATGCACGTTCTGGACGTCGGAGGCGTGGGAATCTCAGGCTACGCTCCCGGCGCTCACGACGTTTGGCAGGAGGGAATGCGCTTTCCTCCAATCAAGATCATCCGCGACGGAATTATCGATCCCGAGTGGGAGAATTACATCGCAGCAAACGTTCGCGCTCCAGGTGCTGTCCTGAACGACATCCGCTCGATGGTCGCCTCGAACAACACGGCGACGGCCAAGCTCCATCAGATCATCGACGAGTTTGGCCTTGAGGCGCATCAGGCCTACTGCGAGATCAACAAGGACCTCAGCGAGCAGGTACTGCGCGACCGGATCGGCAAGATGCCTGACGGCGTCTACGAGGCGGTCGACTGGAATGAGTTCGACGGCCATGAAGGGCCGGACCGCCTACTCGAGCTGCGCTGCAGCCTCGAAGTCGACGGCACCGACCTCCGCTTCACCTACTCCGGTGTGCCGCAGATCGACGCCTTTGTCAACTCGACGGAAGGCCCGATGTTCGGTCAGGCGATGACCGGGCTGATGACGACGCTCGTATACGGCGACCTCCCCGTCAACGGCGGGCTTTGGCGGCCGATCACAGTTGAGCTCGGCGAGCCAGGAACGATCGTGAACTCCGTGCCGCCGGCTCCTGTCAGCAACGCGCACTCCGAGGTTGGAATGCGCGCCTGCAAGCTTGCCAAGGACGTAATCTGCCAAGCATTGGCGCTCAGCGATGATCCGGTCCTGCGCAGCCGGCTGGCTGGTCAGCATCAGGATGGCTTCCCCGGCAACGCGCTGTTTGGCACCAACCAGCACGATGGCATCTCGGTCGTCTTCTACCCCGACAACGCGATTGGCTCAGGTGGTGGCGGGCAGACAATCAACGATGGTCAGGACGCTTACGGTTTGACCTGCACGACCGGCGGCGGGATCCCGGATATCGAGAACCACGAGGGCGCCGATCCAGTTCTCTTCCTCTGGCGCCGCTTGGTCGCAAACTCGGGCGGTCCAGGGCAGATGCGCGGTGGCCAGTCGCTAGATCAGGCCTACGCAATTCATTACAGCGACAGCATGGCTGGCCCATGTTTCAACGCTTGCGCTCAAGTTCCGCCGCATGGTGTTGGCGGTGGCTACCCGGGTTCGGGAGGTTCGTTCCATCCGGTTCGTGATTCAAACGTTGGTGCCCTGATTGACGCGGGTGTGCTCCCGACGAGGGAACGGCTTGAGGGCAACGCAGAGGCTGTTCGCTCGAAAATCACGCATATCAACCTCGGCCGCGGCGACGTCTTCGTTGCGACCTCTGGTGGCGGCGCCGGACTCGGCGATCCGCTACTGCGCGAGCCATCGAAGGTTGTCGACGACATCATCGCCGGCTACGTAACCGAAGAACACGCCAACCAGATCTACGGCGTCGTTGTCGACGGTTCACAGGCTCTCGATGAGAAGGCGACTGCGGCCCGCCGCGAACAGGTTCTCCATGATCGCATCGGCAGCAAGCCGAGCAAAGAGATGAAAGCGCCGCCACTGATCGGCATCTCAACGCACCGAAGCGATGGCCGCTGGTCATGCGCATCCTGCGACGAGAGCCTCGCTGAGGCGGATGGCAACTGGCGTGACGGGGCTGTCTGCGTTGAGACGCCAATTGCTGAGCGCTATGCACAGCTGGAGATGATCGTTCGCGATCGTCTTGAGGAGCCGCGCGTTGTAACGCGCGAGCACTTCTGCCCAAGCTGCGCAGCCAGTCTCGGCGTCGACGTGACGACGGATACGCTCGAGCGGCTGCCTTCAGCTCAGGCTCTCAGCTAGAGAACCTGAAGGGCAAAGCTTCTGTTGGAGTGCCGGGCGCCGGATCGACGCCCGGGATTGCGGCGCGAGAATTATCGTGTAGGGTTCCTCATTGGACGGCCGACCGACCGTTAGGTAGGAGGAGAGCAATATGCGAATAATGATCGTTGATGATCACGAGATAGTGCGCGAGGGGCTAAAGGTCAGCCTATCTGCTGACAGTCGCTTTGAAGTCGTCGCTGAATCGGGCTCAGGCCAGGAAGCACTCCGGGCCGTTCGCCAGACGTTGCCGGACATCGCTCTGGTCGACCTCCGGCTCCCGGACATGCGTGGCGAAGACCTAACGCGGGAGCTGACGCGAGATTTCCCCAGCACGTCTGTGATCATTCTCACCACTTACCTGAGCGAGGAAACGGTGCGCGGCGCGCTAGCTGCCGGTGCTGTCGGTTATGTCACGAAGGCAGCCGGACTGCCCGAGCTGGTGGCGACGATCGAGCGCGTAATGGACGGAACGAACGAGGTCGGCGCGATGGCGGGCCCACAGATTGTGCGCCAGCTGCACGCCGTTGTGAGCAGCCGGACCAAAGAGGCGACGCCAACTCCGCAGCAAGAGCGCGTGCTCGAACTCGCAGCCCAGGGCTTCACGAATCGTGAAATTGGCAGCCGCCTCTTCATCTCAGAGTCAACAGTTCGCTTCCACGTCCAGAAGCTGAAAACCAAGTTCGCCGCCCGTACGAAGACCGAACTGATCGCGAAAGCGATCCGCACGGGATTCATTGCGCCCGCCGGTGAGGCAGGTATCCCGAGCCTCTCTAAGTGACGACGGAGACTCGCGTCGGCGTTAGGTCGCTGGATCTCGATCTAGCTAGCTTGGCTGCGCGGACGCGCAGCGTCGTAGGCGGCGACCACGCGGTGGTCGTCAGTGAAGACGGTCTCTCACGCGTCGTGGCTGGCGGCGACGGGTTGTCCGCACTGGTCACGGAAGCATTAGAGCTCCAGAGCAGGGAAGCCGCGCTGCAGATCCTCGAGCGGGAGTTTGCCGAGGTTGATAGTGCGGAAGCGATCTTCGAAGGCGAGTGCTTCGGAATCGTCTACGTACTGAAGCAGTCGTCTGGCAGCTTCGATAACCCGGCCCTGCTTCCGGTGTTTGCAGCTCAGGCAGCGCTGGCGCTGGCGCTGGCACGCCGACCGGCTCCGGATCCGGCGCCACCCGACCTGCTGGCCGAGCTCGATGATCTTGTGCTCCGCGCCGGCGATCTTCGTGATCTCTGCCTCGCGCTGACGCGGGCGCTAGCGCCCCATTTCGGCGGCGCCCGGGTTGGAGTAATGATTGCCGACACACAGGCGATCACGCTCCAGCAGATGCCAGGCAGTTTCGGAGCCGATGGTGAGGTCACTGCGTCGCATCGCGTCAGCGTGTTTGAGCAGTTCAGCAACTCAGCGCGGGTCTTCACGACCGGTCTGCCGTATCTCAGTAACCACACAGGAGGTGATCTCGGGATTCGTCAGGGGTATGTGGAAGCCCTCGAGTTGCGCCAGTTGATGACGGTTCCGCTGCGGAATGTGGGCGTACTGCACATCGCCGACAAGGGCGAACCATTCGTGATCGAGGACGTCGAGCAGGCACTCGCGCTTGCGCCGCGGATTGCGAACATCCTGGCCCTCGGGGCGATGATGTTCCACCAGCGGCGGCAACAGCGGTTGGAGGAGATCCTGACCGACATGGCGGTCCGTGTCGCGTCCGGTGCGGCGACCGGTGACTCGGTAGTGCCAGCGCTCGAGGAGTTGTGCGTTTCGACCGACGCGAATCTCGTCGCGATTGTGTCAGGGGATGGCGTCACGACAATCGCCCGGTCCGGGATCGGGCATCCCGGACTTGAAGAAACAGTTCTCGATGAAGCTGATACCGAGCCTGGCATTCGCGCTTACGTGATAGGGCCGAAGAGCCCGGGCGATCCGGGCTGGGCAGCATTCTATGTGCCGATTCTGCTTGGCCATCAGCGCATCGGAACGCTCGCAGCATTTCGAAACCGGGGCGAACCGTTCGCACAGAACGAGCGCCGCTCAATGGTACGGATGGCGAACCTGGCTGCGCTCGCGCGCGCCGCAGAGCGCTATCAGCAGCAGCGTTCTGAACTGGCCCGCGCCCACGAACGCCAACTGCTCGCCGACGACCTCCACGATGATGTCGCGCAGATTCTCTTCGCTGCCCAGATGAGCCTTGACGCAATTCTCGTGCAGGAGGATGAACTTGGCGTTGACGTTGCGACTGCAGTCAAACGTTCGCGCGGCTTGTTGGTCCGCGGCGACATCGCGATCCGCACAGTCATAAACCGCTTGTCGCCTCCATCTGCGACCGACCTCAGCGCCCGTCTCTCCTCGATCGTTTCTGGGGTCGAGGATGAGTTTTCAACGCCGATCCATCTGCGGCTAGATCAGGATGCTCTCGCGGCCTGCGAGGAGCTTCGCCTGACTGTCGCTGACGCGCTCGTGAGAGTCGCGCGCGAATCGCTCGTCAACGCTGCCAAACACGCCGGCCCTTGTACGGCCACGCTGACGCTCAAGATTGATCGGCAAGGGGACCTGGCCCTGATCGTCGCCGACGATGGTCGTGGCGAGGACGGTCGCGCGGGCGTGGCTGGCGGCGGACACGGATTGAGAGCGCTGGAGCGGATAATTCAGGATGAAGGTGGTGCTCTTGTTCTTGAGGCGGCTGAGTCAGGCGGTACGCGCGTGACGGCGACTGTGCCTAGACCCTCGGAGCAGACACCGCCCGCGGCAGACGGTGCGTAAGAGCTTCTGCAGCTGAGTTAAGCGGCCGCGACCGGGCTCAGGAATCCAAGGTCTTGCAGTCGCTTGCCCAGCGCGTGCACGACGCTTTCCTGTTCGGCCTGGCCGAGGATGAACATGATCCCCGTCCATCCCTCATCCGCGAGGCTGTCGATCGTCGCCTTGAAGCGTGCTTCATCGCCCCAGATGCAGAGCGTGTCGATGAGGAAGTTTGTCAGCCGCTCGCTCACGAGCGATGTGTTCTTCGGACGCGAGTTGTCGGCGTGGAAGCCGTAGTCGTATACGCGCCGCATCTCGAGGACGTCCTCCTGAATCTCAGCCGGCACTCCTCGCTCAGACAGGTCTTCACGCATCGCCCTGTTGGCCATCGCGACGACCATTGCTCCGAGATCGTCCCGCACCTCGTCGTGCGTCTCGCACAGTGAGACAGTTGGGGCGATCCATGCCTGTCGATCGCCCTCGATCTTCGCTGCGGCGAGTCGCTTGCGCCGGATCTCTGGGTCTAGAGTTCCGCCGTAGAGCAGGCCATCGCCGACCTCGCCTGCGAGCGCAGCGGCTTTCGGGCCATCGGCGGCGATCAAGATTGGACAACCTGGGCGCTCAATCCCGGTGACAGGAATCTCAGACTCTTGGAAGGTCCCGCCCTCTCCTCGCCAGTAGGACTGGATCGCGAGAACAGCCTGCTTCAAGTCGGCCAGTTTGGCGGGCTTGAGGCCGAGCCCGCGCGCTGCGCTGTTGCCTGTCGCAACCGTTCCGATTGCTCGCCCGTCAGTGAACTCGTTCATCGTTGCGAGCAGGTTGCCGACGATGATTGGATGGCGGACGACTACGTGGCTGACCATCGGCCCGACTTTGACGGTTGGAGCAGCACGGGCAATCTCCAGCTGGTGGAGGTACGAATCTTGGTAGACAGTCGGCGAATCGGCGACGCTGATCCAGGAGAAGCCGTATGACTCGCCGGCCACAGCGACCGCGCGCGACTCGTCCAAAGAGCGGGGGACGTACATAAATCCGAATTCCATGCCTAAAGCGTCTCACGACCCCGCCACGACGGGGGCTGGCGCTATTGCCAGTAGCTGTCTGGTTAGACGCCGGTCATTACGCCGCCATCAACCGAGACGGAAGTCCCCGTGATGTAGCTTGCTTCATCGCTGAGAAGGAAGTAGATGAGGCCAGCGACCTCTTCCGGGCTGCCGTAGCGCTTCAGCGCTGTCGTTCCTTCAAACATTGTGCGCGCTGCGGCTGGATCGTCAGGGTTGACGATCGCTTCGATCTCTTCCATCAACGGCGTCTCGATCGGTCCCGGGCAGATCACGTTGCAGCGGACCGGAACATCGGCATTCTCGAGCGCAGTGCTGCGCGTTAGTCCGAGCACGGCATGCTTCGAAGCCGTGTAGGCGCTGAGCAGTCCGTAGCCTTGGAGGCTCGCCGTTGAACCGAGGTTCACGATCGCGCCACCGCCGTTGGCACGCATGATCGGGATTGCGGCTCGCGATGCGCAGAAGATCGAGACAAGGTTGGTGTTGATGATCTGCATGAACTCATCGACCGAGGTTTCCTCAAGTCGCTTGCTGTCGCCGTTCATTCCAGCGTTGTTTACGAGCCAGTCGAGCCGTCCGTTCTGCTCTGCGGTATCCCTAACCCACTGGTCGAGACGATCGGTGTCGGTCACATCGACAGCGGTGAAGATTGCCTTTCCACCAGCTGCCTCAACCAGCTCAGCGGTGATCTTGCCTTCAGCCTCGTTGCGCCCGCAGAGAGCGACGGTCGCCCCGGTAGCTCCGATTCGAACGGCAGCTGCGCGGCCGATCCCTTGAGTTGCTCCCGTAATTGCTGCGACTTTGGATGAATTAGGCATCCGCGAAGGATCGCTGAGTTGCGCTCCGGCTGACGCTGGCGGAAGCGCCAGTTGGACGGTCAACTATCGGAGGCCGGCGGCGCAGCGGCCAGATCTGCAACCGTCGCCTCGGCGGTCGAGACGCCGACGCCCGAGCTGACGAATATTCCGCCGACAAGTGCGGCGGCGAGCATCGCCCCAGCTGCGAGGAAGAGAGTCACTCGCATCTGCGGCACGAAGTTTCCCGTACCGACGAGCGCGCCGAACACGGCGACGCCGAGTAGGCCACCGACCTGCCGGCTGCCTGTGAATGCCGCTGCTGCGATGCCGGCGTTTGCGCGCGGCACGCCTGAGACCAGCGCTGCCGTCAACGCCGGAACAGCCAGGCCGGGGCCAAG
>CAMCVN010000005.1 GCA_945881845.1 Bifidobacterium breve | reverse complement strand
ATTTATGACGAAGGACCTTGCGCGCTTGATCGGCCCCGAGCAGCCGTTCCAGACGACCGAGGAGTTCCTCGCCTCAGTCGACGAGCGGCTGGGGCTGGCGATGGCTTGAGGCGGCGAACTCGGTCTGTGACCTAGCGCACGTCAGATCTCCGCGCGGCTCGCTAGCGTCTCGCGGATCAATACCAATCGTCGTTCGAGGGAGAACCAAAGATGAGCAGTCCGACCAAGATCACTGTCACAGGAGCCGCAGGCCAGATCGGCTACGCGCTGCTTTTCCGAATCGCCTCAGGCCAGCTGCTCGGCCCCGACCGCCCGGTTGAGCTTCGTTTGCTTGAGATCACGCCAGCACTCGGCGCCGCTGAAGGAACGGCAATGGAGCTGCTCGACTGTGCCTTCCCGCTGCTCAGTGGCATTGAGATCAGCGACCAACCGGATGAAGCGTTCGATGGCGCCAACGTCGCCTTCCTCGTCGGCGCACGTCCGCGCACGAAGGGGATGGAGCGCGGTGACCTGTTGGAAGCGAACGGCGGCATCTTTGCACCTCAGGGCAAAGCAATTAACGACAACGCCGCCGACGACGTCCGCGTGCTCGTTGTCGGTAATCCAGCGAACACGAACGCGCTGATTGCGATGAGCAACGCACCCGACGTTCCTGCCGAACGCTTCACGGCAATGATGAGGCTTGACCACAACCGCGCGATCGCCCAGCTAGCGAGCAAGACAGGCATGCCGGTCTCCGAGATCGAGCGGATCGTGATCTGGGGCAACCACTCAGCGACGCAATACCCGGACATCAGCTACGCGACGATCGGTGGCAAGCCGGCCGCCGATGTGATCGACGACCAGGCCTGGGTGGAGGACGAGTTCATCAGCCGCGTGCAGCAGCGCGGCGCCGAAGTGATCGATGCCCGCGGTTCGTCGAGTGCCGCATCGGCAGCAAACGCTGCGATCGATCACATGCACGACTGGATCCTCGGTTCGGCCGAAGGTGACTACGTATCGATGGGAATCCCTTCGGACGGCTCGTACGGAGTCGACGAGGGCATCATCAGCTCATTCCCAGTCACCTGCAGCGCCGGCGACTACAAAATCGTTGAAGGGCTTGAGATCTCCGACTTTTCGCGCCAGCGGATTGACGCCAGCGTCAAGGAGCTGACCGAAGAACGCGAGGCTGTAACGAAAATGGGCCTGCTCGGCTGAGCAGACCCATAGTCACTGCACGAGTTTCCGCTTGGAGGCTCAGCGTGGGTACCAGCCCCGGCCCTTCTTGCGGACAAGGCCTTCCTTCTCAAGGCTGGGGAGAACGCGGTAGAGGTAGTTCTGCTTGATCCCCATCTCCTTGGCGATCTCGGGGATCGTTACGCCGGGAGTGGCGGTGACGAGCTCCAGCGCTTGCTTGTCACGCACGCCTGAACCTTTCGGACGGCCGCGACGGCCGTTGCCCTTGCCTGGCGCGCTGCGGCGGGTCGGCTTCTTCGACGCGCGCGGCGCTGTTGCACCGCGGCGGGCGCTGCCTGCCCCAACTGAGCTGAGCGCAGCGGCTGCCGCATTGAGTCGGTCGTACTCCTCAACGAGCGGACGAAGCTCTTTGATGCGGGCTTCGATCTCGTCCTTCTTCTGATCTATAAAATCGGCCATCTTGGAACGCTCCTAAGGTATTTGCGGAAACTACGTATACGCAAGTGAAGTTAGCAGGGATCGAAGCGAACGCGAACGAATTCTTCTCAATTAAGACAAAAAGCTTCCGAAGTGGCCGAACTTGAGCTAAGCGAAAATCTGCTGCAACTGTTCGAGCGATGCCAATGCCTCGCTCTGCGGCAGGTCGCCGGCGATCGCTCTTTGGGCGACGCGGCCGATGATCCCCATCGGCGGGAAGAACTCGTTGCTGTAGTGAAAAAGGGTGCCGTTCTTCTTGGCTTCTAACCGGTAGCTGGTCTCAGCGCGCGAGCCTGCCGGGCCGCGTCCTTGCCACTTCGCTTCGTGCGGCTCGTCGCAGGTGACTAGCTCCCAGCTCACCTTGAGCGGCGCGCCGCGAAGCTCCATCGTTTGAACCATCGTGAAGCCGAGCCGAGCTGGGCCGTCGTCGCATTCGTTCAGCTTGCGGTGAATCGTCACCCAATCACCGAGGCGACTTGGGTCTAGCGCAACGTCCCAAACCTGCTGCGGCGTGGCGTTGATCTGGATCTCTGCTGTGACGGCTCCCATGGTTCCCCCTAGCGGGCCGCGAGCGGCTCTGATTCTTCCCACTCGCGAAGAGCGTTCGAGATGGCACTATCCAATCGGTGCAGGCGGACCGCGAGGAGCTCGCGTGCGGCGCTGTCATCGGCTAGGAGATCACCGCTGAGACCGGCCATCAGAGGGCCGACCAGCTCGTTCGACTCACCGGTTATCGAGGCGGCTACCACGCTGGCGACCGGGGTAAGTGAAAACGGAAGCTCGATCGCCGGGCGGCCTACGAGCATTTTGTCGGCGATCCGCTGGATCAGCTGGCCGTAAGTGACGCTGTCGGGGCCTGCGATGTCGAGCACCTGCCGGCCTTCAACCGTCGGCGAGAGCCCGGCCGCTTTCAGGTAAGCGACAACGTCGCGACCGTCGATTGGTTGCGTGCGGAAGTCACGCCAGTCGGGCAGTGGCAGCAGCGGCGATCGCTCAAGCAGACGGACGAGGAAGCGGAATGAGCGGGATTGCGCGCTGATCACGATCGACGCCCGCAGAGCTACGGCCTCAGGCGCGGCCTGTAGTAGCGCCGCTTCGACGGCGAGGCGGCTGGCGAGGTGCTCGGAGGCGGCGCGATCGGTCGGCATCAAGCCGCCGAGGTAACAGATGCGCCGCAGGCCGGCGCGCTTGGCGGCAGCCGCGAAGTTCATTGCCGAGCGCAACTCGCGCGCCGCGAACGGCTCGCCGTCGCCCGCCGGTTCCATCGAATGGATCAGGTAGTAGGCCAGCTCGGCTCCAGCTAACGCCTCGTCAAGCCCTTCTCCAGTTAGAACGTCGCCGCGACAAATCTCGTCGATGCCGCTGGCCGTCACGCGTCTCGGATCGCGAGCAAGCGCGCGTAGCTCGTGCCCTGCTCCGGCGAGCTGCGGTACGAGCTGCGAGCCGATCGCTCCGCTGGCGCCTGTCAAGAGAATCCGCATCGTCACTGAAGGCTACGAGGCTGGCCGCTACTGCGGTTCAGCGGAGTCGATCGGGCCGAGCCGGTCGCAGCAGTAGGCAGCGATCGCCAGCGACGCTGTGGCGGCAGGCGATGGGGCGTTGCGAAGCTGCACTATTCGGCCTTCGCCGGAGAAGGCGAAATCGTCAATCAGCGCGCCGTCGCGGCCGACCGCTTGGGCGCGAATGCCGGCGAACGACGGCTCGAGGTCAACGGCAGTGAGCCCACCGACCAGGCGGCTCGCCTCGCGCGCGTAAGCGCTGCGGCTCAACGCCCACGCCAGCTCACGCGGCGCTTGGCGGCGCCAATGCCAAGCCATTCGGTAGCTGCCGGGCCAGCTGAGCGTCGAGAGCAGATCGGCCGGGCTAACGCTCCAGCGCTCGCCGCCGCCGCGGGCTGCCCCGCGGGTTGCGGCTGGCAGCGCGGTCGGGCCGACGACGACGTCGCCGCCGATCCGCCGCGTCATGTGGACGCCAAGGAAGGGGAGCGCCGGGTCGGGGACCGGATAGATCAGGCCACGGACCAACTCTGGGCGGCGCAGCGCGAAGTAGGCGCCGCGGAAGGGGACGATTCGCGGGTCGGCGCTGGCGCCGCTGGCCTGCGCGAGCCGGTCTGATTGGAGCCCAGCACAGACGATCGCGCCGCGGCAGTCGGTTGAGCCTTGCGCGTGGACGATCCGCGCGCCGCCAGACGAACGCTCGATCTGCTCTACCTCGCAGCCGGTGATCACTGCACCGCCGCGCGCTTCAACGTCTTCCGCCAGCGCTGCGCATACGGCTCCGTAGTCGACGATCCCGGTATCGGGTGAGTGGAGCGCGGCGATGCCACTGGCGTGCGGCTCAATCTCGCGCAGCTCTGCGTGATCCAGCCGCTCGACGCGAACGCCGTTGGCAAGCGCCCGTTCGTGGAGTCGCTCAAGCCCCGGCAGCTCAGCCGCCGAGGTCGCGATGATCAGCTTGCCGATCGGCTCAGTTGGTACACGAAGCTCGGCGCAGAGCTTGTACATCGCCGCCGCTCCCTCAACGCAGAGCCGAGCCTTCAGCGACCCCGGCTGGTAATAGATGCCGGCATGAATTACGCCGCTGTTGTGTGAGCTTTGGTGCAGCGCAACCGCCTGTTCGCGCTCCAATACGACGACACTGGAGCGCGGCTCGCGCAGCAGTGCCTCGCGAGCGACGGCGAGACCGATGATGCCGCCGCCGACGACAACCAAGTCGCAGCTCTGTGGCGCTGCTCGCGGGCGAGCTGAGCGAATGCTCGTCACAGCGCCCAGACTCGCAGCTTCGGCCGCTCGATTCACCGAAGGTGCGGCCTTCTTTGTTACCCAGAAGTGAAAAAAGTACGGCAGGTGCGGAACACGGCGTTGCAGAGATGCGCGCCTTTTGATTGATTTCGCCGCTGCTTGGCAAACGAAAACGAAGGTTGGGGGTGAAGCAAGTGGCGCGAGCAACCAAGGCAGCGAAAGCATCATGCGACGATTGCTTCTTCCGTGCACGGATGCTCTGTGCGCTGGAGCTTGACGAGCCCTGCGTGACCTTCCGCCCCAACCATCCCGAAGGGCTGCGGCCGCCGAGCCAGATGCGCTTCGTCTTCCGCCAAGAACGCAGCACGAAGGCAGCCTGGGCATTCCCAACGGCGGCCGAGCAGGCCGCGCTTCACAGCGCTTAAGACCGCGGGTCTCAGACGATCGCGTCGGGAGGAACCGGCTCTCCGTCGCGCTGCGCCTTCTCACGCGCCGTGGCAGCGACTCGGCCGATCCAGTTAGCGCCGGGCGTGTCGGTCAATCCGTGGGCGATGATCGAAGTCACGACGCAGAGCGCGGCCAAGTTGGTCACCTCGGTCGCGCCGGGGATCCCCAACGCAAGCAGGAAGAGCGAGTAGGTCATCGTCGCGACGCCCTTCGGCCCGAACCAGCTCATGAAGGCCTTCGTCTGCGTGCTCAGTTTCTCGCGGTTGCCGATTAGTGAGAGCCAGACTCCGGCGGTCCTGGCGACGACCAACGTCACGATGACAATCGCGACCGCCGCCCAGCCATTTGAGAAGAGCGCTTGGACGGTAAGAATCGAGCCGAAGACGACGAAGATGCCAAGCTTGATCACTTCGAGAATCTCTTCTGCGCCGCTGCTGAAGTAATCGCGAATGTCGGCGCGGCGAATGCCGAGCGTGATCGCGCAGACGAAGACGGCGATGAAGGCGTTGCCATGACCGGCGTAAGCAAGGATGCCGTAGGTCAGCACGGCAACTCCGAGCGCGTAGAGGACCTTCTGGTGGTCGGGAATCGCTGAGCCGCCGCTCGAGCGGGGGATCAGCAGCGAAGCGAGGTAACCGAGCGCGATGCCGGCGACTACGCCGATCGAGATGTCTTCAAGCATGAACTGCCACCAAACCGTTCCATCTCTACCGCCATCCAAAGCGGCCGCGACCGGAATGATCAGCGCCAGTGCGAGTCCGTCGTTGAGCCCCGATTCAAGATTCAAAGAGTTGCGGATTAGCCGCGGAACACGCGGATTGGTGACGACGGCCGATGACAGAACCGGATCGGTCGGCGAGAGCAGCGCGCCGAGCAGCGCTGCCTCGAGCCAGCTGAGGCCGACGATGAAGTGGCCGGCGACCATGATGATCGCCGCCGTGATCGGCATTGCCACTAGCAACTTGCGCAGCGGCAGGTGCCACTGCTTGGCCAGCAGCTCAGCCTCAACCTCAAGGCCGTCGCGGAAGAGAATCACGACCAGCGCGATAATTGCCAGCTCCTCGACGAAGCCTTCGTCGGCTGTGAAACTGAGCACGCCAAGGCCACCCTCGCCGAGCGCGAAGCCAGCCAGCACGTAGAGCGCCGTCAGTGACAGAAAGCTGCGGTTGACGTACCCAGATATCAGCGCGCCGATCACCAGCAGCGCGCCGAGCACGATCAGCGCGATCTCGAAAGTCTCCACCTCAGTAGAGTCTCAGAAGCTGAGGAAAGGGGCGAACAGCGCGATGCAGATCACAATTCTTGGCAAATCGCCTTCCTGGGCCGACGTTGGTGGAGCCTGCAGCGGCTACCTGATAGAGAGCTCCGAAACGAAGATCCTCGTCGACTGCGGCAGCGGTGTCTTTGGCAAGCTGCGCGAGCGGATCGACTACGCCGAAGTTGACGCGATCGTGATTAGCCACTTTCACGGCGACCACTGCCTCGATCTGATGCCTTACGCCTACGCGCTGGCGTACTCGCCGCGCTGGTCGCCGGACAATCCGCCGCCGCGGCCACGGCTGATCGTTCCTGCCGGCGGTAGTGAGCTGCTCTGCCAGATCGCCGGTGTGCTCGGCCCGGGCGACGCGATCGTCGATGCCTTCGATGTCAGCGAATACGAGCCGCAGGACGCCGTCGCCGTTGGCGACTTCGAGCTTCACTTCTGTCATGTCCCTCACTTCATCCCGACCTTCGCGATCTCGGTCACAGCAGGCGGAGAAGCGGGGCGCTTCACCTTCGGCGCCGACTGCGCGCCCAACCAAGCGCTGATCGACTTTGCGCAGGGGAGCGACATCCTGTTGATCGAATCAACGCTGCGGGTGCCGGAGGATGATGGGCCGCGAGGCCACATGACGGCGACCGAAGCCGGTGCGCATGGCCGCGCCGCAAATGTTGGGCGCCTAGTGCTGACGCACATCCCGGATGAGCTTGATCAGGCAGTCTCAGTGGCCGAGGCTTCTGAAGCCTTTGGCGGCGAAGTAACGCTCGCTTCAGAGGGCGCGGTATTCCACTGCTGACACAAAGTTGACGTAGCGGCTATGCTGCGAACTCGTATTCCACTAGGGAGATTTGATGATGGCTTCGGCTTCTGAACGTGCGGCAAGCGCCGCTAGCGCAGCACAAGACCTACTCGGCAACCCGTACATCCGTCGGGTAGTCGAAGACCCTGAAATTCGCGATAACGCCCGCGTCGCCTACGCCGCCGCGCGTGAAGCGATCGATCGCATTTCAAGTAGCGACAACCCTGCTTCGGCGATTCTCGACGACCGCAAGGTTCAGCGCTCAATCAAGCGCGCCGGTGAGGCCGCGATGGAGACTCGCGCGCTGATCATCGAGCCGCGCCGTTCACACCACATCTTCCGCAACCTCGTGATCCTCGGCGCCGGCGTCGTGCTCGCGATCGCGCTCAGCGAAAGTCTGCGCAACAAGATCCTCGACCTGCTGTTCGGCGCCGAAGAAGAGTTCGACTATGTGCCGACAACCGCTCCGCCTGCTTCAAGCGCGACGGCCGAAGCTCCCTCAGCTGCTGACGTCGCGGCGAGCAACGGCAAGGCCGACACGGCCGACGCTGACGCCGCTGTAGACAGCGAGTAGTTCCTAGCGCTACGGGAAGATCTTCCCGAACTTTGCAAACAGGCGCAGGTTGCCCTTCGGGCGCAGCTTGCGCGTTAGCAGCAGCTTGCGGGCGTCGACGCGCTTAGCGAAGATGTCGGCCCAGTCGTCGAACGAGACGACGAGCTTCAGAGAAGGCTTGCGCGCCGTTCCGCGCTCGGCCTTGCACTTGCCCGCGTCAAAGCTGACCTGCCAAGGCTCGGCGTCGGTGAAGGCCCACTCGATCACCGTTCCTGAAGGCACAGCGTGGACGTCGGCGGCGCGGGCGATCGAATCGAACATCACCTCGGTTGGGTAAGGCTCGCGTGAGGCGGGGCGGTCCGGGCCAACAAGATTCGCCTGCAGCAGCACGCGGCCGCGCTCGGCGCGCTCGTCGAGCGGCAAGTCGACAGCGATTGGCGAGCGCTCGACGCTGTGAAGATCGATCCCGACCGCCTTCAGCCGCATCTCAAGCGCCTTGACGCCGTCGCGACTGAGGTCGTCGTAGGAGTAGTTGAAGGCCGTGAAGTAGCTCGTATCCCAGTTCGGCGGCATCGCGACGCCGGAGATGAAGACGCCGTTCTCGCGGAGCACGTCAAGCACAGCGGTCTCGGTGCCTTTCGGGTCAGCGTCGTAGAGGTCGGCGAGCACTTTGACGCCAAAGGCGATGTGACGCTGCTCGTCGAGCGCGACGTTGGCGATCCCCGAGCGGAAGCCGGGCAGCAGATCCTCCTGCTCGAGGAAGGCCTCGATTACGTGCTGGCCGGGCTGCGCGAGCGAGGCTTCAATCAGGATGTGGTAGAGCGTGATAGCCCGCGCGAACTGGTGCGGTGACTGGTCGGTGCGCAGCGCCACGCACATATCTTCAAGCCCCTGGAAGATCATCTTGTGGCCCCAGCTGAGCTGGCCCGCGGTGGCGTTCATGCCGCCGGCGATGCTGCCGTCGCCAAGGCCTACGACCTCATTCATGAAGCGGTTGAAGAAAACGCTGTGGCGCGCCTCGTCAACCTGCTGCGTCGCGATGAAGTACTTCTGCTCCTCGAGCGGGGCGGCGTCGATGTAGGGCGAGAGGCCATCGGTGACAGCGTCCTCACCGTGGAAGAAGAGCGAGAAGAGCCACATCGCCGTGCGGCGCTGCGCGTCGGTCATCTTCTCTGCCCAATCGATTTTGTCCTGCGTGAAGTCGATCTCGGTCGCCGACCAGTTGCCGCGCTCCCAGCGTTCGTAAAGGTCGCTGTAGTTGATGTCGTCGGCGGCGCGACGAGTCGTCGGGCGCGGGGCGGTGGTGGCCATCAAGAATCTCCTCGTTAGCTGCTTTGCCTCTTTGACAGTGTGTCAAGAAGCATAGCCACTCGGAGCAGCCACCGACGCGGTTATCCGAGCTTCGGGCTCTGCCAAGGCGCCGCCAGCTTCGCTGAAAGCAGCGCCGGCAGATCATCGATCGCGACGCGTTCCTGCGAGAGCGAATCGCGTTCGCGGATCGTCACAGTGCGGTCGTCGATTGAGTCGTGGTCGATCGTCACGCACCACGGTGTGCCGATCTCATCTTGGCGGCGGTAGCGCTTGCCGATCGAGCCGCCCTCGTCGTATTCGGTCGTCATCAGCCCGCGCAGCGATTCGAACGCTTCGCGCGCCAGCTCCGGCTGGCCGTCCTTCTTGACCAGTGGAAGCACTGCAACCTTGACCGGGGAGAGGCGAGGGTGGAGGCGGAGCACGGTCCGCACGTCGCCTTCGATCTCCTCCTCGTCGTAGGCATCAACAAGGAAAGCGAGCGTCGCGCGGTCGGCGCCGGCGGCCGGCTCGATCACATGGGGCACGTACTTCTCGCCGCTGGCCTGGTCGAAGTATTCGAGTTTCTCGCCTGAGAACTCAGTGTGCTGCTTGAGATCGAAGTCGCCGCGGTTGGCGATCCCCTCAAGCTCCGACCAGCCGATCGGGAAGAGGTACTCGATGTCGCTCGTACCGCTTGAATAGTGGCTCAGCTCATCCTGTTCGTGGACGCGAAGCTGGAGGTGGTCGGGGCGGATCCCAAGATCGGTGTACCAACGCTGCCGTTCGGTACTCCAGAACTCGAACCACTTATCTGCCTCAGCCGGCGGAACGAAGAACTCCATCTCCATCTGCTCAAATTCGCGCGTGCGGAAGATGAAGTTGCCGGGCGTGATCTCGTTACGGAACGACTTGCCGATCTGCGCAATCCCGAACGGCGGCTTCTTGCGCGAGAACTGCAGCACGTTCTTGAAGTTGATGAAGATCCCCTGCGCCGTCTCTGGTCGTAGATAGGCGATCGAGCCGGAATCCTTCAGCGGGCCGACCGTCGTCTCGAACATCAAGTTGAACTCGCGTGCCTCGGTCAGCTCACACTCGGGGCCTTCTCCAGGCTGCTTCGAGGGCTTATTTGGGCAGGCAAGCTGATCGAGATGATCAGCGCGGAAACGCTGGCCGCATTGCTTGCAGTCGACCATCGGGTCGCTGAAGCCGCCGACGTGGCCGCTTGCCTCCCAGACGCGCGGATGCTGGAGGATCGCCGAGTCGAGCGCGACGACATCATCGCGCTGCTGCAGCAGCGAACGCCACCATTCGCCCTTGACGTTGGTCTTCAGCAGTACGCCGTAATGACCGAAGTCGTAGGTCGAGCCAAGGCCGCCATAAATCTCCGAGGAAGGGAAGATGAAACCGCGTCTCTTACAGAGCGCGACGATCTTGTCCATTGTCACTGTGTCTTCGGCCATTGCCCCATGCTACGCGGGCGGCGCGCGGCAATGCGCTGAGCCGCTCCTATACTTCGGCCTCGATGCCAACTTACGAGTACAGACGCCCGGACGGGACGACCTTCGAGGTTGTCCAGAAGATGGCCGACGACGCGCTCACCGTCGACCCAGAGACCGGCGTGCCGGTCGAGCGCGTATTTCACCCGATCGCGATTCACTTCAAAGGCAAGGGCTTCCACAACACCGACTACGGAACTAAGCGCCGTAACCGCGAGCTCGAAGCATCGGCCAAAGAGGGCGCCGACAAGCACGACGCGAAGAGCGCCGACAAGGCCAAGTCCAAGTCCGACTCCTCCTCCAGCGATGCGCCGAAGAGCGATCTGAAGCCGAAGGCTAAGAGCGACGAGAAGAAGTCGAAGCCGAAGCCGTCCGGCTCAAAAGACTGAAACCTCTTACCCGTCTAGGAACTTCTGCACCTGCCGCTCGCGGTAGGCGGGGCTGACCGTAAGGCCGGCGCCGCCGTCGGGCAGCGTCACCGCTCCATCGGGCTTCAACACGGCAGGTGAGCCGCTACCTGAGACGCCGATAGTCGCTGCCAGCCCGAGCAGCCCGCCGGCCCCCATGTCGGAGGAGATCGTCTGTGGCGCGCTCCAAGCAATAAAGGGCCAGCGGATGAAACCGAACGGAGAGTGCAGCCGCGAGCGCATCCCGTTGATGATCTTCTGCTGGTTGACGACGCGGGTGAGGTCGTTGTCCGACGGGTTGCATTCGTTCTTTCTCGTTCGCGCCAGCGCCAGCGCCTGCTTACCATCGATGTGGTTGGTACCGGCTTTTAGCCGCAGGGTGTAGCCGCCGTTGGCAAAGCCGCCGTTGATCTTCGAGATCACGCAGCCGCCGGTGAAGTCGATTCCACCCATCGAATCGATCAGATCGGGGAACTTGTCGAAGTTGACGACGATCACGTGGTTGATCTCAATGCCGAGGTACGAGCGCAGCGTGCGGATTGAGAGCGCGGCGCCGCCGAATGCGTAGGCAGCGTTGACCTTGTTCAGGCCGTAGCCGGGGATGTCGACGACGGTGTCGCGAGGAATCGAGAGCTTCGAGCCGTGGCCGCCGCCAACGCGCATCAGTTGGATTGAGTCGGAGCGGCTCGGGCCGGAGGTCGCTGCGCCCGGTTCTTTCGTTCCTTTTGCGCGCAGGTCGGAGCCGAGGATCAGCACGTTGGTCGCTGAGACGATCGGCAAGCCCGGTTGGTTGAGTGCCGCCTTCGCTTTGCCGTCTACCTGGTCTTGGAGGAACTGGGCGCTGAAGAGGAAGATCACGAAGCTCAGCAGGATCCAGCCGATCACGGCGAGTACGACGGTCTTGATGATCCGCCGCAGCGTCCACTTCTTGCGCTGGCGCTTGGCGCCTCGTTGACGCGGTTGGCCTGGTTGGCGCGGTTGGCGCGGTCGCCGCGGCTCGCGTGGCGGTTTCCCCGGCGCTTCCGGTGGCTCAGTCGGCCGCGCTCGCGGCCGCGAGCGGTAGACGTTGTAGCTGGCGGTTGGATCGCGCTCGGGCGGGCCGCTGGGCTTTCGAGGGTCAGGTGCCACTGCCGGTATGGTGGCGGCTGTGGCGGCTAACTGCGTAATTGGCGTTGATCTTGGCGGTACGAAGTTGCTCGTCGGCGTTGTTGACGAGTCGCTCGGCGTGCTCCATCGGATTCAGACCTCATCGGATAGCGGCGACACGACCGGGCTGCTCGACCGGCTCGGGGAGATGGTCGACGAGGCGATCGAGGCAGCGCCCGGTGAAGTGCTCGGGGTTGGCTTCGGCGTTGCCGGGATTCTCGACACGAAGGCTGGGATGATCGCTGCCTCGCCGCACCTTCCGCTCGCCGGAGTTCCGTTTGAAGCTTTGATGGGCGAGCGGCTCGGCGTGCCGATCGCGGTGGACAACGACGGCAATACCTCGATGCTCGCCGAGTGGCTGCACGGCGCGGCGAAGGGGGCCAGCGACGCCGTGATGTTGACCGTCGGCACCGGCATCGGAGGCGGCATCGTCGCTAACGGCGCACAAGTCCGCGGCAGCAGCGGCGGCGGCGCCGAGTTCGGGCACATGGTGGTCGAACAGGATGGCGAACAGTGCAGCTGCGGTGGCCACGGCCATTACGAGTGGTACGCATCGGGTGATGCGATCGGCCGCGCCGGCGAACGGCTGGCAGCGACGAGCCCTGGCTCAGCGCTGGCGGAGGCTGCCGCGGAAGGGCGCGAGGTAACCGGTGCGCTGGTCACCGAGCTGGCCCACGACGGCGACGAGGCATCGATCAAGGCGATCGTTCAGGTCGGCAAGCGGCTCGGCCAAGGGATGGTTTCGATCGCCAACATCTTCAACCCGCAGCTAATTGTCGTCGGTGGCGGCGCGATCGCGGCCGGGGACCTGCTGCTAGATCCGGCGCGGGAAATCGTCGCGCGCGAGGCGCTCGCTTCGCTGGGCGAGAACGTCAGCATCGTGCCAGCCGAGTTTGGCGCCGACGCTGGCGTGATCGGCGCAGCGACACTGGCCTTCGAGCAGCTGGGGCAGGGGTGAGTGCCGCCGCGAACGGGCGGCTAATCGTCTGCCCGACGCCGATTGGCAACCTTGAGGACATCACGCTGCGTGCGCTCGAAGCGTTGCGCAGCGCCGACGTGATCGCCTGCGAGGACACGCGCACAACGAAGGTTTTGCTTGATCGCTACGAGATCACGACGCCGCGCGTTCGCTACGACGAGCACGCTGAGAAGCGCGCGACTCCTGGGTTGATCAAGCGGATTAGCGGCGGTGAGACCGTTGCACTTGTTAGCGACGCTGGCACGCCGCTGGTTAGCGACCCCGGCTTCGTGCTGCTGCAGGCGGCGCTGGCGGCTGGGTTGACGGTCGAGGTGCTGCCGGGGCCAAGCTCGGTGCTGACGGCGCTCGTTGCGTCAGGGCTGCCGGCCGAGCGCTGGCGCTTCGTCGGCTTTCTGCCGCGCAAGCGCGGCGAGCTGCTGGAGCTGCTTGAGAACGATGAGACGCTCGTCGCCTTCGAGTCGCCGCGCCGCGCCGGGGCGACGCTGGCGCTGCTGGCGGAGCTCGACGCTGAACGGCCAGTTGCGCTCTGCCGCGAGCTAACAAAGCGCTTCGAGGAGGTTGTCCGCGGCAGCGCAGCCGAACTTGCCGAGCGCTACGGCGCAGCGCCCCCGAAGGGCGAAGTGGTGCTCGTGATCGGCGCCGCCGAAGCTGGCAGCAGCGACCGCGCCAGCGCTGAGCAGGCAGTGCGTGAGCTAGTCGCAGCGGGCGCCAAGCCGCGCCCGGCGGCAACCGTGATCGCTGGCATGACAGGGCTGAGCGCAAACGAGCTCTACCGCGCCGTCGCGGCTTCCGGCGACTGAGCCGCGTCTAAGCGGCGGGGAAGAGCTGCGCCAGCGCCGCGCTGCGAAGCTGCGGCGCCATGAAGTGGAAGGTCACGCCAACGTTCAGATTCTGCGGGGTGGAGGGCAGCGCAGAAAAGTCGCTAGCCGGTTCGAGGACTTGACTGACGACGAACTCGGCGCGGATCAGTGGATCAATGAACGAGAAGAGCGAGCGGTAGAGCGTGTCGTCGTCGGGGCGATCGGCGGCGGGAAGAGGGATTGCCAGCGGCGGCAGTTCGGTTGCGCCGAGCAGGTCGCCGTCGTCGAGCCGCGGCGTCATTAGGAAGGCTGAAACACCCGGCCGCCCACGGACCATCAGCGACCACAGCAGCACGTCGGCGCCGCGCACGTCAGGGAGGAAGCCGGTGTGGACGTGGATAACGCGCAGTCCCGGCAGCTCGAGGATCGCGGCCGGCATGATCCCGCCGCCGGTGAAGAGCAGCAGCTCGGCGCCGCTGGCTGCGATTGCGTCGCGCAACGCCGGGTCGCGGTAGCCGCTGACGGCAACGCGCTCAACTGGGGCATCAAAGTCGTCGTAGGAGAAGGAGTCGAACATCTCCGAGATAAGGCCGGCAGGGTCGTCGAGCTGGCCGGCGAGCCCGGTCGTGATTGCTTCCATTAGCTGCTGGTTGCCGGAGCGCGTGCGGTGGGGGTGGAAGTTGTGTGCGCGCTCCTGCGCCTTCTCGGCCTTCGCGAGGCCGCGGCCGGTGACCTTCGCCAGCGGTCCGCTGCGCGGGTCCTTGATCATCAGGATGATCCGCTCTGGGGTCATCCCGGCTCGCTTCATCCGCGCTAGGTAGGCGCGCGCTTGCGGCCCTTCCCAGGCCAGCACGGTTAGCGGAATCTGGCGGCTCATTGCGCGGCCTCTGAACCGGCCCTAGTGACGGCGGCGCTGAAGCTGCGTTGCGCCCAATCATTCAGTTCGGCTCGCATCGGCAGCTGCTCGTTCTGCTCGATCACTTTGAGCGCACTGTTGAGGCACTTCAGCGCCCAACCGTCGCCGTCGCTTCCGGTGGCCGCAGGCTCAGCGTTGATCAGCAATACGCAGGTTGCGCCCGCTACAACCTCGGGTACTGCCAGCGGCGCGTCCTTGTCGGGCTTCCAGTCGGCGCTGTAGTCAGCCTGAAGCCGCTTGAAGACGTCGATCTGACGGCAGAGCTCGTTGATCTCGTCGCGCTCCTCGCCCGGCGCTGCGATGCCAGCGGTAAGCCGCGCGCTAACGACTGCGGCGCTGCTTATCTGCCCCTCGGCCGTGGCAGCCGCGGCCGGTTGGAGCGCAGCGACCAGGGCGATGATTTCGGCGGGCTCTGTACTCATCACGAGGCTCCACGCTGAAGGTAACGGTCGGCCTTCTCAGCAATCACCTCGGCGGCAACGGCGCCACTGCTGCCGACGTTGTAGATGTTCGCTTCGCGCACGGCCCGGATCGAGTCGATCCATCGCTCTCGATCGCCGACCAGCTCTGCGACTGCGGCGGCGATCTGCTCCGGGCTGTCGGGCGCGACGACCTTGCCGATCTGCTCGCGCACGCTGGCCTCGAACGGTTCGATCCCGAGCTCCTCATAGCCGGGGTTGTTGACCTTGCGCGGAACATCAATGAAGAGGACCGGTCTCTCGGTTCCAAAGGCGAACTCCAGCGCTGCTCCGGACCAGTCGCTGACCATCAGGTCGGCGCGCTGGAGCGAATCCTGCGAGGCGACGTTCTCTTCAAGCGAGAAGTTCGGATCGCTGGCGAATCGCTCTGCCAACCGGTCGATAGCGGCCGGTGTGTGCTTGCGCGTCATTGGGTGCGGCCGCGCGATAACCGCGGCGCCGGTTGCCAGCAGCGCTTCGATAACCGCGTCGCCGCAGCTCTCGAACAGGCAGTGAGGCCCCCAGGAAGGAGCGACGACGATCAGCGGCGGGTCGTTCGGCGCTCGCTGCTCCGCGGTCAATGCGGCGCGCCGCTCGATGATCGTGTCGAGCCGTCCGTAGCCGTGCTCGATCAGTTCCTTCGCCGGTAGTCCGTGCAGCTCTTCGCGGCGGCGCGTTTCGGCAACCATGAAAGGGCCGACGCAGAGAATCGCTTCGTAGAAGTCGAAACCATCCGGCTCGTAGATCATGTGTGTGCTGGCCATCGAATGGTGGATGTAGAGGTGCTCGGTGCCAAGCGAATCGGTCAGGCGACTCTTTGGCAGCAGCTTCGTGCCGAGCTGCGGCACAGTCGCGACGACGACGCCAGCCTCCATTGTTTGGAAGGTGAAGCCGCGCTTGGCGCCCTCGCCGATGTTGAAGACGTGCATTCCCGCTGGGGCGTCGCTCAGCAGCGGGTCGCTCTCGCTCGACGTGAGGTAGGCAAGCTCGCGTCCGTGGCGGCCGAGCAACTCGCTGACGATTGGCTCGTAATGCGGCCACGAGCCGCCGTCCTCGGCGTAGAAGGTGATTGCCCGCTGAGCCTTCGTCAGCTTGCCGTACTTCGGCTTGCCGCCGTCTCTCTTGAACAGCGCCACTCTTCGCTCAATCGCGCAGTGGGTCGAAGCGGGTGTCGAGCAGGCCGCGCGTGTGGAGCTCCTCAAAGCGATCGAGGTCCTCGACCGTGTCAACTTCGAGCCAGCCGCCTTCGACCGGCACGGCGTGAACCGGGATGCCCGAATCGATTAGGTGCTGGAGCAGGTCTGTCATGTACATCGCGTCAGGCGTGCGGCCGCCGAAGCGCGTCTCAGGGTCGATCGCGTCAATCGCGGCGACCATCTTTTCGGCGCCGCTGGCCGAGACGCGGATCAGGCCCATGTACTGGCCCTCAATCTCGTCAAGACTCTTCGGCGGGTTGCCGAGCTCGATTACATTGCCGTCGTCGTCGAGGCGCAGCGTTTCAGCATCCTCGAGCGGGTCTTCCATCCGCATCGCCCAGAGGCTTTGCCAACCGAGGTCGATCGTGATCGAGACGTCGGCATCGTCGGCCAGCAGAGCTTTGACGATGTTCGGCTGGTAGATGATGTCGCCGTAGGCGATCAACAGGTCGTCGCCACTCAGTAGCTGCTCGCGCGCGGCGATCAGGCTGACGACCATGTTGGTCGAATCGAAGCGCGGATTGTGGACGCGTCGCGTGCCGTAGCTCTCAAGCTGGTCGGCGCGGTAGCCGGTGGCGATCGTGATGTCGCTGATGCCAACGCGGCTGAGTACCTCGAGCTGCCATTCCAATAGCGGCTTCCCGGCCAGCGGCACGAGCGCCTTCGGGCGGTCTTCGGTGTGGGGCCGCAGGCGGTTGCCTTCTCCGGCGGCGAGGATGATTGCGCGGGTCATATGTTCCTTCCAGTCAGTTTGGCTATCAGTTCGATGTCGTCGTCGTCGGTCTCGCCACGTTCGGGGTGCCACATCAGCGCGACCTGTGGAAGCGTGGAGTGAATCATCGCCTCAACGGTGCCGTCGGCGGCGGTCGCTGCGAGTTCCCAGCCCGCGGGAACGGCGCTCTGCTCCGCGCCCCAGTTGTGGAACGAGTTGACACTGCGGCCGTCGCGGATCGGCCAACTCGCAGCCGCAGGATGCGTCGTGATGACGTGGTCCTGCGCGACGTGGCCTTCGACCGGCACGAGTGCGCCGCCGCCGCTGTCAACGATCATCTGAAGTCCGCGGCAGATCGCCAGCAGCGGGATCTCTTGTTCGCTTGCGTGCTGCAGCAGCAGCGCTTCGGTGCGGTCGCGCTCCGGAGCGGCGTCGGGCCCATCGACGAGATGGGCGAGGTCATTGCCGCCGGTCAGGACGATCAAAGCCGGGTCGGCTGCGGCGAGCCAAGCGGCCGGGTCGGCCAGCGCGTTGGGCATCGGCAGCGCGATCAGGCCGAGCGATTCGAGCAGCAGCGCCCAGCGCTGGTCGAGCGCGTCACGGCGCTCGTCGCGATCGGCAAAGACCTCCACCCGCTGACTAATGACGGCCCGCTGCGCGCCGACGCTCATCCGAGGATCTCGATCGTTCGACTGGAGCAGTCAAGGCTGACGACGGTCGCTGCGGCGAGTGCATTGAAGCGCGTCTCACCGACGCCGATTGCGGCCGGTAGGCCAAGCTCAGCGGCGCGCACCGCCATGTGCGAGTTGGCACCGCCGTACATCGTGATCAGGCCGGCAATGTTGCGCGCCAGCATCCAGTCGTAGCCGGGGTCGGCGGTTGGGATCAGCACCAGCTTCCCAGCGACATCTACCGAGGGGTTCTCGGGAGCGACTACGACCTCGGCTTGGACCGCGCCGTTGGTGACGAAGTTCGGCTCGGCCTCGTCTTGCTCAAAGCAGCTGACGTCGCTGCCGGCGCTGAGCTGGCCGGGCAGGCAGACGGCTTGACTGAGCAGATGGAGTTCGACGCCCTCGTCGGAGCGGCTGAGTAGGAAGTCACGCGGATCGGCCAGCACTTCACGGCATCGTAAGAGATCCTCGACTGCGACGTGAGCTAGCTCGCTGCGACTGACGTCAAGCGTCTCGCCGTACTGAGCGATCGCTTCCAGCGCCAGGCTGAGCGCGCGCGTGAAGACGAACTTGCCCTCCTCGCGCCCAGCGATTGCGCTGCGCGCGAAGTGATCGAAGGCTGCAGCGTCAATCCCGAGGCCGAGATCGGCAAGCGCCGCCGTGATCGCCGCTGCGCTCTGCGGCTGCCATTCGAACTTCGCCGTCGCCGCTGGCTCGCTCGCGCGCTCGACGATCGGGCCGAGGTACTCGTCGGCGGCGCCGGCGTACCAAGGCGAAGTGATGTCGTAGGTGCCGGGGCGCAGGTGGCCGTAGCGGGCGACCAGCTCGTCCCAGCTGAGGCTCCCCTGCTTGACGGCCCAGGCGTCGCTGCGCAAGCGGCCGAGCACCGTCTCAACCGAGGCGAGGAACTGGTCGGCCTCTTCGGCCGGCAGCGCGCCTGTCGCTACCAGTGAGCGCAGAAGAGTTGCGGCGACGAAGCCGGCGCGGGCGAGGTGGGCAAAGACGGGGGTGCCGGTCCGCCGCGCGGCGTCGAGCTGCGCGGCTGCTCGGTCCAGCGGCGGCAGCTCCGAAGCTTCGATCGTGTCGATCGTTGCTGCCAGCTCGGGTAGCACGGCGAGGTCATCGTCGATCCGCGCAATACCCGCGGCGGTGATCGCACGCAGCGCTGCTTCGAGCGCCTTTACCTCTTCGTCGCTGAACCCGGAATCGAGCAGTCGCTGGGAGCTCGTCGCAAAGTCGGGCGTGAGGCAGGTGAAAAGAATGTCGAACTCGACCTTGTCGTGGAGCTCTGGCTTCGCTTGTAGCTGCGCGAGGTAGCTCTCAACGAGACGCTCGGCGAGATCGTCCGGGAGTGATGCCGGAATGAACGAGTTGAAGCTGGCTCGAACATCTACATAAGGGTGACCGGCAACGTCGAACAGCAGCGCGCAGGGTCGCACGTCGCGGTAGCCGTATTCCGCCCTTTGCTGCGCCCAGACCTCGTCGGTGACGAGGTAGCGGTAGAGGCTCGCAGCGAGCTGCTTTGGCGTCGTGCCGATGATCTCGGCCGGGTTCCAGTCGCTCATCACGCTGAAGTGGGGGCTGGCGCCGAGGATCGTCGGCCCCGGCGCAGTGCGGGCGCTGAGTGCTTCGCGCGTCTGTTCGATTACCTCGTTAACGTCGCTGTCGGCGACAGCAGCGGGGCCGTGCGCCATCACGATCGGCCGCGCTTGGAGGATGTGTGTCCTGTCGCCACAGACGGCAAACTCGATGTCGAGCGCGTCGTGGCCGATCAAGCCTTCGATCCGCCGCACAGTGCCCAGCACTCCGGCCAGCGTTGCCGGGACGCTCGCTGGCGTCTCACTACCGCGATGGACGACGAGCGTGCGCACGTCGCGCCCAGCCGTGACCGCATCTGTGTCCTGCGACGAATCGTCGTAATTGATCACGTAATAAGGCGCGCCGGTGGCGTGCGTGCGCGTCATCACAACGCCGCTGATCACAACGCCGCTCAGCATCTCCTGAACTAGGACCTGATCATCGTCGGCGGCCTTGCCGTACGAGGCGAGCACGTCGCTGATCGCTTCGGTCAAAGCCTCAGCCGTGCGCTCAACGTCGAGGATGCTGGTGTAGCGGCCTGCGCCCGACTCAAGCCAGCCGTCTTCAGAGCGGGCGCTACTGCGGACGATCAGTCGCTCGCCCGGCAGCTCGGAAAGAATCTGCTCGGTGATCAGATCAGGCTCGCTCGCCCAGCGCTCGGCTGTAAACGAGACCTGCGCGCCGATCACGCCGCCATGGTCCATTGGTCGCAGCCGCTCGAGCGACTCGGCTTTGGTGCCGAGGATGAAGCGCGCAAGATCCTGCTTGGCGTCAAGCTCGGCCCAATCCCCTTCAAGGTCAACGGCGCTGGCTTCGAGCCCGGCGGCGAGGCAGAAGGCGACGATGTCGGGCAGCGTCGCCTTCGCCGTGAGACGGCCGTCGGCCAGCGCTGCGATCACAAGTTCGACCGCCTCAGGGTCAAAGCGGACGATGCCGGCCAGCTCGGCGTTGGCCGCGGCGGTCGTCAGCTCGCGGCCGATTTTCTCGACGCTTGTGCCATCGATCAGAAGCTTTTCGGCGTGGTCCAGATCGCTCTGCGAGCGGTCGCTGTAACGGCTGCGCCAGTGCGAATCAACGGCAACCGCGATTGGGCCCGGGGCCTCGGCCAAAGCAGCTACCGATTCGGGGCGTAGGACCACATCCGAGTAGGCGACGTAGGTTTGGCGCTCTGCGCCGAGCCCGGCGACGCTGAGCGACCCGGCCGGGCCGCTGTGCTGCCAGTCGGGGTTGAGCACGATCTGCACCTCTGGGTAGCGCTGGAGAACCTCCTCGGCGCGGTAGCCGCCGACGAAACGGACCTCAATCGCGTCGAGCGCTGAGAACGCTGCCAGCGTCCAGTCGAGAACGCGCCCATGCTCGGGAATGTCGACGACCGCTGAGGGGAGGCCGCCCCAGACCGCGCGGCCAGCACCGAGGATTACCGCGAGCGGCGAATTGGTCGCGGCAGACACGTCGAAATCGTAGCGGTCGTGGGCTGCGGCGCTGGGCGCCGACTGCCGCGATGGCAAAGCTTCGCGCGCACGCTGTTGCGCGACTGAAACAGTCTTGCGGCGGCAGGCTCGCGATCGCTTCGAGCTCGCGCGATCGAACCTAACCTCAGCGCCGATGACCGGCCTAACTCTCCGTTGCCTTGCTCTCGCACTCACTGCCTTGCTCGTCAGCCCGCTGGCAAGCGAGGCAAGCCAGTGGCGATGGCCGCTGGCCGAGCATCAGCTGCGAGAACGGTTCGATTTTGATCGCGGCGCTCCTTACCGCGGTGGCGCGCGACGCGGCGTCACGCTCAGCGGCCAGGCCGGTGACAGCGTGCGGGCTGTTTGCAGTGGCGTTGTGAGCTTCGCCGGGCTGCTCCCAGACGGGCGCCGCGGCGTAACTCTGCGCTGCGGAAGCCTAGCCGCGACCGAGCTCGGGCTGGCGCGGATTGACGTCAGCCGCGGCGACGCGCTGGTCGCCGGGCAGCAACTTGGCTCGCTCGGCTCGGACGCTCTGCTCAGCGTCGGCGCGCGTCTCGCCGGTGAGCCCAACGGCTACCGCGACCCGCTTGGCCTGCTCGCCGCGCCGCCAACAAGCTTGCCGTTAGCGCCGCTGGCGCCTCGTGGTCGCCGAGTTCCGCCGCCGCCAAGGCCTGCTTTGCGCACAGGGTCGAGCGCAGGGAATCAGCCGCGACCGATGACTCCCTGGCTGCTCGGCGCCGCTTGGCTCGGGCTCGGGATCAGTGGCGCGGCAATCGGCGCCGGGATCGCGCTGCGCGAGCGTCGCGAGCGCAGCGCAGCGTCACTGACGGGCATCGTCAAGGCCCAACGCCAGCACTGAACTAGCTGTTGCCTCGCCGCGTGCCTGTGCGCCCGCTAGCGTTCAGCGCGATGGCCCGGCCCGCTTTCTACGTAACCACACCGATCTACTACGTCAACGCCGCCCCCCATCTCGGGCATGCCTACACGTCGATCGCGGCCGACGTGCTCGCCCGTCACCATCGTCAACGCGGCGATGAGGTCTTCTTCCTGACCGGCACCGACGAGCATGGCGAGCCGGTCGCGCTGGCCGCCGCCGCCGAGGGAGTCGAGCCGCAAGCGCTGGCCGACAAGAACGCCGAACGTTTCCGCGCGCTGATGCCGCAGCTTGAGGCGAGCAACGACTTCTTCATCCGTACCAGCGACGAGCAGCACGTTGCCGCGGTGCAGGAAATCCTCGAACGCGTAAAGGCAAACGGCTACGTCTTCGAAGGCACCTACGAAGGCTGGTACTGCCCGCGGTGCGCCGACTTCAAGACCGCGCAGGAGGTCGCCGAGGGGAACACCTGCCCGATCCACAACATCGAACTAACGCGCGAGAACGAGCAGAACTGGTTCTTCCAGCTGTCAGCTTTCCAGGAGCGGCTTGAGCAGCTCTTCGACGGGCAACCGGACTTCGTTCAGCCAAAGACGCGCTACAACGAGGCCCGCTCATTCCTCGCTGGCGGGCTACAGGACGTCTCGCTCTCGCGCCGCGGGATCGATTGGGGAATCCCTGTCCCGTGGGACCCTGACCAGACGGTCTACGTCTGGTGGGATGCGCTGCTCAACTACTACACCGCCTTGACCTACGCCGAGCCGGGGGAGGACCTGACGGAACGCTTCTGGCCCGCCAATTACCAGCTGATCGGCAAGGACATCCTCAAGTTCCATGCGATCTACTGGCCGGCGCTGCTGATGGCCGCCGACCTGCCCGTCCCTCGGCATCTCTTCGTCCACGGTTTTCTGCTGATGGACGGCGAGAAGATGAGCAAGTCGCTTGGCAACGTGCTCGACCCGTTCGCCGTGATCGAGCGCTACGGCGCCGACGCGCTGCGCTTCTACCTGCTGCGCGACGTGCCGTTCGGCTCCGACGGGTCGGTCTCGGCCGCTGCCTTTGAGGCCCGCTACGAGAACGAGCTCGCCAACGAGTACGGCAACCTCGCGGCGCGGACAATCGCGATGGTTCACCGCTACCGCGACGGCGTAGTGCCGACCTCGCAGCTCGACGCTGAGCTGGCGAGCGACTTTGCAGGCTTGCCTGAGCAGGTCTCGGCGCTGATTGACAAGGCCGAAGTGACGCAGGCGCTGGAGACGATCTGGGAGCGCGTGCGGCGCTGCAACCAGTACGTCGAAGAGAGCGCTCCATGGACTCTCGCAAAGGACGAGGCGAACGCCGATCGGTTGGACGTAGTGCTGGCAACACTCTGCGAGGCGCTGCGGTCGCTGACGGTGCTGCTCTCGCCCTGGCTGCCGGCCAGCGCTGAGAAGCTGCTTGGCGCGCTCGGCGCAAGTGACGAGAGTTACGCTGCGGCAACCTTTGGCAGCGGTTCGCTCGGCGCGATCGAGAAGATCGAGCCGATGTTCCCGAAGGATCTTGCCGAGGCGAGTTAAGGCGCAGCGATGATCGATAGCCACACCCATCTCGACTTCTGCGAACCGCCGAACGGGGAGCTTGTAGCCGAGGCACTCGCAGCCGGGGTGACGAGGATGCTTACCGTCGGCACCGACGCTGCCAGTTCGCGCGATGCGCTCGCAGCAGCGGCCGAGTTCCCGTCGGTCTTCGCTGCCGTTGGCCACCATCCGAACAATGCGACCGGCTTCTCCGGAGCCGACCGTGCCGAGCTGCGCGAGCTGGCCGCCGACCCGCTCTGCCTGGCGATCGGTGAGACCGGCTTCGATCGGTACCGCGAAGGCGCGCCGCTCGAGGATCAGCGGCTGGCCTTCGAAGCGCAGATCGAGATCGCCGCTGAGCTAGGCAAGCCGCTGATCATCCACACCCGCGACGCCGATGATCTCTCGATCGACACGCTGCGCGAGCAGGCCAAAGGCGTCAGTGTGATCCTGCACTGCTTCACGATGCCGACGCGGCTCGAGGAGTGCCTCGCCGAGGGCTGGTGGATCTCGTTTGCCGGCAACGTCACCTACCCAAAGGCGACCGACCTGGCTGAGGCCGCCGCGCTCGTGCCGGACGATCGCCTCCTGGTCGAGACCGACGCGCCCTACCTGACGCCGCAGATCCGCCGCCGCGAGCGCAACACGCCGGGATATGTCGTTCAGACGGCCGAGTTCATTGCCGAGCAGCGCGGCGTCGATTACGCAAGCTTCGATCAGATGATTGAGCGCAACGCGGCCGAGCTGTTCGGTTGGTGAGCGGCGTGATTTCCGAGCCAGAGGACGAGCTGCCAGTTCAGCCAAGCCTGCGCAGGATCCGCGAATTCAACGTTCGACCGAAACACGACCTCGGCCAGAACTTCCTAATCGACTCCAACATCCTCGGCGTGATCGACCGCCTCGCTGAGCTCGGGCCCGGCGATGTTGTGCTTGAGATCGGTGGTGGGCTCGGCGTCCTCAGCGAACACCTAGCGCCGCTCTGCGGTCACCTGCACGTGATCGAGCTTGACCGCGCGCTGGTTCCTGCGCTCGAAGATGCGCTCTCATCGAGCCCCAACACGACTCTTCACATCGGCGATGCGATGGTCTTCGATCTAGCCGAGCTTGACCCGCCGCCGACGAAGGTCGTCGCCAACCTTCCCTACGGAATTGCTGCGACGGTGATTCTGCGCAGCGTCGAGCTGCTGCCGCAGGTGACGCGCTGGGTCGCGATGGTCCAGCGTGAGGTTGGCGAGCGCTTCGCAGCCAGCCCCGGCGAGAAGGCTTACGGCGCGCCTTCAGTGATCGCGCAGCTCAGCTGCGAGGTGCGCGTTGCGAGGGCGATCTCGCGCAACGTCTTCCACCCAGTGCCAAATGTTGACTCGGTCCTGATCACGCTCGATCGAACCGGCCCGCCGCCGCCGGATGATCTGCGCAAGCTTGTCCGCGCCGCCTTCGCCCACCGCCGCAAGGCGCTACCACGGTCACTGGCTACGGCTGGCTATGGCGGCAACGAGATTCGCGATCGCGCCCGCGCTGCGCTTGAGCGGCTCGAACTGCCGCTTGACGTGCGCGCCGAACGGCTCTCTCCCGATCAGTTCCGCGCCTTGCTCGATGAGCTTCAGCGATGAGCGCGCTGCTCGAATCGGCGCCGGCCAAGATCAACCTCGGCTTGACGCTCGGCCCGCTACGCGAGGACGGCCGTCATCGGCTCGTGACGGTGATGCAGCCGGTTGGACTCTGCGATTCGCTTGAGCTGGTGCCGGCCGAGCTTGGCAGCAGCGGCGACAAGACTCTCTGCCCCGGCGTTGAAGGAGAGAACCTCGTCGACAAGGCGGTCGCCGCTTTCCGTGCGGCGAGCGGCTGGCGCGGCGCGGCTGTTCGGATTGAGATTGCGAAAAAGATTCCCGTCGCTGCCGGAATGGCTGGCGGCTCGGCCGATGCGGGCGCCGCGCTGCGGCTGCTCTCGCGAGTTTCAGGAATCGCCGACCAGGAGATGCTGATGGCGGTCGCGCGCGAGCTAGGCGCCGACGTTCCGGGGCAGCTGCAACCGCGCCGTTATCTCGCTAGCGGCGCAGGAGAGGAACTTCGGGCGCTGCCCGAAGCGGCGCCATTCGGCGTACTTGTCGTTCCCTCTAATCACGGTCTCTCGACCGCCGACGTCTTCAAAGAGGCCGACCGCTTGGCACTACCGCGCAGCGCCGCTGAGCTGGAGTCACGTCATGCCGAACTGGTCGGGGCTCTGGCCGCCGGGGCGGCCTTCGCGCCGCCCGAGCTGCTCGTCAACGACCTTGAGCCAGCCGCCGTCTCGCTCGCGCCGGAGCTGGCGTGGACGCTCGATGAGGTGCGCAGCGCCGGCGCCGAGCAGGCGCTGGTCTGTGGCTCAGGGCCAACCGTGATCGGCCTCTTCAGCGATCTTGGCGGCGCCCGCGGCGCTGCGCTCGCGCTCTCCGGCCGAACCCCAGCGCCGTTCGCAGTCGAGCCGTGGTATCCCACTGTGATGCCAGAGGCCAATACAGACGGGGCAGCAGAGTGAAGATCCTGCCACTGATCGGCGCCGCCGTACTGGCCTTCTTTCTGGTCAACAGGCGAAAGAAGCTCGAGCTGCCGCTGATCATCGGCGGCATCATCGCGATCATCGGCCTCTGCGTCTACGCCAGCGGCCTCGTCGTGCTGCCGAACCTCGAAGAGCTGCTGACCAGCGTTGGCGCAACACTTGGAAACTGGACCTACCTGCTCGTCGGCCTGCTCGCATTCCTTGAGACAGGGGCGTTCGTCGGGCTGATCGCCCCGGGCGAGACGGCGATGGTTGTCGGCGGCGTTGTCGCTGGACAGGGAGTGATCTCGCTCGTCACGTTGATCGGGATCGCTTGGTTTGCGGCGGCGCTCGGTGATCTCGTCAGTTATGAACTCGGGCGGCGGCTGGGGCGCGAATTCATCGTCAAGCATGGGCCACGCTTTGGGATGAACGCCGAGCGGCTCGAGATGGTCGAGAAGTTCTTCGATAAGCACGGCGGCAAGGCGATCTTCATCGGCCGCTTCGTCGGCATCGTCCGCGCCGTCGCGCCGTTCCTGGCTGGCTCAAGCCGAATGCCGATGCGCAAGTTCCTTCCCTACGACATCCTTGGCGCCGGGCTTTGGGCGACGACCTTCATCATGCTCGGCTACGTCTTCTGGCAGAGCTTCTCAACCGTTCTGAAGGTTGCGAAGGAGGGTGCGCTGGGGCTCGGGATCGCGATCAGCGTAATTGTCGCCGTCGTCTGGGTCGTGCGCCACCTGAGCAAGGAAGAGAACCGCCACGCGCTTGAACAGAAGATGCTTGCCGCGCTCGACCGCCCTGGTCTGCGCTTGCTCCAGCCGCTCGTGCGCTGGGCGCAGGGGCCGCTGCGGTTCTTCATCGCGCGGATTACGCCCGGCACGACCGGGCTTGATCTGACGACGCTGCTGACATTCGTTGCCGTCGGCACATTCGCTTACTTCGGCTACTGGATTGTGATCGCGGAGCGCGGCTATGGAGCGATCGACGAGCAGGTTCAAGGCTGGGCAGTTGATCTCTACAACCCGGCTGTCACGACTGTGGCGGAAGTCTTGACGACGCTCGGAGCGCCGCTGCTGATGTTCACGCTCGTCGCCGTAGTCACGGTCGCGCTGCTGATCCGCCGCCACTGGCTCGAGGCCTTTGTGCTCGGCGCCGGGATGGTTATGACCTTCGGCTCGGTCCAGCTCGGCAAGCATCTGCTCTATCGCCAGCGCCCGCCGGGAGAGCTGGTCGATGCAGTCGGTTCCTCATACCCTTCAGGCCATACCGCCTACGCCGTCGCCTGGGTTGTGCTGGCAGCTATCGCAGTCCGCTTGATCCCAGCGCTGAAAGGGAAGTGGTGGATCATCGGTGTCGCCTTCGTCATCCCCGTTCTAGTCGGCGCGACGCGCGTCTATCTTCAAGTTCACTGGCTCTCCGACACGCTCGGTGGCGGCGGCGGCGCGATGGCCTGCTTCGCGCTGATGGCGATCATCGCCCTATTCGTCAAGGTCGTGCGCGATACTGCCCCGAAGGAAACCAATGGGTAACGAAACAATCATTCTGCTCGTCGGCGGCTTCAGCGTCGTCTTTGGCGCCGCCGCATGGGTCGGGCTGATGGCTGCGCCCGCGTGGCAGTCGTACAGCACGCTCTGGCAGCGGCTCGCTGGCGTCTTCCTTTCGCTCTACGCGCTCGCTGCCTTCATCGTTGTTGGCGTCGCGTTTGGCGCGCTTGTGATCTGGTTCTGGGATCGCTTCTCAGCCTGATCCCGCTGCGCGCGTAGAATCGACCTATGTCCACATCGGCGCACCGGCGGTCTGCCCCGCTGGATCTTGAGGCGCTCGAGGCGATCACCGATGCCGTTGAATCGGGAGCTGGGCTACCGGAGGTTGTTCGCGCTGCGGCGCGGGCGCTTGAGGCCAGCCTCGCCGTAAGCGATCGCGCCGGCCACGTGCTGGCAGTGGCGGCGCGCTCAACTACCGACGAAGCATCGCTGCTAGCTGATGGCAACGGCGTCGAATTGATTGAGTTGCGCGTCAACGACGCTCCGGTTGGCGTGCTGCGCCTGCGCGCCCGCGGCGAGCTCGATGGCTCGCTCCTGCGACTTGTCACAACCTTGGTCAGCTCTGAGGTTGAGCGAGTCCGCGCGCCGTCGCGCGCTTCGGACGAAGCGGCCGAACTCTTCCTGCACGCATTGCTCGCTCGCGAGATCGATGGCGCTGACGCTGTCACCGAGGCTGCCGCCGAACTGGGGACGAGCCTCGAGCGTGGCGCGAGCATGATGGTTGTCCGTGCTCACGCTCACGTCGCCGCCGGCGAGGGTCGCCGCGAGCGCGTCCATTCGCTTGTTGATCGCGCTGCCTGTGGCGTCGTGGCCGATTCGCTCAGCGCCTTGACCGCGCCGCGCGAGCTCCCCGGCGACGACGTTGTCGTGTTGCTTGCAAGCGGCGACGATGCGCTTGCCGCTCGCGCCGCCGAGGCGATCCGTGGCGAGCTGCTCTCCGGCATGGCCGGCCACAGCGTGACTATCGGCCGCAGCCGCCCCTGCACTGAGCCAGCTCAGCTGCATCGCGCGGCGGCCGAGGCTCTACTGGCTGTGAACGTGGCTGAAGGCGACGATGAGCACCCGGTTCTCGCCTTCGAGCAGACCGGTGCTTACCGCCTGCTGCTCTCAGCGATGGCCGACAACCCCGACGAGCTCCGGCGCTTCTACTCTGAGACGGTCGAACCGCTCGTCGCCTACGACGAGCAGTACGAGACCGACCTGATGCTGACGGTCGAAACCTTCCTCGAAGCCGACGGCAACGTCGCCGGCACTGCCCAGCGACTCTTCACCCACCGCCACACGGTTCGTTACCGGCTCGAGCGGGTGCGTGACCTTTGCGGCCATGACGTCGGCTCCAGCGACGGCCGCGAGAAACTGAGCCTCGGGCTCAAAGCGATGCGCGTGCTTGGAATTCCACGCCGCGGCGGCCCTGCCGCTGAGCCGGGGCTTAGCGCTGGCCGCGTTTCGAAGCCGCGCTGATCCCTGGCGGGTCGCTGACGGCTGCCAGCGCTTATTATCTTTGCAACCCCAATGGGGGGTGGTGTAACGGCAGCACAACGGCCTTTGGCGCCGTTAGTCGGGGTTCGAATCCCTGCCCCCCAGCTAGAAGGCCTGCAGGTGTTCACCCGGAGCTGCGCTTTTCGCGCCTGCGCTCTACGATGTGAACGTGTCCGCTCCCACAGCCGTCATTTTGGCCGCCGGCCAAGGGACACGCATGCGTTCGCGCACGCCGAAGGTTCTGCACGACCTGTGCGGCCGCCCGTTGATCGAATGGGTGCTCGTTGCCGCTCGCGATGCTGGCTGCACGAAGCTGATCGTTGTCGATGCTCCTGCCCGTCCGCTTGACGGTCTGCTCGGCGACGATGTTGAGATTGTCGTCCAGCCTCAGGCCGATGGAACGGCTGGCGCAGTAGCGGCGGCAATCGACTCGCTGCCGGGCGGCAGCCCGGTCGTGATCCTTAGCGGCGACGTGCCGATGATCAGTTCGGAGACGATCGGCGAACTTCTCGCGGTCCACGAGCAGGGTGCCGCCGCCGTCACCGTCGCGACCGCGCTACTCGACGACCCGAGCGGCTACGGGCGTGTTGTGCGCAGCGCCGACGGGTCGCTTGAAAAGATCGTTGAGACGAAGACCGACGGCGACGCGACGGCAGAGGAACTTCTGATCAGCGAGGTCAACAGCGGCATCTACGTTTTCGATCCAGCCGCGCTCGCCGCCGCGCTCCCCGATGTAGGGAGCGACAACAGCCAAGGCGAGCGATATCTGCCGGCCGTTCTCCCACTGATCGCAGCTAACGGCGGCAAGGTTGTCGCCCACGTCGTCGATGATCCGTCGATGCTGCTGGGCGTCAACGATCGCGTCGACCTAGCTGAGCTGCGCGACCTCGCGCAGATGCAGATCATCGAAGCGCACCTGCTTAACGGTGTTGACATTGTCGCCCCAGCCTCAACCCAGATCGATGTTGGCGTTGAGATCGGCTCCGACAGCGTGATCGAACCGTTCACCGCGCTCTGCGGCGCAACAAGCATTGGCGAGCGCTCGACGATCGGCCCCGACTCGACGCTGACCGACGCCACGATCGGCGACGAGGTGACGGTGCTGCGCAGCCACCTGACCGACTGCGAAGTGCGCAGCCAGGCGACGATCGGCCCCTTCTCACACCTGCGGCCAGGCTCGTTGGTGCGCGAGCGCGCCAAGGTTGGCGCTTATGTCGAACTGAAGAACGCCGACATCGGCGAGGGCGCGAAGGTGCCTCACCTCTCCTACGTCGGCGATGCCGAGGTCGGCGCGGACGCCAATCTCGGCGCCGGGACGATCACCGCCAACTACGACGGCGTCAATAAGCACCGCACAGTCTTCGGCGAGCGCGTCCACGGCGGTGTCCACGTCTCCTACATCGCTCCGGTTGAGGTTGGCGACGACTCTTGGACGGCCGCTGGCAGCGTGATCACCGACGCCGTGCCACCGGGCTCTCTGGCGATCGGCCGCGCGCGGCAGGAGAGCAAGGAAGGCTACGACGCCCGCATCAAGCTGGACGGAGCGGATAAGAAATGACCGATCTCGCACCTAGACTCCCGATCGAAATGGTGACGACACAGAGCGGCCTGCAGCCAGCGACCAGCATCCCGATCGATTACGACAAGCGGATGATGGTCGTCTCCGGCCGCGCTCACCCGGAGCTAGCGTCGAAGATCGCCGACCGCCTTGGCGTTGACCTCGGCCCGGTAACGCTGAAGACCTTCTCCAACGGAGAGGTCTACTGCCGCTTCGACGAGTCGATCCGAGGCGCCGACGTTTTCATCGTTCAGCCGACCTGCGGCAACGCCGCTACCGGCGTGACCGCGAACGACGCGCTGATGGAACTGATGGTGATGATCGACGCCGCCGTTGGCGCCTCAGCCCACCGCGTGATCGCCGTAACACCTTGGTACGGCTACTCGCGCCAGGACAAGAAGTCGGCCCCGCGCGAACCGATCAGTGCGCGGCTCGTGGCACGGATGCTCGAATCGGCCGGCGCCGACCGCGTACTAACGATGGACCTCCACGCCGGGCAGGTCCAAGGCTTCTTCCAAATCCCGGTCGACCACATGACTGCGATGTTCATGCTGACGCAGTACTTCCAAGACCTCGGACTCGATGATCTAGTCGTCGTCTCTCCAGATGCAGGCCGCGTCAAGCTGAACAAGAAGTTCGCTTCCAAGATTGGCGCTGAGCTGGCGATCCTCGACAAGGAACGCCCCGAACACCAAGTCGCCGAAGTTGGTTACGTGATCGGTGACGTTGCCGGTAAAACAGCGCTTCTGGTTGACGACATGATCGACACCGCCGGCACGCTCGCCGTCGCCGGCCAGGCCGTGCTTGAAGCCGGCGCGACCAGCGTCTACGCCGCTGCCACGCACGGACTCTTCAGCGGCGCCGCATGGGAGAACCTTGCCAGCGCCAACTTCGAACAGATCGTCGTTACCGACACAGTGCCACTGCGGCCCGGCGCGCCCGAGAACGTCCGTGTGCTGACCTGCGCCGACGTGCTGACCGATTCAATCCGCCGGATCTTCACCGACGACTCCGTCAGCGAAGTCTTCGGCGGCGAAAATCAGCTCTTCTAGCTCCCGCCGCCGATAACGAAGCCGCGCTCGACGAGCGTCACTACGGCCGACTCGAAGGCCGCGAAGTCGCGCGCCAGAAGATGCTCGATCGGGCGCCCGCTAGGCCCTTCTGTACGGACCCAAAGCTTCAGCACGTCAGGGCCGACGCAGGCCTGCGCCTCTTGCGTCAGCTGGAGCAGGATTGGCAGCTCGGGGCGGTGGTCGAGACTGTCGGAGATGATCTCGATCGGGTTGCTGTCGAGCACCGCGCAGAGCTCTTCGTCGCTGAGGCCAAGCTGCCCCATCAGGAGTACGGCTGCGGTCTCCATCGCCCCGGCGCTCTAGTCGCCGCGGGCCTGAAGCCGTGCGGCCGGCTCACGCTTCTGCTCGCCGGGCCAGAAGCCGGTGATGTAGCGGAAGCCAGTCGCACCGGCGCGCGTGAAGGTGGCCGTCGTAACGGCGATGATTGAACCCTTGATCGCGGCCGCCGCGATCACCTCCGGCCAGCTTGCCAGCTCGGTTGTGGCGCCCGGCGGTTCGCTTCCGCGCGTTCGCTCCCAGCCGTCGATGAAGGTCGTCTCTCCGACGCGCTTAGCCAGCACGGTGCCGAGCAGAAGGCCGATCGGCATAAAGAGAATCTTTGCGATCACGCTGCCAGACTACCGCCAGAGCGACGTTCGGCGCGCTCGACCGGCGCCGCACGCCCGGCGGGTCATTACCCTCTGCGGACGTGATTCGTCGGCGAATCTGGGTTATAGCCCTGCTCATTCTGCTGTTCCTAGCCGCTTCGTTCTTCGCGGCGCGGTGGCTGACGGCCGAAAATCGCGAGCGCAGCGCCGTCGTTGAGCTGCTCCAGCTTCAGAAGCAGGGCGACGCGGCCGGAATGTTGGCTCAACTCGAGGGCTGCGCGCAGAAGCCGCAGTGCCGAGCCGACGTCGAGTCGAACGCGCGTCGTCTACGCGGCTCGAGCCCGCTAATGATCGTGCGCTACGACTCAGGAACTTCATACGCATTTGGCGACGCCAGTGGCAATTCGCGGATCGCATGGGATCGTGGCGGAGCGACCCCAGTGGTCGTCCAGTGCGTCTCAGTAGAGCGCCGCGGGATCGTCTTCTTTGGCGGCAGCATCGTGCTCCATTCGATCAGCCGCCCGATCGGGGGTGAGTCGGCGTGCCCAAGCTAATTCGCCTCTGCGCCGCGCTGATCGCAGTCGCTGCCCTGCCCGTCGCGGGCGCCCAAGCCGCCAGCAGCGCAGCCGGCGCGGTTCCTAGCGCGAAGACGCTCTACAGCGATGGACCCTCGGGCCGCTACCTCGTAGACGGGACGTGGCTACGGCGGCTTGATCCAAGCAACGTCGGCCTAGCCGCGGGCTGGCAGAAGCAGCCATCAATCGCCGACTGGAGGCCAACAGCGGTGCCGAACGCCTGGAACGCAGGCGACGACAGCATCACCTCCTACCTCGGCTCGGTTGGTTGGTACCGCAAGGATTTCCGCATCCCGCCTGGGGCAAGCGGCCGCTCCTGGGTGATCCGCTTCGAGGAGGTCAACTACTCGGCGACGGTCTGGCTCAACGGCGTCCAGATTGGCGCTCACGCCGGCGCCTACGAACCCTTTGAGCTGCGTCTGCCGAAGGCGCTCGTCAAAGCTGGAGCGGACAACAGCTTGGTGCTGCGGATCGACAGCAGGCGGACGATCAACGACATTCCGCCGGCCCGTAACGATGAGTTCGGGCAGCCGCAGGGCGGGTGGTGGAACTACGCTGGAATTCTGCGTGAGGTTTACCTTCGCGCTGTCAATCAGATCGACATCACGTCGGTAAACGTGCGACCCGACCTGCGCTGCCCGACCTGCGCCGCCGACGTCAACTGGCAGGTCAAGGTGAGCAATCTCGGTAGCGCAACGCGAACCGTCACAGTCGCCGGCCGCTTCGGGCCGAAGCGGCTGACGATCGGGAAGGCAACCCTGCCCCCGGGAGCATCGGCGACACTGACGAAGAGGCTGACCGTCGCTAAGCCGAAGCTCTGGTCGCCGGCCCGCCCCTACCTCTATGACGCCTCGCTCGTCGCGGCGGTCGGTGCCCGAACTGTGCAGCGCTATACGCGCCATGTTGGTGTCCGCTCAATCAAGGTCGATAGCACCGGCCGTCTAACTCTCAACGGTCAGCGGCTTGATCTGCGTGGCGTCGGAATGCATGAAGACGCTCCGGGCCGCGGCTTCGCGATCGACAATGCGTTCCGCGACAAACAGATCGGCTGGGCGCGCGAGCTCGGCGGCCTTGTGCTGCGAGCGCACTACCCGCTCCATCCGTACACGCTGCAGCGCGCCGACCAGCTCGGAATGCTGGTCTGGTCGGAGGTTCCGGTCTATCAGATTCCTAATCCGCAGCTTGCTATTGCGGCCAACCGCGCGCGCTACGTCGCTTCCGTCGCTTCGATGGTTGAGGTAAACCGTGACCACCCGTCGGTGATGGTTTGGTCGGTCGGCAATGAGATGGCCTCTACTGCCGACGATTCGCAGGCCAGTTACATCGCTGCCGCGACGGAGAAGGCGAAGGCGCTCGATCCAAGCCGCCCGGTTGGGATCGCAGCTGGCGGCCCTGGCAATAATTGTCAGAGCGCTTACGACCCGCTCGACTTGATCGGGCTCAACGACTACTTCGGCTGGTACACCGGCGAGAGCGGTTCGATTGCCGACCGCGACCTGCTCTCGGAGACGCTCGACGTCGCCCGTAAGTGCTACCCGACAAAGGCGCTGATGATCACCGAGTACGGCGCCGAGGCCAGCACCGCCGGGCAGCCTGAGGATCGTGGCACCTGGACCTTCGCCAACGAGCTGATCAAGTTCCACCTCGACGTGTATGCGACCAAGCCGTGGCTCTCAGGCTCGCTCTACTGGGCGCTGCAGGAGTTTTGGGTTCGACCCGGCTGGGATGGCGGCAACCCGTTCCCGGCGCCGCCGCTTCATCAGAAGGGACTAGTCAGCTTCGCAGGGGCCAAGAAGCCGATATTCGCCCCTGTCGCGAGGGCTTTCAAGGCCGTCCGCCAGGTCGGCTCGACGCGGTAGTGGTGTCGACTCTCGGCCCGCCGGAGCGCCTGCGCGGCGCGATCGCGCTACCATCGAGCGCCGCTGATGGCTCAATCGACTAGCTCAACTCTCAACGCATCCCCACGTGACCCCGACGGCTCGCGCGCCACGCGCAGGCTGCGCCGTGAGGGCCAGGTTCCTGGCGTTCTCTACGGTGGCGAAGGTGAGCCGGTCTCATTTTCGGTTGACGGCCGCGAGCTACGGGCAGCGCTCCACGCCTCCGGCGCCGTTGTTGACCTCGTCGTCGGCGGCACCAGCGAACCGGCCGTCCTCAAGGACGCTCAGCGCCATCCGGTGCGCGGCGAGATGACGCACGTTGATTTCGTCCGCGTCAACCTAAATGTTGCGATTCAGGCCGTCGTGCCACTGATCGTCGTTGGCGCTGAGGAGTCCCCCGGCATTGTCGAAGGCGGAGTCGTCGACCAGCCAATCCGTGAGGTTAACGTTGAAGCGCTGCCGAACGAGATCCCGGAATCGATCGAGATCTCAGCTGCCGGGCTCAACATCGGTGAGACCGCGCCGCTCTCGGCGGCCGTGGTTCCGCCAGGTGTGACGCTGCTCGACGAGGCCGACCTTGTAGTTGTATCGATGCTCGCTCCGCGTCTCGAGGTTGAGGAGACGATCGAGGAGGAGACCGCGCTGATCGGTGACGAGGGCGCGCCGGCAGAGGGCGCTTCCGACGAGGGTGACGGCGGCGATGGTGGCGGCGACGAGTCGGGCGGCGAGTCCGGCGACGACGCTGGCTAGTCCGCGCTCCTCGCCGTAGCATCAACTCAGTGGGCCGCTTCTTCTCACGCTCCGAACCCGTCGACTGGCTGATCGTTGGTCTCGGCAATCCTGGCGCTGGCTACGAATCGACGCCGCATAACGTTGGCTTCCAAGTCATCTCGGAGCTGTCCCGGCGCTGGGAGCTAGGCCGCCCGAAGAAGAGCTTCAACGGACTGATCGTGAGCGGCCGCGTCGGTCCGCTTGGTGGCCCGGCGGTACGTGTTGCGCTGCTCGAACCGCTGACTTACATGAACGAGTCGGGCAGCTCGGCCGGGCCGGCGCGCGGCGCTCTGAAACTCGAGCTTGACCACGTGCTCGTAATCCACGATGAGATTGACCTTCCGTTCGGCCAACTTCAGGCGCGGCTCGGCGGCGGCCTTGCTGGCCACAATGGCCTCAAGTCGCTGCGCAAAGGTTTTGGGTCTGAGGATTTTGGCCGGCTGCGGATCGGCGTCGGACGGCCCGCTGCAACCGATTCAGCGAGCGTCTCCGATTACGTTCTCGGCCGCTGGCAGCAGTCGGACGCCGAGGTCAACGCGCTGGTCGCTGCCGCCAGCGACTTGGCCGAGCAAATCGTGCTCGGCCAGACCGCGCTAAGCGGCTCGGGCTAGGGGAGCGTCGCGGTGTCGCTGAGAGGGCTACTCGGGGCGCTGGCAGACGACCCGCAGGGGGCCAAGCTGCTGACCGATGGTGGCGACGCCTTCGTTTCGCGCTCGCTGCGGCCGTACGCGATCGCAGCGCTGCTTGAGGGCGCCGCAACTAAGCCGGGCGTTGTTGTCGCCGGAGATGACAGCGAAGCGCAGGCGTTGGCCGCCGATCTTGCGATTTGGCTGGCGCCGCGGCCGGTCCGTTTCTATCCCAGCCGAGGCGTCACCTACGAGTCGCACCTCGCGCCGCCACCACACCTCGTCGGGCTGCGCGTAGCGGCGCTCGACGCATTGCTTGATCCAGCCGAGGGCGAGCCTCCTGTTGTTGTCGTCTCCGCGGTCGCACTGTCGGAGAAGGTTCCTGACCCGGAGCTGCGGCCGCGCGGCTTCACGCTGCGCAAAGCTGACCTGATCGACCTCGACGAGGTCGCGCTGCAGCTCGTAGCGGCCGGCTACGAGCGCGTCTCGGAGGTCGCCGAGCGCGGCCAGTTCGCGATTCGCGGAGGGATCCTTGATTGCTTCCCGGCGACTGAGGATCACGCCGTGCGCGTCGACTGCTTCGACATCGAGATTGAGTCGCTGCGCCACTTCTCAACCTTTACGCAGCGCTCGCTCGGTGAGATTGAGCTGGTCGAGATCGCTCCCGCCGCTGAGCTCGCCGCCGAGCACCGTGAGTTGGCCGAGATCGCTGCGCTCAGCGACGCCGACGAGCGCCCCGACATCGCCGACCTGCTGCCGGTCGATCGTTTTCAAGCGCTGCTTGATCTGGTCCCCAGCGAAGCGCTCGTGATCGTCGGCGCGGCAGAGGAGATCGCGCCAGCGCTCGGCGACCATTGGCAGGACGTCTGCGCCGCCTTCCACGACGCTGACGCCCACCACCTCTATGTTGCGCCTGACGCCGTCCAAGCGACGCTCGCTGAGCGCTCGTCGGCGCGGATCTCGTCGCTGCTCTCAGGCCAGCCGATCGAACTTCACGCCCAGGCCGCCGACTTCTCCGCGCAGTCACTGGCCGAAGCGGAGCCGGAGCTCGAGAGCCTTGTGCGCAGCGGTTACAAGACCGTCGTCGCGTTCTCGCGCCGCGGTGAGGGCGAGCGCGTGGCGCACAACCTCGCGCGGCTCTCGGCCGACTGGATCGAGCAGAGCGATGTTCGAGAGCAGGCCGGGGGGCAGCTGCTCTTCTCGCTTGCGGCGCTGCGCAGTGGCTTCGTCGCCGCCGGCGCAAAGCTGGCTGTGATCCCCGAGCGCAAGCTCTTCCGCCGCCGCCGCGCTGGCCGCAGCGATGATCAGCCCGAACGGCTCGGCCGCTTCGCCTCGCTCTTCGAGCTGCGGACCGGCGACACGGTCGTCCATGAGGATCACGGCGTCGCCCGCTTCGCTGGTTTCGAGACGAAGACCGTCAGCGAGATCACGCGCGACTATCTCGAGCTTGAGTACGCCGATGGCGACCGCGTCTTCATGCCGGTCGATCAGCTCGCCAAGATCACGCGCTACATCGGCGCCGGCGAACTCTCGCCCAAGCTCTCAAAACTCGGCGGCAAGGGCTGGGAGACGCTCAAGGCACGGGCCCGCAAAGCGGCTGAAGGGCTGGCCGGCGAGCTGCTCAACCTTTACGCCGAACGCCGCCGCCGCGAAGGACGCGCATTCTCTGAAGATTCCGAGTGGCAGCTCGACTTTGAGTCGCGCTTCCCTTGGCAGGAGACGGCCGATCAGACCTCGGCGATCGAGGCCGTCAAGCAGGACATGGAGCGGCCGCGGCCGATGGACCGCTTGATCTGCGGCGACGTCGGCTACGGCAAGACCGAGGTTGCTCTGCGCGCCGCCTTCAAGGCCGCCGGCGACGGCGCGCAGGTGCTGGTGCTGGCACCGACAACGATCCTCGCGCAGCAGCATTTCGGCACCTTCTCGGAGCGGCTTGAGGACTTCCCCTTCACAGTTGATGTCGTTAGCCGCCTGCGCAGCGCCGCCGAGCAGCGCGCGTCGGTAACGAAGTTCAACGAAGGCAAGACCGACATTCTGATCGGTACGCACCGGCTGTTGGGCCGAGACATGCGGCCGAAGGATCTGGGGCTGCTTGTCGTTGACGAGGAGCAGCGCTTTGGCGTCAAGCAGAAGGAGATGCTGCGGCAATTGAAGCTAAAGGTCGACGTGATCGCGATGAGTGCCACGCCGATCCCGCGCACGCTGCAGATGTCGCTGGCCGGGATGCGTGACATCAGCGTGATCGAGACTCCTCCCGAGGGCCGCAGGCCTGTGAAGACCTTCGTCGGTGAGTACGACGAGGAGCTGGTGCGGGTGGCATTGGAGCGCGAGCATGAGCGTGGAGGGCAGTCGTTCTTCCTCCACAACCGCGTTGAGACGATCGATGAGACGGCCGAGCGGCTGCGCGGCCTCTGCCCAAAGTTGAGCTTCGACGTTGCCCACGGCCAGCTCGACGAGCATGATTTGGAGGAGCGGATGATGCGCTTTCTGCGTGGCGACAGCGACGTGCTCGTTTCGACCAGCATCATCGAATCGGGGATTGACATCCCGCAGGCCAACACGCTGATCGTCGAGCGCGCAGACCGCTTCGGCCTCTCGCAGCTCTACCAAATCCGTGGCCGCGTCGGCCGCAGCCGAGAACGCGCTTACGCCTATCTGCTCTACCCAAGCGCTGCGGCGCTGACCGAGGAGGCGACGCGCCGGCTCAGTGCGCTCTCCGATTACACCGAGCTTGGTGCCGGTTTCAAGATCGCGATGCGAGACCTCGAGATCCGCGGTGCGGGCAACCTGCTCGGCGATGAGCAGTCGGGCCACGTCGCGGCTCTCGGCTTTGAGCTCTATCTCTCAATGCTCGATGAGGCGGTCCGTGCAGCCGGGCCGCCGTCGGCTGGCGATGAGGATTACGAGCCGGTTCGCTTTGACGTCGATGTCGACGCCTACATCCCGACCGATTACGTCCCGTACGAGCAAGCAAAGATCGACCTGCACCGCCGCATCGCAGCTAGCCGTGAGGTCGCCGACTTGGCGCTGCTCAGCGAAGAGCTGGAGGACCGGTTTGGGCCGCTGCCGCAGGAGCTGGAGAACCTGATCACATTGCAGCAGGCCCGAGTCAAGTTGGGGCAGGCTGGCGCTGGAGTTGTGACGATTCGCGGCGAGCGAATGGTTGTTACGCCGCTCGACTTCAGCGAGGCGCAGCAGCAGACGCTGGCCAAGGAGCTGCCGCAGTCGAAGTACGAGCCGGGGCGCGCTCAGCTCTCGCTGCCGCTACCGGCAGACGGCGCCGAGCGGCTCACGATGATCGCCTCAGTCGCTACTGTTCTTTTGGCTGTGAGCCGCCAAAGCAGTTAGCGTGGCGCGCAGCAGCCTCCCAGCGCCTACTATCAAGGAACTTATGAACCATTCTCATCGCTTTCTGGCGCTCGGCGCCGCAGCCATTTCAGCCCTTGCCTTCGCATCATGCGGCGGTGTCTCGGACAGCGACGTCGCCTCGATCGATGGCACGACGATCTCGAAGAAGACTTTCAACCACTGGGTTTCGGTCGCCGCCAGCGCTTCGCAGGATCCAACTGCCAAGGCAGCTGGCGTCCCTGACCCGCCAAACTACGTCAAGTGCATCGCCTCGAAGAAGGCCGCTGCGCCTGAGCCGGTGAAGGGTCAGCCCGACCCCACCGACGCCGACTACAAGAAGCAGTGCGCCGAACAATTCACGCAGCTGAAGGATCAGGTCATGACCTTCCTGATCCGCTCGACCTGGCTAGAGCTTCAGGCCAACGAGGAAGGCATCGACATCTCTGACGCCAAGGTTCAAGCCGAGTTTGACAAGGCCCGCAAGCAGGCCTTCCCAACTGCCAAGCAGTACGCAGACTTCCTCAAGAGCTCAGGCCAGACTGAGGCCGACCTGCTCTTCCGCCAGCGCTCACAGATGCTTGAGAAGGCGATCACCGAGCAGGTCCAGAAGGCGTCGAAGAAGGCTACGCCGGAGGAGATTTCGGCCTACTACAAGAAGAACCTGGCCCAGTTCACGCAGCCGGCAACGCGCGACCTGAACGTGATTCTGACGAAGACCGAGGCTGAGGCCAACAAGGCCAAGGCAGCGCTCGAAGACGGTCAATCGTTTGCTTCGGTTGCAAATGAATACTCGATCGACGCAACGTCGAAGAAGGCCGGCGGCAAGCTTCCGGCCGTCGCGCAGGGCTCGCAGGAAGGCGCCTTCGACAAGGCAATCTTCGACGCTCCGTTGAACAAGGTTGCCGGTCCGGTCAAGACCAGCCTCGGCTACTACGTCTTCCAGGTAACGAAGGAGACGGAGAAGAAGGTTCAGACAGAGGCTGAGGCGCAGAAGACGATCAAGCAGATCGTGGTTGCTGAGAAGGGGCAGAAGTCACTCGAAGCCTTCGGCAAGTCGTACCAGACGCGCTGGAAGGAGCTGACCGAGTGTCAGACCGGCTTCATCGTCGCCGACTGCAACAACTACAAGGCGCCGAAGACTCCGGCAACAACCCCCGGGCAGCCTGCAGCGCCTGTGACGCCGCCAGCTGGCGGCTGATCGCCGAGCAGCCGTCGGCCTCGCGGCGCTAGCTTTAGCTCCGTGAGCAGCGACGAAATCGAAGCCTCGCTCGGTCGCCTTGACCAGCTAACCCGTCGGCTGCGGGTCGAATGTCCGTGGGACCGCGAACAGACCGAGCGCACAATCGTGCCGCACACCGTCGAGGAGGCCTACGAGCTGGCCGACGCAGCCAACTCTGGCGATGACGCAGGGCTAGTTGATGAGCTCGGCGATGTGCTCTTTCAGGTCTACTTCCTCTCCTTGCTGCTCGAGGAGCGAGGCGTCAGCAACCTCGGCGAGGTTGCCGATCACTGCCGCGAGAAGCTGATCCGCCGCCATCCGCACATCTTTGGCGAAGTCGAGGTCGAAGGCAGCGGCGAGGTGCTGCGCAACTGGGATCAGATCAAACGCGGCGAGCCGGGCCGCGACGATTCGATCTTCGGTTCGCTGCCGGAAAACCTGCCGGCGCCGCTCGACGCTCGCCGGGTGCAACGCCGCGCAGCATCGAGCGGCTTTGATCCACTAGAGACCGACGAGGCGATCGCCGCGCTGCGCGATCAGGTTGACGCGGTCGGGCAGCTAGGTCAGCGCGAAGCCGGCGATGAGCAGAGCTTTGAGCAGGTTGGCGACCTGCTCTTCGCTGCCGTCAATGTTGCGCGGCGGCTCAAGGTTGACCCGGAGCTGTCGCTGCGGTCGTCAACCGGGCGCTTCCGCGGCCGCCTTGAAGCTGCTGAATCGATCGCCCGCAACGCAGGGCTGAGCTGGAATGACTTAGATATAGATCAACAGCTCGAGTTCTACGCGCGGGCGCGAATGACAGAGGACCAATGACGAAGATCAGCAGCGTTCATGCCCGCCAGATTCTTGATAGCCGTGGCAACCCAACGGTTGAGGTTGACGTAACGCTCGCCGGTGGCGCCAGCGGCCGCGCCGCAGTTCCCTCAGGCGCATCAACCGGCGAGTTTGAAGCGACGGAGCTGCGCGACGGCGGCGCAGAATGGGGAGGCAAGGGCGTAACGCAGGCCGTTGCCAACGTCAACGGCGAGCTTGCCACCGCGGCGATTGGGCTTGACGCCAGCGATCAGCGTGCGCTCGACGAAGCACTGATCGCGCTGGACGGCACGCCGAATAAGTCGCGGCTCGGCGCCAACGCGATCCTTGGCGTTTCGCTCGCCTCAGCGCACGCGGCGGCCGCTGCTGCGGGCCAGCCGCTCTGGCGCTACCTCGGAGGCGCCGACGCCAGCATCTTGCCGGTGCCGATGATGAACGTCCTCAACGGCGGCGCTCACGCCGACAACCGTGTCGATTTTCAAGAGTTCATGATCGTTCCCTGTGGCGCCTCCTCGTTTGGTCAGGCGCTGCGTATAGGCGCGGAAGTTTTCCACGCATTGAAGGCGACTTTGAAGGGCCGCGGCCTCAACACGGCCGGTGGCGACGAGGGTGGTTTTGCCCCCGATCTAGGCTCCAATGAGGAGGCGCTGCAAGTGTTGGTCGAAGGGATCGAAGCGGCCGGCTATAGCCCCGGCGAGGATGTCGGCATCGCGCTCGACCCAGCGACCAGCGAGATCTTTGAGGGCGGCAGCTATTCGCTCGCCCATGAGGGCCGCGTGCTCAGCTCCGCCGAGATGGCCGACTACTGGGCCGAGATGGCCTCGCGCTATCCGATCCTTTCGATTGAAGATGGGATGGACGAGGAGGACTGGGAGGGCTGGAAGCACCTAACTGAGAAGCTTGGGGCAAGCGTTCAGCTAGTCGGCGATGACCTATTCGTCACCAACACTGAGCGGCTTGCCCGCGGGATTGAGCTCGGCGTTGGAAATTCGATTCTGATCAAGGTAAACCAGATCGGCACGCTGACCGAGACGCTTGATGCGATCGCGATGGCGCGCGAAGCCGGCTACAGCGCCGTGATGTCGCACCGCTCCGGTGAGACTGAGGACACGACGATCGCCGATCTCGCCGTCGCGACCGGCTGTGGCCAGATCAAGACCGGTGCTCCATCACGCTCCGATCGCGTCGCCAAGTACAACCAGCTGCTGCGAATTGAAGAGGCGCTCGGCGACCAGGCGACCTACCCGGGCCGCTCGGTCTTCCGCAGTTAGCTGGCGCGCAGCGTCTCGCCCACGAATAATTTTCCTGAAGGAGTCTCGCCGGCGAGCGCGAACGTGCGCTTATGACTTCCCGCAGCGCGACCGCCCGTCAACGGCCAGAACATCGTCAGCTACTGCCGCGCCCACGGCTGATCGAAGGGCGCCCGGCCGGCTCGCATGGGATTCGCTGGGATCGCGTTGGCCGCTTCGTCGTGCTCGGCGTCTGCATGCTCGTCGTCTTGCTCTACGCCCGTCCGCTTGCCGAAATCTGGTCGGCTCGGGGCGAGGCATCAACGCGCCGCGCTGAACTAACGAAACTTCAGCGCGAACATAACCAGCTTGCCGGGCGCGTCGAGGCGTTGAAGAACCCGGCCGCGTTGGAGCGTGAAGCGCGGAGCCTCGGGATGGTCAAGCCGGGCGAGAAGGCTTACGTGATCAAGGGTCTGCCGGACAGTCCTTGAGTCAGCGGCGCTACGCTGCGCCGCGTGTCGTTTGAAACCGCGATCGAGCAGTGGCGCGAGGGCGAGCGGGTACTTGCCGCCGCACCGCCAGAGCAGCAGCCAGCGCTGCTGCGCGTCGAGGAGGGGCTTGTCGCTGAGCTTCGGCGCCGTCTCGGCGGCGCCTTTACCGTTGACGAGCTAGTTGAGTTCTACGAGCAGGACAGCTCATGGTGCATGGAAGTAGCACTGCGGCTCGAACCGGAGCTGCCGCAGGCCTGGGACGCGCGAATCGCTGATGCCGCCTACGCCCGCTACGTCCGCGGCGCCGTTGACTTTGCTGGCGGCCGGCGCCTAGAAAAGAAGCCGTAGGGCGGCGGATCAGTCGTCGTCGGCGCGGCGGATAACGATCCGGTCCGCTTCGACGGTCACCGTGACGGAGCGCTTGCCTGCCCAGTGCTCGGCGTAGACAGCGTTCTCGGCGATCGCGGGGTCGAGCCAGAGGCCGTAGCCCTCTTCGCCGTGATCAAAGCTTCCTTCGAGCGTCTTCGCTGGGCTGCGGCGTCCGCGGCCACCTCGACGCCCACGGCGCGCGCGTCCTGTTCCGTCGCCGTTCCCGTCGCCGCCGTCGTCATCGGATTCAGCATCGTCGGGTTCTTCTTCGCCGGCGGCGATCCGCTCGGCGCGCAGGCGGGCCTCTTCTTCGGCAGCCTTTGCCTGCTCGGCCTCCTCGATCTCCAACGCTGCTGCGACCTGCGCGTCATCGGCGGCGCGGAGGTCGACGACCTCGTCGAAGCCTGCGACAGCGCCTTCGGAGCTGGTTAGTTCGAACTCCTGCTTGAAGGTTTCGAGCTGTGCAACAGGAACCTCAAGCTGGTGGGCGATCCAAGCATCGGTGCGGCCTTGGCCGACCCAGACGCGGATTTGGTTGAGTTGTGGTTTCAAAGATTTTCTAGCCATTAGGCGCCTGACCCTATCGGAGCGGCGCGGTAACGCGTCGCCCGGCGCTGCGCAGTCGCGTACAAAACACCACTTGCAGTCGTGCGCGTGCCGCTGGTAGGTTCGCGAAACGAAGAGACGGACTACGTCAGGAGAGCGGCCGGTGCTTGTGTTGTCGAGAAAAGCGAACCAGAGCATCATGATCGGCGACGAGATCGAGATCACCGTGCTCTCTGTCGCCGGAGAGAAGGTACGGCTCGGCATCAAAGCGCCGCGAGAGATTCCCGTCTATCGCGATGAGGTCTACAACGAGGTCAATGCGCAGCAGCGCGAAGCTGACCCGGCTGGCCCTACCCCATAACGATGTAGAGCGTTTCAAACATCGCCACGGTGACAACAACGGCGGTGGCGATCAGCAGCAGCACGAGCATCGCGAAGCGCAGCGTGCCGTGGCGGTGTTGGCGGTCGAGCCGTCGAACCCTGATGCGCGTTTCAGCGCGCTCATTGATCTCATGACGACGGACGCGGTCGGCGCGGATTTCGGCACGGAACTTGGCCTCAAAGTCGCGCAGACTTTGACGGAGGTGAGTAGCCATCGAGGCCGATATTAGCGGCAGTACTGCCAGAGACCGAGCCCTGCGCGGCGAGCTTCACTGCGCAATTTCGCGAATTCGGCCGCATGGCGCGTGTTTGGTGGGAATACGAGCGTGTCGGCGTAGCCGCGCCTGAGAAGTTCAGCATTGACGAATAGCTGCTGGCCGCCTTGATCGAGGCGGTAGATGTAGGCCAACAGGCGCCCGTAACGGTCGCGCGGCTCAGCGCCGACGACGAGCCGAATCGGGCTGCCGCTCGGCAGTAGCTGTTCGTTGGCGTGGCTGGCCTCAGGGCCAAAGCATTCGACCGGCGCGTTCGGTTTTACGCTCTCGGGGGTGTCGATCCCGATGTAGCGGACGCGTTCTTCGCGGCCACCGAGTTCAGCCACGATCGTGTCGCCGTCGACGACCCGCGAAACGGTGCCGTCGATCTCGTCGTTTGGCCCCGCCTCGCTCGAGCCGCAGCCGCCAGCGGCCAGTAGCAACGCTGCCGCGAGAGCCGCGCAGGCCGCGCCGCGGTATTTGGCGCTGATTGGCATCGGTGCTCGACGCTAGTACGGCTCGGCCGGGTCAAGCCCCCCGTGAACCACTTTCGCCTCAATCTGGGAGCAATGCTGCGCGCTTGCGCGCGGGGCGCTCCGCCTTAAGCGATCGTTATGTCGTCTGAGAGGTAGACGTCCTGAACGGCATTGAGGATCTCAATCCCTTCGTTCATCGGACGCTGAAAGGCCTTGCGGCCGGTGATTAGGCCGGTACCGCCGGCGCGCTTGTTGATTACGGCGGTCGTCACGGCCTCGGCCTTGTCGCTGGCGCCGCCGGAAGCGCCACCGGAGTTGATCAGCCCTGAGCGGCCCATGTAACAGTTCGCTACCTGGTAGCGGGTCAGGTCGATCGGGTTGTCGGTCGTCAGCTTGTCGTAGACCAGCGGGCTGGTCTTGCCGTAGGAGACGCCGTCAGCGTTTAGCGCGAGGTAGCCGCCGTTATTCTCCGGCAGCTTCTGTTTGATGATGTCGGCCTCGATCGTCGTGCCGATGTGGTTTGCCTGGCCTGTTAGGTCGGCCGAGACGTGGTAGTCGGTGCCGTCAACGACGAAGGCGCTGTTGCGCAGGTAGCACCAGAGGACAGTGAACATTCCGAGCCGGTGGGCCTCCTCGAAGGCCGCCGCCACGTCAACGATCTGGTGGTGGGACTCCTCTGAGCCGAAGTAGATCGTCGCGCCAACGCCGGCTGCACCGATGTCGAACGCACGCTGGACCGACGCGAACATGATCTGGTCGTACGTATTCGGATAGGTCAGGAACTCGTTGTGGTTGAGCTTGACGATGAACGGAATCCGGTGTGCGTACTTGCGCGAAACGGCGCCGAGCACGCCGACCGTGGAAGCGACCGCGTTGCAGCCGCCTTCAACCGCAAGTTCGACGATCTTGCCCGGATCGAAGTACTCCGGGTTGGGCGCGAAGCTGGCGCCGGCGGAGTGCTCGATCCCTTGATCTACGGGAAGAATCGAGAGGTAGCCGGTGCCGCCCAAGCGGCCGTGGTCCCACATCTGCTGAAGGTTGCGCATCACCTGAGCGTTGCGGTCGCTGTCGGCGACGACCCGCTCGTTGAAGTCAGGACCCGGCAGGTGCAGCATCGAAGCGTCGATCGTTGTGCACTTGTGGTCGAGCAGCGTCTTGGCGTTGTCGCCGAGCAGCTCTTCGAGCTGGGAAGAGGTCATCGATTCAGTGGCCACGTCAGTTATCTCCGTATCGGGTAGCGGGAAAGCAGCTCGGCCAAGCGTACCTGCGATGGCCCCTGACTGCCGAGCGCACGGTCCGGGTAAGATCGCAACGTCGATGCCTGAAGCCACTGATCTGTTCGTCGTCTGCCGTTCATGTGGCGCGGAGGTTTCGAAGTACGTAACCGAATGCCCCTATTGCGGTTCACGGATGCAGCAGCGCGCACCGAAGATCGCGCGTGGCCAGATCGCCGCGAGCGGGAAGCCGAAGCGCCAGCGAAAGCGTCGCCAGCGCTCGCGCGCCGAGCTCTCATGGCCAAACCAACCGATCGTTTCGATCACGCTCGCGACTGCCTGCGCTGTCGGCGCGGTTCTGCTCGTGCCGGGCGTGCTCACGGCCAGCCAGGTCGGGGTCGTCGGGCAGCTAGACGGCCAATGGTGGCGGCTGGTCACGACCTCATTCTTCGCAGACAATCTCTGGTACACGGCCGCCAGCGTCGTCGCAATCGCGCTATTCGGCGGGCTAATCGAACGCCAACACGGCCCGATTGTCGCTGGCGCCTGCTTTGCGATCTGCGCGGTCGGCGGAATGGCAGCGGCTGCCGGGCTCGAGAGCATCCCGCTGGCGCTCGGCGGCAACGCTGCCGCGCTCGGGCTGATCGGCGCGTGGGTCGTAAGCCCGGTGGTTGAAACGCGCCGCGGCGAGCAGCCGTCGGCCGACCTGATCGGCGCCGCTGTCTGCGCCGCCGTTCTGGTGCTGATGCCGCTGGCCGCGGTCGAAGCCAGCTCCACGGCCGGAGCTGGCGGCCTCGTGATAGGGCTGGTGGCTGGCGCAATTCTCGCGCGCCGGTAGGCTTGGAAGCGATGTCCGAGCACCGTTACAGCGCTGAGCAGGTAGATGCAGCGGTTGCAGCGATCGCCGACGGCGAGCGTTTTGCCGGCGCGCAGGAGCTGGTAACCCACGCCGCTCCCGGGCTGCAGCAGATCCTTGGCGCCGCGCTGGATGCTGGCGGTTTCTTCGATTCAGCCCATCAAGGTGAGATCAGCCGCGTCGGCGAGATCGGCGATCCCGAGCAGCGCCGCGTTGCCCTCGCCGAACTGGTCGCTGAGGAGTCGCGACTGGCGATGCTCGTCGGCGTCGCCGTCGGCCTGGCGCTGGCAGAGGAGCTTGCAGCAGCCAACGACGAACAAGGGACTCAAGATGAGCAGCGTTGAAGTTCACTACCTCGGCCATTCGGCCTTTTCGATTGAGCACGACGGCACGAAGGTTCTCGTCGACCCGTTTCTTACCGGTAACCCGAAGGCAACGGCCGACGCCGCAGAGATTGAGGCCGACGCGATTCTCGTTACGCACGGGCACAGCGATCACCTCGGCGACACTGCCGCGATCGCCTCGCGCACCGGCGCGCCTGTCGCGGCCATCGTTGAGATCGCCGCCGAGCTGACCGAGGAGCTCGGGCCCGACCACGTGATCCACGACCCTAACCTCGGTGGCACGATCGAGTTCGACTGGGGCTGGGCGCAGTGGGTTCCCGCCTGGCACACCTCGACAACGGAGCGTGGCGCGGTCAGTACGCCGGCTGGAATTGTGATCACGATTGGCGGTAAGACGATTTACCACCTCGGTGACACAGCGCTATTTAGCGATCTCGCCTTGCCTGGCCAGCGTCACTCGCTCGATCTAGCGTTGATCCCGATCGGCGGCCACTACACAATGGATCGCCACGACGCCGTCCGTGCCGCTGCGCTGGTTGGCGCCCCGCAGGTGGTTCCGATTCACTACAACACCTTCCCGCCGATCGAGACCGATGCCGCAGCGTTCGCCGCCGACGTTGCGATCGAAGGCAACGCGAGCGTTACCGTCCTCGATCCCGGCCAGAGTTTGGAGCTCAGATGATCACGGCATTCATTCTCGTTGAATCGGAGCGCACGGCTCTTGCCAAGCTGGGCGGGCAACTGAACCAGATCGAAGGCGTCGCCGAGGTCTACTCGGTTACCGGGGCTTGGGATTTCGTTGCGATCGTGCGCGTTGAGCGCCACGAGCAATTGGCCGAAGCGCTGGCTGAGAATGTCGCTGCGCTAGAAGGCGTTAGCCGCTCACAGACAATGGTTGCGTTCGATTCGTTCACCGACCTAGATCTTGATCAACTCTTCGCCGACGGATCCTGAGCGGCAGCTACGCTGAGCTGCGATGAGCTCGATTGTCCGTCCAGAGTTCGGTGAGTCATTACCGACGATGCTTGGTCCGAAGTGGCGCGCGCTCGGGCGGCTGCCACGGGCGCTGATTTTCGCCGCCGCGGCCGTCGTCGTGATCGTCGTTGCCGCGCTCCTGCTTGGCGTCGGCTCGCCAACTCGGAAGGTCGAGGTCGCTGCCCCGGTTCCGTTCCAACTTCACTACGACAGTGATCTGTTGCAGCAGCGGCTTGCTGTTGGTCGCGAATCGCTACGCCTAGAGAGCCCTGCCGGCGTTGCCGCGAAACGCAGCTTCGTCGTCCAACCGGCGCTACTTCCTGCCTACAAGGGATCGATTCAGGGCGTTCTGCCGCTGCGGGCCGAGGAGATGACGCGTCAGATGAGCGCCGGTGATCCGAGCTACGCGACCGTCGCGGAGGCCCCCGTGCTGCTCGAGAAGCAGCCCGGCTACGAGATTCTCTACCGCTTCAGTCGCGGTGGGCGCAGCTTCTACGGGCGGCGTGTGATCCTCTTCCCAGCCGATCCCGGCGCGCGCGCCGGCGTTGATGTGACGATGACGGCGGTTCGTGGCGAGGGCGCGTTGACGGCACCGGCACTCGCTCAGCATCCTCCGCTGCGTGAGGCGTTCCAGTCGCTCGTCGTCGGTAACTGAGCTTAAGGAGTCGCCGTCGGGGCGACTGGGGTCTCTACGACCGTCGGCGAGACAGGGGTGTCGACAACCGGCGGCGCAACAGGCGTATCGACAACCGGCGGCGCAACGGGCGTATCGGCAACCGGCGGCGCAAGCGTCACATCGTCGTGGTGCTCTTCAGGAACAACCGGTGGCGTGACGGGCGTTGGGTCAACGGTGACCGGCAGCGACGCCGGATCGACGACTGCTGGCACGACGACGTCCGCTACGACCGGGGCAGCAGCGACGAGCTTCGCTGCTTTGGCCGGGAGCTGGGGCTTCGTCACCGTGGCGAGGGCGGCAACGGGGGCCGGAGCGGTCTGCGTGATCGCCGCGGCCGACTCGCGCGTCGGCGCGGCAGTCGTTGCTTTGTTGACCTCAACTGCGCCGGTCGTGACGATCGCGGCTGCCGCCATCGTTGCTGCAGCCTTTGTCGCTACTGAGCCAACGGCGCCGGAGAGCAGCCCGCCGCCAGCGGTCGCCGAAGCGGTTCCACCAGCGCTGGCAGTTGTGCCGATATGAGCGAGGACGACCTTCTTCAGTACCAGCAGCGGCCCGATCGGCAGCAACATCGCGAGCGCCTTGTTGTTCTGCTTCAACGTTGCCTGGAAGCCCTTGCAGCGTTCGCATTCGCGCGTGTGGCGACGAACCGGGGGAGAGAGCTTGGTTAGCCCTTCGGCAACTTCAGCAAGTTCGATCCGAACCTCTTCGCAGGAGATCTGGCGCGCCTCGGCCGCTTCGGCAAGGCCACCGCGGGCGCGAACCAGCAGCGACTTGACGCTCGGCACGGTCGTCTCCATCGCCTCGGCGATCTGGTCGTAGGAGAGGGCGTCGATCTCACGCAGCAGCAGCGCCGTGCGCTGCGACTCGGGAAGCTCACGCACGTCTGTCATCAGTTGACGCAGATCTTCGCGCTGGCTGACTTCATCCTCGGTCGTCCGGCCCTGGTTGGCAACGTGGTGGTCGAAGTCGTCGACGCCGATCGCAGTTTGGCGGCGCAGGTGGTTGAGCGAGCGGTTGCGGGCGATGCGGTAGAGCCAAGGCTTGACGTTGATCGCGCGCTCGTCGGCCATCATCGCGCTGTAAGCGGCGGCGAAGCTCTCTTGCGTTACGTCCTCGGCGTCCTCCTTCGAGGCCAGCATGTGGCGCGTGAAACCGAGGATCCGCGCGTGGTAGCGACCGACCAGAGCCTCGTACGCCGATTGGTTGCCGCGGCGCGTCAGCGTGACGAGCTTCTCATCCGACTGAAGCCGCAAGAAGGCGCTCGGGGCGCGCAGACCTACAAGGTCGGATTGTGTGATTGCGGAAGCTTCCATAGATTCTTCAGACATACCAACACCGCTGGAGGCAAAAGGTTTCGCTTTTTTTCCGCGCCTCGAGCTGTGTTTTCCCACACCTACAGGCTAGTCTTCAGCGCCCGCCCGGGTGGCGGAACCGGTAGACGCGGCTGGCTTAAAACCGGCTGTCCCGCAAGGGACGTGGGGGTTCGAGCCCCTCCCCGGGCATCGAACTCTGCCGTTTTGCTCAGTTGAGCTTGTCGAGGCGCTTCATCAAAGGCAGCGAATCGTAGGCGTGGCCGCCCTTGTACCAGCCCGGCGCGGTCCACAGTTCGATGTGCAGGTGGCAGCCGCTGGCGTGGCCGCTGTCGCTGACGCGGCCGAGTCGCTGGCCGGCGAAAACCTTCGCGCCGACCTTGACCGGTGAACGCTCGCGCATGTGCATGTAGGCGTACGACTCACCGTTGGCGCGCTGAACGACGACGTAGTTGCCGGCCGCGCCTTGGAAGGCGTTGAACTGGACTACGCCGCTGGTAAAAGCTGCCAGAGGCGTGCCGCACTTGGCAAAGTGGTCGGTCCCTTGGTGGTTACGTGAGCCACCGAAGCGCTGCATTTCGCTCGCTGCCAAGGTGTGCGCGCCGCGAACTGGGAAGAAGCCTTCAGCCAGCTCGAACTGCGTGTCGCTGCCAGTCGTCGTCTCCGCGCTCGCGCTTGCTGAATCATTGAGTCGCAGCACGTACGTGCCGCTCGTAGCTGGCTCCTTGCCCACAAATCCGTCCCAGTTGACGCTGCCTTCGCCAGACTTAACCAATGGCCAACTACGCACGACCTTGCCGGTCGTGCCACTGACCGCTTCGACCCGTGAACCAACTGCCGCGCTGCTGTTCACGTGGTAGCCGAAGTGCGCCTCGCGCTTGCCGCCGGCGATCAGCTTCGTCGAGCCGCTGGCATCATCGGCCGCAGGAAGGCCAGCGACAATCTTGACCGGCTGCGGTGAGCTCACCGCGGCGGCGATCGTGCCGCTGACGCGTACCGCGCCGCTCTTCGCGCGGCTTGGCACCGTGACAGTGATCGCGGTCGGCTGAGCGGCGCGAGCCGAGAGCTTGACTACGACGTTGTCGCGGCTGCTGCTGGAGCCGACGAAGGTGACCTGTTGCGCGCTTTGCAGGTTGCTGCCACGAACAGTCATCAGTTGCCCGGCGGCGCAGCTGCTGACGGGCTGTAGCGGGCAGGCGATCGAAGTGACCAGAGGTTGGCCCGGAACCTCGGCGCCGCCGGGCCCGCTCGCCGCGAGCGCAACAGGGGCACTGAAGGCGAGCAGCGCTAAGAAGGCCGGAAGGCCTCTGCGAAGCAGGGGGGAAGTTGATCGTCTAAGTACGGACACGAACCGCTGACCACTCTTGTTTGTGCCTACGAGGTGAGCTGACGGGCGCGCGCTATTAAGAGTCTGCGCGGCGCTCCGAACTGCGAGCGCTTAGCCCCAACAACCTGGTTCCCCCGCTCGAGGCCACACTGGGCGGCCACGACTCGGCTGGTCTTCAACTCTGCAGAGGGTAGCGAGCCGACCCCACGTAAGCCGCCGGTGCGGGCGCCGCAGCGCTCCCGATCGCCGGTAGGGTTGCGCGATGGAAACCGAAACTGGCTCGACGAAAATGTTCCACGGCGGCCGCCTTGTAGCGCGGCGGCTGAAGCAGTACGGGGTTTCGAAACTGTTCACGCTCTCCGGTGGCCACCTCTTCTCGATCTACGACGGCTGTCGCGAGGAGGGGATCGAGATTGTCGACACGCGCCACGAGCAGGCCGCCACATTCGCTGCTGAAGGTTGGGCCAAAGTCACGCGCCAGCCGGGGGTCGCCGCATTGACAGCGGGCCCAGGCGTTACCAACGGCCTTAGCGCGATCGGCTCAGCGCTGCAGAACCAGTCGCCGATCATGGTTCTCGGCGGCCGTGCGCCCGCACTGCGCTGGGGAATGGGTTCGCTCCAAGAGATCGACCACATTCCGTTTGTCGCTCCGCTGACGAAGTTCGCCGCCACGGCCGAGAGCCCTGATGCGATCCCCGGACTGATCGACGAAGCGCTGACGACGGCGCTGGCGCCGCACTCTGGCCCGACCTTCATCGACTTCCCGCTCGACATCGTCTTCTCCGAGGGCGAGGAGTCGCCCCCGGCTGCGCCGCTGCCCGACCCCGAGGCAGAGCCGGCCGCAGCGAGCGGAATAGAGGAAGCAATAGCGCTGCTTGCCGCGGCCGAGCGCCCAGTAATCATGGCCGGCACCAACCTCTGGTGGGGGCACGGCGAGAAGGCACTGTTGGAACTCGTCAACGAGCGACGGATCCCGGTCTTCCTCAACGGTTTGGCGCGCGGCTGCGTGCCGGCCGACCACGAGCTCTTCTTCGCTCGCGCTCGCGGCCAGGCGCTGCAGGAGGCCGATGTTGCGCTCGTGATCGGCGTGCCGATGGACTTCCGGCTCGGATTTGGCGGCTCATTTGGCGAAGCGACGAAGCTGATCGTCGTTGACCGCGCCGAGCCGCTGCGCCCGAACCCGCGCGAGGTTGCCGCCGAGTGTTACGGCGGCATTGCCGCGACGCTGGCTGCGCTGCGCGAGGGAACCGCTGGGCTCGAAGATGCGACCGGCGCTTGGGCCACAAAGCTGCGTGAGATCGAAGACGAGAAGCGCGCCGCCGAGCTACCGGAGCTTGAAGACGATCGCGCACCGCTGCACCCGATGCGGATCTACCACGAGCTGAACCAGTTCCTCGGCCGTGACGCGATCGTGATCGGCGATGGCGGCGACTTCGTCTCGTTCGCCGGCAAGATGATCAACTCCTATGAGCCGGGCTGCTGGCTCGACCCCGGCCCGTTCGGCTGCCTCGGCTCGGGAACCGGCTACGCGCTGGCCGCGAAGCTCGCCTTCCCCGATCGTCAGGTTGTGCTGATCGTCGGCGACGGCGCCTTTGGCTTCGGCGGGATGGAGTTCGACACGCTCGCCCGTCATGGCGTCAACGTCGTCGCCGTGATGGGCAACAACGGCATCTGGGCGCTCGAGAAGCATCCAATGGAGTTCCTCTACGGCTACTCGGTCGCTGCCGAGCTGCGCCCCGGCACGCGCTACGACGAGATCGTCACGACGCTCGGCGGCTACGGCGAACTAGTTGAGAAGCCGGCCGACCTGCGCCCCGCGCTGGAGCGAGCCTTCGCCTCCGGCCTGCCAGCGCTCGTCAATGTGCTGCAGGACCCTGACGTGATCTATCCACGCAAGTCGAACCTCGCCTGAGCGGCGCGCTTAGGAGTTAAAGGCGGCGTCGAGCGCGACGCCGTAGAGGATGTCGTGCTCGGAAACTTCGATCGCGTCAAGCCCGAAGGCTTCGATCACGCGGACGAGGATCTGAGTTCCGGCGAGGATTGTTGGCGCGCGGTCAGGGTGGAGGCCGGCGACCTTGCGACGCTCGGTTTCCGGCATCGACGCCATCCGCTCGGCGATCTCGCGGCAGCGCTGCAGTGAGACGCGGTGGCCATGGACCGCCTCAGGGTCGTAGGGTTCGAGCTCGAGGTCGATCGCGGCCATCGATGTTGCCGTTCCGGCGACGGCGATGATTGTCGTAACGTGCTCCCGCTCGGCCTGCGGTACCCCAGCGGCGAGAACTTCGTCGATCTCGGCGTTCAGTTCGGCAATCTCGGCCGTCGTCGGCGGGTCGTGAGCGATGTGGCGTTCGCTCTGCCTTACTACGCCAAGCTGGGTCGATACATGGAAGCCAACTGTGCGGCCGTGGCCGATGATCAGCTCGGTCGAGCCACCGCCGATGTCAACGACGACGATTTGCGAACCGTCGTCGGGGTCGCGGCCGCTGGTGGCGCCGAGGAAAGAAAGCTGTGCCTCCTGCTCTCCTGCAATCGCTCGCGCGTCGAGCTGGTAGCGCTCCGCGACCTGCCGCGTGAACTCGCCGCCGTTGGCTGCATCACGGGTCGCGCTGGTCAGCACAGCGCGCCGCTTATCGGCGCCGCCAAGCTCTTCGATCATCGCTGAGTAGTCATCAAGCGTCGCGAAGACGCGATCCATCGCTTCCTCAGAAAGGACGCCGCTGGAGTCAACGCCGACGCCAAGCCGCGTGACCTCGCTGCGCCGCGCCAGCTCGGTGATCGAGCCGTCGGCGGCTACGTCGGCCAGTAGCAGCCGAGTCGAGTTCGTTCCGATGTCAACGACGGCGATTCTCACCGCAACGAGATTACGCTGATGGCGGCGATGGTGCGGGTGTCGGCATCGGCTCGCCGGCCAGCGCTGCGAGCAGGTTGTCGGCGGCGCAGTTGCCCATCGCGGCGCGCGTCGTTGCCGTCGCCGAGCCGATGTGAGGCACGATCAGGCAGTTAGGCGCGGAGTAAATCGGGTCATCTGCAGGCGGTGGCTCGGGATCGGTGACGTCGAGCGCGGCGCTGCCAATTGTCCCAGCGTGGAGCGCCTCAATCAGCGCTGCCTGGTCTACGACGCCGCCGCGTGTCGTGTTTATCAGCAGCGCGTCCGGCTTCATCGCCGCGAGCGCCGCGGCGTCGATCATGTGGCGGGTCTGATCGTTTAGCGGGCAGTGGATGCTGACGATGTCGGCCTCGGCAAGTGCGGCGTGGAGGTCGTCGTTGCGGCCGACGAAGCTGATCTGCATTCCGAACGGCTCGGCGCGGTCGGCGACCGCCTGGCCGATCCGCCCGCGGCCGATGATCAGCAGCTTGGCGCCGCGCAGCTCGCGCCCAAGCCAACCTTCCGGCTCCCAGGTCTTCCAGCGGCCCTCGCGTGCGTCGCGCTCGCCTTCGGGAAGGTTGCGCGCCGCGGCTAGCAGCAGCGCCATCGTCAGGTCGGCGGTCGCATCGGTCAACACGTGGGCGGCGACGCCGACCGGAATCCCGCGCTCAGCGGCGGCGGCGAGGTCGATGTTGTCGCAGCCGACGGCAAAGTTGGCGACCGCTTTGAGCTGCGGCGCGCTGTCGAGCAGCTCGCCATCGACGCGGTCGGTTAGTAGCGAGAGCAACCCGTCGGCCTCGGCAACCCCGGCGATCAGCTGCTCGCGCGTCGGCGGCATCGAGCCACCATGAATGGTCACTTCGTGGCCGGCTTCGCGCAGCCGTTCGATTGCGTTTCCCGGCAGTGCCCGGGCGACAAAGATCTTCGCCATCGCGCGGCACGATACCTAGCGCGGGCGAGAAGGCAACTGCGACCTCCCGTCAGCGCAGCCTGTAATGTTTCTCGTCATGGAGATTAAGAGAGTTTTTCTGTTGGGATTCGCTACCGCTGCCGTACTCGCAGCCGCCGCTGCTCCCGCTTCGGCTGGCATCGCCTTGCCGGGCGACTTTTCCCTCATGAGCGAGGCCGAGCAGCGCGCCGCTGGTGTCGCAATGGGCAAGGACGCCTACATCTACGGCTACCCAATCAATGAGTTCAATCTGATCCGTGAAGCGGATCTGAAGACGATGGCTCCAATGAACGTGCTCGCCAACGCTCAGAAGCTTGCGGGGCCATCGGCCCAGGGCGTCGTCGCACCAAACACAGACACGCTCTATTCGCTCGCTCAGATTGATCTCACCAAGGGCCCGGTTGTCGTGAAGATGCCGAAGACTGACGGCCGCTACTGGACCTTTGAGTTTGTTGAGCCCTACACCAATGTCGTCGGCTACATCGGCCGCCGCCTCAACGGTTCTGCCGGGGGTACGTGGGCGCTGGAGTGGAGCGGCGCGAAGTCGAAGAAGCCGCTACCTAAGGGCGTCAAGCGCTTCAAGTCATCGGCTCGCAGCCTTTGGCTGATCGGACGCACGTTGGTCAGCGGCAAGCAGGACGAGGCGAAAGCCAAGAAGCTGATGGCGCAGTATCGGCTCGGCACGCTCGCCGACCTTAGGGCCGGTAAGCCGCTTCCGAAGCCGCGGCCCCTGACCCCTGGGCGGGCAAAGACCGTTGAGCCAACCGGCATCGCTTTCCTCGACAGGCTGAGCGCCGCAATGACTGCCGACCCGCCACCAGTGCGCGACGCCGTGATCGTTGCGCGGATGCAGCAGTTCGGCATTGGCGTGGGCCTGAAGCCCAGCACCTCCGGGCTTCCCGACGCGGTTCTCGAAGGGCTTGCGGCAGGCGTTGACGCCGCCGCGGCAGCGCTCCCAGTCGACTCGAAGCTGCCGGTGCTGGTTCAGGCACAGGCCAACGGTGGCTGGTTCAACCCGTCGGCGAAGTCCGGCATTTTCGGAACCGACTACACGCTACGGGCTCGGACCGCGCTACTTGGCATCGGGATCAACACGGTTATCGAATCGACCTACCCGATCGCTCTGACCGATGTGGCTGGCGGCATGCTCAACGGCGCCAACAACTACCGCATGGTCTTTAAGCCAGGCAAGCTGCCGCCGGTCGCCGGTTTTTGGTCGCTGACGATGTATGACTCTGACGGCTACCTCGTTCCGAACGCAGCGAAGATCTACGCGATCGGTCCTGACCATCCGGGAATGATCACCCGCAAGGATGGGTCGGTCGTTATTGCGATTCAGCAGACCAAGCCGACCGAGAAGGGCGTCAATTGGCTGCCTTCACCGGCGGCCGGATTCCGCCTCAACATGCGCCTCTACCTGCCGTCGAAGTCGATTCTGAACGGCACCTGGAAGGAACCGTCGGTCACGAAGGTCGGCTGACCGCGACGCACCTTGCCAGCGGGCTCGAATAGCCTCGCTGGCCGATGACCGACCAAGCGCAGATTCCAGTAGACGAGGTTGGTCAGTACTGGCCAACGCCATGGAGCAGCGAGGACGGCGGCTCACAGCGCTGGTGCTGCGCCGGCGGCCAGCCTGGTCTTGGAATTCAGCCCGGCGAGCGACTCGAGGTAACCGCGGTCAAGGACGCCTTCGCCAGCGACATGGTGATCCGCCGCAACGAAGGCGAGCTCTACGCGCTGCGCCATGAGATGCCATGGACCGGTGGCGCGCAGGCGGCGCCGGTGCGCGGCTGGACCGAGAAGCTCGATCCGATCACGCTTGAAGTGACCGCCTCAACGCCGAAGCTTCCCGGTGGCCCTTACTGGCCCGGTGGAATTGGCTGCCACGCCAACGGCGACATCTACATGGTTTTTGGTGGCTGGGCGCACCGGCTAACGCCCGAGCTTGAAGTTCTCGCCTCGCACAAGCTTCCCGTCGCTAGGCCGCACAACTCGTTCGTGATCCTGAACGGCGGCGAATTGGTGACGAAGGATTGCGACGCGCCGGTCGGCCTTGCCCCGTCGACCGTCTCGATCCTCGACCCGCTGACGCTGCTGCCGGTCGCCGAGCCGCTGACGCTGCCGGAACCTTCGATCGGCAGGCTCTGCAGCGACGGCGAGAACGTCTTTGTGATCGGCACGACGAAGGTCTTCCGCCTCCATCTCGATCGCGCCGCAGGCAAGATCGTCGTCGACGAGGATTGGCAGCCTTCCTACGGCCCCGCGCCCGGCCGCAGCTTCGGCTGGGATCCGGTGATTACCGACGAGCACGTGCTCTGGATGGACAACGGTCAGAACGACACCGACGTGACGATGCTCGACTGCGGCACAGCCCCTGACCCTGTACGCCTCTGGTGGGCGCGGCGCGACGATGCTTCAAAGATCGACTCGACCGAGATCAGCGGGCTGGCGTACGGAACTGAATCGAACCCGCCGGCTTGGGATCCAGTCGGTGGCGTTGTGATCGCCTACGACGCTGGTAACGCCGTGCTGCGCGCTTGGCGGCTCGTCGGCGACCGGATGGAAGAGCTCTGGCGCCGCGACGGTTTCGCCCACGCCGGCCATCTGATTCTCTACCCCGACACGCGCGAGCTTGTTGTGCAGGATTGGAAGCAGCCGAAGCTGATGCGCCACCCGCTGGTGCGGCGCGTCACGCGCCCAATGCTGCAAGCGCTTGGCAAGTTTGCGCTGGTACGCAAGAACGCTGTCGCGCTCGGCAATGATCAGCTAGTCGTGCTCGACCTCGACAGCGGCGTTGACAAAGCGCGCGTTGATGTGCCGTCGCCCTGCCAGGGCTACCTCTTTCCGGCGCCGGGCTTCGGCCGCGACCTCTATTACCAGTCGGCAACGACAATCGCGCGCGTCGCGGTCGTCTAATTTCACTGCCTACGCCGCGTTCACTTCGCTGCTAGCCTTAGCAACACGTCGCGGGGTGGAGCAGTCTGGTAGCTCGTCGGGCTCATAACCCGAAGGTCGCGGGTTCGAATCCCGCCCCCGCTATTTAGGGAAGCTGGCGGTTCGTTGGCTTGTCCTGTTTCGCAAAGACCGTCAGCGACCAAGCACGAAGAGGATCAAATGCGCGTCACCGTGATTGTTCCGGCCTACAACGAGGCCAGGACCATAGAGCAGGTTCTGCGCCGGCTGACGGAACTTGACTTCGATCTTGAGATCCTCGTCGTTGATGACGGGTCGATCGATGAAACCGTCGAGGTCGTCGGTGGGCTCGAGTCGGAAATCCCTGGGCTGCGCCTGATCGTCCACGAACGCAACCAGGGCAAGGGTGCCGCCGTGCGTACCGGGATCAACGCCTCGACCGGCGACTTCGTGATGATTCAGGATGCCGACCTTGAGTACGACCCGTCGGACATTCCGAAGCTGCTGGCGCCGCTCTTTGACGGCGTTGCCGATGTTGTCTACGGCACGCGCTTCCGTGGCGGCGAGACTCAGCGAGCGCACCTCTTCTGGCACTACGCGGGCAATCGCTTCCTTTCGCTGCTGACGAACATTCTCTACAACACGACGATCAGCGACATGGAGGTTGGCTACAAGGCCTTCAACGGCGACTTGGTCCGCTCGATCAAGCTTGTTTCGAACGACTTTGCCTTCGAGCCTGAAGTGACGGCCAAGGTTCTGCGCCACAAGAACATCCGCCTCTTTGAGGTGGCAATCTCTTACTACGGTCGTACCTATGAGGAAGGCAAGAAGATCACGTGGCGAGATGGCTTTGCGGCCGTCGCAGCGCTAATTCGTTTCCGATTCGGAGGTTGATCAGCCCAATGGCCAAGAAGAAGAAGAACAAGTCAGAGCAGAGCGAAGAGCCGGTTTCGCTGTCGCCGATTACTGAAGCCAAGTACGAGGCCGGAGCAGCGCTGCGCAAGGACGTCCCGCGCAGTGCTCACGCCGAATGGACGGCTCCGGCAGACCGCCCCGACCCGGTCACAATTCTTGAAGCGCAGGCCGCCCAGCGCGTGCCCGACCTCGTTCCGATCCGCTACGGCCGGATGCTTGTCACGCCAGGCACCTTCTACCGCGGCGGCGCTGGAATCATGGCCTGGGACCTTGCCCACACGCCGACGACAGAGATGCGTGTGCAGTGCTGCGGTGACGCGCACCTGCTCAACTTCGGCACCTACGCCGCCCCCGACCGCAGCCTTGTCTTCGACCTTAACGACTTCGATGAGACGCTCCCGGCCCCGTTCGAGTGGGATCTCAAGCGGCTCGTTGCCAGCATCACGATCGCTGCCCGCGACAACGGCTTGAAGGCGAATGAAGCCCGCAACGCAGCTCAGGCAACGGCAGCCAGGTACCAGGCTCGGATGGCGGAGCTTGCCGAGCTGCCGTTCCTTCAGGTCTGGTACGACCGCGTCGATATGTCGAACATCCTCACCGCAGTTGGCGAGAGCGGCGACGAAGACGCTGCGAAGCGGATCGGCAAGATCGCCGCCAAGGCCGAGACCAAGACCAACCTCGGCGCGCTCGCGCGTTTTGCCACGAAGACCAAGGACGGCTTCAAGATCATGCCCGACCCGCCGGTGATTGTTCCGATCCCGCTTGGGATGGTCAAGGAGCTCGAGAAGCTCGTCGACACGGCCTACAGCGACTACCTCGATACGCTCGAAGCGGATCGCAGAATCGTGATTAGCCGCTACCGCCGCGCCGACTTTGCGCGCAAGGTCGTCGGCGTCGGTTCGGTAGGTACGCAGGCCTTCATGATGCTGCTGATGGGTGACAGCGATCAAGATCCACTATTCCTGCAGTTCAAGGAGGCGCAGCAGTCGGTTCTCGCCCCCTACGCCGGCAAGAGTGATTACAAGCAGGAAGGTGAGCGCGTCGTACGCGGCCAGCGGATCATGCAGTCGGCGAGCGACCCCTTCCTCGGCTGGGCTACCGGCAGCGGCGGCGCGAAGAAGCATTACTACATGCGCCAGCTCCGCGACATGAAGGGCTCGGTCGACGTTGAGAAGATGGACGCCGTGCGCCTGGCCCGCTACGGCGCTCTCTGCGGCGGCGTCTTGGCGCACGCGCACGCGCGCTCCGGTGACGCAGCGATGATCGCCGGCTACCTCGGTAGCGGGGCAATCTTCGCTGAATCACTGGCAGCGTTCGGCGACGCTTACGCAGATCAGAACGAGCGCGACTTCGAAGCCCTGAAGGCGGCTGCAAAGAGCGGCCGCGTCGAGGTCAATAGCGGCGTTTAGCCGCCGCCGTTACTCCTTCTCGTCGAGCGCGTCTTCGATGATCTCGGCCGTTAGCTCCTTCTCGGCAGCATCAACGATCTCAGCCTCGGCTTCGACAATTTCGATCCCTTCGGCGACCGCTTCGGCGTCTTCGAGCAGCTGTTCCTCTGCGGCGGCGACGATCACGGCGTCTTCGATCAGCTGATCTTCGGCGGCGGCGACAATCTCGGCCTCTTCGAGTAGTGCACCCTCGGCGGCTGCAACCAGCGCCGGGTCAGCGTTAGGGTCGGCGGCCACGGCCTCGACCAACGCCGCGTCAGCGAGTAGCTGTTCTTCTGCGCCAGCGACGATCTCAGCTTCGGCCAGCAGCTCATCTTCGGCCGCTGCGACGATCTCAGCTTCGACCTCTAGACCAACAATTGCCTCGGCGACGAGGTCGGCGTCGGCTTCAAGCTGGTCTTCTGCTGCGGCGACGATTTCGATGTCGTCTTCAATCCGGTCATCAGTCATATCTTTGTCCTCCTAGTGGGTTTCGGTTGCGAAAGTTCTAACTGCTCCAACAACCTACGGCAGACTGGGCGCATAGGGAAGGGCGAGTTCCCTTAGGTTTCACATATGGCATCTCCACTTCAAGCTCTACTGCGCGCCTACCGCGGCGGCGGCGCCGATCTTCCCTTCGGTGATCAGCTCGCCTACCACGGCGTCGCGATGGAGGGTTACTTCTGGCGCATCACCGACCCCGAGAGCGGGCGCGTAGTGATCGCTCTGATCGGAGTCAACCGCGCCGCCGACGGCCACTGGGCAACTTTGGGCCTTGCCGGCTACCCGAATCGGTTCCTGCGAACCGTCGCCCATCCGCAGGCCGCGGCCGACTGGGACCAGCTCGGCGCGTCGGCCGGAGAAGCCTTCGTTGCCGGCCCGGACCGCGTGAAGGTTGACCTTGGTCCAGACGCTCAGCTGGACCTACGGATCGACAACGCGCGCCCTTGGCCGCGCCAAGTGCTCGGCGGCTCGAGCATCTTCCAGTCGGTGCCGGCGCTCAACCAGTACTGGCATCCGTGGCTGCTTGGTGGCAGTGCCAGCGGCAGCGCGCGACTGGGCGACGATCTTTGGGAGTTCGAGGGCGCTCAGGTCTACGCCGAGAAGAACTGGGGCAAGGGCGGCTTTCCGCCAGCATGGTGGTGGGGGCAGGCGCAGGGCTTCGCCGAGCCGCAGGTCTGCGTCGCCTTTGCCGGCGGGATTATCGAACCCGGGCCGCTGAGCGTCGAGGTCACTGCGATCGTCGTCTCGCTTCCAGATGGAACGCTGATTCGCTTGGGCGACCCAGGCTTCTCGCCGGTTGAGGCCGAGGTCGGCGACGAGCACTGGCGGCTTAGAGGCCGTAGTGCCCGGTGGCAGGTTGAGATCGACGGCTACGCACCGCTTGGCGCGGCGCACGTGCTGCCGGTGCCGCTGCCGGCCGAGCGGCGCAACGTGCCGGGGGCGATCGAGCACCTTGGCGGCCAGATGCACGTCACCGTCCGCCGCCACGGCCGTGTGCACTGGCGCGGAACTAGCGAACTTGCGGCGCTCGAGCATGGTGGAGTAGACCGTGCTCGCGCAGAAGTGACGCGCCGCGGCGGGGCGGCCGATGCAGCGGACGCCGCAGCTATCGAGGATTGATCCGTGTTCGTCTGCGAACGCAGCGGCCGAGGCGATCAGCAGCGAGCCTGGGAGCTGATCTCACGCCCCCAAGAATGGTCGCGTTGGGCGCCGCACGTTCGCGGTGCTTGGGGGCTGGGGGACGGCGAGGTGCGAGTCGGGGCGCGCGGTTACGCGCGGCTGCTCGGAGTGGTTCCGATACCGGCGACGATTACTGCCGTTGATCCGGGCCGCTCATGGACCTGGCAGGTTGGCCCGGCCGCGATGGTCCACCGCGTCGAGCCGACGGTCGAGGGCTGCACTGTTGCCGTCGAAATCAGTGCGCCGGCGCCGATCGAAGCTGCGCTTCGGATCGGCTACCGGCCGCTGGTCGATCTTCTGCTGAGCCGTCTGCTGAGCGAATCGAACAAACCTCTTCGCGTTGGTTAGCGCAGTCGCGCCTTGATCCAAGCCAAGACAGCTGCCGCTGCTGCTGGATCGGTCACGACACCGGAGTGCGTTAGCCCCGGGAATGTGTCGTAGGTGACCTTGTTGCCGCTCTTTTTCAGCTCATTGACCAGAAGGTCGGTATAGAACGGGAAGACAGTCGTATCGCCGAGTCCTTGAGCGATGAGAACCGGAGCCTTGATCTTCACGTTCGGGTTCATCGCCTTCAGCGCGGCATCAATGCTGGCCGTCGTTACGCCTGCCTTGAGCACGTCCTTCGGCGCGATATCGCCGAAGATGTCGACGCCGCCGAGCTGCGAGGAGCAGACCTGCTCAATCTTCGGCAGCAGGGCAGCGATCTGAGGAGTGACGAGCGTGCTCGGATCAACTCCCGATTCGCGCGCAGCGCTGTACAAGATCATCACGGCCAGCGCTGTCAGCCCCTTGAAATCATCGCCAAGGTTGCTGACTGCGTTGCCCTGTTCGTAGAGGTGCGAGGCCGGAGAGTAGGAGAAGACGCCCTTCATGTTGAGCTTCGGCGCCAGCTTCGGAGCGAGAGACGCAGCGAAGAGAGATGCCTGGCCGCCCTGTGAGTGGCCTCCGATTAGCCAGTCCTTGCTTAGCGTCGGGTAGAGCTGGCGTGCAGCGAGTGCGATGTCAACTACGCCGCGGCCCTCTGAGGCGCCGATTAGGTAGGGGTGCCGCCTTGGTGTGCCGAGCCCTTCGTAGTCGGTACGCAGGACGGCGTATCCAGCCTTGAGCCAGCCGTCGCCCCGCCCGTTCGTGAAGGTGATGTAGTCGTCAGCCGGTCCGCCAGCCACGTTGCGCGATGGCGCGCAGACGTCTGCAGCGCCAACTGTTCCGTGGGCCCATGAGATGAACTTGAAGCCACCCTTTGGAGCCTTGCCCTTGGGTAGGTCGATTGTGCCGGAGACGGCGATTGGCTTGCCCTTTGGATCGAGCGAGCGGTAGAGCACAAGGATCGTCTTCGACGCTGAGGGAAGGGCAACGCGGCCGTTGGCTGTCTTCTTCACTTCGCGCGACCAGATGACCGTGCCGGGCTTTCCGGCCTTGATCTGCGTGGCCGTGGCCGTGTAGAAGGCGTCTCCCAATGGCACCTTTCGCATGCCGGCCTGAGCTAGCGACGCGCCCGGCAGCAGCATCGCTGTCGCTGAGACGGTCAGGATTAGCAAACGGACGCTGCGGTTCTTCAGTGACATCTTCTCTCCCCGAGATTGAACAGGTTGGCGCAAAGCCAACTCGTGAACAAAATTTTACTCCGATCGGTCCAGCGATGCGCCTCCTGCTCAGCGAATCGAGCAGGCCGCTTCGCGTTGTTTAGCGCAGTCGCGCCTTGATCCAATCCAGGACGACTGCCCCTGCTGCGGGATCGGTTACGACACCGGAGTGCGTTAGCCCCGGGAATGTGTCGTAGGTGACGTTGTCACCGCTCGTCTTCAGCTCAGCAACAAGATCAGCAGTGTAGAATGGGAAGACGGTCGTATCGTCGAGTCCTTGAGCGATTAGAACCGGAGCCTTGATCTTCAAGTTCGGGTTCATCGCCTTCAGCGCGGCATCAATGCTGGCCGTCGTTACGCCTGGCTTGAGTACTTCATTCGGCGCGATATTGCCGAAAATGTCATCGCCGCTGAGCTGCGCGAGGCAGACCTGCTCAATCTTCGGCAGCAGGGCTTCGATCTGAGGAGTGACAAGCGTGCTTGGCTGAACTCGAGCTTCGCGCATGGCGCTGTTCAGGATCATCACGACCAGCGCTGTCAGCCCTTTGAAATCATCGCCAAGGCTGCTGACTAGTTGACCCTGTTCGTAGAGGTGCGAGACCGGAGCGTAGGAGAAGACACCCTTCATGTTGAGCTTCGGCGCCAGCTTCGGAGCGAGCGACGCAGCGAAGAGAGATCCCTGGCCGCCCTGTGAGTGGCCGCCGATTAGATAGTCCTTGCTTAGCTTCGGGTAGAGCTGGCGTGCGGCCAGTGTGATGTCCACTACGCTGCGGCCCTCTGAGGCGCCGATTAGGTAGGGAGCCGGTGGCTCTGCAACGCCGAGCCCTGGATAGTCGGTACGAAAAACGGCGTATCCGGCCTTGAGCCATCTGTTGTAGCTCGCGGTCGCGTAGGTGATGTAGCTGTCAGCCGGTCCGCCAGCGACGTCGCGCGATGGCGCGCAGATGTCGGCCGCACCGGTCGTGCCGTGAGCCCAAGAGATGCCCTTGAAGCCGCCCTTTGGAGCCTTGCCCTTAGGTAGGTCAACCATTCCGGAGACGGCGATTGGCTTGCCCTTTGGATCGAGCGAGCGGTAAAGGACGAGCATCGTCTTCGAGGCTGAGGCAAGCGCAACGCGGCCGTTGGCCGTGTACTTGACCTGGCGTGCCCAGATGACCGTGCCGGGCTTGCCGGACTTGATCTGCTTGGCCGAGGCCTTGTAGAAGGCGTTTCCGGCCGGCGCCTTCTTGATCGCTTGGGCCTGAACCAGCGACGCGCCTGGCAGCAGCATCGCTGTCGCTGAGACGGTCAGGATCAGCAAACGGATGCTGCGGTTCTTCAGTGACATCGTTACTCCCCGAGATCGAAAATGCTGGCGGGCGGCCAACTTGTGAAAGGACTTTACTCCGATCTGGGCAGCGATGCGCCGTTTGTAGCGTTGCTGCCGGTAGCGTTCCGTCAGCACCCGTTATGAGCAATGCTGAGCCACTAATCAAGCGAATCAACTGGCGCCTCGTCTGGCGGATCACCTGGATGCTGGTGATCGCCGGCGTCGTTTACACGCTGCTGCCGACGCTAACGGAGATGCCGAAGCAGGCAAAAGAGAGCCTTGAGCAGGTTCATCCATATGCCTTGCTGATCGGGTTAGGCCTTGAGTTTGTAGCTCAGCTGAGCGGGATGCTGGTACTTCGCCGCTCGCTAGAGGCGCTGAAGCAGCCGTCGCCGCCAAACTGGGTGCTGGGGCAGGTCTGGTACGCGCAGATGGCGGTCGCCGTGCTGCTGCCAGGCGGGTCGGTGACGGCGACGGTGATGGTTGCCGACGCTCTACGCAAGCGCAACGTCGAGCCGGCTGAAGCGGTAACGGCAGCGACGCTGACGAAGGCGCTCTCGATCGTCACGCTGATCGTCCTCTTCGTGATCGGCTTCGGGCTCTCTTCCGGTCAGCCAGACAGTTCGTCCGGGTACGTCAACGCAGTGGCGATCGGTATGCCGTTCCTGATCGTGGCGCTTGGCGCGCTTGCGGCGGCGATCATCTGGCCGAAGATCGCCGGCTCGCTCGCTGGCGGCGGCGCAAAGCTGGCCAAGCGCGTCGTCAAGAAGATCAACCCTCACCACGTCCGCAGTCGCGCCGAGGCGATCGCGCTGCAGTCGCAGCAGATGCTGAGAGGTCGGCAAGCTTGGCCGACGCTCGGCTTCTCGTTCGGTTATTGGATTCTCGACACCGCTGTTCTCTACGCGATGCTCTGGGGGCTCAACCAGACACCGCACATTGGGGCGGTGTTGTTGGCTTCAACGGTCGGTCGCCTGCTGGCGACAATCCCAATCACTCCAGGCGGGATCGGCATCGTCGAGGTTGCTGCAACGGCGATCCTCACAGCCTTTGGCGTCAACGCGACGCTCGCCGCATTGGCCGTGATCGCTTACCGCGTGATCAGCTTCTGGATCGTCAACATCGTCGGCCTCGTCGCCATGTACCTGCTGCACCGCTCCGGCGTGGCGATCAAGCAGCAGCCGAAGGGTGCGACGGCCGCGGCCGCGCTCGGCGGCAGCTCAGGCGACTGAGCGCAGCCGCTTAAACGGCTCGCCTTCGCGCAGCTCGCGCACGATCGCCTCAACGACGCTGTCGCCGTCGACCTGCTTGCCGTCGGTTACTGCGGCGATGCTCGCGCGCTTGCGCTCAATAAGCCGTGACATCCGCTCGTCGATTGTCTCTGCTGCCAGCAGGTACCAAGCGGTAACGGCGTCGCGCTGGCCAATCCGGTGGCAGCGGTCCTCGGCCTGCTCGTGCATCGCTGGCGTCCACTCGAGCTCAAGGAAGGCGACGTTCGAGGCGCGCGTCAGCGTGATCCCTTGCGCCGCGACGCGCGTCGCACAGATGATCAGCTGCGGCCCATCGGGCTCCTGAAAAGCGTCGATCGCCTTCTGGCGCGCGGCGGCGCTGTCGCTGCCGACTAGGTGCACGGCATTCGGGAAGCGTTCGATTACCGCCTGCTGCACTTCGCGGTGGCGGGCGAAGACGACGAGTGCTTCCCCCGAGGCGAGGAAGTCGTGGATCCAGCCGAGCGCGCCGTCGAGCTTGCCGCTGCCGGCCAGTCGCTGCAGCACGCCGAGCTGAGCGAGCCGTTCGGCGCGCAGGGTTGCGGCGATCTTGGCGTCGAGTTCGCTGAGGTCGAGCGGCTGGTCGCGCAGCCAGGCGATGATGTCGGTCTCGGCCTTGCGGTACTCGGCGCGGTTGGTTAGCGCGATCGGCACGATGCTGCGTCGTTTGGCTGGGAGCTGCGGCAGCACGTCGGCCTTGACGCGCCGCAGGAAGCAGTGGCGGCGCAGGTGCCAGTGGAGCCGCTCCTCGCTGCGCGAGTGGTCGGGGCCGAAGCGCCTAGCGAATTGAGCGCCGGAGCCGAAGTCGTCGAGCCTGCCGATCACGCGCAGCTGCGCGATCAGCTCCTCGGCGTGGTTGAGCACCGGCGTGCCGGTTAGTGCCAAGCGCAGTCCGTCGTCCGGGATGACGCTCGCCAGCCGACGCACGGCCTGGGTCCGCTTGGCGCGCGGGTTCTTGCAGTAGTGCGACTCGTCGATGATCAGCGCCTTTGGCCTACGGCGCGCCAACTGCTCGCCGTGGGCGGCGACGATCTCGTAGTTGAGGATCGTGATGTCGGCCTGCGGCGGTACCGCCGAGCGGCCTTCGACGACGGCGAATGAGCGGTGCGGTAGCCAGCGCTCGGCCTCGCGCGCCCAGACCAGCTTGATCGAGGCTGGGCAGACGACCACGGCGGGGTATGCATCATCGGCCTCAATCGTCGCCAGTGCCTCGATCGTCTTACCGAGGCCCTGCTCGTCGGCGATTAGCGTGCGGCGCGCTTCGAGCGCGTAACGGACGCCTGCCCACTGGAATGGTTCAAGAGTGCCGCCGAGCTTCTCTGCAAGACCTTCGATCGGTTCAGCGCTGGTAGCCCGCGACCGCTTTACGGCGGCTGCGGCGGCGGAGTGCTCCTCGCGCAGGCGATGCAGCACCGGGCCCGCCTCGCCGGTTACGCCGACATCGTGCAGCGCAATGAACTCGTCGAGCTGTTCGACCAGCCAAGGGTCGATCGGCACCGTTCGCGTTCCGGCCGAGGCCGGCATCCGCTCAAACGCGATTCCCGTCTCAGGGTCCCAGAGAACGTTGAGGCGCAGGTAATCGGCGTCAACGCGCTTGATTAGCTCTAGCTGGGCCGGGGGAGGCTGGCGGCCAACTTCAAGTTCGGTCAGGCAGCGCGCCGCCCCGGCGTCGAGCCGCGCTGAGCGCTGCTCGCTCATAACGGCCGCGTTGGCCTCGCTCAGCTCAACTAGCACCGCGCCGTCCTCGGCCTCGACCGAGCCTTCGAGCAGCTCAGGCGGAACCGTTCCGGCGCGAGTCGTCAGTGCCCACCAGCCGCGGCCGTCGTAGCGGCGCGTGCTGACCAGCCCGATCCACCTGCGCTCAACGGCGCGAATCCAAGTGTCAACCTCTTTGCTTGCCGTCAGCTCCGGGAAGCGGGCCAGTACGTCGGCGACGTGCAGCGCTGCCCAGTCATCGGTTGGCGCCCACCACTCGCGCCGGTCCCAATCGAAGCGGCGCTGCGGGATCGCTCGAACCAGCTCGACGATCTGCGCGTCGTACGGAAACGCGAGTACGACGATCTCGCCATTGTCGTCGCTGTTTCGCAGCTCCACGTTCGCTCGGTCATCGGCCAGATCCACCAGTTCAAGGTACCCCCGCAGGCTGCTTCGGTGGCACCGGGCGCGTTGGTGCGATAAAGATATGAGGATGAGCGATGCTGATTATCTGATCGTTGGCGCCGGTTCAGCCGGTTGCGTACTGGCCAATCGTCTCTCCGAAGACCCTTCGGTCAAGGTGGTTTTGCTCGAGGCCGGCGGTTCCAACCGCCATCCCAGCGTGATCATCCCCGCGGCCTTCTCTGAGCAGTTCCACAGCAAGCGCGACTGGGATTTCGCCACCGATCCCGAGCCCGGCTGCGACGGCCGCGAGATCTTCATTCCGCGCGGCAAGGGCCTTGGCGGATCGAGCGCGATGAACGCGATGCTTTACGTCCGCGGCCGTCCGCTCGACTACGACCTTTGGGAGGCGGAAGGCTGCCCGGGGTGGGGTTGGAACGATGTTCAGCCTTACTTCCTCAAGTCCGAAGACAACTCGCGCGGCGCCTCTGAGCACCACGCCGTTGGTGGCCCGCAACGGGTTGAGAACCCTCGCTCGCCGCGCGCGCTGACACGCGACTTCATCGCCAGCGCAGAGGCTGCGGGCATTCCCTTCATCGACGATTACAACGGCCCTGAGCAGGATGGCGTTGCCGAGGTGCAGGTGACGCAGCGGGGCGGGCGCCGCTGGAGCACCGCCGACGCCTACCTCAAACCGGTCAAAGGCCGAGAGAACCTTGAAGTGATAACCGGCGCAACTGTGCAGCGTGTTGAGCTGGAAGGGAAGCGCGCAGTCGGAGTTAGCTATCTCGACGGCCGCGGCCGCGAGACGCTGCTCACCGCATCGCGTGACGTGATCCTCGCCGCCGGCGCGATCGGCTCGCCGCAGATCCTGATGGTCTCTGGGATTGGCCCAGCCGACCACCTTGCGGAGGTTGGCGTTGAGCTTCGTCATGACCTGCCCGGAGTCGGCGCCAATCTCCACGACCATCCTTCGCTGGTGTGCACTTGGGATCTTCCCGGCGGCGGCTCGCTCGCCGACGCCGAGAAACCGAAGGCGATGTTGGAGTGGCTGCTGCGTCGCAGCGGTCCGCTCTCATCGAGCGTCGCCGAAGCATTCGCCTTCGTTCGCAGTCGGCCTGGCCTGCCCGCGCCGGACCTCCAGTTCCACTTCGCTCCGGGCTACTTCGTTGACCACGGCGCGACGACCTACGACGGTCACGCGCTGACGATCGCGCCGGTACTCGTTTCGCCAAAGAGCCGTGGCCATCTGAAACTGCGTTCCGCCGACCCGACCGCGCCACCACGAATTATGACCAACATGCTGGTCGAGCCTGAAGACGTCGCGTCGATGGTCGCCGGCGTGAAGATCGCGCGCGAGATCGCTTCAAGCGGGCCGTTGAAGCAGCTCTGCGGCGCTGAGCTGTTGCCTGGATCCCCGGTAACCGATGACGACGACATCGCCGCCGATCTCCGCCGCCGCGTCGAGACGCTCTATCACCCGGTCGGTACCTGCCGGATGGGAAGCGATGAAGGGGCGGTCGTTGACGCTCAGACTCGCGTGCGCGGCATCGAGGGGTTGCGCGTCGTTGACGCTTCGATCATGCCCCTGATCCCCGGCGGTAACACGAATGCTCCGACGATCATGGTCGCCGAGCGCGCCGCCGACTTGATCCGCGAACAGGCTTTCGTAACCGGCTGAGAGCCCTCGGCGGGCGCGCCGCGACCTAACTGACCGTTCGGTAAGGTCAGCTCCAGCGACCTCGATTGGAGCCTGATGGACCTGACATTCAACGAGTCTGAGAGTGCATTTCGTGATGAGCTGCGCGCTTGGATCAAGGCAAACCATCCCGGCGAGGAGCCAGCTGGGGAGGACGAGGGCTACGCCTTCCGTCGCGACTGGCAGCGCCAGCTCTACGAAGCCGGCTGGGCGGCAGTCCATTGGCCGACCGAGTACGGCGGCCGTGACGCGACGCTGGTAGAGGCGGCGATCTTCAACGAGGAATTGGCTCGCGCCCGCGCGCCGTTCCCGGCGAATGTCCTCGGCCTGCTGCTGGCTGGGCCGACGCTGATGATCTGGGGCGACGATGAGCAGAAGCAGCGTTACCTCGACCCGATCATGTCGGGCGACGAGATCTGGTGCCAAGGCTTCTCTGAGCCGGAGGCAGGATCCGATCTCGCCTCATTGAAGTCAAAGGCCGTCCGTGACGGTGACGATTGGCTGATCACCGGCCAGAAGGTCTGGACCAGCGGCGCGCAGTACTCGAAGTGGTGCATGCTCGTTGCGCGGACCGACTTCGACGCGCCCAAGCACAAAGGTTTGACCTACTTCATTCTTGACATGGAGCAGGAGGGGGTTGAGGTTCGGCCGCTGCGCCAGATCACCGGCGATCCTGAGTTCAACGAGCTCTTCCTCGAGAACGCGCGGGTTCCGGCCGCCAACGTGCTCGGCGGCGAAGGCAACGGCTGGACGGTCGCCTTGACGACACTGATGAACGAGCGTGCCGGCCTCGCGTTCGGGCTGCAGGTTGGGATGAAGGTGGCGCTTGACGAGCTGACGGAGGAGCTCGCCGCCAGCGGCAAGCTCGACGATCCAATGATTGCCGATGAACTCGGCGCGCTGCACATCAAGTGCGAGATTCTGCGCCTGACGGCCTACCGCGGACTGACAGCAACGATGAAGTACGGCCAGCCCGGCCCGGAGGGGTCGCTGACGAAGTGGATGTGGTCGCAGGGCAACCAAGAGCTAATGCAGTTCGCAACCAAGGCGCTAGGGCCGCAGTCTCTGGCCGGCGGTTCCAACTGGGGTCGCTCGATGCTGCGCTCGCGCGGTAACTCGATCGAGGGCGGCACGACAGAGGTGCTGAAGAACATCATCGCCGAGCGTGTGCTTGGCCTTCCGAGGAAGAAGTAGGGGACAGAGATGAATTTCGACTTCACAGAAGATCAGCATGAGATCAAGCGCACGGCGCGTGACTTACTGACGAAGCGCTCGGGGCTCGAACAGGTTCGCGAAGCAGCCGAATCCGAGGCTTATGACGAATCGCTCTTCACGGAGCTGCGCGAACTCGGTTGGACTGGGATCGCGATCGATGAGCAGTACGGCGGCGCCGGTTTGGGTGTCGTTGAGCTGATGATCCTCTGCGAGGAGCTCGGCTACGCGCTCGCCGCCTCACCGTTCCTCTCCAACGCGCTCGGCGGCCTGCTGATCGAGCACGCCGGCATCGACGATCAGCGCGCCAAGTGGCTTCCCGGAATCGCCTCGGGCGAGGCGACGGCGACGGTCGCGTTCGCCAGCGGCGGTTCCAGCGCGGTAGTTCCTGACGCCGATGGCGCAGCGGTAATCGTTCTGATCGACGGCGACGCGGCAACGCTCGTCGCTCGCGCCGACGCGCAGGTTGAGTCGGTTTCGACGATCGATCCGACGCGCCGCTATGCGAGCGTGACCGCTAGCGGCGGCGAAGCGCTGCCCGGGGACGTCGCCGGCGCGCTGGCCCGCGCCGAGGTCGCACTCTCAGCCGAGATGGTTGGGATCGCGCAACGGACGCAGGAGATGGCAATCGAGTACGCCAAGGAGCGCAAGCAGTTCGACACGCCGATCGGCGCGTTTCAAGCGGTCTCGCACCGCTGCGCACAGATGCTCTTTGACACCGAGGGCGCCCGTTCGGCGACCTACTTCGGTGGCTGGGCTGCAGATGCCGACGAGTCGCAGCTTGCGCTCGGTTCAGCACTCGCGAAGGCCGCAGCATCGGAGGCGGCGCTCTCCGTAACCGCTTCGTCGATCCAAGTCCACGGAGGCATCGGCTTCACATGGGAGGCCGACGTCCACTGGTTCTTCAAGCGTGCGCAGCTTGACGCCGCGATGCTTGGCGGCACCGGCCAGCAGCGCGCCCGCGTAACACGGCTGACCGCTGCCTCTCTAGCAGCGGCTGGCGGTGCCTGATGCAGTTTGAGGTCAGCGCTGAGGGCGCAGAGCTACAGGAGAAGCTGCTGGCCTTCATGGACGAGCGCGTCTACCCCGCAGAGCCAATCTTCGAGCAGCAGATGGAGGAGGCCGGTAATCCGGAGCACCATCCGCAGATCGTCGAGGACCTGAAGGTCGAGGCGCGTGCGCGCGGCCTTTGGAACCTCTTCCTGCCGCACAAGACGGAATGGACCGAGGGCCTCTCGAACTTCGACTACGCGCCACTGGCAGAGATCTCGGGCCGTTCGATCCAGCTCGCGCCTGAGGCGATGAACTGCTCAGCTCCGGACACCGGCAACATGGAGCTGCTGACCGAGTTCGGCACGCCGGAGCAGCAGCAGGAATGGCTGCGGCCGCTGCTCGAAGGTGAGATTCGCTCCTGCTTCTCGATGACCGAGCCCGACGTCGCATCGTCGGACGCGACCAACGTTGAGACGTCAATTGCTCGTGACGGTGATGAGTACGTGATCAACGGGCGCAAGTGGTGGAGCTCTGGCGCAGGTCGCGAGAGCTGCAAGTTCTCGATTGTGATGGGCAAGACCGACCCTGAGGCTCGCGCGCACGCGCAGCAGAGCATGGTGATTGTGCCGCTCGACACGCCAGGCATCACGCACGTCCGCAACCTCAAGGTCTTCGGTTACCTCGACCGCGAAACCCACTCCGAGCTGCTGTTCGAAGATGTTCGCGTTCCGACCTCGAATGTTCTTGGGCCTGAGGGCGGCGGATTCATGATGGCCCAAGCGCGGCTCGGGCCAGGGCGAATTCATCACTGCATGCGGCTAATCGGAATGGCCGAGCGGGCACTCGAGATGGCTTGTCGGCGCGCGCTTTCGCGTGAGGCTTTCCGCAAGACGCTGGCCGAACAGGGCGTCATTCAAGATTGGATCGCCGAGAGTCGGCTTGCGATCGATCAGGCACGGCTACTGACGATGGACGCCGCCTGGCAGATGGACAAGACTGGAAACAAGGCGGCTCGTAACGCGATCTCCTCGATCAAGGTTGTCGTGCCACGGATGACCTGCGATGTGATCGACCGCGCGATCCAGATTCACGGCGGCGCCGGCGTCAGCGAGGACTTCCCGCTGGCTGCGATGTACGCCGGTGCGCGCACGCTGCGGATCGCCGACGGGCCGGACGAGGTCCACAAGATGGTCATCGCTCGGCGCGAGCTGAGCCGCTACGCCGAGTAGAAGTCAGGCGCTGCGACGGTCGAGCGCGACGCAGGTCAGCTTCGCCAGCGCGATCCCGGTGAGGCTGCCTACGAGCACGTCACCGGGGTAGTGGACGCCGGTGTGGATGCGCGAATAGGCGACCAGTCCGGCCGGAATCGCCAGCAGGGCTCCCGCGATCGGCATTACGTGAAACACGCCAGTCGCGAATGCAAAGGCCGATGCCGAGTGACCGGATGGGAACGAGGTCGAGGTTGGCATCTCGACGTGCCGGGCCTCGATCACGCCGGCGGCGACGCGGTCCGGGCGACGGCGGCGCGTCAGCGGCTTCATTGCGACGTTCACGACCGTTGCCGAGGTGGCGATCGAGGCGATGCCATAGAGCGCTGCGCGCCTTCCGCGGCGCCCTCCGAAGATGCTTAGAGCCGCGGCACTGGCGATCCACGGCTTGGAGTGGTTGGCGGCGTTTGAGATCAGCGCGAGCCTGTCGTCGTGGCTCGGCGTCGAGCTGGCCGCGATCGAGGCGTAAAGCGAAGCATCGGCGCGGTGAAGCGACGCCAACAAGCCGCTCGTGTCGGGCTCGGGGCTGGGATCAGGGTTTGCTGAGTCCATCTGTTGAGCGATCTTAGGGGCGCAGGCCGTAGGATCTGCGCTGTGCCGACCAACGAAGCCACGGTTGTCCTGCTGCGCCACGGCGAAACTGAGTGGTCGCTGAACGGCCGTCACACCGGGCTCAGTGACATCGAACTGACCGAGAACGGCCGCAACGAGGCGCGTGAGGCCGGAAAGCGGCTTGCCGGGATGGAGTTCGATCACGTTTTCACGAGCCCACTGAAGCGCGCCCGTGATACCTGCGAGCTTGCCGGCTACGGCGCTGGTGCGCAGACGACCGATGAGCTGACGGAATGGAACTACGGCGAGTACGAGGGGATCACAACGGTCGAGATTCAGCAGAAGCGGCCCGACTGGTGGCTCTTCGCCGACGGCTGCCCAGGCGGCGAGAGCGCGGCCGAGGTTGGCGCGCGCGTTGATCCGCTGATCAAGCGCGCCAGCGAAGCAGGCGGTAGCTGGCTGTTCGTCGCTCACGGCCATGTGCTGCGAGTCGTCGGCGCACGCTGGGCCGGCCTGCCGGCGCACGAGGCCTCGGCCTTGCTGCTGGGAACGGCGGCGATCTGCGTGCTCGGCCATGAGCACGGCCGTCCGGCGCTTAAGCATTGGAACGACACCGGATCACTCTCCTGATCCTGGCTCAGGCCTGCTAGGCCCGAAGCAATGAAGAGCACCTTCACAGAGCTGCTGCCGCTTGCGGCGGTGATCGCGATTAGTCCGGTGCCAGTGTTGGCCGTGATCATGATGCTGCTGACCGAGCGTGAGCGGGCCAACCCGCTCGCCTTCCTCGCCGGCTGGGTTTGCATCCTGACCGTGCTGGTGGCGGCGGCGCTGCTCTCCGGCGTTGACTCGGTCAGCACGACGCCGTCAAGAACGGTCGCCATTGCCTTCGTCGTCGTCGCATTCGTGCTGCTCGCGTTGGCGATCCACGAGTGGCGACTGCGACCGAAGCATGGTGAGCCGCACAAAATCGAGCCATGGATGAAGTTCCTTCACACCGTCACACCGCCGCGGGCTTTCGCGCTCGGCGTTGGGCTTGTGATCATTGCCGTCAAGGACTTGCTCTCGGCCTTGCAGGCTGGCGCCGTAATCCATGGCGACTCGCTTGCTCTCGGGCAAACGATTGCGGCCGCCGTCTTCTTCATCGCGTTCTCATCGATCCTGATCATCACTCCGATCGCGGTTGCCGCAGCGTTCGGCGAGCGCTCCCTGCCGACCCTCCATCGCTGGCGCGAGTGGCTTGAGCGTCACGGGCGGCTGGTACTTGCGTGCCTCTTCGGTTTGATCGCCTTGCTGTTGCTGCTGCAGGGTCTTAGCGTCCTCTTCTAAGCGATACCGTTAGCCCCGATGTCACAGACCGAGCGCCCGCCAAACCTGATCCTGCTGATCACCGACCAGCAGCGCGCGGTGCAGCACTGGCCGGACGATCAAGAGTGGCTCGACGCACTGACTCCGAACGACGCTGCGCTTCGCGCAACCGGAGTTGACTTCACGCGCGCATTCACGGCGACGGCGATGTGTTCGCCGAGCCGCGCCTCATTCCTGACCGGTACCTACCCCTCGCGTCACGGCGTCACGCTGACGCTCGTTGAGGGTCAGATCTGGCCGCACCCGGAGAACGCAAGCGCCGCGCTGCCGTTAGCGGTGAACGCCGTCAAGAGCGGCGCAGTCCGCTTCAGGCGAATCTTCAAGAGCCTCGTTCGCTCGCTCACGCGGGTCGGCCCGAAGTCCGGCAGCGAACCTGAGCTTCCCGCTGGCATCGAGACGCTGGCGACAATGCTCGGGAGCAACGGCTACCACGTTGCCCTGCGCGGCAAGTGGCACCTGACGAAGCCGGTAAACGGCACCAACTGGACCTCCGAGGACGGCGAGCGAATCGAACGCGACTTCGGATTCGCTGGCTGGGAGCCGCCGGATGCCGGCGGCGACACCTTCCCGGAAACCTTCGGTGGCGGCAAAGGCGGCCCCGCCAACGGAGGCTGGGACAAGGTTTACATGGATCAGGTTGAGCGCTTCCTCGCGCAGGAAGACCTGCCCGAGCCGTTCTGCCTCGTCGTCTCGTTGATCAACCCGCACGATGTTCTCGCCTACCCGACAAGTTTCCGTGTCGGTGGCTACCGGCGCGAGGAATTTGCCGATCTGGATATCCCGCTGCCGCCGACGATCGACGAATTGCTCGCCAACAAGCCTGGCGTCCATTCGATGGCGCTAGTCGGCATGGCGGCCTACCTCGGTCCGCTGGTCAACCGTGATGAGCAGCGCGACTACGTCAACTTCTATGCCCACCTGCAGCGCGTAGTGGATCGTCATGTTGGTCGCCTGCTGACGGCGCTCGGCGACGCCGAGGACCCAAGCTCGCTTCGCTCTCGCACAGTTATCGCGCGCACCTCGGACCACGGCGACATGGGGCTCTCTCATGGCGGCGCGCGCCAGAAGATCTTCAACGCCTACGAGGAGACGATCCGCGTTCCGCTCGTCTTCTCCAACCCGGTCTGCTTCCCAGAGCCTGCCGAAACCGAGACGCTCGCCTCGCTGATCGACCTCGTTCCCACCTTCCTTGGGATCGCCGGTGCCAAGACCGAAAGTCAGCTCGATGGCTGCGACCTGAGCCCCGTTCTCGCGAGCTTCGCGCAACCGAACGCGAAGCGGCTGGAGCAGTGCGGCGTCGATTTCGGACCGATCGTTGACAGCAGTTCATGCGCCGATCAGATCCGCGACCACATCCTCTTCACCTACGACGACCATCAGTCGGGCACTGCGATGCAGAACGGTTCCGGCCAACCAAACCGTGTCCGATGCGTCCGCGACGAGGGCTGGAAGTACGCCGTTTATCTCGACCCAGATGGAGTAGAGGCGCCCGAGTACGAGCTCTATGACCTGCGCAGCGACCCCGATGAGGCCTACAACCTGCTCGACACGCGGACCGGTCGGCCGCGCTCGCCGCGCGCCGTTCGTGAGAAGCCAAGGCTCGCTGCGCTGCTGCTGCAAGCCTGCGAAGAGGCCGGCATGACATCGCCGCCGCTCCCCGCCGTTTAGGCGATCCTGTCGCTGCGCGACTAACCTGATCGGCGTGAACCCGATCACCGAGAACGCGCCGCTGGCGCCACTGACGACGCTGCGGATTGGCGGCGCTGCGAAACAGCTTTGGACTGTTGAGGGCGAGGACGCATGCGTCGAGGCGATCAGGCAGCTCGATCACGACGGCGAACCGTTCTTCGTGCTCGGCGGCGGCAGCAACGTCGTGATAGCCGACGAGGGCTTCGATGGCACGGCGCTGCGCCTTGTCTATGAAGGAGCTGAGCACCAGCAGCGCGATGACCAGAGTTTCGCGATCGACGCCAGCGCCGGCGACGATTGGGCGCTGCTCGTTGACGCGCTGGTCGAAGCTGGGTTGAGCGGGGTCGAGTGCCTGGCGGGGATCCCCGGCTTGGTCGGCGCAACGCCGATCCAGAACGTCGGCGCCTACGGCCAGGAGGTTGCAACGACGATCGAGGCTGTGCGCGTATACAACCGCGCGACGCAGCAGGTCGAAGAGATGACAGCGGCGCAGTGCGGCTTCGCATACCGCAGTAGCGCGCTGAAAGGGAACGCCGACCTAATCGTCTTGGCCGTCCGCTTTCTGCTTGAACGCTCGTCGCTGAGCGCGCCGATCGCCTACCGCGAACTGGCGGAGAAGCTCGGCGTCGAGGTTGGCGATCGGGCCGAGGCCGAGGCCGCGCGCAGCGCCGTGCTCGAGCTGCGGCGTGCGAAGGGGATGCTGCTCGACGAGCACGACCGTGACACTTGGAGCGCCGGTTCGTTCTTCACCAATCCGATTCTTAGCGGTGCCGAGTTTGAGCAGCTCGAGCAGCGTGTCCGCGAGCACTGCGGCGACGGAGCACAGGCGCCGCGCTTCGACGCCGCTGGAGGCATGGTGAAGAGCTCAGCGGCCTGGCTAATCGAGCAGGCTGGATTCAGCCGTGGTGAGCAGCGCGGTCAAGTAGCGCTCTCCTCGAAGCACACGCTCGCGCTAACGAATCTTGGCGCTGCAAGCGCGGCCGAGCTACTGGCCTTCGCTCACGAGATTGCGGCGCGCGTCGACGAGCTCTTCGCGGTCCAGCTGCGTCCTGAACCCGCGCTGATCGGGCTCGAGTGGTGAGCGGCGCGCGTTAGCCGGTTTCTTCGTTCTCGTCACGCGCTGTTACGCGCGCGAGGTTTACCTCTTCGCCGTCCTTAGTGTCCGGGTAGACGACGTAGGCAAGAGGCGCTCCACCAAACCAAGTTGCGTTCTCGCCGTCGCCGACAAAAACGCCTGCGCGCTCGCTGCCGTCAGGCTGCTGAACCCATACCGCTTCGCCTTCTTTGAAGAGTGCCATTGGCGCATCTTGGCGGATCGCGATCTTTTTGGCGCCGCGCCGTCGGCCCGGCATACTTCTGTCGGCCGCATCCCTATTGTCTGCGGCCGATGAGCGTCGCCGTCAGCCCCCCTTCAGATGCTCGCGCGCAGTCGCGACGGCGCAGCGGAATCGCCGCGATCTGCGTCCTTGCCTTCGGCTGGGCCTTCGTGATGCAGTCGCTCGGCTGGGCCCAGACCTCCTACTTCGCCTTCGTCAAAGCGCTCGGCGATGGCACCGCCCAGATCGATAAGTACCACTGGGAGACGCGAGACAAGTCGTGGATTAACGGCCAGTTCTTCTCCGTTAAGGCGCCAGGGTTGCCGCTGCTCGCAACCCCCGCTTACCTAGTGCTAAAGGCCGTCGGCGGGGAGGATCTTTCGCGCGCCGCGGCCGACAACGCGCGCGAAAGCGGGGCCAGGCTATGGACCTACAAGGCGCTGAACATTTCGGCCTACGGTTACAACCCCCAGAGGGCCCGCGAGGTAACGCGGCAGCTTGAGGTGCAGGCGCCGCTGGTTTGGGCGCTGGGCCTGCTTACAAGCGTGCTACCGGCGCTCGGCCTGCTGCTGCTGATTCGGAGGATTAGCGAGCGGGTGCTCCCCGGCTACGGCACTGCGGCAGCGCTCACGCTTGGGATGGCGACGATGGTGATGGTCTTCGCCAGCCAGTTCTTCGGCCACATTCTCGCCTCACTCGCAGCGTTTGCTGCCTTCGCGCTCTTGATGCGTGAGCGACGCGGGCCGCCGCGGTTGGCGCTGATCGGGCTCGCCGGGTTGCTCGCCGGGCTGGCAGTGACAATCGAGTACCCACTCGCTCTGGCGGGAATCGTGATCGGGCTCTACGCGATGTTGCGCGGTGATCTGCCGAAGCCCGGATTCGCGCCGAAGCTATGGCGCGGCGTGGTCTACGCGGCGGGCGTGATTGTCGGCGTGCTGCCTCTCTTCGCTTACAACCAGTGGGCGTTTGGGTCGCCAGCGACCAACTCCTACAGCAACGCCGTTGACGTGCAGGGCTTCAGCGGCCACGACACGCTGGGCCTCAACTCAGGCGGTTTCTTCGGGATCGGCGTCCCTGACCCTCATGCCGCGCTCGAATTGCTGTTGGCGCCGCGCGGGATCATCACGATCACTCCGGTCGTGATCGTTGGCCTCTACGGCGTCTGGATGATGCGCAAGAACGGCAGCCGCGCTGAGGCCAACACGATCATCGCGATCGTCGCGCTTTTCTTCATCTACGACACCGGTTACTGGCTGCCGTTTGGTGGCGGAACTCCCGGGCCGCGCTTCTTGATCCCAACACTGCCGTTCATCGCACTCGGCTTCGCTGAGGCTTGGCGGCGAATCCCGGCGACGACGCTGGTGCTCTCGGCCTGCGGTTTCGTCGTGATGACGACGGCGCTGGTGACCTATCCGCTGGTTGGCGCCGGGAATCTCTACCAGTGGCAGGAGCGGGCGCTGGACAACACGTTCCAGCACACGATTCTCTCAGCTTTCGGTTTGGGAGACGGCTGGCTGACAATCATTCCTTTGTTGGCGATCTTCGCCACCGCGGTCTGGCTTGGCGCGCGCGCAACCGGGGTGCTGGCAGTGGCGGCCGACACTCGGCTCGCGCTCTGGGCGCTGGGGCTGTGGGCACTACTGGCACTCGTACTCTCACGCTTGCTCGGCGAGCGCAGCTTCTTCGGCGGTGACCCTGACGCGATCAACCGCGGTGGCCTGCCGGTCGCAGTCGTCGGCCTGGCGCTCTTGGTGGCCGGAGCGGCGCTCGTGTTAGCGCGGCGGGCCGAGCGGCTTAGCGCCGGCGGGCGGCAGTCGCAGGATCAGCAGCGGCCCGCGCCGCTCGCTGGTGACGCCTGAGATCGGCAGCAGGCGCTCCGCCGCAGCGGTCAGCCCTGCGCCGCCGGGAAGTTGGTCGTTGATCACGATCGTCGCGACTCCGCGCGAGCGGAGGTCGTTGAGCGCTTGCACGCTTCTTAGCCCGTCCACAGCGCGTAGCGTCTCGGCGAAGTAGCGCGGCTGGAATCCAGTGCGGCCGTTGAGAAGCTTTGGGAAGCCGTCGGTTGACCAGAGCAGGTAGCGGCGGTTGTCGGGCGCCTCGGCCGGCAGCTCAAGCAGCGGTTGGCGTAGACCGGCCAGTGAGGCTGGCGCAGTTGGGACTCGCGGATGGGGGTAGACGAGGCCAGTGCCTTCGGCCAGGACGATCAGCGTCAGTAGTGCGCCGCTCGCGGCGGCTAAACGTTCGCTCTTTGAGCGCGCCGCGATTGCCGCCGCGACACGCGCCGCGCCGCCCGCTGCCAGCAGCGCCAGTAGTAGCGAGGTGATCGTCTGCAAGCGCCCGGGGACGCGAATCCCCTGCCACCCGGGCAGCGCCTCAAAGAGCCAGCGGTAGGGGAGCCAACTGCCGATGCCCTCGGCAGCGAAGCCGAGAGAGAGGATCGCGCAGAGCAGCGCAGCTACGCCAAGGCCGATTCGCAGCCCTCTCGGGTAGCCGCGCCAGCTAAGGCCGACTAGCGCCAGCAGCAAGATCGCCAAGCCGGGGAAGAGCGTCTTCTCAGCTACGGCGTCGATACCTGCGCGGACCGGCGCTGTGACCGAGCCCCAGATCATGTTTGTTTCGGGCGCGGCGATGAAGGCCTTCAGCGGCGGCGAGTAGTAGCTGACGAGGTTCGCCGAGCGCTCAGCCTCAGGGTAGGAATCGAGCACGCGCAGGTAGGGGCGAGAGAGAAAGAAGGCGGTGGCCGCCAGTAGTAAGCCGCCGGCCATGGTTGCGAGCAGAGCGCGCCGCGCAGGCGCAGGCTTCCCGGCTCGCCACCAGAGCACGGCGGCGATCAACGCCAGCAGCGCCAGTAGGTAGACGAGCGGCAGTCCGAGCGAGAAGCCGAGCGAGAGCTGCCAGGCGGCTACAGCCCAGCCGCCGAGGATCAGCCCTGCAGACTGACGCCGGTAGCCGCGCAGCAGCAGCGCGATCGCAATCGGTATGCCGCCGCTGGAGATCACGTGTAGGTGGCCGCCCTGCTCAAGCCGCCAAGGCGCGTAAGCGAATGCCGCGCCAGCGACCAGCGCTGCCCAAGGCGGCGCGCCAAGCTCGCGCGCCAGCAAGTAAGCGCCAAAGAAGCAGAGCGCGAAGGCAAAGAGGAAGAGCAGGTCGTAGCGCGCGACCGCGGCCTCGGGTCCGGAACCGATTAGCCCCGCCGGCGTGTAGCCCACTAGCGCGTCGGAGAATGCAAGCGTGTCATGTAGCGGCCAGAATTGGTTGCTCTGGAAGAAGCTGAGCGGCTGAGTCAGCAGAGCGTGGCCATCCCAGGCGACCTGCCAGGCCTGCGGCAGCGGGTCGCCGAGGTCGAGCGGAATCTCGCTGCCAAGGTTCAGGATCAGCGGCCAGAATTGAATTATCGAAACCAGCGCCGCCGTAAGCGCGACGATGAATAGCTCGCGGCCGCTGAGCCGAGGGGATCGTTGCCACCAGTCGGCGATCATCGCCTGCCGAGGTTACAGAGCGCGGCCTTCACATAATGGTCAAGCACGATTGAAAAAAACCCATTAGTGTCCGCGCCGATGATCTTTGCCGTCGGAGTTGACCACGCCGGAGCACCGCTTCATGACGTTGCTACGTCGACGCTGATTGAACTCGGGCATGAGGTTCTCGACCTCGGCCAGTGCGACGACTACCCCGACATGGCACTGAAGATGGGCAAGGTAATCGACGCTGGCGACGCCGAGCGAGGCATCCTCGCCTGCGGCTCCGGCGCCGGTATTGCTGTCGCGGCCTCCAAGCTCCCCGGGATTCGCGCGCAGACGATTCACGACACTTACACCGCCCACCAAGCCGTCGAGCACGACGCAGTCAACGTGCTTTGCATCGGCGGCCGCGTGATCGGCAGCGAGGTTGCCCGCGAGCTGGTTCGCACCTTCGCTCAGGCCGAAGTAAGCGATGAGCCGCGCCACCTGCGCCGCCGCGCCAAGGTCGAGTTGCTCGAATTTGAAGGACTAGATGCCAACCTCGAAGGAGACAGCTAATGCAGATCGGAATGATCGGCCTCGGCCGGATGGGTGCCAACATGGTCGAGCGACTGATGCTCGACGGTCACGATTGCGTCGTATTTGATCCCAACCAGGACGCCGTCGATGCGCTCGTCGCGAAGGGTGCCACAGGCGCCGACTCCGCCGCCGACATGGCTTCAAAGCTGACCGCTCCGCGCGCGATCTGGCTGATGGTGCCGGCCGGCATCGTCGATCCGGTGCTGAAGGAAGCCGCCGACGCACTCGAATCGGGCGACCTCGTAATCGACGGTGGCAACAGCTACTACATCGACGACCGCCGTCGCGCCGCTGAGCTCAAAGAGAAGGGCCTCCACTACGTCGATTGCGGCGTCAGCGGCGGCGTCTGGGGACTGACCGAGGGCTACGGCCTGATGGCGGGAGGCACCGACGAAGCGATCGCGATGGTCGCTCCCGTGCTGCAGTCGCTTGCGCCAGGGGTTGACAGCGCTCCGCGCACACCAGGCCGCACCGGTGACCCAACTCCAGCCGAAGAGGGCTGGCTTCACTGCGGCCCATCCGGCGCAGGTCACTTCGTCAAGATGGTCCACAACGGCATCGAGTACGGCATGATGGCCTCGTACGCCGAGGGTCTGAACATCCTCAAGCACGCCAACGTCGGCAGCGGCACGCAGGAAGTTGACGCCGAGACGACTCCGCTGCGCAACCCTGAGAATTACCAGTACGACCTCAACCTTCCCGACGTCGCCGAGGTTTGGCGCCGCGGCACGGTAATCCGCAGCTGGCTGCTCGACCTGATCGCAGACGCGCTCGCCGCCGACCACGACCTCAGCGGCTTTGCTGGCCGCGTCTCCGACTCCGGCGAGGGTCGCTGGACTGCACTGGCTGCGATCGACACAGGCACCCCGGCCCCGGTCCTGACGGCGGCGCTTTACGAACGCTTCACGAGCCGTGGCGAAGCCGACTACGCAGATCGTCTGCTCTCGGCGATGCGCAACGAGTTCGGTGGCCACGACGAGAAGCCCGCAGGGAGCAAGTAGTGGCTAAGCCGAAGAGGGGTGACGCGCTGGTCGTCTTCGGAGCGACCGGAGACTTGGCTTTCAAGCAGATCTTCCCTGCGCTGCAGCGGATGATCATCGACGGTGAGCTGGATGTGCCGGTTGTCGGCGTTGCCCGCGAAGGCGGGCATGTTGATCAGCTCCGCGCCCGCGCCAAGGCGAGCCTCGAAGCGAGCGCCGACGGACTCGACAAGGCGGCATTCAAGAAGCTCAGCTCGCTGCTGCGCTACGCCGGCGGCGATTACGCCGACCACAACACCTTCGTTGAACTGCAGAAGGAACTGAAGGGCTGTAAGCGGCCGGTTCACTACCTAGCGATTCCTCCGGCGCTATTCGGGCCTGTAGTCGGCCACCTCGGTGACGTTGGGCTCGCTGAGCAGGGCCGCGTCGTCGTTGAGAAGCCATTCGGCCACGACCTTGCCTCGGCCGAGAAGCTCAACGCTGATCTGCACTCGGTCTTCCCAGAGGATCGAATCTTTCGGATCGACCACTTCCTTGGCAAGACGCCGGTTGAGAACATCCTCTTCTTCCGCTTCGCGAACTCGTTCCTTGAGCCTGTCTGGAACCGCGATCACGTTCGTCAGATTCAGATCACGATGGCTGAGGATTTTGATGTCGCCAATCGTGGATCGTTCTACGACGCTGTCGGCACGATCCGCGACGTGATTGAGAACCACCTCTTTCAAATACTGACGCTGGTCGCGATGGACCCATTCAGTGGCCACGGTGACGCCGCGCTTCGCGAAGAGAAGGCACGCTTCCTGCGCGGTGTTCGGACGCTGAAGCCGAAGGACATCGTCCGTGGCCAGTACCAGGGCTATCGCAAGACGAAGGGCGTAAATCCCAAGTCGACGACCGAGACCTACACGGCGATGAAGCTCCACATTGACACCTGGCGCTGGGCCGACGTGCCGATCCTGATTCGCGCTGGCAAGTCGTTGCCGGTCACGGCGACCGAGATTGTCGTCGAGCTGAAGACGCCGCCCGAGAAGCTCTTTCCGAAGGATCATCCGCGCGGCAACCGGATCCGCTTCCAGATCAACCCTCAGGTGGTCGTTGCGATCGAAGTTCAGTCACGCAAGCCAACCGTTGACACGTTCGAGGTCGAGGACATCGAGCTGGCGGCGGTTCGTCAGGACGCGCATCAGATTCCGCCCTACCAGCGGCTGCTCTCGGCGGCGCTCGACGGTGATCACGACCTCTTCGCGACGCAGGGCACGATCGACGAAGCATGGCGGATTGTTGATCCAATCCTTGACAACGCGACGCCGGTTTACCCTTACAAGCGCGGCACATGGGGCCCGAAGGAAGCAGATCGCCTGGCGCCTGCCTCCGGCTGGATTCCGCCGCACATGCACGACCCAATCAATTGACCGCCCAGCGGATAAGGAGCAACAAGCAATGAAAGCGACACAAGCCCTCCACGAAGCGGGTCAGAGCCTCTGGTTGGACAACATCACGCGCACGCTGCTCGACGAGGGCACGCTGGCGAAGTACATCGCAGAGCTGAGCGTTACCGGGCTGACTTCAAACCCGACGATCTTCGAGAAGGCGATCACCGGCGGCGACAGCTACGACGAGCAGGTCCACGGCTTCCATGGCAGCGATATGACCGATGAGCAGGTCTTCTTCGAGGCCGCGATCTCCGACCTTCAGCGCGCCGCCGACCTGTTCGGCGACATTCACACGCGTACCGACAACCTCGATGGCTTCGTCTCGCTAGAGGTTTCACCTGAGCTGGCCTACGACACCGACGCCACCGTCGCCCAGGCGAAGGTGCTTCACGCCAAGGTTGATCGCTCCAACGTCTTCATCAAGATTCCCGGCACGCCTGAGGGGCTGCCGGCAATCAGCGCCGCGATTCACGCCGGTATTCCGGTCAACGTGACGCTGCTCTTCAACAGTGCACACGCGCTGGCTGCTGCCGACGCCTACTACACGGGCCTTGAGCGCCGTGTCGCCGACGGCCTTTCACCGAACATCCAGTCGGTTGCTTCGCTCTTCATGAGCCGCTGGGACGTTGCCGTCGCCGACCAGGTGCCGAGCAATCTGAAGGACAAGCTCGGCCTCGCAATCGGTGGACGCGCCTACCGCGACTACCGCGACCTGCTCGCCTCGGAGCGCGTTCAGAGCCTGATGAACGAAGGCGCGCGGCCGCAGCGGCTGCTCTGGGCCAGCACCGGCACGAAGGATCCAGAAGCCTCTGACACGCTCTACATCGCCGGGCTCGCCGCTCCTTACACCGTCAACACGATGCCTGAGGGGACGCTGCTTGATTACGCCGACCACGGCCCAACGCCGGTCGTTGTGATGGATCCCGACGGCGGCGACTGCGAAGAGGTTCTCAGTGAGTTCGAGGCCGCTGGCGTTGATCTGGACGCGCTTGCCGCGAAGCTGCAGAGCGACGGCGCAAGCTCGTTCGTCAATTCGTGGACGACGCTGATCGAAGCGATCAATACGAAGCGCTCGGCGCTCGCAGGGGAGTAGCAAGAATGGAAATCAAGCAGACCCGCCTCGATGAGCTGCCCTCGTGGGCTGCGCTCAAAGCCAACGCCGCTGAGCTGAAAGGCCAGAGCTTGGCCTCAATGTTCGAGGCCGACGCGAGCCGTGCCGACGAGATGTCGGTCGACTTTGGCGGCTACCACTACGACTTTTCAAAGCAGCTCGCCAGCCCAGAGACAATCAAGCTGCTGATCGCCTGCGCCCGTGAAGCCGGGATCGAAGAGCGGATCAAGGCAATGTTTGCCGGCGAGGCGATCAACGTCTCCGAGGACCGCTCGGTGCTGCACTTGGCGCTGCGCGCGCCGAAGGGTGACGAGATCATCGTCGACGGCGTCAACGTCGTCGATCAAGTTCACGAAGTTCTGGGCCGGATGGGCGACTTCACCGACAAGATCCGCTCCGGCGAGTGGAAGGGCGCTACCGGCAAGCCGATCCGCAACGTCGTCAACATCGGCATCGGCGGCTCGCACCTTGGCCCCGAAATGGCGACGATTGCGCTCTCGCACTACAGCGACCGTGAGATGAAGTTCCGCTTCGTCTCGAATGTTGACGGCAGCGACTTTGCTGAGAAGACGCTCGACCTCGACCCTGAGGAGACGCTCTTCATCATCGTCTCGAAGACCTTCGTCACGCTCGAAACGCTGACCAACGCCGGCACCGCGCGGGACTGGATCGTTGACGCGCTAGGCGAGGATTCGGTTGAGCATCACTTCGTCGCCGTCTCAACCAACGCGGAGGGCGTTGCCAAGTTCGGCATCAACACCGACAACATGTTCGGTTTCTGGGATTGGGTTGGCGGCCGCTACTCGATGGACAGCTCGGTAGGCCTGACGATCATGTGCGCGATCGGGCGCGAGAACTTCGCCGAGATGTTGGCCGGCTTCAATGCCGTCGATGAGCATCTGCGCAGCGCTCCGCTGGAAGAGAACATGCCGGTCCTGATGGGCCTGATCGGCGTTTGGAATCGCAACCTGCTGAACCTGCCGACGGTCGCGATCCTCCCTTACGTAGCTGAGATGGCGCGCTTCCCGGCTTACCTGCAGCAGCTCGAGATGGAATCGAACGGAAAGCACGTGATGCTCAACGGTGACCAAGTCGGCTGGGACACCGCGGCCGTCTTCTGGGGCGAGCCCGGCACCAACGGCCAGCACGCCTTCTACCAGATGATCCACCAGGGAACGGAGATCGTTCCAACCGAGTTCATCGGCTTCTGTGACCCGATCTATCCACTGGGGAATCACCACGATCTGCTGATGGCGAACATGTTCGCTCAGGCCGAGGCGCTGGCCTTCGGCCGCGACGCTGAAACGCTTCGCGCCGCCGGTAGCCCTGAGTCACAGATCTCGGCCCGCATCTGCCTCGGTGACCGTCCGTCAACGACGCTGCTGATCGATGGTCAGCTAACTCCGCGCGCGCTCGGCACTCTTGTCGCGCTCTACGAACACCGCGCTTTCACCGAAGGCGTGCTCTGGGGAATCGATTCGTTCGACCAGTGGGGCGTCGAGCTCGGCAAGGTCCTTGCCGGAACGCTCGCCGACCAGCTGATGGACGCTGACAAGCCCGACCTCCAGCACGACAGCTCAACCAACTCGTTGGCGCGCCGCTACCGCGCGTCGCAGAAGCGCCCCGTCTAGCGCTCAGTCGCCAAGCGGCTTGCCGACGCTGCCCGCCGCAGAGCGGTGGCCTGCTTGCGCGCTACGGAAGGCGGCCGCGAAGCTGCCCTGCTCGGCAATCCGTTCGGCTGTCGCGTCGTCTAGCTCGGCGGCAATCCCGGCCGTGCCGCGATCAACGAGGCCGCCGATCATCCCGCGCAGGAAGAAGATTGGAGTGATCCAGCGTGGCGCGACGACGCGCCGCGCTCGTGCGCGGATGCCGGTGGCGAGGAGTTGGCCGACCTTCTCAACGCTGACGATTCCTCTAAGCGGGCCAGGCATCTCGCTTCGAAGGCCACCGAGGCGGCCCATTTCACGCTCCGCGCCTTCAACCATGTCAGTGCCGACGAACCAGAAGTAGGAGACGCCAACGTCAACGCCTAGGTGTGCAACCTCGCCGCGAAGCACGTTCATAAGATGTTCGAGCGCCGCCTTGCTGGAGGCGTATGCGCCGAATCCAATTGCTGGCATCAGCGCCGAAGCTGAGGCGTTGGCGATGATGTAGCCGCGCCGCTCAATTACATGCGGGAGCGCTGCGTGGATTAGGCGCCAGTTGCCGATCAGGTTGACGTTGACAATCGCCGCCAGCACGTCAGGGTCGAGCAGCCGAAGCGAGCCGCCGCCTCCGATCCCGGCGTTTGAGAAGACGACGTCAATCCCGCCGGCTTCGGCGACGACATCTGCTACGGCAGCCTCAACCTGAGCCTCATCAGTGATGTCGCAGACGGCGGTGATCGTGTCGGCGCCACAGCGCGCTGCTGCCAGCTCGAGCAACTCCGCGTCGAGATCGAGCAGCGCAATCCGGTGATCGCTGGCGAGTCGGCGTGCGGTTGCCAGCCCAATCCCGCGAGCGCCCCCGGTGATCAGCGCAACCGGTTTGGCCACCGTGGCTAAAGCTCGCTGCCGGGAATGCGGTGCTGCTCGAGGTAGCGGTCGTTCTCTTGCTTCTCGACGTAGACCCCTGCGCCAGCAAAGATCAGCAGCACCGTAACGATCGCTGGGAAGAGCACGAAGAAGACGCCAATCAGGCCGATGTCGATCGCCAGCGCGTTACTGATTGCGAGCACCATGTCGGCGACAATAGCGCACCGCTCCGCTGCCGCGACCTGTCGCTAGGGTGGCCTTGATGAACCGTTTTACGGCGCTGATCTATGACCGCTTCCTAATGGGCGCCAGCCAGCAGGCCGGACTGGCCGACAAACGCCGCGAGGCGCTGGCCGAGGCAAGCGGCGAAGTACTCGAAATTGGCGCCGGGACGGGCTTGAACCTTGCCGCCTATCCGCGTCAAGGGATTACGCGGCTGGTATGCACCGAGCCCAACCCTGCGATGAGCCGCCAGCTTGAGGCGCGCGGCGCCGACGCGCCGGTCGCAGTCGAAGTCGTCGCTGCCAGCGCCGAGCGGCTGCCGTTCGAGGACGCCAGCTTCGATTGCGTCACTGGCACGCTGGTTCTCTGCGAGGCCAGTAGCCCGCCGGCGGCGCTCGCCGAGATCGCCCGCGTGCTGCGGCCGGGCGGCCACTACCTCTTCCTTGAGCACGTTCGCAGCGCCGACCACGACCACGCCCAGATGCAAGATCGCTGGGCGCCTATCTGGCGCCGAGTTTCCGGTGGCTGCAACTGCAACCGCGACACCTTGGCGACAATCGAGAGCTCACCGCTGACAGTCGAAAAGGCCGAGATTGGCCGCTTCCCGAAGGCGCCGAAGATCGTCAAGCCGCTACTGATCGGCAGCGCCTCGATGCCGCAGGCCTGAACACGCTCGGATCACCACCTGCTTCTCCTACCGCATTGGTAGGATTAAGCCATGATCTTCACGACAAAGGCCGAGTATGGCGTGCGCTTGTTGGTTGAGCTCGGGCGCCAATCGAACGACTCGCCGGTCTCGCTGAAGGCGATCGCTGAGAGCGAGGGCCTGCCACTCGCCTACCTCGAGCGGATTGTCGCGCTGCTGAAGCGCGCCGAGCTCGTTGAGAGCACGCGCGGCGCCCACGGCGGCTACCGCCTCTCGCGTGACCCGGAGAGCGTCACGATGGACGAGGTAGTGCTGGCGCTGGAAGGGTCGGTCGCGCCGATGTCCTGCTTCGTCGATGAGACCGATGACGGCCGCGTGCTCTGCTCGCACGTCGACGACGGCGAAGCCTGCGCGACGAAGTTCCTTTGGCTGCGCGTGCAAGGAGGCGTTACCGAAGCGCTGCGTCGCACGACGCTGGCCGAACTGGTGGCCTTCGCAGCCAAGCAGGACGTAGCTCAAACCCCCGTACCGCTCGGCAGCGCCCTACCGCTGCACAGCGCCGCTTAATTCAAACCACTACGCACGACCGGAGACCATGCCCGAACTAGAGATCAGCAATCTGCACGTAAGCGCCGGCGAGAAGGAGATTCTCAAGGGACTCGACCTGACCGTTGAAGCCGGAGAGGTACACGCCCTGATGGGGCCGAACGGATCCGGCAAGAGCACGCTCGCCAACGTGATCATGGGCAACCCTGCTCTCGACGTAACCAAGGGCAAGATCACCTTCCGCGGCGAAGACATCACCGAGGCCTCGCCCGACGAGCGCTCAAGGCTCGGGCTGTTCATGGCCTTCCAGTACCCGGTCGCAATTCCCGGCGTCACCGTCACCAAGTACCTGCGGATGGTTATCAACGCTCACCGCCAAGCGCGCGGCGAAGATGAGATTTCGCTCAAGGAATTCCGCCAGGTTGTCGAAGAGGCGATGGAGATGACCGAAGTCAAGCGCGAGTTTTCAAAGCGCTACCTCAACGACGGCTTCTCCGGCGGCGAGAAGAAGCGGCTCGAGATCCTTCAGATGGCACTGCAGAAGCCGAACGTGGCAATCCTCGACGAGACCGATTCGGGGCTCGACATCGACGCCCTGAACATCGTCGCCGAGGGTGTCAACACGGTCAGCGCGCAGAGCGGCATGGGCGTGCTGATCATCACCCACTACCAGCGGATTCTTCACCTCGTGAAGCCGGGCCGAGTCTCGATCATCTCCGACGGCAAGATCGTCAAAGAGGGCGGCCCCGAGTTGGTCGACCAGCTTGAGAGCGAAGGCTATGGCTGGATCACCGGCGACAGCGAACTCGCGGAGCCTGCGTCGGCCTAATGGCAACGGCCTCGCAAACCGCGCTGGCACTCGACTTTCCAATTCTGGAGCAGGAGGGGCTCGTCTATCTCGACAGCGCTGCGACCTCACAGAAGCCGCGCGTCGTGCTCGATGCGCTTGAGGACTTCCTCGCTCACCACAACGCCAATGTGCACCGCGGCGTCTACCCGCTCGCGATCGACGCCGACACCCGTTTCAACATCGGCCGCGCTCAGATCGCTGCCTTCGTTGGCGCTCAGCCGGCTGAGACGATCATCACGAAGAACGCAACCGAGGCGATCAACCTCGTGCGCTACTCGTGGGGCCCGGTGAACGTCGGCGCCGGCGACGCGATCGTCCTGACCGAAGCAGAGCACCACTCGAACATCGTTCCCTGGCAGCAGCTCTGCAGCCAAGTTGGCGCGCACTTGCGCTGGCTCGAAGTTGATGAAGAGGGGATGATCAGCCTCGATCAGCTCGACGAGTTCCTCGCCGATGGCCGCGTCAAGATGGTCGCCGTCACGCACTGCTCGAACGTGCTCGGCACGATCAACCCGGTCGAAGAGATCGTCGCCCGCGCCCGCGCCGCCGGCGCCGCGAGCCTGATCGACGGCAGCCAAGCGGTCCCTCACATGGCCGTCAACGTCGATGCGATCGGCGCCGACTTCTACGTTTGGACCGGGCACAAGGCCTACGGCCCGACCGGGATCGGGCTGCTCCACGGCCGCCGTGAACTGCTCGAGGCGATGCCGCCGTTCCTGACCGGTGGCGACATGATCAAAACCGTCAGCTTCGACGAGACGACCTTCAACGAGCTCCCGTTCAAGTTTGAGGCCGGCACGCCGCCGATCGCTGAGGTTGTCGCGCTCGGTACCGCCGTTGACTTCATCTCAGGGCTCGGCATCGAAAGCGTCCGCGCCCACGAGGAGGCGATCACGGCCTACGCGCTCGCCTCACTGCAGGCGATCCCCGGCCTCACTATTCAGGGCCCGCCGCTGGCGGAGCAGCGCGGTGGCCTCGTCAGCTTCACGCTCGACTGCGCCCATCCGCACGACGTCGCTGAGATCCTCGGCCGCGACCAGGTCTGTGTGCGCGCCGGCCATCACTGCACGCAGCCGCTGATGAAGAAGCTTGGCGTTGGCGCAACGACTCGCGCTTCGTTCGCCGTCCACACTTCGACCGATGACATCGACGCGCTCGTTGACAGCCTCGGCCGCGTAATCGAGATCTTCGGAGACTGATTATGGACGACGCCCTCTACCGCGAAGAGATCCTCGAGCACTACAAGCGCCCGCACAACTTCGGGCCGATGGAAGCGCCGGATCGCGAATCGTTCGACACCAACCCGCTCTGCGGCGACGAGCTGCGCGTAATGCTCAAGGTTGACGACAACGACGTCGTCGAAGAGGTCCGCTTCGAAGGTCACGGCTGCGCAATCAGCCAAGCCTCGGCCTCGATGATCTCCGACGAGATCAAGGGAATGAAGCTCGATGACCTCGCGCGGCTCGACCGCAGCGCGATCCTCGACCTGCTCGGGATTGACATCTCGGCGACGCGGATGAAGTGCGCGCTGCTCTCGCTGAAGGTGCT
>CAMCVN010000004.1 GCA_945881845.1 Bifidobacterium breve | reverse complement strand
ATTCCTGCGCTGCTGCCAGGTGAGCGAGTCAGCGCCGACGTAATCGAGCACCTGCGAGCGACTGCGGCCGCCGGTTCGCGCTTGCACGGTGCCAGCGATCCGACTCTGACAACTATTCCTGTCTTGCGCGAAGAGCGCCCAGCCTGATTCTCTAGGCTCTCTCTATGGATCAGGCGACCCGGCGTGAGCTCGACCACCTTGTCGCAGTCGCACTGGCCGAAGACGTCGGCGATGGCGATCGAACGGCTCTAGCGACCGTGCCTGCTGGCAGCACGGCTGCGGCGCTCGTGACACAGAAGGCTCCCGGAGTGATCTTTGGGATCGAAGCCGCCAAGGCAGTATTCAGCGCGCTTGATCCAGCGGCTCAATTCACGCAGCTCAGCGAGGAGGGGCTCTGGCGCGAGGACGGGCCGGTGCTGAGCGTCCGCGGCGATGCCCGAGCTGTCATCAGCGGCGAGCGCAGCGCGCTCAACCTGCTCGCCCACCTGAGCGGCGTCGCGACCGCCGCCGCGCGCTACGTGAAGGCCGTCGAGGGAACGGGCGCGCAGATTCTTGACACGCGTAAGACAACGCCAGGGATGCGACTGCTGGAGAAGGCCGCAGTCGTCGCCGGAGGCGGCAAGAACCACCGCATCGGCCTCTGGGACGCCTACCTGATCAAGGAGAACCACATCGAGATGGCGGGCGGGATCGCCGCCGCCGTTGCTGCTGCGCGGGCCGCTGATGCTGGGCTTCCATTGGAGGTTGAATGCCGCAACCTCGACGAGGTTGACCAGGCGATCGCAGCTGGCGCCGGGCGGCTCCTGCTGGACAACATGAACCCCGCTGAGCTGGCAGAAGCGGTAGCGCAGGTTGGCGGGCGCGCCGAGCTGGAGGCCAGCGGCGGCGTGACACTGACGACTGTCGCTGCGGTTGCAGCCAGCGGCGTACAATTCGTATCCGTGGGCGCGATTACTCATTCAGCCGCTGCTCTTGATCTCTCGCTGACGGTTGAGGTCGAGCGATGAGTTCGCAGCCGTTGCCGATGGCACCTGAGCCGGGCTCCGATCCGGCCGCTGTGGCCGAGCTTCAGGCCGAGGTTCGCGCACTGGCAAAGGCTCGCGACGCCGTGATCCTCGCCCACAACTACCAAGTCCCTGAGGTTCAGGATGTAGCCGATTACGTTGGCGATTCGCTCGGCCTCTCGCAGCAGGCGGCGCAGGTCGAAAACCCCGTGATCGCTTTCTGCGGCGTCCACTTCATGGCCGAAACGGCGTCGATTCTCGCGCCCGAGAAGACCGTCCTCCTGCCCGACCTCGACGCTGGCTGCTCACTGGCCGATTCGATTAGCGCGCCGCAGCTTGAGCAGTGGCAGCAGCGTTACCCGAACGCGATCACCGTGATGTATGTCAATACGACGGCCGCGATAAAGGCCCTAACCGATTACTGCTGTACTTCGTCGAACGCCGTCGCCGTCGTGAACCACATAATCGCCGAGCATGGCCCCGATGTTGAGATCTGCTTCGGCCCCGACATGTTCCTTGGCGCCTACGTGCAGAAGATCACCGGCCACCAACCGATGCACATCTGGGACGGCGAGTGTCACGTTCACGCTGGGATTCGCCCTGACGACATCACGCGCGTGCGCGGCGAGCATCCTGGCGCCGACTTCTTGATCCACCCGGAGTGCGGCTGCGTCACGTCGGTGATGGAGTATGTCGCGGCCGGTGACGTTGACGCAGAGGGTGTGCAGATGCTCTCGACCGGCGGCATGTTGGGCTACGCCGAGCAGGCCGCGGCTGAGGGCTCAAAGCGCGACGTGATCGTCGCGACCGAGGTTGGGATGCTCTACCCGCTTCAGCAGGCCGCGCCCGACGTCAACTTCATTCCCGCCAACGCTGAGGCGAGCTGTCGTTACATGAAGATGATTACGCTCGAGAAGCTGCGCGACACGCTGCGCGATGGCAGCGGCGAGGTGAAGGTTGAGCCGGGAATCGCTGAGCTAGCGAGAGTGCCGATCGAGCGGATGGTCTCGATCAACCCTTAAGTCCCGGCGAGATCGCCGCACGGCGCCTCAGTCGCTGTCGCCGGGCTCGATGCTGACCGGTTTGCTCGGCTTGCTGACTTCGTCATCGCTGCTGCCGCTGCCGCTGCTTCCGCCGCTGTCCCGATGATCAGATCTGCTCCTCTCGCCGCCACCGCTTCCACCGCTTCCGCCGCTTCCGGTGCCGTCGCCGCGACTGTCGCCGTCATCGGAGTTGTCAGGCTTGCTCGGCTTCGGGGTGGGGGTCACAGCGGGATCGGGATCGTCGCTCATTCCGCGGCCTCCGTTGCCCTCCCCTGAGTGTCCGCCGCGGCCGCGGCCTCCGGGCTGGCGGACGTTCGGCTGCGGCGTGAATAGTGCGCTGAACTCGCGGCCGTTCTGCTGCCCGGCGGGCGCCTCGAGCGCCCCGCCATCATCAGTCGTTTGGCCACCATAATTGGGTCCGCCGGGTATCGCTCCAAACTCGCTCGGTGACTGGCCCCGATGATCGCGGCCGCCATGACCGGTGCCGCCGGGCTGCCCGGAGGGGTTGCCGCCTGCTCCAAGGCTCGGAAGTAGCGCCGCCGACGAGCCGCCGCTGGCGCCGGCAGCGTTGGCGTTAAGGATTGCCGCGGCAGGCTCGGATTTCCTGCCTTGCTCGACGACCTGGCTGACCTTCGGCGCTGCCGTTGCGACCGCTGCGACCGAGACGACAATTGCGCCTGCCTTCATCGCACTGCTCGCCAGCGCGTTGCCGCCGCCGTCTGCCAGTACCTCGGCGATCCGGTGACTGAGGTCGGGCGCGGGGCCGCCGCGCTGGGCGTCGGCGAGCCAGAGCGCGAGCGGCAGTGGAGTGAGCGCTGTCACGACGGTACGGACCTGCACGCGCGCGCGGCGAACGAGCTGGCGAACGCCAGCATCGCTGACGCCAAGATCGGCGGCAACGTCGGCGTGGGCGCGGCCTTCGACCGCAACCGCGAGCAGGGCGGCGCGCTGGCGCTCAGGCAGCTCGGCGATCACGCTCAGTGCGCTACGCACCACTTCGTTCTGTTCGAGGATTGCGTGCGGACTCAGCGCTCCGTCGGTTGCTTCGATTAGTTCGAGATCTCCAGATTCGGATCGGTTCATGGCGTTCAGGGCTCCGTTGTGGACAATTCGGTAGAGCCAAGGCCGCAGATCGCGGACCTCAGTTCCCGCAGCAAGCGCCGACCAGGCGCTTAAGAACGCCGCTTGGACTACCTCTTCGGCCCGTGCCGATCCAAGGAAACGCTCGGCATAGCGCGTTAGCGCTTTGCTGTAACGCTCGACGATCGCCTCGAAGGCGCGCTCGTGGCCGGAGCCAGCGAGCAATGCCAGTCGCTCGTCGGACTGCGTTCCAAGTAGGGATACGGAAATGTGAGGTGTCACCGGTGCTCCTGAACCTAAGACAACGGTACTCCCATTTTGTGACGCTGGCGCCGGATATCTAGAAAAAGACCTAAGAAAACTCGCCTAGTTCGTGCGGGCCGACGCAGGCGATCGAGAGTTCTTCTGGGTCCACGCGTCGTGCTGCCTCAGCCACCTGATCGTAGGTAACGGCGTCGATTGCGGCGATTGCGTCATCCGGGTCGAAGCTCTCGCGGTGAACGATCGCGCGCCCGGCGGCGTAGCCAGCAACCGAGTTGGTGCTCTCGAACGAGAGCACGCGGCGGCCAGCAACGTAGGCCCGCGCCCGTTCGACCTCTTCTTCGGTCGGTCCGTCGGCGGCAAGCTCGCCAACGATCTCCTTCATCCGCGTAAACGCCTCGACCGTCTTTGCCGACTCCAGCCCAGCGCCCAAGATCAGCGCGCTGTAGTCGCTGGCGATGTGGGCCATCGCAAAGACCGAGTAGGCGAGCCCGCGCTGCTCGCGGATCTCGTCGAAGAGGCGCGAGCCCATCGAACCGCCGAGCAGCGTTGAGTAGATCCCAAAGGCGACGCGTTGGCTGGAGTCGCTCGGGTCGATCTTGGGCTGGTAGAGCATCCGCAGGTGCGACTGGTTGCTGTCGCGCTCTTCGACCAGGGTTACCGGCTTGAAGGCCGCAGGGCCCTCTGACTCCGGCGCCTCGGGAAGTGACGGGAAACGGCCGAAATACTCATCAACTGCGCCGTTTGCAGGCACGTGCTCCAAGTTGCCGACGATGAAGGCGCCACCGCGCTGCCCTGACCAGCGGCGCTCGCGGAAGGCGACGATCGCCTCACGCGAGAAAGTCTCGATGTGTTGCTCGGGGCCGAGCACGGTGCGGCCCAGCGGATGGTCGCCAAAGCCGGCCCGTTCGATCAGGTCGCCGGCAACTGAGGCCGGTTCGTCCTTGTAGCGCTGAATCTCCTGGATCACGACGCCGCGCTCCTTATCGAGCTCTTCGGCGTCGAGCTTCGGGCGGCCGACAAAATCGGTCAGCAGGTCGATCGCTTCGACCGCCGATTCGGCGCGCACCGTGATGTGGAAGGCGACGAGGTCGTGGCTGGTGTAGGCGTTGAGTGAGCCGCCCATCCGCTCTGCCGTCTCATTGACCTTGCGGTAATCGTCGTAGATCTGGCCACCCTTGAAGACGAGATGCTCAAGGAAGTGGGCCATCCCGTTCTCCTCGGCGCGCTCCGTGCGGGCTCCGGCATCGAAGGCAACGAGGATCGTTGTGGCGCGCGTTCCTGGGATCCCGATGCGATGAATCGGCAGTCCGTTTGCGGCTGTGCTGGTCGAGATTTTGGCCATTGGGGGAAGATAGCGGCGCTGGGCAGGGCGCTGGGCGCCAATTCCGCTGCAATCAGTGCTGCATCTCGCGTAGTGGGAAGGAATAGATGGGGTCGGCGGCTAATGTCGAACCGATGGCCGCTACGGAGAAAGAACTGCGCCTGCGTGATTCGCAGGTTGCTCAGCGCAAGGATGCCGCTGCCGCATCGGGCCGTCCGGGCGACCCGGCGAACGCGATCGAGTGCCGCGGCGTAACGAAGCGGTACGACACCAGCAAGGCCGGTCTCAGCGGAACAACCTTCGCGATTCGGCGCGGTGAATTCGTCTTCCTCGTCGGGCCAACCGGCTCCGGCAAGTCAACGCTGATGCGCCTGCTGATCAAGGAGCTCGAGCCCGATGAAGGCCGCGTTCTCGTCGCCGGCCGCGACCTTGGCGAGCTGACGCACAAGCAGCTTCCGTTCTACCGCCGCAACCTCGGCGTTGTCTTCCAGGACTTCAAGCTTCTGCCCGACCGCACGGTCTATGAGAACGTCGCCTACGCGCTCCAGGTAACCGGAAGCTCACGCGCCGACATCCGCGAGAAGGTGCCGGACATCCTTCGCCTAACCGGCCTCGCGACCAAGCTTCATCACTACCCCGACCAGCTCTCCGGTGGTGAACAGCAGCGCGTCAGCATCGCTCGCGCCTTCGTCAACGCGCCGCCGCTCTTGCTGGCCGACGAGCCGACCGGCAACCTTGACCCTGAAACTTCGATCGGCATCATGCAGCTGCTCTACCGCATCAATCGCACCGGCACGACGGTGCTCGTTGCAACGCACGACTCGGCGATGGTTGATCGCATGCGCCGCCGCGTGCTCGAGCTCGCCGACGGTGTTGTGGTCCGCGACGAGCTTGACGGCCAGTACGCACCAACAGATATGACGACGGCTGAGTTTGGCGCCTTGCTGCGCGAACCTTCACCTGAGCCTCAGCGGGTACCGAAGAAGCGCGAGCCGGGCGATGACTTCGACGAGGCGTTCAGGGATTAATGAGACTCGGATTCTTCATCCGCGAGGCATTCACCTCGATCTCGCGCAACGCCGTGCCGAGTTTCGCTGCGCTGGCCTCGGTGTTGGTCACGCTGCTCGTTCTCGGCGTCTTCATCCCGATCGTCCAGGCGACGACCGGTGCTGCCAACGACGTCCGCGGCCAAGTAATCGTCAACGTCTATATGAAGAGCGACGCAACCGCGGCAGATGCGCAGCGCGTCCGCGGCCAACTGACCGAGCTCGACGGCGTCAAGTCGGTTCAGTACGTCAGCAAGGACACCGCCTACGCACAGGAGCGACGCAAGAACCCCGCTGCCTACGACCTGCTTGGCTCCAACCCGCTGCCCGACACACTGCGGGTAACACCGACAAACCCTGACAACGCGCTCGCACTGGTCAGCGCGATCGAGCCGCAGACGCCTGGTGGGGGAAGGACGACGATCGACCCTTCGATCGATTCGGTCGGCTCGTCTAAGGACAACACCGACAAGATCTTGACTGCAACGCGCGTCGTCAAACTGACGACTGGGCTGCTCGCGGCGCTGCTGATCGTCGCCTCGGTTCTGCTGATTTCGAACACGATCCGCCTTTCGGTCTTCTCGCGCCGTCGCGAGATTCAGGTGATGAAGTTGGTCGGCGCGACCGACGGCTTCATCCGTTGGCCATTCGTGCTTGAGGCCGTGATCCTCGGTGCTCTAGGTGCGCTGCTGGCGATCCTCCTGCTCGGCGTGATGAAGGTGGCGCTGGTAGATCCGCTGGTCAACGACTTTGCGCTGCTCTCAGCCCCGAGCACGATCGGCTTCGGCGTCTTGGTCGCCGTGTTGCTTGGCGCTGGAATCGCTGTCAGTGCGCTTGGCTCGGCAATCTCGATGCGCCGCTTCCTTCAGGTCTAGGCAGCGTCACCGCGTAGCTCCCGCGGCCACGGCTCTACCCTCTTCTGCAGCGCTTAGAGCTGCGCCCTTCGAAGATCAATGTCCACACGCCGCGTAGCCATATCTCTGCTGATAGCCGTCCTCGCCGTTGGCGCGGTCGCTGCCGTGATCCTTGCGCTAACGGTCGGCGTTTGGATCGGCGGCCGACACGGTGATCTCGTCCCCGAACCGCTACGCGGCGCGCTCGTCGGCAGCAATGATCAGATCGTCGTCAACGAGGCGCTCGATGAGATCGACGACACCTATTACCGCAAGCTGCCACCCGGTCAGCTTGCCGATACTGCGATCGCTGGCGCCGTCAAGAAACTGAACGACCGCTTCTCGACCTATTTCACACCGGCCCAGTACAAGAAGTTCGAAGAGGCGCAGGCCAGCAGTTTCACCGGGATCGGCGTAACCGTTGACCGCAGCAAGCGTGGGCTGCTTATTCGTTCGGTCTACAAGGGCTCGCCAGCAGAAGATGCGGGTATCGAGGTCGGCGACCAGATCGTCGAAGCGAACGGGCGCTCGCTGAAAGGGCTGACGACTGAGCAGTCCTCGCAGCTGGTTAAAGGCCCGGCCGGTACGAAGGTCCGCCTCAAGGTTCTCCACGACGGGGAGGAACGAACCGTTGTCGCCACGCGCCGCGCGATCAGTGTCCCTGTTGTTGCTTCGCTGATGAAAACGGTCTGCGGCAAAAAGATCGGAGTAGTCGCGCTGTCGTCATTCACCTCCGGCGCCCACGCCGAGGTTTACGCCGCGCTTCAGAAGCTGAAGAAGCAGGGCGCTCAGGCCTACATCTTTGATTTGCGCAATAACGGCGGCGGGCTGGTCGATGAAGCACAGCTAATTGCCAGTGCGTTCCTCAGCGACGGGCCGATCGTCACGACCCGTGGGCGCAACGTTCGAACACGCACGCTCAACGCGACCGGCGATCCGATCGTGCCGAAGGCGCCGCTCGTTGTTCTCACCAATGGCGGCACCGCCTCGGCTTCGGAGATTGTCGCCGGTGCGCTGCAGGACCGAGGCCGCGCCACGCTGATTGGCGAAAAGACCTTCGGTAAGGGCGTCTTTCAGCAGGTGATTGAGCTCTCCAACGGAGGCGCGCTCGACATCACTGCCGGCCAGTACTTCACTCCGAAAGGCCGCAACCTCGGTGGCAAGGGTGTCTCTCAGGGCGCTGGCCTCGTGCCTGACCTCTTGGTCAAGCAGCCAAACGAGGCGAAAAAGGACCTGGCTTTGCGCGCTGCGCTAGCCAAGCTTGGCGGCTGCGCCAAAGTGAACTAGATGTCGCCCCCACCAAAGCCGGAGCGCGCCGCCGGCGAGCCACAGGTTGTGCTGCTCGAAAAGCGCGGCCAATTCCTCGTCGGCCAACCGTTCTTCGAGCCCGGGCCACAGATCAGCGTCGGTAAGCCGCCGGCCAAAGCGAAGGCTGGCAAGCTGGCGCTAATCGCAACGCCCAGCGGCCGCGCTGGCAACGCACGAGCGAAGGTGCTGCGGCTGCTCGGCAGCCCAGAGATCGCCCGCAACGTAGTCGAGGCTCTGATGCTCGACCGAGGCCTGCGCCGCCGCTTTCCAAAGACCGTGCTGGCAGCAGCCGAGGCCGCGCGCCAGCACCCGCACCCGGAACCCGGGCGTCGCGACCTGCGCGAACTGACGACGTTCACGATCGACCCGTCAAGCGCGCGGGATTTCGATGACGCGATCTCAGCCGAGCGGCTGAGCGATTCGCGCACGCGGATCTGGGTTCACATCGCCGACGTCAGCGCCTACGTGCGGCCCGGCGACGCGGTAGACCGCGAGGCTCGCCGCCGCGCCACCAGCGTCTACGTTCCCGGCGCCGTTGAGCCGATGCTGCCCGAGGCTTTGTCGAACGACGCCTGTTCGCTGGTTCCGGGAGAAGATCGACTCGCGGTTACGGCCGAACTTGAGTTTGAGGGCGCGAAGCTCGTCTCGAGCAGCTTCTACCGCTCAACGATCCGCTCCGACATGCGGCTCAGCTACGAGGACGTTGACGAGATCTTCGCCGGCGAGCGCAAGGCCGAAGCCCCCTGGGCCGAGCCGCTCGCTGCCGCACGTGAGGTTTCGGCCCTGCGTGACGAGGCCCGCCGAGCTGGCGGCGCGGCGCTGGCGATCGAGTCGGTAGAACCGGAGTTTTCGTTCGACGCGCAGGGCCACGTTGCCGATTCGGTTGCCAGCATCCAAACCGAATCACACCGCCTGATCGAACATCTGATGATTGCCGCCAACGAGGCCGTCGCGACGCTCTGCATGGAGAAGGGCCTGCCGACGCTCTACCGAATTCATGAGCGCCCTGAATCAGAGTCGGTCGAGCGGCTGCTCGGTCAGCTCGCCTCGCTCGGCGTAGCTACACCAGCCACGCCCGAGCACATCTCTTCAAGCGAGGCGGCCGAGGTCGTCGCGGCAGCTTCGCTTGCCGTTGACGAGCACGTCAAGCGGACCGGCGTGGCCCGAATGGGACTCACCTACTTGGTGCTGCGTTCATTGCGTCAGGCGCGTTACTCGCCCGACAATCTTGGGCACGCCGGGCTAGGGCTCGCCAATTACTGCCATTTCACTTCGCCGATCCGCCGCTACCCCGACCTGCTCTGCCACAGGGCGCTGCTCAGCGCCGTCGGCTGCGACGAGCAGGCGCCGCGAGCCGATGAGCTCGAAGAGATGGCGGTCTGGACCAGCGAGCGCGAGCGTGACGCGATTCGAACGGAGCGGATCGCCGACTCGGTCGCCGGCAGCTTCCTGCTCGAGCGGCGCGTGCTTGAGCGCGGCCCTGACAAGCCATTCGAAGGCGAGGTGACCGGGCTGATCGGTGCCGGGATCTTCATCAGCTTCGATGACGGCGCGCACGAAGGCTTCTTGCCGGTTCGACGGATAAAGGGCGACTGGTGGGACCTCAATGAGCAGGGAACGATCATGACCGGCAACAAGAGCGGTTCAACGATCCGCTTTGGCGATCGCCTACAGGTGAAGGTTGACCGGATCGACAAGGCACGCGGCCGCGTTGATCTCGTGCTCGCCGAAGATCCGCCTGCTCGCTAGGCTCGCCCCAGATGGCTAAGGCAGGCAAAAAGAAGGTCGCCCCCGGCGACGTCGCAACCAACCGTCAGGCGCGTCACCGCTACGACATCATCGACAAGCTCGAGTGCGGCATCGTGCTGCAGGGAACCGAGGTGAAGGCGCTGCGCGAAGGCGCTGTTCAGATCAAAGACGCTTACGCGCAGGTCTGGGAAGGGGAGCTGTGGTTGCACAACTGCCACATCTCGCCCTACGCGCCGGCCGCCGCCAACAACCATGAGCCCGAACGCGTGCGCAAGCTGCTGGCAAAGCGGACTGAGATCCAGCGGCTCGCCGGGCAGCTCTCCGAGAAGGGGCTAACGCTCGTGCCTCTGCGGATCTACTTCAAAGGTCAGAACGCCAAGGTTGAGTTGGGTCTCGCCAAGGGCCGCGACCGTTTCGACAAACGCCAAGCAATCAAAGAGCGCGAAACCAAGCGCGACATGGACCGCGCCCTGCGCGAAGCGAACCGCTAGTCGCCGCGCTGCGCCAGCACCTCGTCGGCGGCAGCTTCAGCTTCTTCAAGCTCTGCTGCGACCAGTTCCAGCCCTGACTTCCAGAAGCCGGGGTCGCTGAGGTCAAGGCCAGCGATCTTGGCCAGCTCTTCGGGGCTGCGCGAGCCACCAGCGGCCAGCATCTCGAGGTAGGCGGGGACGAACGCTTCGCCCTCTTTGAGGTACTGGCCGTAAACCGAGAGCGCGAGCAACTGGCCATAGGCATAGGCGTAGACGTAGCCGGGGCTGCCGATGAAGTGCGGGATGTAACTCCACCAGCAGCGGTAGTCGGGCGTGATCTCGACCGCGTCGCCGAGAAGATCCTCCTGCGTCGCCTGCCAGTGCTGCGCGAAGTCCTCAACTGACAGTTCGCCCTGCTCGCGCCGGTGTGTGTGGACGGCCCCTTCAAAGCGGTTCATCGCCGTCTGGCGGAAGACGGTTGCGATTGAGTTCTCAATGTTCTCGGCCAGCAGGCTCAGCCGCGACTGCGGCGTATCTGCGGCTTCGAGCAGGCGACGGAAGACGAGCGTCTCGCCGAAGACGGAGGCCGTCTCGCAGACCGTCAGCGGCGTGTGCTGCTCAAAGATGCCTCGCGGTATCGCGAGCGCGGCGTGCACGCCGTGGCCAAGCTCGTGCGCGAGCGTCATCACGTCGCGGCGCGTCGCCGTCCAATTCAGCATCACGTAGGGGTGGACACTCGGCACGGTGTAGGCGCAGAAGGCACCGCCGCGCTTGCCTGGGCGGGCCGGCGCGTCGATCCAGCGCTCGTCGAAGAAGCGCGCTGCGAGGTCGCCAAGTTCAGGCGAGAAGTCGCCGTAAGCGTCAAGCACGATCTCTTTGCCTTGGTCCCAGTCGACCTTGGCGTCGTCCTGCGCGATCGCTGCGGCGCGGTCGTAGTCGGCGATCCGCTCGAGGCCGAGCAGCTTCGCCTTCAGCCTGTACCAGCGCCGTGGCAGCTCGTACGCGCCCTCGACGGCTTCGACCAGCGCCTCAACCGATTCGTCGCTCGCTTCGTTTGAGAGGTTGCGGCTAGAGAGCCATGTTGGGTAGCCGCGAAGGCGGTCTTCGGTCGCCTTGTCTTGGAGTAGCGTGTTGAAGAGGTAAGCGCGCGTTCGCAGGCCCGGCTCGAGCGCCCGCGTCACTGCTTCGGCTGCGCCGCGGCGGACGTCGCGCTCCGGCGAGTGGAGCAGGCTAAGCGCTTGATCGAGCGGAACTGACTCGTCGTCGCCAGGAAGGTCAACGCGGATCGCGCTGGTCAGTTCGCTAAAGAGGCGCGACCAAGCGTCGCGTCCAGTGACGGCCTTCTCGGCCGAGAGCTTCTCTTCGGCTTCGCTGAGCAGATGGGGGCGGTAGCGACGGATCGTCTGCAGGTAGTGGCGCGCGTGTTCAAGGCCACCGGCTTCGAGCAGCTGGTCGGCGCTGGCGTCATCAACCTCGGCCCATTCCAGTTCGAAGAAGACGAGCTTCGTTTCGATTCCGGTAGCCAGCTCCTGAACGCGCGCCATCAGCGCGCCGTTGGCTGGGTCCTCGGTGTCGGCTGCAAAACGGAGGTGCGCGTAGTTGCCGGCGCGGCCGACGAGGTCGCTGATGATCGCCAGCTCAGCGACGGCCAGCGCGAGGCCTGGGCCGTCAAGCTCGCCGACCTTGCCGGCGTGCGCGGCGGCCAAAGCGGCGGCGCGGCGGTCGGCGTCGGCGAGCAGCTCGTCGCACTCCGCTGGCCCGCCGCCATCGACGAGATCTTCAAGCTGCCAGGTGACGTCATTTACGGCTGAATCGCTCATCGGCCGAGCATAGGCGGATCACGGAATCGCTGTCGGCAGGCATCCGGCGAGGCTCATTCCTCCTAAATTCCGGCATCATCGCGGCCGATCGCTTGACGTCGTTCGGGGCGATCCCTAAGTTGAATTTCAGACGCGGTGTCCGAGCCGCAAAGAGCGACGATCAGGGATGTAAGATCGCGCCTCCCTCACCGGAAAGCGACCCAGCAATGGGAAGCCGGAAGGAGCGAGGGGTCCCAAGGTGGCTCGGCCCGCGTCGCTTTATGTCCGCAGCCAGTTAGGCCGCTGCCGACAGCCTGGCAAGAGCGCCTTTAGCGGCGATCAGCTCGCCCCAAGTGCCGCGCTCGACGACCGCGCCGGTCTCGAGCACGATGATCTCGTCGAACTCTTCCAGCCCCTCAACGGTGTGCGTGATCACCAACATTGCGCGGCGGTCGCTGCGCTCTGAGCCGATTGCGCTGAGCAGGTCGCGTGCGCCTGCTGCGTCAAGGTTGGCGGTTGGCTCGTCGAGAATTACGATCTGCGAAGGGGAGATGAAGCCTCGCGCCAGCGCGATCCGTCCGCGCTGGCCGCCTGAGACCTCGGCGCCTTCCTCGCCGACCAGCGTTTCGATCCCTTCTGGAAGCGACGCGATCCAGGGGCCAAGGCCGGCGCGAGCCAGCGCGGCGATGATCTGCTCGTCGTCGGCATCCGGCGCGGCAAGTCGCACGTTCTGCGCGATCGTCGTCGTGAAGAGGTAGGCGTCCTGGCTGACTAGGCGGATGGCGCTGCGCAGAGCGTCTTGGCTTAGCTCACGTATATCGCAGCCGCCGAGAGTGATGCGCCCGCTGCTGGGGTCGAGGAAGCGAACAGCGCAGCTTGCGAGCGTCGTCTTGCCGGCGCCACTGGCTCCGACCAGGGCGATCCGTGAGCCGGGCTCAAGCGTTGCGCTTACGTCGCTGAGCGCTGCCTGCTCGCGGCCTTCAAAGCGAACGCACACGTCCTCGAGCACGAGAGCTCCTCCGAGTGGCAGCGGCGCCGGGGAGGGGGGATCGCTAACCGGGAGAGGCGCTTCGGTGACGGTTTCAAGCCGCGCCGCAGCCTGCGCGCAGGCGGTCAGCCGTTGCGCCGCGTCGGGTAGCCCGACGACCGCTTCAAAGGCGCCGATCGTGAGGAAGACAATTCCCGCCAGCAGCACGCCGTCGAGCTGCCCGGAGGCGGTTGCTTGAACGCCGATCGCGGCGACGGCGATCATCGCTGCACCGCCGATCGCTACGCCGGCTCCGCTCGTCAGGCCGCTGATCCAAGCCCCGGGTCGTTCGGTGGCGGCGAGTTTCGCGTCGGCCTGCTCGATCCGCTCGGCCCACTGCTGCTCGCGGCCGTAGACGGCCAGCTCGGCGGCGCCGCTGACTAGTTCGACCAGTTCGGAGCTGAGCTGCGCCCGCGCCGGTGCTTCACGCAGCCCTGAGCGCCTGCCGGCCCGTGCGGCGAGCGCCGGAAGCAACAGGCCGGCGATCAGCATCGTCGCAATCAGCACGGCAGCGGCGGCGGGCAGCACGATCGCGACGGCTCCGGCAAGCAGAACGATCGCCAGCAGCGCAATCAGTGGCGGCCCGAGTGCGCGCAGGTAGAGGTCTTGGAGCGTGTCCACGTCGCCGACGAAGCGGCTCAACACGTCGCCGCTGCGAATCCCGCGCAAGCCTTCCGGCACGAGTGGGATCAGCCGCTCAAAGAAGCGCACGCGAAGGTCGGCGAGCACACGGAAGGCGAGGTCATGTGAGACGAGCCGCTCGCCGTAGCGCAGCAACGCTCGGGCGATCGCGAGCGCGCGTACGCCGACGGTGAAGATCGTCAGTGTCAGGATCTCAGGCCGCAGCGCCGCCTTGCTGATCAGTACGCCAGCGACCGCGAGCAGCCCGACGGCAGCCAAGATCGCTCCGGCGCCGAGCGCGATCGAAAGGATCAGCTCGCCGCGGCGCGGGCTAACGAGCCGTGCCGCCCGCACCAACGCGCCCCAGCGGTCTAGCTCCGGGGTTGGTGGAGCGGCAGCGCTCATCGCCCGACCTGTCGATCAACTACGACACCCTCGCGCAGCGTGATTATCCGGTCGGCAGCGGCCGCCAGTGCTGGGCGGTGAACGACAAGCAGCACGCTGCGTGATTGGCTAAGCCGCGCAATCGAGTCACCGATTTCGGCCGATGACTCGGCGTCTAGGTGCGCGGTCGGTTCGTCAAGGATTACGAGCGGCGCGTCACGCAGGAAGGCTCGCGCCAGAGCTACGCGCTGAGTCTCCCCGGCCGAGAGCGTCCGCTGGCCTTCGCCGAGTCGGGTCTCAAGCCCTTGTGGCATTGAATCGATCAGCCGCTCCAGCCCTGCATCGGCGCAGGCCGCCGCCAGCGCGCCGTCGTCGGCGTCTGGCCGACCAAGGCGAATGTTCTCGGCCAGCGTCGCGCTGAAGAGCGTCGGCCGCTGCGGCACCCAGGCGAGATGCTGGCGCCACGCTTTCGGGTCCACTTCGAGTAGGTCAACACCGTTGCAGAGGATCCGCCCAGATTGCGGGTCAAGCAGCCGCAGGATCAGCGCGGCGACGGTGCTCTTCCCTTGGCCGCTCGGCCCCACCAGAGCAAGTTGTTCGCCGGGGCTGAGAGTGAGGTCGATCGAATCCAACACCGCCTCGCCACGGCCTTCGTAGGCGAAAGTTACGCGCTCGAGTACGAGCGGTCCCATTCGTGGGTCAGGGGACGCCAGCGGCGCCGCAGGGACGCTCACAGCGGCAGGAGTGTCGAGCACCTCAAAGCACTCGTTTGCGGCCGTAAGCCCGTCGGTGCTGGCATGAAACTGCTGTCCGACCATCCGTACAGGCAGGTAGAGCTCCGGCGCCAGCAGCAGCACCGCTAGAGCGGTGGAAAACTCAAGCCCACCATTGATCAGTTGGATCGCGACGGCAGCCGCGACCAGCGCCGTGCCCATCATCGCCGCCAGCTCCAAGACAAGCGAAGAAAGGAAGGCGATCCGCAGCGTAACCATCGTCTCTTTGCGGTACTGCTCGCCGGTTTCGCGCAGCGACTCGACCTGGCGTTGGGCGCGGTCGTTGGCCTTCAGCGTCTGAAGCCCCTTCACTGCATCGAGGAAGTGCGCGCTCAGCAGTGAGAGCGTGCGCCAGCGCCGCTCGGTCGCCGTCCGCGCTGCCAGCCCGATCAGGATCATGAATAGCGGGATGATCGGCAGCGTGACGAGCAGAATCGTTCCGGCAGCGAGGTCGTGAGGGAAGACGTAGATCAGGATCACGATCGGAACGACGACAGCCAGCACCAGTTGCGGCAGATAACGCGCGAAGTAGGCCTCGAGCGAACTGAGCCCCTGCACAGCGTTGGTTACCAATTCGCCGGCGCGCTGGCCACGCAGCCCAGCTGGGCGGGTCTCGAGCATGTGGGCCGTCAGGCTTGCTCGCAGCTCACCGACTACGCGCCGCGCGCCGAGCCGACCCGATGTCTCAAAGCCGAAGGCGCACAGCGCACGCGCTCCGACAACCGCGGCAAGGATCCAAAGCTCACCGCTGACCTCGTCGAGCGACTTGCCGCCAGGGAAGGCGCCGGCGATCACGCGACCGAGCAGAACCGCCTGAGCGACGACAAGCAGCGATGTGGCGATGCCGAGGACGACGGCGCCGACGAGCGGCACTCGCGCCGAGCGCGTCGAGCGAAAAAGCCTACGGTCAACACCGCGCGGAGCGCGTTCGGCTCTCGTTGCCACAACGAATTCAGCTGTTTGGGGCGTTTACCGCGCCATTGGTTCGGTTGAGTGCCAATCCGCTCACGATCGGCAGACTACCGGCGCTCGCCCACCGGCGATTGTTATCCGCCGCAGATCTCAGCCGCGAGTCTTCATTCGATCATCTCGTGGTCGAGCGCGTATCTGACGATCTCAGAGCGAGTCCTAGCGTCGAGCTTCTTGAGGATCGCGGCGCGGTGCGACTCGACTGTTCGAACCGATAGGTGGATCAGTTCTGCGATCTCCTTGTTTGTGTATCCGAGTGCTACGAGCCGGACAACTTCCAGCTCTCGATCGGTGAGGCCCGCGGTACCCTCGGAGATCGTCGTCATCGCGATCGCCACACGCGGGCTGACCCAAGGGACGCCCCGCGCGGCGCGCGTGATGGCTCGCAGAAGGTCCTCCGGCTCGTCGGACTTGAGCAGGTAGCCGATTGCACCAGCTCGGAGCGCCGCCTGGGCCGGGCCGGGATCATCGCTCTCGCTGATGATCATCAGCGCCGAGTCGGGCGAGGCGGCATGGATCAGGCCGACAGAGGCCCCAAGCTCAGTCGCCTTGATCGGTGGCAGGGGGTCGTAGATGATCACATCCGGCTTGTTGACGCGGGCCGTCTGAACGGTCGCGTCGCTACCTTCGGGAGCTCCGACGACTTCAATCCCGGCCGCTGACTGCAGAAGCGCGACGAGCGCTGTGCGGACGACCGCGTGTCCTTCGGCGACCATCACGGAGATCGAAGCGTTCGCCTGCTCGTCCTGGCCGGGCGCCGCCTGAGTTCCCCTTCGCACAGCACTCGTCATCGCTTCTCCTTCGGGTTTCCGGCCGCATCAACACGGCGCGGAGCCGATTTGCTCTCGCTGTCAGAATCCCAGAATCGCGGCGCGCTGCGACCGTACAATCGACCGATTAACGACTAGTATTTTCCCGCGACCAGCCTGCGGGTGCTCGCTGGGACGGCGTTGGCCGCTAGAGTGATTCGCAGTACATCTCCAGGGGACGACAGGCTTCGACGTGGTCGGATCGTGGGGGTGGTTGCGAGCCGAGGTTCCCGGAGGCCTCGTAAATCACCGGGAAAACCATATGTGCGGACTCTCACGAGTACGCCCTCGCCGCCTAGCACACCGCTAGCGCTGTGAGGTTCGGAGCCCGGCCTGCCGGCCGTCGGGATTTCCGGATCAAACGCCGGCTTACCTGGGGAGGATCGTCCTTGCCAAACTGGGGAAATCTTTAGAGGACTGGCTTCACGCAACCCCGCCGGCGAGGCGAGCGCGAAGTGAGATTAGAGCGCCGGATACGCTCGTAGACATCACCTCTTACGCGACCGCGGACGTGGGTTCGATTCCCACCGTCTCCATCAAAAGCGCAACGCGGCGCGTAGTTATTATCAGGCGTATTTAGTGCACTCAGAGTTGGCTCCGGCACCGCTACAGTCGCTGCTCGATGGCTCCAGTTATTCGAACCGAGGGTTTGACGAAGGTTTACGGTGAGGATCGCGGCATCATCGACCTCTCGCTGGAGTGCGGCAAGGGTGAGATCTTCGGCTTCCTTGGGCCCAACGGATCGGGCAAGACGACGACGATTCGGACTCTCCTCGACCTGCTTCACCCGAGCTCGGGGCGGGCCGAGATCTTTGGGCTTGACAGCCGCAGCCAGAGCCGCGCGATTCGTGCGAGGGTTGGGAACCTTCCGGGAGGTTTCGCGTACGAAAAGCACCTCACCGGGCGAGAGCTGATCCAGCTCTTCGCGCGGCTGCGCGGAATCAGTGACCTCGGGCGAGCCGAGGAGTTGGCGCAGCGTTTCGATGTCGGTCTCGATCAGCCGCTGAAGCAGCTCTCACGCGGCAACGTGCAGAAGATCGCTCTGATTCAGGCTCTCTTCCACAGCCCCGAGTTGCTGATCCTTGACGAGCCGACTTCGGGCCTCGACCCGCTGATGCAGGCCGAGTTCATCCGCTTGCTCGAAGAGGAGCGCGGCCGCGGCGTGACCGTCTTTCTTTCCTCACACGACCTTGATGAGGTTGAACGAATCTGCGACCGCGTGGCGATTATCCGCAGCGCGCGGCTCGTCGCGATCGAGGACGTCCACGACATGCATCGCCGGGCGATGCGGCACTTCGTTGTCCGCTTCGATCGGCCGGTCGAGTTGGAACCGTTCGCTGCCCTACCAGGCGTGCAGCAGCTTGAACTTGTTGACGGCCGCTTGACCTTCTCCGTCAGCGGCACTGCTGACGCCGCCGTCAAGTTGCTCGCCGGATACACGCTGACCGACATCGAGATCACTCATCCGAGCCTCGAGGAGCTCTTCATGACCTACTACGGCGGCGACCATGAGTAGCGGCGCGCCAGTCTCCCCACCGGGGTCGGCCAGGTCGCTCTACGCGATCGTTAGGCACTTGCTGCGTCTGCAACGCTGGGCGCCGCTCACGTGGGGGCTCAGCCTCGGGCTCTCCTGCGCGCTTGTTGCGGCTATCTGGCCGTCTATCTCGGACTCGATCTCGCAGGCGATCGCGAGCTACCCGGACGCAATCAAGGAAGCCTTCTCGATTGAGCAGCTATCCAGCGCCGACCAGTATCTCGACGTCGAAATGCTCAGCCTGATCGTCCCGCTCGCACTGGCCTTCTTCGCGATCCGCTCGGTCGCGCGGCCGCTCGTCGGGGCTGAGGAGAACTCCTATCTCGACGCCCTGCTGTCGGTCCCTCTCGATCGGCGGGTTCTGGCTGCCGGGGCGATGATTTCGACGGCGATTCTGCTGGCTGTGATCCTGGCGATCATTTGGCTGATGACTTGGGCGGCCGGGCTGGCGGTCGGCGCCGGTATTGGGCTCGAAGAGTGGACCCTCGGCGTCGTAAACGTCTGGCCGATCGCGTTCGCCTTCGGCGGCTTCGCGCTTCTTCTCTGCGGAATGCTCCACAGCCTCGCCGCCGTGACGGGCGTCGCGTCGGGAACGCTGATCGCGATGTATCTGATTGATCTACTCGGGAAGCTCTCTCCAGACGTTGAGCCGCTGCGCGTGATCTCCGCTTACCGCTATTACGGGTCGGCGGTCCAGGATGGATTTGACCTCAGCCACGCGCTCGGGCTTACCGCTGCGGGCGTGCTGCTGGCGGTAGCGGGCGCCGTGCTGTTCAATCGCCGCGATATTCGCTAGTCGGGGCCGCAGCGAGCGCAGCCCCGAGGCATTCCCTGCTTCTACTGCATCATCCCTTGGTCGATCGCGTAGCGGACGAGTCCCGAGCGGCTGCTTAGTTCAAGCTTGCGCAGGATGTTGGCGCGGTGCGTTTCGACGGTGCGGCCGGAGAGGTTGATCTCGGCGCCTATTTCGGCGTTGGTGAAGCCGAGCGCGACCAGTTTGACGATCTGTCGCTCGCGGTCGGAGAGCCAGGTGTGGCCTTCTTCGCGGTCGTCTTGGGCGATCGCCAGCGCGACGACAGGGTTCACGACAGGGTTCCCCCTGGCGACGGAATGGATCGCGCGAGCCAATTCATCTGTTTCGTCGGCGCCAAGAATGTAGCCTGAGGCGCCTGCATTGAGTGCGTCGCGGGCGCGCCCGGGGTCGGCGCTGTTGCCGAGCACTATCACCTTCGTATCGGGCGACAGATCGTGGATATTGGCGAGCAGTTCAACGGTGTCCTCGGACATCGCCGAGGCGGGGGGGCTGGTAAACAACGACCATTGGCTTGTGGCCTCCAACGGCGCGAAGCGTTTCCTCCAGCGTCGAGGTCGCTGCGACGACTTCGATCGTTTTGTCCTGAGCCAGGTGCGAAGCGAGAGCGCCGCGTACCATCGCCGTCCCATCGGCCAGCTGGACTGTGACCGGCGCCGGAGCGTCACCTGCGTCGCCGTGATCGTTAGGGGAAAGTGCCGAAGAAGGTTCCATTAGATTTCCCCGATTATCGCTTGTACTGATGCAGATCCACACGTACCAATTACGTGAGATGCGAACCACTGGTAGTAGTTACCGCAATGCCGGTGCGGAAAGGCGGCAGCGGCGCGAGTCGTTTAACCTGCTGCGGCAGCGGCGCGAGTCGTTTACCCTGCTGGTATGCATTCGGATACTCAGGAACCCGCGACTGACGGTGAGGCGCCGATTAGCGTGATGGTCGTCTACGCGCTGGGCGTTGCTCGCGCGGGGACCGAGCTGCTGATCAACTCGGCCGATCGGTTGGAAGTCGTGGCCCACGCCGCAGACGCCGCCGAGGCCGGCCGCAGGGCGCTCGGGCACAAGCCGGACGTGGTCGTGATCGGCCCGAACCGAAGCTTCGGTGACGCTCTCCACACGCAGCTGGAGATAGTCCAGGCAGTCAGGAAGGCTTCGCCGCGGAGCAAGGTTTTGCTTATGAGCCTGACCGGTGACGACGTTGCAGCGATAACCGAGGGCGTCGCTGCCGGCGCCGACGGTTCGATCGCGATCGGCAGCAGCGCCCCTGAGTTCCTCGACGCGGTCGTTCGCGTTGCCGACGGCCGGGGTCAAATATCTGCCGATGTCGCGAAGCGGGTTATCGAGCACGCGTCAGACGGCGACCGCGGCGCGCTCTCGGAACGCGACCTTGAGATCCTTTGCGGCGTGGCTCTTGGCTATACGAGTGGCGAGATCGCCGGGCATCTGAACCTGTCACCGCGGACAATCGAGGGTCGGCGGATCGAGATCTACAGCACGCTCGAGATCGAGTCCCGCCCGGAGCTCGTTGCTTGGGCGGTCGTGCATGGGATCTTCACATCGCCGGTTGGCTACTACGACAGTCACCGCTAACGCCGCGCTTCGGGGGTATCCCGCGCGAGCGGCGATGGAGTGGCGCCAAGAGCTGCCGATTGCGCTTAGGAGACCAAGTCGTGGTCGAGCGCGTATCTGACCAGGCCCGCGCGGTTCTCGACGCCCAGCTTCCGGATCAGATTGGCGCGGTGCGATTCAACGGTGCGGGTTGAGAGGAAGAGCTGAGCTGCGATCTCATTGCTGGTGTGGCCGAGCGCGACCAATTGAAGGACTTCCTTCTCTCGCGCTGTTAGATCGCCGTCACCGTTCCGAGAGTCGGCCTGTGCGATCAGAATGGCGATTGTTGGGCTGATCGACGGGTGACCCTTCGATGCCCGCAGGATAGCCTTGAGGAGGTCTTCGGGATCCTCGCGCATCAGCATGTACCCGACCGCTCCCGCGAGGAGGACGGCACGGGCAAAGCCGGCATCTTCGCGCTTGCTGAGCACGATCGTCTTCGAGTCCGGTGAGACTTTGAGCATCTGGCCGATCTCCTCGACTACGGTTTCAACGCTGGCAGCTTCTGGCGGGCCAAACAGAATGATGTCCGGCTTGTGGCCGTTGGCAGCCTGGGCGGCCGAGTCAGCGCCGGTTGGCTGCGCGACGATCTCAATACCTGTTTGCTCACGGAGCAGCGCGGCGATCGCGCTGCGCACGAGCGTTTCGTCGTCAACGAGCATCAGAGTCAGTGGCGACTCCGAGCGTTCGCCGACAGCCACCTTGGGGTCGTCGTGCCGACGGTTACGGAGCGGTTGGAGCGATTGGCTGTTCATTGGCTAGCTCGCTTTCAAGCTGCTTGGGTTGGAGATTCGTGCAGACTATTACGGAAAACGCTAAGCATCCTGAACCCAGAGTAACTTGCGGCCAACCGTTCCCCGAAGTGGACACTACGTCAGTACTGCGTACGGTCGGCGCTAAACGCACGTACTAACTACGTAGATGTGTCGCTGGCGCATGCCAGCCACCAGATGCGACCGCCCGGTTGCGTGGACTGCTTCGGCCGCTAGCGAGGCTTGTTGGTTTTCCGAGGGATTAGCGCGGATCAACACCGAGGAGCACTCTGCCACGACCTCCTACTTTGGCCGTACAAGTGAAATCCGACGAAAGGGGTCATCAATGGCGAACGGACTGCCCCGCTCCAACCCGCTGACCGGCCTCGATGATCTGCAAGCGCGCGTTGATCGAATGTTCAACAGTTTCCTCGGTGATCGCGAACATATGTGGGTGCCGACGATCGACCTTATCCGCGCGGCGGGGAGCCTCAAACTTCGCGCCGACATCCCGGGGGTCCGCGCCGAGGATGTCAAGATCGAGATTCGGAATGACGTCCTGACGATCTCGGGAGAGCACGAGGAGAAGACTGAGGAGAAGGGCGAGCACTTCCTGCGTCGCGAGCGCCGTTACGGTTCGTTCGCGCGATCGGTCGTCGTCCCGCCTGGCATTGATCCCGAGAAGATCGACGCCACCGTCGATGACGGCGTACTTGAGCTGAAGCTTCCGCTCCCCGCCGAGAGCGCAACGAAGCCGGTGCAGATCGCGGCAGTCGAGGCGTAATGGGCGACCGCGGATGAAGAGCCCGGGCCTACTCGCGATCGTCGTCGCTGCGTCAGTTCCGCTCTCGCTGCTGGCCGGGGTGGCGTCTGCTGGAGCTTCTGGTCACCCTGCGCCAAGTGGGAACCCAACCGGCCTGCCGGCGCAGGGGCAGAAGCCGACCGTAGCGGCCGGCTCGCAGCCACTGTTTGGCGGCGGCTGGTATCGGCGCGGGGGAACCTCAGGGTTGCTCGTCGACCCGGTCAATCCGACTGCGCTGGCGGCACGCAAGCTCGGCGGCGCCGCATCCCTCGCTCCCGGCGTGATCACGGTTGTCAAGAACCTCGTCCCGCAATCTGACGACGGCCGCTTCAATCTGGCGATCGACGGCGTCGTGTTGGCGACGGAGGTCGGAGACGCAGGCTCGACCGGGCCGATCGGTCTCTTGCCCGGCAGCCACGTTATCTCCGATGTTCCCGTACCACCGGCCGTTCAGGCCTCCTACGCCAGCTCGATCGCTTGCACGAGCGGTGGCGAGCTTGTCGCCGCGGGCCCCGGAACAAATCTTCTCGTGACTCTCGAGCCGGGCGAGAGGATCAATTGCGTGGTGACCAACGTTCGTCGCCCGGGAGAAGTCATCATCGCCAACCGTGTCAAGGACGGCCTTCAGGGACGGTTTCACTTCACGGGGACGCTCGACGGCGACTTCGATCTACTGACCGGTGGGTCAAGGACGTTCAGGCTGCCACCTGGCAGTTACCGCGCGACGCAGGAGGTCGTTGGAGGGGTCTTCGCAGTCGACAGCATCAAGTGCTCCGATGTCGGCGATGCTGCTGGGGCTTCGACGGCTGCGAACGAGAGCGCGCTGATCAGCCTGCAATCGGGCGAGGTCGTCACCTGCACCTTCTCGAACTCCGGCTCCGGGCTGCTGCCGGAGGTGACGGGCAGCGCTGATATTGACAGGGCCGCGCGCTGACCGAGGGCATCGGAGCGGTTGGCGCGGCTAACGCTTCGCCGTGCTCTTCCGTTTCTTCGGCGGCTTCTTCTTCGGCTTCTTCTTCGGCTTCTTCGTGACGACCTTGCGAGTCGTTCGCATCCCGAGCAGCTGCGCGTGCGTTGCTCCGCTGGCGTAGCCGGTTGGCGTGCCGGAACCACGCCGATCCCAATGTCGGTGTACTCGCGGCCAAGCATGTTCGTTCGGTGGGCGGGGCTGACCATCAGCGCATCGACGATCTTGCGCGGCGTGCCTACCGTGCCTCCGCCCCAGGAGAGGTTCTCGCCGACCTGCCAGAGATCGGCACCGGCAAGGTAGCCCGACAGGAATACACGGCTCGCGAGTGTGCCGCCGAGCGGGTCGGTGTGTGCGAAGAAGCGCTGGTCGACCATCTGCTGCGCGTAGCTTGAGGCCGCCTGCTCCAAATGCGGTTCGGGCTTCACGGCCCTCACCGACACGCGCGCGCGTTCAACGTTGATCAGGCAGAGCATCGCCGCACGGGTGCGGGGATCGCCAGCGAAGCGCGGAAGGTCGTCAACGCCGACGCACGGCGTTGAGGCGAGGTCGGTTGCGCGAGAGAGCGAGAAGATCGCGAGAAAGACGCCGGCCAAGCCGACGAGGACGAAACAAGTAAGGGCGACAATCGTCCGATTCATGCCTACACCAAGACTATTGGCGGCGGAGTTCGAGTTTTGCGTAAAAATGCTGAGTCTCAGGCCGTGAGCTGCCGCTTCGCGACTCTGGTCAACGCTGATCGACCTCCCCTCTTAGCCTCGTGATTGTGCGCTCAAGCGTTCGGGAAAACGCTGAGAGTTGGCAGCTTGGACCGACCTAGATTGTTTAAACATGGTGAGAACATCCAGCTCGGGATGCCTTCGTGCGCTGCTCGTGGCGGCCTGCTCGGCGCTGGCGCTGGGTGGGGCCGCCGAGCGCGCGCTGGCTGCCGACGAGTACAGCACCGAACTTGGGAAAGTGGTCCGTCTCTCGGACGAGCGGACGATGACGCGTTGGGCGGTTCCGCTCAAGACCGCTCGCGTCTACGTGACTGCGAGCGCTAAAGCTCGGACGATCGCCAGGCTGCGGCTTCTGACCGAGGACCGCATGCCGGAGGTCTACATCGCTCTTGCGCTGGCGACGAACAGCGAGGGAAACTGGCTAAAGATCCGAATCCCCGGTCGCCCGAACGGACGGTCAGGCTGGGTTCGCCGCAGTGCATTCGGGGATCTCGAGCGCAACCAATACCGGCTCGAGATTAACCGCCGCTCATTCCACATCCGCCTCTTTCGAGCGGGTCGTCTGATCTACCGCGCCCGCGTCGGCGTTGGCACAGCGCAGACTCCGACGCCTGCCGGCCAGTTCTGGATCCGCGAGAAGCTGCGATTCAGGAGCAACCCGCTCTACGGCCATTATGCGCTTGGCACTGCGGCCTATGCACCGACCCTGTCGGAGTGGCCGGGCGGTGGCGTTGTTGGCATACACGGCACTGCGTTTCCGTCGCTGATCCCCGGGCGGCCATCGCACGGCTGTATTCGAATGCGCAACTCCTCGATGGCCAAGCTTTGGCGGATGACGCCGCTGGGCACGCCGCTTCGGATCCGCTGAGCGGTACCCGGCTCCGGTTGATCAGTCGTCAGTCGAGCAGATTGTTGTCGAGTGCGTAGCGGACGAGCCCAGCGCGGTTGTTGACGTCGAGCTTGCGGAGGATGTTCGCGCGGTGCGATTCGACCGTCCTGATCGAAAGGTGAAGCTCGTCGGCCATCTCCTTGTTGGTGTGGCCCAGCGCAACGAGGTGAACGATGTCGCGCTCGCGTTCGGTCAGGTTGTCATTAGCCTTGCGGTGATCGAGCCCGGCGATCAGCATCGCAATCCGCGGACTCAGCGATGGGCGGCCGCTGCGCGCCCGGCGGATCGCCTTGAGCACGTCCTCCGGGTCTTCCGACATCAGCATGTAGCCGACCGCGCCGGCACGGATTACTTCGCGGGCAAAGATAGCGTCCTCGCGGCGCGTCAGCACTACGACCGAGGATTCAGACGAGGCTTCGCGGAGCTGCTCGATCAACTCGACCGCATCGGCTGTGCCGCGCGTATCGTGCGGGTCGTAGATGATCACGTCCGGCTTGTGACCTCTGGCAGCGACGACTGCCTGACTGGGCTCGGAAGCATCAGCGACGACCTCAATGCCATCCTCAGCGTGCAGCATCCTTGCGAGCGCACTGCGCACGAGCGTCTCGCCATCGACGAGCATGACGGTCAGCGTCGCTTCCGCGGCGCCATCCATCTGGCTCTGATCGGTTGTGGTGTCGAGTGCTGCTGGGCTAGTCGAGTGTTGCATTGGGTCCCTCTCTGGTAGCGCCCATCGGTCGAGGGGCTCGACCGACTACGCACTGGATTAGGGGAAATGCTAAGGCTGCCCGGCCACATCGCGCCCAGCATAATCTCCTGTAAATGGGGGGGTTGTGCGCGGGTGGATCGTGCGGTCGTGTACGGCGTGGGGTAGTACTTAAACAGAAACGAAACAGTACTTTTGACGATTGGTGACGTAGTTTCCACCGAAGGATGTCCAGTGCTGCTCGGTCGCGCAGGCGGCCGCCCGGCGAGCGCGATTACCATTAATCGACGCTACTAACGGCTGAATAGCGTTGGCTCGGTGAAACACCCCGCGATTAGAGGCGGTGAATACCCGGGCAGCCGGGTTGCTAGCCGGGTGACCTAGAGTGCTCTGCCAGATCGGTATGTAGGCGGCGTGCATCGCCAACGAGCGGCTCGCATTCCCCGGTCGGTTCAGTCGCGGGTAGGCTTGCCGCGTGACGCGACTAGGCCTACCGGCGCTGACGCCGGTCCGCGTGCTGATCGCTGCGCAGCTCGTGGTGATTGTTGCGGCCGGAACGGCGACCGTTCTATCGCTGCCGAAATTCACCGGCGATGAGATAGCGCACTTCAGTTATCTGCAGAGCGTCGCTGAAGAGGGGCAGTTGCCGTTGCTCGGGCCGACGCTGATCAGTCCTCAGGCCGAGGCGATCTACGAGGGCACCTACCCTTCGCCCGGCAGGCTCGATCCCGCCAAGCGCGGCCTCAGCGGTCGCAGCTACGAGGCCTTCCAGCCGCCGCTCTACTACCTGCTCTCAGCCGCGCCGTTCAGGTTCGCGGGCAGCAACTACGTCGTCAAGATGCGCGTGATCAGGCTGCTCGGGCTCGGGCTACTGCTGGCGGCGGCGCTGCTGCTGTGGCGCCTCACGGTCGAGGTGATCGGCGATCCCGAGCGGGCCGAGCCGTACTTCGCCTTCGCGCTCACGGCGCTGCTCTGGCCGGGGATCGTTCTGCGGACGGTGACGATCTCGAACAGCGGGCTCGAATTCCTGATCGGAGTTGGTTTGACGCTCGTCCTCTGGCGCGCTTGGCAGCGTCGCAGCGTCGGCTGGCTAAGCGGCGCTGCCGTGCTGGTCGGCTTCGGGCTGCTGACGCGGCTGACGATCATCGTCTTCATTCCCGGGCTGCTGGTCTGCGCCTTCGCCGTGCTGCGGCAGGCGCAGATCTCGCCGCGCACTCGCTGGCTGGCGGCCACAGGGGTAGTTGCGATCCCGGCGCTGATGCTGGCGCCGTGGCTGCTCTCGAATCTGAACCGCTACGGATCGCTCACCGGCTCGCGCGTCGTTCGGCAGATGATGGAACCGTTCTTCAATCCTGACGGGATCAAATACACGGTCAGCGACATCCCAGGCCGGCTCCTTGTCGTCACGCGAGCGCCGCTACCTGAGGAGTGGTGGATTGAGCTGCTCTCGGCGCTGAAGCGATGGGTATTGACGATCCTGATGACGGGGCTGGTCGTGCTGGCGCCGCTTGGCGTTCTCAGCATCAAGCCGAGCGAACGGCGAACGCAGCTGCTCGTCCTGCTGGCCTTGCCGGTCGGCGTTGGGATCGTTTGGATGTGTTACGTGCTGCTCGTCCTGAACTGGGATTTCTTCCTACCGCGCTACCTCTATCCAACGATTCCTGGGCTGATGCTGCTCGCGGCCGTCTCGCTGGGGCGGCTACGCAGCGGCGCGCGCGCACTGACGATCAGCGCGGCCACAATGACGGTGCTGATCGGGGTTTGGTGGGTCTATCTCTCGACCGTCGAACCTTTCACCGGCTAAGCGGTCCGCCGCCCTCCGAGGCCGAGGCCCCCGCTCCGATGCGGGGGCCTCGCTCGAACGGCTGGGCGCCGGTCCCGTTTAGTTCGCTGGCGGGACAAGCACCTTGTTGATCACGTGGACGACACCGTTGGAGGCGCTCACGTCAGCCATCTCGACGGTCGCGTCGTTCACCTTCACGACGCCGTCCTTTACGGTGACAGTCAGGTCCTGACCTTCGACGGTCTTCAGCTTCTGCCCGTCCTTGAGGTCGGCGGCCGTGTAGATGCCCGGGACCACGTGGTACGTGAGGACATTGGCTAGGTCCGTCTTGTTCCCTGGCTCGAGCAGTGTGTCAACGGTGCTCTGGATGTCGGAGAAGGCGGCGTCGGTCGGAGCGAAGACCGTGTACGGGCCAGCTCCCTCCAGCGTCGTGACCAGATCGGCTGCCGTCAAGGCTGCTACCAGCGTCGAAAGGTCTGCGTTGCCTCCAGCGACCGCCGCGATCGTTTCGCTTGCCGTATCCGTCATCGGCGCGGCTGCAGTGGTTGTCGTTGTCGTGTCGTCGCTGCCGCAGGCGCTGAGCCCGACGGCGCCCACGGCGAGGGCTCCGATTACGATTAATCTGATCGGTTTCATTGTTTCTCCTATTGGTTGTGGTTAAGCAGATGTACGGGTGACCGCCGAGCCTGGATTGCCAGCGCGCGAAGTCAGCGGGAATTCCGATGGTGGACTGCGTGCTTTGCCGAAAGTCCGTTCCTTCGGTGCTTTTGGCGCGTTAGACTTACGGCGTGGAGGATGGAACTCAGACGCCTGTGCCCGGCTGGTACGCAGATCCTCGCGGTGAGGCTTCGCTGCGCTGGTGGAATGGGCGCGCTTGGACTGAGCAAACCGCTGTCGCACCTGGTGGGAGGGCCTTTGCGCCGCCGGTCGCTCCTGTCGCTCAGGCCAGCTCGGCGCCGGCTCTAGGCGCACCGCCGCCGGTCGCCGCACCGCCGCCGGTCGCCGCACCACCACCCTCTGCCCCCCCGTTGGTCGCCGTTGGGCCGCCGACGGTCGTCATCGCCGGCCGGACGCGACTGCTCTCAGACTGGTGGCCAAGGGCTGGCGCCTACATCATCGACGCCCTGATCACCTTCGCCTTCACGCTGCCATTCATTATCGCTGCGGTCGTGATCGTTGCCGGGGTCGACTTCTCGTCGATCAAGGTCGTTGACAACCAGATCAAGGGAATCTCGACAGAAGAGCAGGCCGCGGTCGGCGGCGCGCTGCTGCTCGTGTTCTTCGGCGCCTTGCTCGTCGCATTCACTTACCAGCCGATAACTATGGCCCGGGCGGGCGAGCAGAACGGGCGCACCTGGGGAATGCAGCTGCTAGGAATTCGCGTTGTTCGTGAGAGCGGCGCGGCGATGACCTACGGCCCGGCTCTGGTGCGGCAATTTCTCGTGATGGGCGTGCTTTACGGCGTGATCTCGGGAATCGGCAATGCCTTCACCGTGATCGGCGGAACAATCGCGATCGCGCTCGCCTATCTCTGGCCGCTCTGGGATAGCGAGAACCGAGCTCTGCAGGACTTCATCTGCTCGACCCACGTTGTGCGTGACTAGACGGCGGCTGAGCGCCAGCTCAACGCCGCACTGCCCCCGCTAGCGATAGGCTCGCCCGCGATGGACTCTTTGCCACTAGCCGCCGAAGCTTTGACACTTGCCCGCTGGCAATTCGCGACGACGACGCTCTATCACTTCATCTTCGTCCCGTTGACGCTCGGCCTCGCGCCGGTCATCGCCTACATGCAGACGAAGTGGTATCGAACGCGCGACGAATCGTGGCTGCGGCTGACCAAGTTCTTCGGCACGCTGCTGCTGATCAACTTTGCGATCGGCGCCGCGACCGGCCTGCTGCAGGAGTTCCAGTTCGGGATGAACTGGTCGTCGTACTCGCAGTTCGTCGGCGATGTCTTTGGCTCGACGCTGGCGCTAGAAGGACTGATCGCATTCATGCTCGAGTCAACCTTCATCGGCATCTGGGTCTTCGGTTGGGGCAGGCTCTCAGAGCGGATGCACCTTGCCTCAATCTGGCTCGTAGTTGCTGGCACGTGGCTCTCAACAACGTTCATCCTGATGGCCAACTCGTGGATGCAAAACCCGGTCGGCTACAGCATCGACGCGGTAACCGGGCAGGCCCGAATGGTTGATCTGTGGGCGGTTCTGACAAATCCGATCGCGATCTGGGCGGTCGCCCACACATTGCTCGCCTCGCTGATGGTCGCTTCGTTCCTGCTGCTCGGCGTCGCTTGCTGGCACATCCTCAAAGGCCGCAACGTTGAGCTGTTCCGCCCGGTCGTGAAGCTCAGCCTCTACATGGCGATCCCAATTACAACGCTGACGCTGCTGGTAGGCAGCGAGTTTGGCGTTGCACTCACCGGGCCGCAGCCGATGAAGATCGCCGCCGCCGAAGCACTCTGGAATTCGGAGCAGCCGGCGTCGTTCTCGCTATTTCAGATTGGTGGCTTCTCGGTAGATGATCAGGAGCCCTCGTATTCACTCGACATCCCGTATCTGCTCTCTTTTCTGGCGACCAACACCTTCACCGGCAAGGTTGAGGGAATGAACCAAGTCCAGGCCAGCTCGCAGGCGAAGTTTGGGCCAGGGAACTACATCCCCGACGTCAAGCTTGCCTACTGGTCAATGCGTGGAATGGCTTATCTCGGGTCACTCTCGATGATGATCGCGCTGCTCGGTGGCTTCCTCTACTGGCGTGGAACGCTGGAGAAGTCGCGCTGGTTCCTGAAGATCGCCGTTGGCGCGATCGCACTTCCGTTCATCACCGCTTTGATCGGCTGGGTCTTCACCGAGACGGCGCGCCAGCCATGGGTCGCATATGGCGTGCTGAAAACCGCCGACGGCCTTTCGCAATCGGTCGGGGCGGGCGAGATCATCGCCAGCCTGACCGCTTTCATGCTGCTGTACATCGCGATCGGCATCACGGCCTTCGTGCTGCTGCGCCGTTACGCGATCCTTGACCCGCCGCCGATTCTGCCTGAAGACGAAGAAGCCAAATCCGACCCAACCCCGGTCTACTGATGACTCTCGCTGAGCTCTGGTTCTTCGTCATCGCCGGCCTCTGGTCGACCTACCTCGTACTCGAAGGCTTCGATTTCGGCGTCGGCATGATGATGGGCGTCGCAGCGCGCAATGAGGATGAGCGCAGCGAGATGATTGAGACAATCGCCCCGGTCTGGGATGCCAATGAGGTTTGGCTGCTGGTCGTCGGCGGCCTCACATTCGCCTCGTTCCCGGCTTGGTACGGCACCTGGCTTGAGGGCGCCTACCTTGGGCTCGTGGTGCTGATCATCGCGCTGCTGATGCGAATCATCTCGTTCGAGTGGCGCGGTCGCGTGAATCCGCGCTGGCGCGGGCTTTGGTCGGCTATCAACATCGGCGCCAGCGTCGCTGCGCCGCTGATCTGGGGGCTCGTTCTTTCAGCTCTACTTGCGGGTCTACCGGTCGCCGGCTCGGGCCGCGTGGGGGAGATGCGCTACTTCGGCAACATCCTCGCCTTCATTACGCCTTACTCAGTGCTCGGTGCGCTGTCACTTACGGCACTCTTCGCCTTCCACGGCGCGCTCTTCCTCTCGCTCCGTCTCGACGGTGAACTTGGCGAGCGAATTCGCCAGCGGATCGTCAAGCTCGACGCCCGTCACCTGCTGCCGAACCTGACGCTGCCGGCACTGCTGCTGGGTGGTGGCTTCCTTGTCGCGACCCCGTTTGTGGCCCACTCCCTCAACGCGCGCAGCATCCTGCCTGTCGCGATCCCCGCGGCGCTCGGGTTGATCGCACTGATCGCTGCCGTGATCAACGCTCAGCGCGGCCAGTTCGCACGCGCCTTCATCTGCACGATCATCACGATTGTCGGCTGGGTAGCGACGCTCTTCATCGGTCTCTTCCCACGGATCATCGTTTCGACGATCTCGCTCGGTGATTCGGTCACGATTGAGAATGCGCAGTCGTCGCACTACACGCTGGTTGTGATGACGGTCGCGGCGGTTGTGATGATCCCCGTGATCATCCTCTACCAGTGGTGGGGCTTTCGAACTTTGATGGCGCGGCTCGGTCGCGGCAAGATGCCGTGGAGCGCGCCCGACGGCAGTTAGCGGCGGCGCTCGAGCAGCCCGGCGGCGACGGCCTGGTAGGCGAGCTTGCGCTTGCCGCCAGAGTCCAGCAGTAGTGGGCTGTTCGGTGCGGTTGCACTTGTGAGGCTGTAGCTGTCGAGCCAGGAGGAGGAATCACGCTGGCCCCAGACCGTCAGGCCGCTGCAGGCGCGGGCCTGGGCGCAGGCACTTGCGACGCGGCGGTAGACCGCGGCCTGCGCGGCAAGCGGGTCGGGCTGATCGGCCAGTAGCGGCAGGCGAACATCAAGCTCGGTGATCTCGACCTTCACGCCGAGCTTGCCGAGCGCGTCGATGTAGCGCTTCAGCGATGCCGTGCTGGACGGGAACCAGGGGCTGGCCGTGCCAAGCATCGCGTGGGCCTGGATGCCGACGCCGTCGATCGGGACGCGGGCCTTCTTCAGCCGCGCCACTAGCGCCAGCAGTGCGTCGCTCTTCGGGTCGCCGATCCGCGAGTCCCAGAGAAGCTCGTTGAGGAACAGCTTGGCCTTCGGGTCGGCCTTGTGGGCCAGGCGGAAGGCGTCAGCGATGTAGCTCTCGCCGAGCGTTGTGTAGAAGATGTTCTTTGGTGTGACGCTGGAGTCCTCGGTGTCGAAGCCAGCGCCGAAGAGCGCGAGCGGTTCGTTGATCACGTCCCAGATCGCAACCTTGCCGCGGTAGCGGCCTACGACCTTCGCGGTTCGCTCAGCGATCAGCTGGCGCAGTCGAGCGGCCGGGTCGGCGGCTGCCGCAAGCTCGGCCTTTAGCCAAGGAGCGTTTTGGATGCGGTGCCAAAAGAGCGTGTGCGCTCGCAAGCGCAGTTTCTTCGCGCTCGCCCAAGCGACTAGGCGGTCGGTGGTCGCGAAGTCGATCGCGCCCGCAGTCTTCGACATCTCGCTCCACTTGAAAGCGTTCTCGCTCGTAACGGCGTTGAAGTTGGCGCTGATATCGGCCTTCTCGGTAGCGGTGATCTGGTTCGAGAGCGCCGTTCCGACGAAGATGCCGGTCTCGGCGGCAACCCGCGCCAGAGTGCATCCCGAGCCGCTGCGTGGGCACGGCTTCAGTTTCGCTGACGCGGAAGCTGGGAGCGCGGTGGCGCTTAGCGCGAGCGCCAACAGCAGCGCGAGGATCGGCCTTCGAACGGTCACTGGCAGAGCCTAATTGCTGTGCGCCGAGAGTGCCAGCAGTTGATCACCGGGTCGCCCGCTGAACCGCCAGATACGCTGTCGCGATGGCCTCCACCAACGCAAGCGCACAGATCGCCGCAGAAGATCTCCCATCGCCAGTCAAGGCGATCGTTCTGGCAATTCCGTTCGCGCTGCTGGGCTCAGTCATTGCGACCGTCTTCCTCTTCCTCGAAGGCCACCTGATCACCGCCGTTTGGGAGGACCTACCGAAGGCATTGGGAATGACCGAGCCGGCCTGGTGGCTAGTTGTGCTGCTGCCGCTGATCGGCGCCGCGATCGTGATGATTGCCTGGCGGCTTCCGGGCAGGACCGGTTCGGGCCCGCTGGAGGGGCTTCACTTCGACGTCACCCCGGCGATCTTTGCTTCGGTCATTCTCGCTGCGTTCGGCACACTGATTTTCGGCCTCGTGCTCGGCCCTGAAGCGCCACTGCTGGCCTGCGGCACGGCGGCCGGCGCCTTTGTGCTGCGCCGCCAGCCAGACCCGGTGATGAAGTTCGGCATGCTGATGACGGCGCTGGCGGCGATCGCAGCGATCTTCGGCAGCCCAATCGTCGTCGTGCTGATGCTGGCTGAGTTCACGGCGCTGGGGCGGATCCCGGCGGCGGCGCTGATGCCAGGCTTCGTTGCGCTCGGCGTTGCCTACGTCGCTGAAACCGGGGTGGGGAGCTGGTCTGGGCTTGGCGCCTCGTCGCTGGCGGTGCCTGGGCTCCCGCAGCTAACTTCAACTTCGGTCACCGATATTTTGGTTGGCTTGGCGGTCGCCCTGATCGCAGCGGTTGTCACGCTGATCGCGCGCAAGTTTGGCCAGCGCGTTGCGCTGATGGCACGGAGCAACCCACCGGCTGTTTTGATCGGCGTCGCGCTGATTACCTCGGCCCTTGCGATCGCGGTCCGTGAGATCACCGGCGGTTCGGTCAACCTCGTGCTCTTCAGCGGCCAAATGGGCACGTCCGAAATCCTTGCTGAAACTTCACTTGGAGCCGTCGCGCTGATCATCGTGGCGAAGTTGATCGCCTACGGCGGCGCGCTCGGCGCCGGCTACCGCGGAGGGCCAATCTTCCCCGCTGTATTCCTCGGCGTTGGTGTTGCAGTGGCCGGCACGCTGGTCTTCCCTTCCGCGTCGCTTACCGCTCTCGTCGTCGCCGGTGTCGCGGCGGCGGTCGCGGCGGCGCTTCGGGTGCCCTTCACCGCGGCCGTACTTGCACTGATGCTGGCCACCACCGCCGGCGCCGGTCATGCCGCTGCGCTAGCAATCTTCGGCGCGACGATCGGTTTCCTACTGCGCGTCGCGCTCGACAGGTGGGAAGAGAAGAACGACCCAGCCGAAGCGCTGGCCGCCGCTCAATCCTGAGCGGACGGCCAAGCTGCTTCGCTAGTGGTGGCTAGTAGGCCCAGCCAACACTGTGGCAGGCGCTGCTTGCTGGGCAGACCTCGGTGATCTTGCCAGCGGGCTTGAGGAACTCTGACTTCTGCTGGCGCGCGTCCGGCGATGAGCGCGGGCGGCTGTGTGGGTCACGCCCGAGCCGCGGCGCAAGATCACCGATCGGCGCGATCGGGTTGCCGATGCCGCCGAGCTTGTCGAAAGCGTCGTTCTCAAGGCAGGTTGCGAAGACACTGCCGATTCGGCATGGGCCGCTGTCCCAGATCACAAGCCCCGAGCCGCCGGCGTTGCCGCTGCTCAGAGACGGAATGTTCCAAAGCGCCGTCTTGTCATCAGAGCGGCCTGCGTCGTAAGCCGGGCGCCGGCCGACAAGGCCCAGCGTTCGGGCCTCGACCTCGGCCGAAACCTGAGCCACCTGGTGGTCGCCGAGCGCCACGTGCAACAGCACGTTGTGCTTCGGCGTTCCCGGCAGCGGCTTGTTCGTTACGTGCTGGCCGTAACCGTTCGTTTCGCCGCGATCCCAGAGGTTCTGGATCGCCGACAGCAGCAGGATCCGGTCGAGACGGCTCGTGTAGGCCGGCTTGAAGATCAGCTCATAGGTGTCGAAGTCGACGCTGCGCGGCAGCAGCAGGCTGTAGTTCATTCCGCCGACGCCGAGTACGGCGCGCTTGAAGTCCGGCGACAGCGCAGTCAGCGCGCCACCGAGAATTGCGCCCTGGCTGTTGGAGTCGTAGTAGAGAGCGCTGGTGTCGATTGCCGATTGTGATGGCGACGAGCCCTTGAATGCCTCGGCTGCAGCGAACCCGGCCGGATTGATCATCAAGCGGCCGAGGATCAGCTCGTTCAGCAGCCCTTGCTGGAGGCGGTCGGCCATCGAGCTGAACTTCGACATGTCGCCGAGCAGCGCGATTGCATTTGGAACGTCCTCGTCGGCCATCCCAATCTCCGGCGTGGCGCAGAACATCATGTTGTGCTCACTGGCCATGTCGTCAACGTTGCCGGCATCGATCTCGTCCGGTGAGCCGAGCAGCCCGTGGCCGTAGAGCGACGGGCGTGCGGGCGTCGTCATCGCTGCGCGCGGAATGCGGCAGATGAAGAGCGCTTCCATCGTTCCCTGCTGGTTCGGGATCGAATCGAACTTGCCCTTCTTCGACTTCGCGTAGCTCATCGTGCCGCCGGTCGCGCAGCCCTTCGTCAGGAAGCAGGGGACGGTCACGTGGCCGGTGATCTGGCGCGCGATCCGCGTGCTCTGGCCAGTCGTGTAATCCTCGACCTTGTCGATCTTGTAAACGGGTGCCTTGCCGGCAACCTTGCCGTCGGCGAGGTTGCTGTCGCCGAGCGCGCTGAAGGAACGGTTGCGCATCGAGAGCGCGCGCTCCGAAAGGTTGCGCTCGCTGGCGATCGTGAAGTCCCAGGCGAGGTAGAGCGACGAACGCGAGACCTTGGCCTTCTTTAGCGCCTTGAAGATCTTCTCGTAGCTTGCGCGGCGGCCCTTGACGGCCGCGGCTGGCTTGCCGTTACGAAGCGAGGCGAAGGCGGCGCCGGGGGCGATTGTCTTCCCGGCGCTGTTCTTCAGTTCGCGCAGCGCGACGATGTAGGTGTGGCCTTCAAGGAAGTTCTTTGCCGGGTGGATCATCAGCAGCTGGCCCTTTGCTTCGCTGATCGCGTCGGCGTTGGTGTCGAGCTCAGCCCAGATCGCCTGGCGCTGCCCGGTCTTAGCGTCGATCACGATGATCGGGGCGTTGGCCTTTGAGTACTGGGCGATGTCGGTGATCGGCGCGGCACCGGTCTTGGCCATGTCGATCCCTGGAACGTAGGTCAGCAGCGCGCTGCCTGGGCTGAAGCCGTCGTTGCGGTTCAGTTCGGGTGGGAAGCCGAACTTACCCTTGACGTTCTTTGGGAATTGGTTGGCGCTGAAGTTGAGCCGAAGGCCGGTGTCGGAACCCTTCTGCGCGACGGTGTTGAAGTTGCTTGGGAACGGCAGGATGCAGGAGCGCGTGTCGAGCGGATCGCAGCCCGACGCGGCTGCGCCAGCAGCAGGAATCAGCGTTAGCGCAGCGACAGTGATCGCGGCAACAGCAAAACGATTCTTAAGCATCTTCTCTCCCTAGTAAATGTCGGCGCCCCCGCCGAACAGAATCGAAACCTACCACTCGAGCGCACGCGCTGTGGCAGTTCGTTGGCTCTTTCGCCACAAGGCCATCGTGCAGTGCTAGAAGTGGCGAGTGCGCCTAACTGCCCGCCGCCACGATGCAGACCCGGACCGCCCTGACGGCCTGCTGCTCTTCCTCGACGATCCGGTCACCGGGCTGCTGCCGTGGTTTGCGATCGCCTTCCTGGTCGGGCCGCTGACGTTCTTCTGGGCCTCAGTCGTTTCACTGCTGCTCTCAGCCGGGTTGGTGACGGGGTCGAAGCTGCGCGGCGAGGAGGCAAGAATCCTCGAAATCTCGGATCTCGCCTTCTTCATCGCGTTGACGACCGTTGCTGCTTTCGCCGGGCCGAGCGTGATCGGCTGGCTCACCGACCACGCCGATGAGGTTGCGAACGTTTCCGTTGCACTGCTGGCCTACGGCTCGCTTGTGATTGGACGACCTTTCACGAGTCAGTACACGATCAGCCGTTTCCCGAACGCCAGCGCGGAGCTGCGCGCGCACCTCGACCTTGTGGGAACTTCGATCTGGGCCTTGGCGCTCACATTCGCGGCGCTGGCTGGCTTCTATGGCGAGTTCGTGCTGCCCGACCTCTCGACCAACCTTTGGACAGGCTGGGTGCTGCAGACGGCGCCGCTGATCATCGCCTTCAACGCGACAATCTGGTTCGACCGCCGCGCGCTGGCGCGGCAGGCAGGCGAGCCTCCGTTCCCCGGCATCTGGGCGCTGTTGCGGGACGTCAGCTTCTGGTTTATCCCCAGCGGCTGTCTGTCGTTGATCTTTAACAGCGCTCCGCCGGCTGTCGGCTGGGGGCTGATCGCAGTCGGCCTCGCTCTGACGCTGCTCTTCTGGGCGCTTCAGATTCGCGAGGACGGCCAGCTCAGGCTCGTCGCCTCGCACTGAGCGCGCGGCTCGCTCAGACCGCCACAGGGATCGTGCGGTACTGATTGAGGAAGGTCGAGCTGAGCCGTGTTGGCTGACCGTCGAGCTTCATCTCAGGGAAACGGCGGAGAGTCTCCTCTAGCCAAATCTTCATCTCTAGCCGTGCCAGCCCGGCGCCGAGGCAGAAGTGGCGACCGCCGCCGCCGAAGCCCTGGTGCTCGTTCAGCGTGCGGCCAACGTCAAAGTGGTGGGGATCATCGAAGACGCTCGCGTCGCGGTTGCCAGAGACGTACCACATCAAGACCTTGTCGCCTTTGGCAATTGGCTGGCCGGCAATCTCGGTGTCCTTCGTCGCCGTGCGGCGCATGTAAGCGAAGGCGGGGTGGACGCGGACGAACTCTTCGACGACCTGCTCGCTCGGCACCGATCCGCTCTTCACCAGCTCCATCTGTTCTGGATCCGAGAGCAGGCTGAAGAGGCCTGAGCAGAAGGTCGCGCGGGTTGAGTCGTTGCCGGCCACCATCAGCAGGAACCAGAACATGCAGATCTCTTCCGCAGTCAGCTTCTCGCCGTCAACTTCGGCGTCGAGCAGCGCGCTGGTTAGGTCGTCCTGGCGTTCAGCGCCGCGCGCCTCGACGAGGTTCCAGACGTACTCGAAGACCTCTTTCAGCGCCGTCCAAGTGTCGCTCATATCGCCGACGACGCGCGGGTCTTCAAAGGCCGTCGTGCGGTTGGTCCAATCGACCAGCTTGTCGGCGTCTTCACGCGGCGCGCCAAGCATGTCGCCGATCACCATCGCCGGTACGTAGACGCCAACGTCCTGAACGAGGTCGATCTTGCCGTCCGGGTGGCGCTCGAGAGCGTTGTCATAGACGAGGTTGACGATCTCGCGGATCCGGTCGGCGTGGTCGAGCGAGCGCTTCGGTGTGAAGGCCTTCTGGACCAGCGCCTTGAGACGGTCGTGGCGCGGCGGATCCTGCGCGATCAGCATCATCCGCATGAAGTAGAGCGGCTCGTCTGGCGCGTCCTCGGGGACCTGATCGTCGGGCAGGAACTGATTGACGGCGAGGATGCCGCCGAGCTCTGACGAGAAGGTCTCGAAGTCGCGCCCAACTGAGGCGATCTCCTCGAATCGTGTGACCGACCAGAAGCCCTCCTCGTGGGCGAAGCCTTCGAGTGGGCTCCAATGAACGGGCTGCTCGTTGCGTAGCCGCTCGAAAACCTCGTGCGGCGGGCCGTCCTCCCAGAGAGAAAGGTCGCTGAGGTCAATCTGGGCTAGGTCTGCGCCGGCTGTCGTCGTCATTGGATGCTCTCCCGAGGCGTATTTGACAGTGTGTCAAGTGAGCACGATAGCGGATCAATCGGCGGGCGTCCAGCGGTCAAAGCCGTATCTTGTTCTGAGTGTTAGGAGTAGCTCTCGCAACCGTGGCCCTCGCCGCAAGCGTTAACTCGGCCGCGGCCGATCGGCCGCCGATCGCGTGGAACGCTATTCCCTACCCGGCAAAGCGCAAGGCCGAGATGGCCTCTTACTCGCAGCGGCACTATGGCTTTCGCCGCTATGGGCTGCACAACCCAAAGGTGATCGTTCAGCATCTAACCGAGTCATCGACGTACAGCCCGATCTGGACGATGTTCGCCCAAGATGTTGCCGACGGTGAACTCGGCGAGCTGCCGGGCGTCTGCTCGCACTTCATCATCGACCAGAACGGCAAGATCCATCAGCTAGTACCGATCAGCTTGATGTGCCGCCACACAGTCGGCCTCAATTGGACGGCGATTGGGATCGAGCACGTTGGCTTCAAGCCGTCAGACGTGCTCGGCCGCGCAAAGGTGCGCGCCGCTTCGCTGCGCCTAACAAACTGGCTGCGCTGCCGCGAAGGAATCGCGATCAAGAACGTGATCGGCCATAACGAAAGCGTGCAGTCGTATTACCACCACGAGCGCGTGGCTCGCCTGCGGACCCAGACGCACGATGACTTCCCTACCAGCTCAATGCGCAAGTACCGCGCCGCGCTGCGCAAATTGACGTGCTGAGCGGTTCGCGCGTCAGCTTCCTTGGCCACTCGACCGTCGCGATTGAGGATTCCGGCGTACGGCTGCTGACCGACCCTGTGCTGCGCGGAAGGATCGGCCATCTACGCCGCCACGGCGCCCCGGTCGTCGCAGCCTCTTGGGTCAGCGTTGATGGCATCCTGCTCTCGCACCTCCACCACGACCACTTCGACCGCCGCTCACTTGAACTGTTCGATCGCGCTACACGAATCGTTGTGCCACAGGGTGGCGGCGCAATCGTGCGCGAGCTCGGTTTCACCAGGGTCGAGGAGGTCGTCGCCGGGGACCGCGTCAACTTTGGCGCGCTCGGCGTGCTCGTCGTTCACGCCGAGCACGAGGGCGGTCGCGGGCCGCGCAGCGCCCACCAGGCGCAGCCGGTCGGCTACGTGATCGAAGGCCAGAGGCGGATCTACTTCGCTGGCGACACCGACATCTTCGACTCGATGGCCTCGATCGCGAAGCCACCGCTTGATCTTGCTTTGATCCCAGTCTGGGGCTGGGGGCCAACGCTCGGACCCGGCCATCTCGACCCGCGCTCGGCGGCCGATGCGCTGGCCTTGCTTGCTCCGCGAATCGCCGTTCCAATCCACTGGGGAACGCTCTACCCGTTCGCGCTTGAGCGGCTGCGCCCACGCGCGCTGATCGACCCGCCTCATCTCTTCAGGCGCTACGCCAGCGAGCTTGCGCCTCAGTGCGAGGTGCGGATTCTCGAACCCGGCGCCACTACCGAGCTGTAGCTAGTCGCGCCGGGGCGGTCGCATCGCCGCGGCGACCCAGGCCAGCATCACGGCCTGCAGCGGCAGCCGCGCCCACAGCGCCGCCGGTGGAATCTTCGGGAAGCGCTCGGGGTGGGTTGCCATCTCGACGTTGGCTGGAAAGACACCGATCAGCGTCAGGATTGCGAGCACGCCGCCGGCGCGACGAACGCGCGGGTCGGGGCAGATCAGCGCCGCACCGGCAACGACTTCAGTCACGCCGCTGGCGACGATCAGCTCGTCATGAGCCGGCAGCCAGGCCGGCATCATCGGTTTGTAAGACCAAGGGCGGATGAAGTGCATCGCTCCGGCGTAGACGAGAGCGGGGCCGCAGAGGAATCGGATCAGGCGCATGCGGCAAGCCTATGCGCCAGCGGCCGGCGGCAGCGTGAAGGCTTCGCTGCCGATGGCGATCACCGGCTCCTCGCTGCCGTCGGCGCGGGCCGTAATCGAGAGCGGGTGATCGGCGCTGTCGGTTTCGAAGACGGCCATCGCGATGTTGCGCCCGCCGAGCGCGGTGGCGAGTGCGCTTACGCCGTCGACGAGGTGCTCGATTCCGCCGATCGTTCCCGCGATCTCACCGCTGGTGGGATCAACGTTGAACGGCGGCAGCGGCTTAACCTCAGGCAGTGTTGGCGGCCGCGGCTCCAATTCGGCTGCGTGGTCGATCAGCACTACGCGGTCACCGAGGTTGACTTCGATAGCGCAGAAGCGTTCGCAGTCAACCGTTGCTGGCCCAACGCCAGGCTCGCGGTCAACGACGGCGATCGCGCGGATCGCGTTCGAGTGATGGAGAAACTCGCGCAGCGTGACGACGGCGAAATCGAGTTCGCCGACGCTCTCGACCATTTCCAGCTCGTCTGCTGCGGGTTCATCCATCGCTTTGAAGCTATCAGTGAAGGTGCCGCGGGTCGGCCTGCGAAGCTGTAGCCGTGGGATTCACGCTGACAGGACCAAGCTTGACTCTGCGCCCTCCGCAGCCCGGCGACGCGGAAGCTCTGCTCGCGCTCGCCAGCGACCCCGAGGTGACGCGCTGGTTCTCATGGGGGCCGTATAACGACATCGCGCAGCCGCGCGACTACATCGAGCGCTGCGCCTGGCAGCGCGAGCGCGGCGAGCAGCTCGACCTGCTGATCATCGACCGCGAACGCGGCCCGGCAGGGATCACTGGCCTTAGCGAGTTCAGCTACCGCGACCGTCGCTGCATCGTCGGCACTTGGCTGGGAGCCGACTTCTGGGGCACTCAGGTCAACCGCGAATCGAAGGCGATGATCGCTCACCTTGGCTTCGAGCTGCTCGGGATGAACCGGATCGGCTCCTACTCGAACCCCGAGAACGAGCGCTCAACTCGCGCGCTTGAGGCAGTTGGCTACTCGCGTGAAGGCGTGCTTCGCCAGTGGCACCATCACGGCGAGCGCTACCTCGACGTGAACATCTTTGGAATGTTGCGCGACGACTGGCGCGCGAGCGAGCAGGCCGAGATTGAGATCAGCAGCGACGGAACGCCGCCGAGCGCGTTCCTGCAGAGCTCCTAGTCGCGCGCGCTCCAGCTGAAACCGCGGACCGCGAGGATCACGCAGGCCAGCGTCCAGACGGCGACGACGGCGAGGTCGGATAAGTGCTCGCTGAGCGGTGCTCCAGTCACTAGCGCGGCGCTGATCCCGTTGATCACGTGAACCAGCGGCAGTGCGTTGGCGATGTCGCGTAGGAAGGTCGGAACGTTGTCGACATCAAAGAAGACGCCGGAGATGAAGATCATCGGCAGGAAGACGAGGTTGGTGTAAGCCGGCGCGGCCTCGAAGTTTGGAATTATGTGCGAGAAGGCGACGCCCATCGCAGCGAAGCAGGAGACGCCGAGGATCGTGAAGATCGCCAGCTCGGACCAATTCTTCGGCCATCCCAGGCCAAAGAAGAGCTTGCCGGCGACGATGATGATCAGGATCTGAATCACGGCGTTGGTTGCCGCGCTACCGATGATTCCCGAGAGATACGAGGTGCCGGGGAGCGGCGTGCCGCGCACCCGCTTGAGCACGCCCTGCTCGCGCAGGAAGGTCATCTGCGTGGCCAGCGCGTTGAAGGTTGTTGCCATCACGCTGAGCCCGGCGATCCCCGGTATCAGAACGTTGAGGTTGGCTTGACTGCCGCTGAAGACCGCGCCAAAGAGGAAGAGGAAGATCAGCGGCAGCACGAAGCTGAAGAATGCGGCCGTCGGGTTGCGCCAGAACATCTTGCGCTCAAGGCGGTACTGGCGCCAGGCGAGTGTTGTGTCGCTCATCGTTGCGCCTCGCTGGTTTCGTCGGCCGTTAGTTCGAGGTAGACGTCCTCGAGCGACGGGCGAACAACCGAGCAGTCGACGAGCGACTCTCCACGAGCGATCGCTTCGCCGGTTAGACGATGGAGCAGCTCGGTCGGGTCATCAACCTCCTCGCTGATCAGCGCGCCGTCTTCGCCCCGCCAGCTAACGCGGTAGCGGGCAGACGCCTCACTTAGCTCGCCTGGAGGGCCTTCGGCGAGGATCTTGCCGTCCTTAATGATCGCCACTCGGTCGCAAAGCTCCTGCGCCTCTTCGAGGTAGTGAGTCGTCAGCAGGACTGTCTTGCCAAGCTCCCGCAGCCGCTTGATCGTTTCCCATGCGGCGCGGCGCGCGGCGGGGTCAAAGCCGGTCGTCGGCTCGTCAAGGAAGATCAGGTCGGGGTCGCCGATCAGCGCCAGTGCGAGATCAAGCCGGCGTTGCTGGCCGCCTGAGAGCGTCCGCACGAGCGCCGTTGCCTGCGCGGCGTCGTCGAGCCCGACGATTCGCAGCACCTCGTCAACATCGCGCGGGTGGGGGTAAAGCCCGGCCCAGTGGGCGACGGCTTCGCGGACGCGAACGTGGCGATACATCCCTGAGCTCTGGAGCACTATGCCAACCCGCTCGCGCAGCGCGCGCGGGCGCTCGGCAGGGTCAAAGCCGAGCACCGAGACGCTGCCGCTGCTGCTGATTCGGTAGCCCTCAAGGATCTCAACCGTCGTTGTCTTGCCGGCGCCATTGGGGCCGAGCAGGCCGAAAATCTCGCCTTCTGCGACCTCGAAGCTGACGCCGCCAACGGCCTCGTGGTCGTCGTAGAACTTGTGGAGATCGTCCACCGTTATTGCAGCTAACGCGCTGGGCACCGCGCAATGATCGCAGCACGATGCTGCAATTCGGTTATCGGCAGCGCAGAGTCGTGCTCAGAGCGCGATACTGACGCTATGGCAAAGGCAAGACCAATTCCCGGGCTTAGTGCACAGATGCGCTATTCGGACGCGGCGACAGCGACGATTGCCGTGCGCAGCGATGAACTCTTCGAACACGCGGCCGGTGTGCTTGATGTGACGCAGATTGAGGCGGTTCATGCGATGCGCGTGGCAACGCGCCGGCTGCGCTCGGTGCTGGAGTTCTACGAGCCCTGCCTTGACGGCGACCAGCTCAGCCCGATCCTCGAGGAGGTCTGCGACCTAGCCGACGTGCTTGGGCAGCGCCGCGACCCGGACGTTGAGCTCGAAGCGCTGGCCGGATTCGCGGCCGCTGCAAGCGAGGCTGAGCGGCCAGGGATTGAACGCTTCATCGATCGCACCAGCGAGCAGCAGCAGCAGGCCAACGCTGAGCTAGCGCAGATGCTCGAGAAGATCGAAAGCGATGACCTGCGCGGTCGCCTCGCGGCGCTGATCGCAGCGCCGCCTGCGCCACCCGAGCCGGCCGTGGCCACCGATGCTGAGCAGCTTGAGCCGGCCGTCGCCACCGATGCTGAGCAGCCTGACGAGCCAGGCGACGACGCGGTTCCTGCGCCGCCTCAAGCTGTTGCCCCGCCAGCCAAGAGCGGCTGGCTGCGGAGGCGTTAAGGCGATGAAAGCGCGCAAAGTAAGACATCTCGACCCCGATGGCACGCTGGCCGACAACGCTCAGCGCGTGGTCGCTGTGCGAATCGATGAGCTCTTCGATTTCGTTCCAGCCGTGCTCGACCCAAGCCGCGTTAAGAAGCTGCACAACATGCGGATAGCCGCCAAGCGGCTGCGCTACGTGCTCGAGGTGAGCTCCTCGGTCTGCTTTGGCCCCTACGCGCTGACGGCAACCAAGCGTGTGCGCGAACTGCAAGATCTGCTCGGCGAAATCCACGACTGCGACGTTCAGCTGCCGCGCGTGCAGCAGATCCGCGCTGAGCTGAGCGACGACGCCGTCGCCGAGCTAGTCCGGCGCGCGGGCGGCGCAGCCGACCTCGACCCGGCGCTCGCTTCGGGCCTTCCCCACAGTGACGACTGGGACGGGTTAGCGGCGCTTGAGCACTACCTTGCCGTCCGTCGCGGGCTGCTCTACGAGCGCTTCTTGACCGTCTGGCAGGACATCGAGCGTTCCGCACTGCGCGCGCGCCTAGAGTACGCAATAGCTGAGCGGCCCAGCGTGGACGCCAACGAAACCGGAAGGGTAGAGACGACCCAATGAGTGAGACCGAAACAGGCACAGATCCACTTGCCAACGAGGCGCTCGGCGGTCACGAGCCGTTCGATGCTCGCCCAACGGCCGAGGATCCGTTCCCACCGCCGCGCGAGTCACTCGACCTCGCCGACCCCGCCGTAGCTCTCAACCGCGAGCTCTCTTGGGTTGACTTCAACGACCGCGTGCTGCAGCTCTCCGAGCGCTCCGACCAGCCGCTGCTCGAGCGCGTCAAGTTCTCCGCGATCTACTCGTCAAACCTTGATGAGTTCTTCATGATTCGCGTCGCCGGCCTGCTCGATCAGGTCGACGCAGGTGTCGACCGTGAGCGCGGCGGCTACTCGCCGTCGCAGACGATCGACGAGGTCCACGAACGCGTCGTTCCCCATGTCGAGCGCCAAGCCCACCTGGTCGGAGAGACGCTGCTGGGGGAACTCGCCGAGCACGGCATTGAAGTGGTGAGCCTCAGCTCGCTCTCAGACGAGGAGCGCGCCGAACTAGCCGAGCGCTTCAAGCGGCAGGTCCTGCCGGTGCTGACACCGCTTGCCGTCGGCCTTGGCCGCCCGTTCCCTTACATCTCAAACCTTTCGCTCAGCCTTGCCGTGCTCGTCCGCGACCCGCAGACAGACCAAACGATCTTCGCTCGCGTGAAGGTGCCGAAGGGCTTGATTCCGCGCTTCTTCCCGATCAGCGAGGGTGAAACGCGCTTCGTCCTGCTCGAAGAGCTGATTGCCGCGAACCTTCAAGGACTCTTTCCCGAGATGGAGGTCCTCGATCACGGCTGCTTCCGCGTCACGCGCGACGCCGACTTCGACATCTCCGATGAGGCCGACGACCTGCTCAAAGCGATCGAGGCCGAGCTGCGCCAGCGTCCGTTCGGTGAGGTCGTGCGGCTCGAGCTTGAGGCCGGAATTAGCCCGGTGATCCGCGAGCAGCTGGTCGAGGCGCTAATGGTTGAGGAACGTCAGATCTACTCCGTTCCGGGGCTTCTCGACATGACCGACCTCTGGCAGCTGGTCAAGCTGCCGGGCCACTCCGAGCTGCGCGACGCTCCGGCAACGCCATTGACTCAGCCACGGCTGGCCGAGGCCGAGGCCGACGAGCGTTCGATCTTCTCTGTGATCCGCGAAGGCGACGTGCTCGTGCACCACCCGTACGAATCATTCTCGACCTCGGTAGAGCGCTTTGTGCAGGAGGCCGTTGAGGACCCTGACGTGCTGGCGATCAAGCAGACGGTCTACCGCACCTCGGACGATTCACCGCTAGTCCCGTCGCTGATCCGCGCGACCGAAAAGGGCAAGCAGGCCGTCTGCCTCGTGGAGCTGAAGGCCCGCTTCGACGAGCGCGCCAACATCTCCTGGGCGCGCAAGCTCGAGCGTGCTGGCGTACACGTCGTCTACGGCATGCCGGGAATCAAGATTCACGCCAAGTGTGTGCTCGTCGTTCGCCGCGAAGGCGATGGTGTTCGTCGCTACGTCCACGTCGGAACCGGCAACTACCACCCAACCACTGCTCGCCTCTACACCGACTTTGGTCTCTTCACTTGCGACGAGAAGATCGGCGCCGATGTGGCACAAATGTTCAACTTCCTGACCGGCTACGGCCGCCCAGCCAACTACAGCGAAGTGCTCGCCGCGCCGCACTTCATGCTCGAAGGAATCCTTGAGCGGATCGAACGCGTGATCCTCGCCAAGGTCGAGGGGCGCCACGCACGGATTCGGATGAAGATGAACGCGCTCGTTCACCCCGAGGTAATCGAAGCGCTCTACCGCGCATCGCAGGCCGGGGTTCCGATCGAGCTCAACGTGCGCGGCATTTGCTGCCTGATTCCAGGCGTTCCAGGGATGTCGGAGAACATCCGCGTCGTCTCCGTTGTCGGCCGCTTCCTTGAGCACTCGCGGATCTACAGCTTCGAACACGGCGACGAGGTTGAGGTCTACATGGGCTCCGCTGACCTGATGCCGCGCAACCTCGACAACCGCGTTGAGCTGCTGACACCGGTCCACGACCCGATCTGCCGCGCCGAAGTGCTCGACACGCTCGCGCGGTGCCTAGCTGACAATGTCAATGCTTGGGAGCTTCAAAGCGACGGAAACTGGACGCCGGTGATCGCAGGCCCAGACGACGAGCCGCGCTCGGTCCAGCGCGAGCTAATCGCACTGACCGCCGCGCGCGCCGCTGAAGCCGCTACGCAGGCACCGTGAGCGAAGACGATCAGACGCTACGCGAACGCGTTCTCGAAGCAGAGATCAAGGTTCCAACGCGCGGCAATCGCAAACTCGGCCAGCTAATCGAGGCCGTCAACTCGAGCGAGCGGATCAAGTCAACTTGGTACATGGCCGGTTTGAACGCCAACCGGCTGGGGATGTCTGACCACTCTTGGGTCCACATCCAGATCGTCACCAACATCGCGCTGCGGTTGACGCGGCTGCTGGCAAAGCGCGGAGTTGAGGCCGGCATCGTCACCGACCATGGAATGACCGAGCGAGATGCTGAAGTTGTGATTGCTGCCGGCGCGATGCTCCACGACCTCGGCCTCTCAATCAACCGCAAAGACCATGAGACCTACTCGCTATTTCTTGCCGCCGACCTGCTTCCTGGGCTGCTCGAAGGGATCTACGAGGAGCCCGAACGGACGGTGATCGCGAGTGAAGCGATGCACGCAATTATTTCGCACCGCTCGAAGGGCGAGCCGCTGACGATTGAGGGCGCCATCGTCCGCGTTGCCGACGCGCTCGACATGGCGAAGGGCCGTGCGCGGTTGCCGTTCGAGGCGGGGGAGACGAACATCCACTCGCTTTCGGCCTACGCGATCGAAGAGGTCAAGATCAGCCCCGGCCGCGATACCGCCGTCCGTGTTGAGATCGAGATGAGCAACAGCGCTGGAATCTTCCAAGTCGACGAGGGCCTCGGCACGAAGCTGCGCGGCACTCCGCTGGAGTCGCACATCGAAGTCGTGGCACGGATCGAGGGCGAGCACGAGAAGCGGCTTGTGTCGGTGTTCCGCCTGTGACGGGCGACTCGGCCGCTGCCCGCCAGCGGCGCCTGACGATCATCGTTGCCGGCTTGGTCGTAGTAGCGATTGCGCTCGTGCTCTTCACTGGGCCACTGAAGCCGGGGGATGGGAGCGCTGGAAGCTCCTCGGCAGCGGTGACGACTTCCGCAGACACCGATTCGGCATCGAAACCAGCCGCCGCCACGCCTGCCGCGCCGAAGCCGGCGACCGGCGATTACCGAGGCCCCGTCCCGATCCTGATGTACCACGTGATCAAGGCACCGACTGCCAGCACACCGATGGCTGAGCTGTGGACACCGGCTGAAACATTCAAAGCGACGATCGAGCTGCTGAAGAAGGATGGCTACAACGGCGTCACGCTCGACCAGGTTTGGCAGGCGTGGCACGGCGGCCCCGGCCTTCCCGCCAAGCCGCTCGTGATCAGCTTCGACGACGGCTACCTCAGCCACACAGTTACCGCCAAACCGATCCTGCAGGCGGCCGGCTGGCCCGGCGTGCTCAACCTCGAAGGGAAGAACATCGGCAAGGGCGGCCTGACGACAAACCAAGTTGAAGGGCTGATTGCGGCCGGCTGGGAGATCGACTCGCACACGCTTAGCCATCCCGACCTGACGACCAGCGACGACGCAAGCCTAAAAACCGAGCTCGTTGATTCGCGCAAGCTCTTGCAAGAGAAGTTCAAGATTCCGGTCAATTTCTTCTGCTATCCGGCTGGCAAGAATGACGCCCGCGTGCGCGCCGCCGTCGAGGCTGCCGGGTACAAAGGCGCTACGACCGTTGAGCCCGGCGTCGCCTCGAAGAGCGACAACCCATACCTGCTGCCGCGGATCCGCGTAAACGGCACCGACTCGGCGGCAACCGTCGCCGGGCGCGTCCGCAGCGGCGCCGGCGTTACCGGCGGCTACTGAGCTGAGTTACGTGCGTCGGGCGATTAGTGCGTCGGCGGCGACTGCGCCGTGCTCGCTGACGATGACAGGGTTGCACTCGATCAGCTCTAGCCCTCGCTCGAGCAGCAGTTCGCCGACTCCGGCCGCGAACTCGGCAAGTGCGCCGATTGCCAGCTTCACGCCGCCGCGGCCGCCGTCGAGCAGCGCTGCGCCGCGCAGGCCGCGGATCGCAGCTTCGATCTCGCTTGCCGAGGCAGGGAGCGGGATCACTGCCGCGTCGCTCAGTAGCTCGGTCCAGATTCCACCGAGGCCAACGATCAGCGCTGGAACAACCGCGTCGGTGCGCGCGGCGACGATCATCTCGACCCCCGGCTCTGCCATCGCTTCGACGAATACGGAGGCTGAAGCGGCGGCCGGTAGCGCGCTCAGTCGCGAGTAGGCAGAGCGCACGTCGTCCTCGCTGCGAAGGTTGAGCGCCAATGCTCCGAGTTCGCTCTTGTGGCGCAGCTCAGTACCGGAGAGTTTGATTACGACGCGGCCACCAAGTTGACTGAGCGCCGCGACAGCGTCGTCTTGATCGCCGACGACGCGCCCTTCAGGCACGGCGAGCGCGTGCGTCGCCAGCAGCGCCTTCGCATCATGCTCTGAAAGCCACTCCAGCTCGCCGCCGCGTTCGCTGGCGGCTGCACGCTGGCAGGCGGCGCCGATCGCGGCAATCCGCTCCGGCGCGACCGGCTCTTTGACTAGCTCGGCGATCGCTTGCAGCCCGCTCTGCAGGCCCGCCAAGGCTGCGATCCCGTCGTCAATTAGCGAAGCGGCGACGTCGTCTGGCATTAGCTCAGGCAGCGTCGAGCAAACAATTAGTTGCGCCGGGCAGTCGGTCGCGGCGCGCACCCCTTCAATCGCCTGCGCCCACGATTCGACTGCGTCGCCGTCGAGCCCGTCGGGCTGGTCGTAGAGCACCAGCACGCGGCCGATGCCGGGGTCGTCAGCAAGTGCCCGCACAAGCCCTTCGATCGCGCCCGGGTCGCCCCACAGCAGTGCCGTGTAGTCGAGTGGGTTGGCGGCCGTTGCCGCGCTGGGGAGGAGCTCTTCGAGCCGGGCGATCGTTTCAGGCTGTAGCGGCGGAAGCGAGACGCCGATCTCGGCTGCGAGGTCGGCGCAGACGCTGGAGTCGCCGCCGGAGCAGGTCATCACGGCAACGCCCGCTGCGAGGCCGCCGCGGCCCCTCACGGCTAGCGCCTTTGCTGTCTCGAGCAGCTCGTGAGGGTCACGCGCCCAGGCTGCGCCCGCCGCTTCAGCCATCGCCTCAAATACACGCTGGTCGCCGGCGACCGCTCCGGTGTGGGCCTGCGCGGCGGCGGCGCCAGCCTCTGATGATCCGGCTTTGAGAATCGTCACTGCAACGTCGGCCCGCGCGCAGGCCTCTAGCGCCGCGCACCAGCGAGCGCCGTCACCCTCCGCTTCCAAGTAGCAGGCGACCGAGCGAACCCCGTCGAGCTGGCAGAACGCTTCGAGGTAGTCGGCGGCGTCAAGTACGGCCTGATTGCCGCAGGAGACGACGGTGTGGAGCCGTAGTCCGCGTCGCGACGCGATCGCGTTGACGGCGACGTTTCCGGACTGCGATACGAGCGCCACCGGCCCCGCGTCGCGTGGCCCAACCATGTCGCCCCAGAGCGCGAAGTTGGAGGCGATAGAGACGATTCCATTGCCGTTCGGGCCACAGACCGGCAGATCATGGGCGGCCGCGGCGGCGACGAGTTCGGCCTCGTGCTGCTCGCCCTCGCGCGATTCGGAGAAGCCGGCCGCGAAAACGACAGCGCCGCCGCAGCCGAGCGCGCCGGCCTGCTCAATCACAGCCGCCACGTGCTCGGCGGGGATCGCGACGATTACTGCATCAGGCGCTTCAGGCAGATCGGCCAGCGATGCGAAACAGTCGAATCCATGAACCTCGTCGCGGCCTGGATTAACGGCGTAAACCTTGCCGCCGTAATTGATCCGTTTGAGGTTCAGCAGCGCCTCGCCGCCGTACGACGCGGGGCGTTCGCTGGCGCCGACGATGGCGATCGACTTCGGGTCCAGGAGCCTGCTGAGATCCACTAGTTAATTACTCGCTCAACGCCGCGGCGCTCGAGTGAGCGGGCGATGATCAACCGCTGGATTTCGCTCGTGCCTTCCCAGATCCGATCGACGCGCAGCTCGCGCCAGAAGCGCTCAGCAACGTTGCTGCGCATGTAGCCGCGGCCACCGAAGATTTGCAGGCAACGATCGGCACAGCGGTTTGCTGCTTCGCTCATGAAGAGCTTCGCCATCGATGACTTGGCGTGGATCAGCTTCGGGTCGGCGCCGGCGTCGGCGAGACGCGCGGTATAGAGGCCAAGCAGTCGCCCGGCAGCTACGTCGGCGGCCGAGTCAGCGAGCGGGAACGAGACGCCCTGATAGTCGATGATCCGCGAGCCGCCCTGCTCGCGCTCGATCGCCCACGCGGTCGTTTCCTCCAGCAGTCGCGTCATCGCGCCACCGCAACGGGCCGCGATTCCGAGCCGCTCTTCGGAGAACCAGTCCTGCTGCAGCTTGTCGCCACCGCCGAGGCCGCCGATGATCGCGTCGTCGCCGACCTTCACGTCGTTGAAGCGAATCGTCGGGTGGCCGTGTGGATAGGTGTGCGTGAACGGCGGGTTGTCGACTACTTCGATCCCGTCTGTATCGGCGTCGATCAAGAAGAGCGTCCCCTGCGGCTCCCCGTCAACGATTGCGTTGGCCATCACGATGAAGACGGCCGCCACGTCGCCATAGGTGACGAACCACTTCTCACCGTTGATCGTCCAGCCTTCGCCGTCCTTCACCGCCGTCGTCGTGATCCCCGACGGGTCGGAGCCGGCGTGCTCTTCTGTCACCGCGTAAGCGTCATGCGTCTCACCGCGGAGCCCTGGCAGCAGGTACTTCTCGATCTGCGCGGGCGAGCCGTGGGCAAGCACGTTATAGGCCGTCGGCATGTGCCAAGAGACGGCGTTCGTGATGCGCCCGAGCTGCTCCTCGACGAGGAACCATTCGACGTGCGTCCAGCTGTTGCCGCCGTGCTCGGCGGCGTGCAGGCCGCCGCTGAGCTTGCGCTTCAGCGACTCCTCTTTGATTGTCTTGAGCGCGTCTGCTGGAAGGTGGCCGCCGTTCATCTCAGCTTCGACCTCAAGCGGCTGGAGGATCTCGTCGGCGAACTTGCGCGCGCGGGCCTGAAGCTCAAGCTCTGATTCGCTGAGGCTGAGCACGTCGGCGGGGGCTGGGGAGTTGGCTGCGGTGGTCATCGTCTTCTCATTCCGGTCGGGGACTAAGCTTCGCTGAACAATGTCGATGCGCGATCAAATTCTCGAGGCGGCCGTTAAGCGTATTGCCCAAGAGGGAACCGATGGCGTGAGGGTCGCCCGCGTCGCCAACGAGGCCAGCGTCTCGACCGCGCTGGTCCATTACCACTTCGAAACGCGCGATCTGCTGCTGGCCGAAGCGCTCGAGTACTCCTACGACCATGCCGCGCAGTTGCGCGTTGGCGAAGAGCTCGGCGCTGACGCCACGTCGGCGCAGCGGCTGGCCGAGATGATCGACATCTGCCTGCCCAGCTCCGACGCCCTCCACGACGACTTTGTTCTCTGGGTAGAGCTTTGGCTGCGCGCCGCGCGCGAACCCGACCTGCGCGAGTTTGGCGCCCGCCTTTACGCGAAGCTGCATGACTGGTTCACCGATGAGCTGCGCGCCGGTATCGCGAGCGGCGAGTTCAAGATCGCCGACGTCGAGCAAGTGGCCAACCACCTGTTGGCGCTGATCGACGGCTACGGGATTCGAGTGTTGATCGGAGACCCGGCAATCACGCTTGAGCTCGCGCGCCAACAGATCTGGTCGTCGGCCGCGCCCGAGCTCGGTCTCTGAGCGCACCGGCTCGCTCTAGACGGCGGCGGTATCTGCGTCGTCAGCGGTGTCGTCAGCAGCTTCATCGGGGTAGTCATCGAGCACTCGCAGGTTTGCTGCGCGGAGGTGAACCGCAACCGCGTTACCTTGCTCGTACTCCGGCGAATCGCCATCGTTGGGGACGTCAGCGCGGACCAGGTCACCGTTGGCAAGTCGCACGCGGACATCCTGGTGGAAGCCCATGTAGACGACCTCTTCGACCATTCCGGGGACGCGGTTCTCGCCCTCGCTGCCGTGCGGCTCAAGCTTGACGTACTCGGGGCGAATCATCGCCGTGCCGACGCCAGCCTGCTCAGGCTTGCTGTCGCTCTTAAGCGTGAAGTTGCCGAGGATCACATCGCAGCCTGCGCCCGCTGCCTTCGCCTCAACGCTGAGCAGGTTTGCTGAGCCGAGGAAGTTGGCGACGAAGGCCGTGTTCGGCTCCTCGTAAAGCTTCTGTGGCACGTCGCACTGCTCGATCTTTCCGCCCTTCATCACGGCGACGCGGTCGCTCATCGTCAGCGCCTCGTCCTGATCGTGGGTGACGTAGATGAAGGTCACTTCGAGCTGCTCCTGAATCCGCTTCAGTTCGACCTGCAGGTCAAGCCGCAAACGTGCGTCGAGCGCGCCAAGCGGCTCGTCGAGCAGCAGCACCGGCGCTTCCAGCACCAGCGCCCTTGCCAGCGCGACGCGCTGCTGCTGGCCGCCCGAGAGCTCCGAAGTGCGCCGCTCGCCGAGTTCGCTGATCTGAACCATCTCCATCACCGCTCGCACGCGTTGCATCGCTTCGTCTTTACCGACCTTCTGGTAGCGCAGGCCGAAGCCAACGTTCTCGGCGACCGTCATGTGCGTGAAGAGCGCGTAGTTTTGGAAGACCGTGTTGACGCGGCGCTTGTGTGGCGGCGTTGACGACATGTCTACACCGTCGAGCAGAATCTCGCCCTCGGTTGGGCGCTCAAATCCGGCAATCATCCGCAGCGTTGTTGTCTTGCCGCAGCCCGATGGGCCGAGCATCGTGAAGAACTCGCCGGAGGGGATGTGCAGGTCGATTCCGTCGACTGCAACCACATCACCGTAGTTCTTAACCAGCCCTTCGAGCCGGATATCTCCTTCACTCATCGTCCACCTCCAGAATCGATTGAGGCGATCTGTTCGATCGCCGAGCCACGCTTTTCGCCACGCGTCATGAATCGGAAAACAACGTAGGCCAGCACCAACGCCAGCAGCGTGAAGAGAAGCATCAGCGTTGCCAACGCGTTCAGCGACGGCAGCGGTGCGGCACGCGCCTGAGCGTAGATTCGCATTGGGACGGTCGCCGTGTCGGCGCCTGAAGCGAGGTACTGGCTGACAACGAAGTCGTCGATCGAGAGCGCGAAGACGATCAGCACGCTGGCCGCGATCGCTGGCGCCAGCAGCGGCAGCAGGACGCGCCAGATTACAGCCAGGGGAGGGGCTCCAAGATCGGCGGCGGCCTCCTCAACGTCGGGGCCGACCGTAACGAGGCGGCCGCGCACGATCACGACGACGAACGACATTGAGAAGGTCACGTGGCCGATCACCTGTGCGGTGGTGCCCAGTCCAATCGTTGAGAGCAGCGTTGTGAAGAGCAGGAAGAGGCCAACTGCGAATACCAGCTCCGGCGTGACGAGCGGCAGTAGCGCCACAACATTGGCCGGCCCGGAACCACGGCCGCGCCAGCGCTGCAGCCCGATCGCGAGCATTATTCCAAGCGGAGTGGCAATCAGCATCGCCAGTCCGGCAAGCAAGAGGCTGTGGGTCAGCGCGTCTTGCAGCGCCGGGTCACCGAAGACGCTGAAGCTGTTGTCGCCAAAGAACCACTTCAGCGACCAGCCGTCGATTGCCGTGCGCGAGCGCCCTTCGTTAAAGGCCACGCGGATCGCCAGCAGCACCGGCAGTAGCGACCAAAGGATGTAGACCCAGGTGATGCCGGTGAGCCAGCGCGGCTTGCTCCACGGGTTGCCGAGTGAGAATCGTGGACTCTTCGCTTGCTGGGTTGTGGCAGCCTGCTCGGTCGGTGCGGAGCTCATGCCGCCACCTCGCCTTGTTCACGGCGCAGCGTGCGCAGGTAATAGAGCATGAAGAAGAGCAGCACGACTGAGAGCAGAATCGTCATCGCCGCGCCGAGCGACTTATCGGGCCCGCCTTGGATGTAATCGTTGATCGTGTTGCCGATCATGCTCGTCGAGGGCGAGCCGCTCATCAGCGTCTGCGTGTAGTAATCGCCTGCCATCGGCAGCGCAACGAGCACCAGCCCGGCGAGGATTCCCGGCTTCGACATCGGCAGGATCACGCGCCAGAATGAGCTCGGTGGCGGCGCACCAAGGTCACGCGCGGCTTCGATCACGCGCTGGTCTATGCGGTCGAGCGAAGCAAAGAGCGGCAGAATGAAGAACGGCACATAGCCGTAGATCAAGGCGATGACCACGGTGATTCCCTGGCCGCCGAGCCAGTCGGTGCCATCGAGCAGTCCGAGCGATGAGAAGAGCGAGTCGATCGAAAGCGCGCTAAGGAACTTTGAGCCATAACCGTCGGGCGCGAGCAGGTTGGTCCAAGCGAACATACGCATGATGTAGGAGATCCAGAACGGCAGGATCAGCAGCACGACAACCAGCCCGCGCCAGCGGCCAGCGTGGCGCGATGCGTAGTAGGCGACTGGGTATCCGATCAGCAGCGCACCGATGATCGCCGCTGTGATGTAGATCACGGTGCGAACGACTACAGGCCAGTTCTGGCCGCCGGGGATTACCGACTCGATTGCCTGAATTAGGTAGCCAACGTTCCAGTCGAGCGGGTTCCAGTGCGGGATCGGCTGGTAGAGCGTGTTGATGTTGCCGAGCCCAACGCTGATAACGGCATAGAAGGCGACAACAAAGAAAAGCCCAAGCCAGACCATTCCTGGCGCGGCAAAGAAGCCCCAGATCCTGCGGTTTGCCATCTTTAGCCCGCCCGGAACTTCGACCAGGCCTTCTCCCAAGTCTGCTCACCTTCAGCGGTCAGCGTTAGGAAGCCGTTGCCGGCCGCGTAGGCCTCCTGCGTGACGACCGCGTTGCTCAGCGACTTCGGCAGGATTCCCTCGTCGAAGAGCTTCGCCGCGTTGAGCGACTTCTGTGGCGGCTGGTAGCCGACGTAATTGACGAAGTTGTCGTAGGCGACCTGCGGTTCCATCATGTAGTTGAGGAAGCGATGGGCGATGATCGGCTTCTTCGAGGCGGCGGCGACGGTCAGGATGTCGTTGAAGACCGGGCCGCCCTCAGGCTGGTACCAGTACGACATCACAGAGGCGGGGGTGCCCTCGGGTAGGTAATTGATCGCTCCGGAGAGCAGGTCCCCCGACCACATCTGGCCGATCGTGATGCGGCCCGCCGGCAGCGTCTCGTAGGCCGAGATCTGCACCTTTGGGCGCACGTTCTTTGCCAGTTCGTCAAGTCCCTCCAAGGCGAGGTTGACGATCTCTGGCGAGCCGGTGTTGATGTTTGGCTGACCGGCACGGAGCATCGCCATTCCAAGCGCCTCGCGCTTGTCGTCAAGCAGCTGAACCTTGCCGCGCTGACTGGTCGCGTCCCAGAGCGCGTTCCAGCCGTTCTCAAGGCTGGCTGGATCGACATTGACCTTGTCATTGCGCCAGCCGATTCCGGTCGTATAGACGACGTAAGGAACCGTGTAGCGCGAGTCGACGTCGTAGAAGGGGCTATGGATCTCTTCCCAGATGTTCTTCTTGAGGTTTGGCACTAGCTCTTCGTTGAGCGGCTGGAGCAGCTTGCGTCCAACGAGCTTTGAGAGCTGGTCTGGGGTTGAGACGATCACGTCGAACTCCAACCCGGCTGTGCTCAGCTTCGAGAACGCTTCATCGACGCTGTCGAAGGTCGTCACCTTGACCTCCACGCCCTCTCGCTTGCCGAACTCCTTCAGCACGTCGGGGTTTAGGTAGTCGGCGTAATTATAAATCTTAAAAACGCCCCCGGTCTCAGGCTTACCCGAGGCTGAGACCGGCTCCTGAAAGCGGGGGAGAGTTACTGGATAGTCACGCCGCGCGAGCGGAATGCCTGCAGAATCGACCGGGCCACCAGCGGTTGGGTCGCCTAGCAGTCCAGGCCCGCCGCTGGCGGCGCCATCTGCCGCAACTGGCGTCGTTGTGTTCTCGCAGCCAGCAAGACCCGCGAGCGTCGTCGCGCCGAGCGCAGCCGCACCCGTGCGGGCGAAGAGTGAGCGGCGCGAGAGGCCGGGCTTTGGATCTTCAGGCGCCGGGGTCAGAGGTGTACTTCTACCTTCCAGCGGGGTTCGCTGTCAACCGGGAATTCGCTTAATTGCGGGCAGGGATCGCTGCGCCGAGTGCTTCGAGGTAGCGGTGGGCGACGATCACGTCGAACTTGTGACCTACATCCTCCTGCTTCGTGTAGCGGCCGGCTGGCAGCGTGCCGTCGCCGAGACCTTTCTGGGTCAGTTCGCAGACGCCCCAGTCTTCGCGGTTGACTTGATCCCAGAACTCGACGGCGTCGCTTGGGTCAAAATCGGCTGCGGCGATCGTGCGGTCCTCAAAGAGCCATTCGCAGGTCACTTCGGTGCGGTTTGGCGCCTTCGGCCAGAGCGTGTGCAGCATCACGTAATCGGGGTGAAGCGAGACCATCGCGTTAGGGAAGATCGTGAAGTAGAGGACCGTGCGCAGGTCCGCTTCGCCGAGGCCTTCGATCGGCTCGCGGTGGTTGCCGCCACCATTCTTGCCCATCGTCTCGGCGTCCTCGGCCAAGTCCATCGAGCCGCCGCACCAGTCGCCGTCGCCGCTCATCGTCTCGCCGGTCAAGTAGTGCGACAGACGGTTCAGTTCGGGGTGGATGCCGGGGCAGTGAAGGCATTCGCTGTAGTTCTCGACGATCGTCTTCCAGTTCGCGTTCACCTCGTAGACAACCTTGGCGCCGCGGTTGAGTTCGCTGAGGCGGTACTGCGCGAGCCTTTCGGCGAGGTCACCGATGTGTTCGGCCGGTGGGCCAGCCTCACCCGAGAGGTCGATCAGCACGAGCCCCTCGACGACCGCGAGGTCAACCGGCAGCAGGCCCATGCAACTTGCGTCAAAGTTGTCGAGGTCGTCGGTGAACGGCGCGTTTGTAAGCGAGCCGTCGAAGCCGTACGACCAGGCGTGGTAGGAGCAGCGAAGGCGGCGAACCTGGCCTTCCGGCTCGTCAACAATCTTTGCGCCGCGGTGGCGGCAGCTGTTGATGAAGGCGCGCGGCAGAGCATCATCGTCTGCAACGACGAGCACGCTGGTTGAGCCTACTTGGGCTGAGATGTACTGACCGCGCTCACGCAGCTGGCCGGTGTGGCCGACGCAGACCCAGCCGGACTGGAAGAAGTTCTTCTGCTCCCAGTCAAGAACCGACGGGTCGGTGAAGGCGCTGCCTGGCAGCATCGTTGCTTCGGAGAGGCGCGTGCAGGTGCGCTCTACGTCGGCTGCTGTGAAGGGGAAGGCAACTTCGGGCATCTCTCTCGCTCCTCGGTAACGCGTCAGACTACTGACGACAAAGTCAGGAATAGAAATGCTAGCCCGTCGCGCGGGGGTTTACCAGTGAACGCCCTTCATCAGGTTCGCCATCGCCATCTGTTCAATACTGGCCTTCTGCTCAGGTGCGGCGTCGCGGCCCGAGGATGCCGCCGACTCGGGGAAGACGCGGAAGGCGGCGTTGAGGACCTGGTCGAGGAGCTTCGGCGCCAGCGCGTAACCGACCTCGGCGACGGTTCCAAGCTTCGTGTTGATCTGCTTTGGCTTGCGCTGCAGCGCGTCACAGACCATCGAGCCAGCCTCGTCCGGTGAGATCGCCGGGAAGTGGTCGTACATCTTCGTCGGCGCGATCATCGGCGTGCGCACCAGCGGCATGTGGATCGTCGTGAAGGTGATGTTGTCGCCGATCAGCTCCGAGCTGACGACCCGAGTCCAAGCATCGAGCGCAGCCTTGGAAGCGACGTATGCGCTGAAGCGAGGCGGGCTGGCCTGAACGCCGATCGATGAGACGTTGACGACGTGGCCGAAGCGGCGCTGCTGCATGTGCGGAATGAAGCCCATCACGAGGCGGATTGCGCCGAAGTAGTTGAGCTGCATCGTCCGCTCGTAATCGTGAAAGCGGTCGAGGCTGTTGGCCATCGAACGGCGAATCGAACGGCCAGCGTTGTTGACGATCATGTCGATCGAGGCGTGCTGCGAGAGGATCGTCGTGACGAGCTCGTCGATCGATTCCATGTCCGAGAGGTCGGCTGAGTAGCAGTAGGCGCTGCCACCGGCCAGTTCGATTTCGGCCTTGACCTCTTCAAGTTTGTCGAGCGAGCGCGCTACCAGCAGCGGCGTGCCGCCGGCGGCAGCGATCTCCAAAGCCGCCGAGCGGCCGATGCCGCTTGAACCGCCGGTGATCACGACGGTTCGCCCGTTCAGCGCTGCGCGTAGCGAGCTGCTGGCGAAGCCACCGGCGTCGAGGTGGTTCTCCCAGTAGTCCCAGATCACCTGCGCGTAATCCGCCAGAGGCGGGACTTCAATGCCGCTGCCAGCGAGCGCCGCATTGGTCTGCGTTGTGTCGAACGAGCAGGTGAAGCCGGTGTGTTCGATTACCTCGGGCGGAATGCCGAACTCGTCGAGCACCGTTTCGGCAACGGTTGTCACGCCAGGCAGCGATCGAAGCAGCGCGTTGGTCTGTGCCGTCAGTGGGTCGAGCGGGCCGGGCGGCAGTCGCAACGCAAGGTGAGGGGCGTTGGCGGCCTTGGCGAAATCATTGAGTGCTTCGGCCGAGGAGATCATCTGCGGCGATGCAAGGTGGAAGGCGCTGCCGTCGAGCCCTGGCTTGTGAGCGATCTCAACGAGCGCGTCGGCGACGAAATCAACCGGCACGATGTTCGTCTCGCCGATCTCAGGCCCAATCAGAGGCAGCCAGGAGGGGAGCACGTTGCGCGCGCGGCGGATCGCCTTGAAGAAGTAGTAGGGGCCGTCGACCTTGTCGATCGTGCCGGTCCGCGAATCGCCGATCACAACTGCCGGCCGGTAGATCCGCCACGGCACTGCGCTCAGCTCACGCACCAGCTTCTCGGACTCGAACTTGGTGCGGTGGTATGGCGACGGCAGCGCCTGTCCTTCGTCGAACATCTGCTCCGTGAAGACGCCCTCGTAGGAGCCGGCGACGGCGACCGATGAAACATGGTGGAGCGTGCCCGGCTGAAGCTCGACGACCAACTCCAAGAGGTGGGCGGTGCCGCCGGTGTTGAGCTCCTCGTTGCGAGCCTCCGAGGCCGTCATGTCGTAGATCGCAGCGAGGTGGAATGCGTGGTCGATCTTGCCGCGATGCTCGCCTATCCACTCTTCGCTGACGCCCATGCGCGGCTCTAGCAGGTCGCCGCTGACGACCTTCAGATTCTCGCCGCCCGGCCAGTGCTGCGCGGTTGCTTCGAAACGTTCGCGTGAGCTTTCGCGAACAATCGCGTGAACCGTGCCGCCGCGCGCCAAGAGGCGCTGCGTGAGGTTGCGGCCGATGAATCCTGTCGCGCCCGTTACGAGGTAAGTCGCCATCGGCCGAGATTAGCCCAGCGCTGGCCGCCGCGCTCACCGCATCGTCACGTTAGGGCGACATAATCTTCACGAAATACACCCGTTTGCAGGGAAAATAGCGCTCATGAGCAATCAACCAGCTTCGTTAGGGGTAGAGCGTGAGCTCTTTTCGCGAGCAGACCTTCACTGCCACTCGACCGCATCTGCGATCGCGTCACTGGGAGTTCAAAATGCGCTCGGCTTGCCGGAATGCGCAACTCCGCCGGAAGAGGTCTACGAGCTGGCGAAGCGCCGCGGGATGGATTTCGTAACGATCTCCGACCACGACACGATCGACGGTGCACTTGAGATCGCCGACCGGCCGGACGTCTTCATCTCGGTTGAATTGACGGCGCGGTTCAAAGGCGAGCCGCATGCAGCTCACGTCCTCTGCTGGGGGATTACGGTTGACGACCACGAGTGGTTGCAGGCCCACTCCGATGACATCGTTAGTTGCGCTGGCTACCTCTTCGAAAATGAGATCGCCTGCGCACTGGCGCATCCGTTCTACGCAGTGCGCGCGCCGCTAACGCCGGGCCACCGGCGCCGCCTAGCGGAGCTTTTTCCGGTCTGGGAGACGCGCAACGGCTCGCGCGCACGTGAGCTCAACGAGCCGGCCGCGATCTACATCGAGACTCACGGCGGCGTTGGCGTTGGCGGCAGCGACGATCATGCCGGCGTCGACATCGGTCGAACCTTCACCGAGACGCCAGCGGTAGCGACGGTCGAAGAGTTCCTCGCGCAGATCCGTCGCGGCAACGCGCAAGCCCGTGGCGAGCAGGGCAGCGCCGAGAAGTGGGCCCATGCTGCGCTCGCGCTGGCGGCACGGACGCTCGGCTGCGAGGGCGCGGGCAAGATTGATCCCGCCCGTGTGATGTCGCTCGTTAGCCGCTTCATGCGTGAGGCAGATCAGCGCGACCCGGAAGGTGGCGGCGACCTCGGCCCCGACGATGGGCGCGCGCTGATCGGCACGCACCTCGCGGCAGTTGGTCTTGGCAACCTCAGCGCTGCTGAGCTGGTCGCCGTATTGCAGAGCGATGATCGCAGCCACGCAGACTTCTATCGGCACGCCCGCCACGTCCATGAGCGCCGCCTCAGCGCCGCGGTCGACAGAACGGTCGAAGCAGTTAATCGCCAGAGCGGCTACTTGGAGGCCGCTCAAGATCTCTTCGACGCGGCCGTCCCGGTGCTTCCATACGCGCCAGCGGCGGCTTTTCTCGGCCGTGAGAAGGGCAAGTTGGTCGGCCGTCAGGAAGAGCTACCGCGGGTCGCCTTGATGGCTGACGGCGTCGGCTCGATGCACGGCGTTACGCACACGCTGGAGGAGCTGCGCGCGCGGGGGGTTCCAGGCTTTGAAGTCGAGGTGATCGGAACCGACCCCAACGTTGACCGGCGGCTGCCGTCGGTTCGCGACGTTGACCTTCCGCTCTACGAAGGAATGAAAATCGGCGTTCCCTCGATGCCGGGAATCGTCGAAGCACTCGCCGAGGGCCGCTACGACCTGATCCACGTCTGCGCCCCCGGGCCGTGTGGAATCTCCGGCGCAGTCGTCGGCCATCTGATCAACCTGCCGGTCGTCGGCAGTTATCACACCGAACTTGCCAGCTACGCCGCCCTCCGCGGCGGCGACCAACGGTTGGAGTGGGCCGTGCGTGCCGCCCTCTCCGCCTTCTACGGCCGCTGCGACGTCGTCCTCTCACCGAGCGAAGCGTCGGACACTGCGCTAAACGAACTTGGAGTTGAAGCCGACAAGGTCGGTCGCTGGGATCGCGGCGTGGATACCGGTCGCTTTAGCCCGCTGCTGCGCGACGATGGCTTCTACTCGCGAGCGGACGCGCGCGTAAACGTGCTCTACGCTGGCCGCCTGACGCTCGAGAAGGGCGCCGATCTGTTGGCCGAAACATTCGCGGCAGCGCGCCTCCGCGACCCAAGGCTGCACCTCTGCTTGGCTGGCGGCGGCCCGGAGGAGGAGCTGCTGCGTGAACGCCTCGGAGAGCATGCAACCTTTCTCGGCTGGCTCGAAGGTGACGAGCTGGCGCGCGCCTACGCCAGCGCCGACGCCTTCCTTTTTGCCAGCCGCACAGACACCTTCGGGCAGGTGCTGCTGGAGGCCCAGGCAAGCGGACTGCCGATCGTTGCCGTCGATGAGGGCGGCCCGAGCGGGATCGTCAGCGACGGTGTGTCGGGGCTGCTTCGCCCGGCCGACGCCGAGCTGCTGGCTGAGGCGCTCTGCTCGCTGGCGAGCCAGCCGCTACTCGCCCAGCGGCTCGCGCGCGGGGGGCTCGAGAATGTTGCTGAGCGGACTTGGACAGCCTCGCTAACGCGCCTCGCCGATGGCTACAGCAGGGCGCTCGATCGTCACGTTAGTCAAGCTGAGGCGATCGCGGCATGAACGCGACGACCCTGCGGCGGCCCTCCACTGGAGCTGAGCGGCGCGACCAGATCAGCGTCACGATCCACGACATCAAGCCGCATTGCTTTGAGCGCGTCGCGCTGATCTGCGACTGGCTCGCCGACCAGGGAATTGAGCGGACAACATTGTTGGTAGTGCCCGCGCCCGATCTTCACCCGGTTAACCACCTCAGCGATGGCCTCGTCGAATGGCTCTCAGAGCAGCGCAACGCCGGGGCCTGCGTGGCACAGCTCGGCCTCTGCAACGTCGACCGCCCGCGCCAGGCGCGGCCACGGCTATGGCATCGCGCCGGACTGCGCTCGGGCGCCTCTGAGTTCGCCAGCCTGGATCCGGCCGAGACAAGGCGTGCGCTCAGCGCTGGTCGCCGCATCCTTCATCTCGCCGACCTTGAGCCTGAGGGCTTCGTCGCGCCTGGCTACGGCTACACGGCGGCGCTCCATCAGTCGCTTGCCACGCGCTTCAAGTGGTGGATCTCCGAGTCGCGCCTGCACACGCCGCTGACCGGCGCTAGGGGAGTGGCGATGCCGCGCGCGGTCAGCGCGAAGAACATCAGCCGCTGGAGTGCACGCGCCGCTCAGGAGGCGCCGCTGCTGCGCGTCGATCTGCGCCCTAGCGACCTTGACGACAGCCGCGCCGTCAACTCATTCGAACGACTCTTCGATCGTGCCTGCGAACGCCGCACGGTCAGCTTCGGTGAGATCGGCGACGTCGCCGCGATCAGCGCCTAAGAGAAGTGCTACCAGCCGGCTTGCCAGCTGTCGCCGGCTGCAGCCTTGAGACGCTTGGCGGCGTCTTTGCGAGCCTCTTTGCGCTTCTCTAGGCGCCACTGAAGCAGGCTCATGCAGAGGATGAAGAGTGGGAAGAAGGCGATAACCATGAAGCCCGTCATCGTCACGACGCGGTCGGTGGCCGCACCGTAGGTTCCTTCGCCGCTGATCGGCTCCTGTGGCGTCGCGGCGAGCGCAGCCGGGGCAAGCAGCAGCACGCTGACGGCTGAAGCTGGGAGTACGGCGAGGACTCGGAAGGTCACGCCGAAAGCTTATCGAATGCTCAACGGGTCTTGATCTTCGACTTCAAGAACGGAATCACGGTCTTGAGGAAATCGTTCGTTGCCGGCGCTGCCAGCAGCGGGTCCAGGTGGCTTGTCGTTGTCTTCGCGTCAACGATTACAAGGCCGCTCTTTGGCACCTTCGAGCGCGCTGCGAAGTTCTTTGCGCCGTTGACAACTCCGTCGCGCGAGCCGCTCAGCGAGGTCTGGAAGGCGTAGTAGGGAACGTTGACGTCCTTGATGTGCCATACCCGTAGCCCGAGCACCTTGGCGGCCGGGCTGTTGCGATCCATTGAGCTGGCACCGCCGGTGTCAACGTTCAGTCGCGCCGGGTAGTACCAGTCAACGCTGTTGGTGCCGTACTGGTTGCCGGCAAAGCCTTTGGCGATGTTCTGCACCGGCGTCACTTCGCCGTTCTGCCAGCCGCGCGGATCGCCGCTCGTCGCCAGCTGACCGGCGCGAACCTGAATCAGCGAGAGCGCCTTCGGCGAGGTGTCGTTGTCGAAGGCGAAGCCGAGCGCGCCTTCGTTCGTCGTCGGCACATCAGCCTTCAGGTATGAAGGGAGCAGCGGGAAGGAGGCAAGCACCGAGAGTGCGTTCGGCGCCTTCAGCGCGGCAAGCGCGCCGATCTGGGCGAACGGCCCTGTTGCCCAAGCGAAGCCCGTGAGGCCGAGCAGGTTTGCCCACGGGCCGTCGGGGGTGGCCGCAGTGACGTCGAGCTTGGCAAGACTGGCGCGGGCGCCTGCGGCCGTGTCGGTCGCGTCAAAGGTTCCGGCCAGACCGCCGTCGATCGCGACGATGCCGGCGATGTCCTTGTAACCGGGCTTGCCGTTGAAATCCCAAGCGGCGTAAGCGGCGGCCATCGAGGCGCCGAGCGAGTGGCCGCCGAGGATCACGGTCTTGCCCTGCTTCTTGGCCTGAAGGATCACGGCGCGGGCGTCTTCAACCTGCATCTTCATGCCCCAGTCCTTCATGAACCTGAAATCTTTCGCCTGCTTCGGCGTGAACTTCTCCTTCTGCGCCGGGTTGAGAACCCAGCCGAGGTAGTAGTCGAGCGCCTGCTGCGCCGTCGCCTTGTTTGCCAGCACCTTCTGCATCATCGAGTTGTCCTCAAGCGCCTGCTCGCGGCGGTCCATCGCCCAGACCTGAAGGCCAGGAACCTTCTTCGCGAGTTCTGGCCCGATGAGCGCGAAGTTCTCGGCGCCGCCATTGGTTCCGGGAATCAGCAGCAGCACCTTCTTCGCGCTGCTCGGCCCGTACTTGGAGATGAAGACTTTGTTGTACTTGGCTGGCGTGCCGGGCAGCGAGCCGACCTTGACGACGGTCGGTGCGGCCGCTCCAGCCGAAGCGGCGAGCGTCAGGCTGAGGGCAGCGGTGGTCAGGGCTGAGAAGGTCTTGAGAGTGCGCATAACGCGGCACCGTACCATCTCCCCGTGGCCACTATCACCGCTTCCGATCTAGGCAAGGACGTCGCAGGCCGTCCGCTGCTGCGTGGCGTCTCGTTCAGACTTGAGCGGCGCGACCGCATGACGATCGCCGGCCGCAACGGCGCCGGCAAAACGACGCTGTTGCGGATGCTTGCCGGCGAGACGCCGATCGACTCCGGGGAGCTCTCTCTTGCGAAGGGCACGCGGCTTGCGCTCCACGACCAGCGCCCGCCGCGTGAGCGCTCGCTGACGCTGCGTGATTACGTCCTCAGCGGCTGCACTGAGGCGGTTGCGCTGGAAGCAAAGTTGACCGACTTGGAGACGAAGATGGGTGAGGGCGATCAGCGCGCCGTTGACGCCTACGCAAACGTGCAGGCGCGCTTTGAATTGGCCGGCGGCTACAACTGGCGCGACCGCGTGACCGACATCGTCTTCGGCCTCGGCTTCCACGAGCGCGACCTTGGCCGCTCGCTCGACAGCTTCTCCGGCGGCGAGATGACGCGAGGCTCTCTGGCCCGAGCACTGGCCGGCTCGCCCGACGTGCTGCTGCTCGACGAGCCGACCAATCACCTCGACATCGAATCGCTCGAATGGCTTGAGAAGACGCTGGTGGAACTCGATGCGGCGATCATCCTCGTCGCCCACGACCGCTGGTTCCTCGAGGCGGTCGGCACCTGTGTGCTGGAGCTGGAGGCTGGCCGCTCGCGCTTCTTCAGTGGCCCTTGGCACGCTTGGCGCACCGAGCAGGCGGCGCGCGAGATCGCGCTCGGCCGCTCAATCCAAAAGCAGAAGCTTGAGATCGAACGGATGGAGAAGTTCGTCGAACGCTTCCGTGCCAAGGCCTCGAAGGCGAAACAGGCGCAGTCGCGCGTCAAGGCTCTCGACAAGATGGAAAGGGTTACGGAGGACCCGCGCGACCGGCGCGAGCTTGGCTTCAAGTTCGCCGCTCCGGAGCGTTCGGCTCGCATCGTCTTTGAGCTAGAAGACGGCCGCCTGGAGGTTCCCGGTCGCACTCTGCTGCACGACGCCGCGCTCTGGTTGGAACGCGGTGAGCACGTTTCTTTGGTCGGGCCGAACGGTTCCGGCAAGACGACGCTGGTGCGAGCGCTGACTGGCGAGCAGGAGCTGACCGCCGGTCAGCTGAAGACCGGCCACAAGGTCACCGTCGGCTACCTCAGCCAGCATGGCGAGGAGCTCGAGTGGGGCGGAGCGCGGACCGTGATCGAGGCCGCCGTGAAGCGCACCGGGCTGACGCCGAACGAAGCGCGTGCGTTGCTCGGCCGCTTTCTCTTCTCCGGAGAGGATGCCGAGAAGCCGCTCGATGGCCTTAGCGGCGGCGAGCGTAAGCGGCTCGGCCTGGCCGTCCTCGTAGCTGGCAAATCGAACGTGCTGATCCTCGACGAGCCGACCAACCACCTTGATCTCGAGAGCCGCGAGTCGCTTGAGGACGCGCTCCACAGCTACGAAGGGTCGCTGCTGCTTGTAACCCACGATCGCGCGCTGCTCGACGCCGTTGGCACCCGTACCGTCGCCGTCGAGCAGCACACGCTCCACTCCTACGCGGGTGGCTGGTCCGAGTACGCGCGCCTGCGCGAGGAACGTGGGCCACTGCCTCAGGGCGACTCACCGCCGACGCTGGCGGAGAACGGCGGCGCGAAGGCGGCAACGGCGGAGAACGGCGGCGCCGATCCCGCAACGGTGGCGGTCACGGCAAGTGACGCCGCGAGGATCGCCGCGCCGAAAGCCGCAAGCGTCAAGCCGTCGGTCTCGAAGAACCGCAGGCGCGAGCAGCAGAAGTTGGAGCAGAAAGTCGCCGGCGCCGAGCAAGAACTCGCGGCACTGGAGGATGAGCTGGCCGACCCTGCAGCTTGGGCCAGCGAGTACGAGTCGGCCAAATCGCAGGCGCGGCACACCGCGGCGACACGCGCGGTTGAGGCGGCCTACGAAGAGCTTGAGCTGTTTGAGTCCGAAGCGGCCGCGGCTAGCGCGGACGTACCTTGACGCGAACCTTGACCGAGTAACGGCTCGGCGTCATCGAGACGTCGGGGTTCTCGATCGCGTCGAGGCGGCCAACCAGGCGGCCCCACTGTGAAGGCGCAAGTACCGCTGCAACTCTCGCCCCGGCGGCGCCGGTAGCACCAACGCCCGGCTGGAAGCCGACGTGGATGTGGTCATCGTGATCACCCATCGCGTAGGTGTTGTCGCTGCCGGCGTACTGCATCAGCGTGATGATCTGGTGCGGCTTCATCGTGCCCTGCAGCGTCAGCAGCTTGCGGACGGTCTTATCGGTAACCGAGCCGTCGCCCTGGTTGCCCATGATCGAGATCCCGTTGACGGAGGCGATATCCATAGCGCTGCCGGATGAATGCTCGGAGACGTTGCCGCTGGCGGTGTAGAAGCCGTGGCCGCAGTTCAGGCTCGTGATGCTGAGCTTGTCACCGGAGGAGGAGAGGAACTCCATCGTTGCCAGTACGCGGCGGTCGATCACGCCGGCTTGGATGTCCTGGCGGCCGCATTCGTAAATGTCGAGCGCCGGGTTGGCTAGCACGCGGCGCTCGAGTGCTTCTTTGCTCATCAGCAGGATCTGACCGATCGTCGCCTTGCCAGCGCTCGAGCCGAGCATTGGGCTGGACGCGCGGTAGACGTCGCTGGTTGTCAGCAGTTTCCAGCCATCGAGGATCGGTGTTGGGTCGATCCTTGGCGCGCCGGTTCCGGCAGGACGAACCTCGAAGCGCAGGTGCGGAGGCTGCGCGAGACCGAGCTTCTTCGCCGCCTTTCGGGTGGCGCTGTCGTTCTTGTCGAATGCCAACGATGCCCCGCCGATGCGACCAAGGATTGTCCCAGCGATCACCTGCGAGCCCTTGCGTAGCGGACGTAGCGCAACTTGGGAGCGACGAAGCGAATAGGGCGCCGCAAGGTAGAGGCCAAGTTCACCGGAGGCGACGCTGGTGGTCGCTCCTCCGTCTGTCATGGCGCCGGTCGCGGCAACCTGAGCCGAGCCGCCGGCGCTGTAGGAGGCTGGGCGCTGAGGTTCTGCGAAGAGCCGTTCCTTGCCGCCCGCGGCGCTAGCCGTTGCAGCGCTCGCTTGAACTGGAACTGCGGCCGACTCGCTACTGACCCGGGCTGTCGTCGCATCGGAGCGCGGCACAACGTGCTTGGCAGCGATCGAATCGAGCTGACCGTAGGTGTACGTGTTGCCGTAAACGTCGCGCAGGCGAATGAAGTTGCCGAGCTTCTTGTTGCGGCCGATCTCGGTGATCTGGCCATCCTGTACGGCGACCGCGGCGGCACCCGTCTGGCCGTAGATCGCGACGCCGCTCGAGCTTCCCTTCGAGTAGCTGTTGGCGCCGGTGATCGGTGAGCGGCCCATCGTCAGCCCGGTCAGCGCGCTGATCAGGTCGGCTGGCAGCGCCGCGAGCGCCTTGGCGCGCTTGAGCACATCGGCGACGTACCAGTCGGCGTGGTTGTAGGAGAAGATTGCCTTCTCGATGCTGGTGTTCGCGCCCGAGGCCTTGAGGTAGCGGGCAGCGGCGAAGATTGCATCGACAGGGTTGTTCGGGTCTTTGACGCCATCGCGGTTGGCGTCAACGCCGTAGCTCTCCCAAGTGCCAGGCATGAACTGCATCCAGCCCATTGCCCCGGCGCTTGAGATCGAGAGGTTGCGGCCGTAATCGGTTTCGATCTCGTTGATAGCGGCGAGCACTTCCCAACGGATCCCGTACTCAACACCGGCTGCCTGATAAATCGGCAGAAGGAATGGCGGCACGCGGAAGCTGTCGAGGACGGCGTTTGAAACATTCGCCAGCGGCGCCGTCATCAGCGGCGAGCCGAGACCCGCGAAGGGGGAAGAGGCGATGTCAAGCTTCGTCTGGTCGCTAAGCCGTTGGCTTGCCTTACGGCGTTCAATCAGGAACAGTCTTGCTGCCTCGCGGCGCTTGTCGGCTGCTGTCTGCTTCGGCTTCTTGACCTTCGGCGGCTTCGTGACTTCAACTGTGCCTGGGATCGTTCCTAGGTCGCCCGGCGTCGTCGTGGTGGGCGTCGTCGTCGGCGTAGTTGTCGTCGGCGTCGTGGCCGGCGTCGTCTCCGTCGAGGTCCCCGTGTCAGCGGCCGCTGCTGGCCCGGCGATCGCTGCTGCGACCGCGATTGCGGCTGCAGAGACCGTCGCTGCGTTTGTCGAGCGTGCCACTGCCCCAATTATACGGCAACTGGGGCCGGAAAGCACGCGGTTGGTGTGAACATCCTGTTTTGATGCGGGCCGTGTTTGGCGCCGAGAAGCGCCTATTCAGCTGCGGCCGGCGCGCAGCACAATGCCTTCGAGCCGGTGCGCTACCTGCTCGCATGAATCGATGCTGCCCTCGATCCAGGTGAAGATGTCCTTCCAGCGGATCACGACCATCGGGTCGATGCCGCCGGTGAATAGCGCCGCGAGCGCGGCGCGATGGAGCGTGTCGCCTTCGTTCTCGAGCCTGTGAATCTCAACTAGGGCAGGGTTAATATCGGTTCCTGAGCGCAAAGAACGGAGCGCCTCGGCAACCTGTTCGCAGGCGCCGACGAGCACCTCCGACATCTGCACGGCCTGCTCCATCGGCGCCTCAACGCCGTAGACGCCGAGCATGTCGCCTGTCTGTTCGGCGTAGTCAACGATGTCGTCAAGTGTCGTCGCCAGCGCGTAGCCGTCTTCGGCCGTCACAACGGCCGTCTTCTTCTGGCTGCCCAGTTGCACGATCAGGTCGTGCGTGATGCGGTCGCCCTCGTGTTCGAGCACAACTAGCTCGCGCGCCAGCTCGGCGTGCAGCGGGTAATCGGCGATCAAGTCACGCAGCACCATCGCTGTGCGCTCGATGTTGCGGCCCGACTCTTCGAGCAGTGCAAGCACGGCGTCGTCGTTTGATCCTGTTCGCATAGCCATCGGCGGCAAGTTAGCGCCTCGGCCGTCGTGGCTGCTGTTGAGCAGAGTTTTCTTCACCACTCGTTCACAGTGGCTTCACCCCTCGGTAAAGAGTGGCGCGGCCGCGGCGTTCAAACTCCTGAGCGTGACCCTGCATCAATCCGAAGCCGTTGACGGGCAAGAATCGATCGGCGTCTTCAGCTTCGGCCCGCTAGAGCTGCACCCGAGCGAAGGTTTGGCGTCGGCCGGTGGAGTTGCGCTTCATCTCTCGGTCCGTGAGTTTGGGCTACTCGTCGAACTGGCACGCAACGACGGCCGGATCGTCCGCCGCGAAGAGCTATACGAGGCCGTCTGGGGCGAACCGCTTCGCCCCGGTGATCGAACCGTCGATGTCTACGTGCGCCGGCTGCGGGTCAAATTGGCTCGCGCATTGCCGAGCTGGTCATTCATCCACACCCACGTCGGTTTCGGCTATCGCTTCGCGCCAATGCTTGAGTCGGCCGACGAAAACGGCGCGCTCGACGCTGCCCTGTAGGTGAGGTCCGCCGCGGCCCGAATACTCTTCGCCTACAAGGCGACCTAGGGGTATTCACGTGCAGCGGAGGTTTGTTGGGCTAGTCATCTGTGCAGCGCTCGTGCTTGCGCTCGGCGCCTGCGGCGCTGACTCGGCGGCCAAGCTGCAGAGTGTGAGCGGCCGCGTTGTCATCGATGGCTCGCGATCGATGCAACCTTTCAATGAAAAAGCTGAGCAGATCTTCCGCGAAGTCACCGGCGACTCGACGACCGCGGTGCTGGCGTCGGGCGATAGCGCTGCGTTGCAGCGGTTCTGTGCTGGGAAGGTCGAAATCGCTGCCGTGACGAGGCCGCTGAGTTCAAGCGAACAGCGTGCCTGTGCCAAGAACGGCGTCAACTACCAACGCTTGATCGTCGCCCATCAGGCAGCGGTCGTGATCGCCAACCGGTCGCTCGGCGCCAGCTGCCTGACTAGCTCGCAGCTCAATTCGCTTTGGAAGAGCGGTTCGAAGGTTGACAACTACGACCAACTCGGCGGCGGCCTGTCGGCGGCGCCGGTGTCGCTCTTTGGGCCGACGGCAAGCTCGGCCGCATTCGAACTGTTCACGTCAACGATCAGCGGCAGGGCCGGCGATTCACGCAGCGACTACAAGCCTTACGTCTATCCGCAAGCTGCGGCCTTGATCGCAGCGGTCGCGGCCGACAAGAACGCGCTTGGCTACTTCGACTACGCCTGGGTTCGCGATCAACTGTCACCGGTCAGCACGGTCGCGGTCGATGACGGCAGCGGCTGCGTTGCGCCGAAACTGTCCACGATCCAGGATCACAGCTACCAGCCTTCACGGCCGCTCTACTACTACTTCGACCGCGCGACTTCCGGTCCGGCGACGGCGGTCGGGACCTTTGTCGAAGTAACGATGGCCAACGCCGCTCGATTTGCAAGCAGTTACTTCCTTGTGCCGCTAACAGCTGAGCAGATCATCGACGAGCGAGCCCGCTGGCTGCGCGAGACCGGCCGTTACAAGCAAATCACGGGCTGACAAGCAAATCGCTGGCTGATCGCCAGCGCAAGATCTCGTTGTTGCAGTTAACAGCACGTTCATAACCTCGGGCGGCCGACGTGCCAGTGTCCCGTACAATTAATGAACCCGATTAGAGAGGCTCAATTCTCCTATGCAGAAACGATTGATCATCACCGTTCTAGCTGGCGCGCTCGCTCTTTCAGTCGCGGCCTGCGGCAGTAGTAGCGACAGCGGCAGCACTAGCTCCGTCTCTGGTGCTGTAGCCGTTGACGGCTCAAGCACCGTCTTCCCATTCGCTCAGGCTGCGGCCGAGGGCTTCCAGGGTGAAAACCCGGACGTCAAGATCACGGTCGGTGAGTCCGGCACTGGCGGCGGCTTCGAAAAGTTCTGTGCTGGAGAGATTGACATCGCTGACGCTTCACGGCCGATCGATGACGCTGATGAGGTCCCGATCTGCAAGAAGAACAACGTTGAGTACGCCCAGATCGCGGTTGCCAATGATGGCATCGCGATCGTCACAAACCCGGATCTGAAGATCGCCTGCCTGACGACCGATCAGCTAAATCAGCTCTGGAAGAAGGGCTCAACCGTCAGCAACTACAGCCAGCTCGGCAGCGGCACGCCGGCCGGCAAGGTTTCGCTCTACGGCCCAGGAACCGATTCCGGCACGTTCGACTTCTTCACCGAGGAGATCAACGGCGAGAAGGGCAACACGCGGACCGACTACCAGCCATCTGAGGACGACAACGTTCTTGTTCAGGGTGTTGAGGGCGACAAGACCGCGCTCGGCTACTTCGGTTTCTCGTACTACGAGACCAATGCCGACAAGCTGAACCTAGTTGGCGTAGACGGCGGCGATGGTTGCATCAAGCCATCGGTTGAGACGATCCAGAATGGCACTTACAAGCCGCTCTCACGGATGCTCTACATGTACGTCAACACAGCGTCACTGGCCGACAAGCCGCAGGTCAAGGCGTTCATCGACTACGTCGTCGCTAACGCTGACGAGTCCGCGAAGACGGCGCAGATCGTGCCGCTCACGGCCGCTCAGTTGACGGAGGCCAAGGCCGCGTTGTCGAAGGCCGAAGGCAGCTAAGGCGTCGCACCTGTGGCGACCCCTTCGATCGCGAGTGGTGTAGCTGGGCCGACTGCCGAATCGGTATTCGGCCCAGCGCGCCGCCGTATTGGCGAAAAGGCGATCGCCTTCGCGCTCTTCTGCGCGGCGGCTACATCGGTTGTGATCACTGTTGGGATCGTCGTCTCGCTGACCGGCGAGACGCTGGCCTTCTTCGCCGACGATGCGGTCACTGCCAGCGGCTTCCTCACCGATGGGCAGTGGACGCCGCTCTTCTCTGACCCGCAGTTTGGAATCCGTCCGCTAGTCCAAGGAACTCTGATAATCAGTGGAATTGCGCTGATCGTGGCAATCCCGCTTGGCATCGGTACGGCAGCATTCCTCAGTGAGTACGCGAGCCCGCGGGTCCGCAAGGCAGTAAAGCCAACGCTTGAGCTGCTTGCCGGAGTGCCGACCGTTGTCTTCGGCTACTTCGCGCTTACCTTCTTCACCCCATCGGTTCTCCAAGGGTTCTTGGGAATGGACGTTTCGGTTTTCAACGGCCTCGCTGGGGGCATCATCGTCGGCGTGCTGATCGTGCCAACGGTCGCGTCGGTCGCCGAGGACGCAATGTCGGCCGTGCCGCAGAGCCTGCGCGAAGGCGCCTATGGCCTCGGCGCAAGTCGCCGCCAGGTGACGGTGCGGGTGGTTGTTCCCGCAGCGCTTTCGGGGATCACGGCGGGAGTCGTACTCGGCGCCTCGCGCGCTGTCGGTGAGACGATGGTCGTGCTGATTGCGGCCGGCCAAGTACCGACGACTTCGCTCGATCCGCGCAACCCGATGGAGACGATGACGGCCTTCATCGGCGCGACCGGCAAAGGCGACGTGCCGACAGGCTCAACCGGGTACAAGGCGATCTTCGCGGTCGGCTTCGCGCTCTTCCTGATGACGCTGATCCTGAACATGATCTCGATTCGCTTTGTCCGTCGCTACCGGCAGGTTTACGAATGACCAGCGCCGAGGCCAGTGCGCGCCCATCCAGCGAGGTACTTGGCGTTCCGCCGGCCGCACGCACGCTGCGCGACAGAAGCTTCATTCTGCTGCTGGGGGTGCTCACCAGCATCGCTCTGATCGTGCTCGCGGTGCTGCTGATCGACACCGCGATCGATGGCATTCCGCAGCTCAGCATCTCATTCCTGACCAGCTTCCCGTCAGCCTTCCCAGCCAAGGCGGGGATTGAGTCGGCGATCACCGGCACGCTCTGGCTGATGGCTGTGGTGGCGTTCGTGATCGTGCCGCTCGGCGTTGCCAGTGCGCTCTATCTCGAGGAGTTCGCCGACGGTACGCGGTGGTGGAATCGCACGATCGAGGTCAACATTCAGAACCTCGCTGCCGTGCCTTCGATTGTCTACGGAATCCTTGGTCTCGCCTACATCGTCCGTGGGCCGCTCTCGCTTGGTCGCACCGTGTTGGCCGGCGGCCTGACGCTGGCGCTGGTTGTATTGCCGGTCGTAATCATCACCGGCCGTGAGGCGCTGCGCGCCGTGCCGCCGTCGATCAAGGAGGGCGCGTTGGCACTCGGCGCGACGCGCTGGCAGGCGATCTGGCGGCAGATCCTTCCGGCCTCAATCCCCGGCATCGCTACCGGCGTGATCCTCTCGATCTCGCGCGCTATCGGCGAGACGGCGCCGCTAATCCTCGTCGGCGCCGCGACCTTCGTCGCATTCAATCCGACCGGGCTCGACTCGCCGTTCACCGCTCTGCCGTTGCAGATCTTCTCTTGGATCTCGCAGCCGAACGACGAGTTCCGCATGCTGGCGGCGGCGGCGATCATTGTGCTGCTGGTAATTCTCGTAATTCTCAATGCTGTCGCGATCAGGCTGCGCAATCGATACCAACAGAGGTGGTAGAAGTGTCAGACGACGAGCTAACCCCGGCCAGTACCCTTCGCGAAGTGAGCGATTCAGATTCCTCATCCTCAGAACCGCGCGACGAGCCGGGTCTTCCAGCCGTCCCCGGCGAGGTTCCGGCTGTGCCGGCAGGGCAGCCGCACGCGCCGGTACCGGTGGTTGCCCACGCCGACGTGATCGATGACGCAATCGACAACCCCGTCTTCATCACCGAGAAGCTCTCCGTCAGCTACGGCACCGCGCCAGCCGTGCTTGATGTTTCGCTGCGCGTTCCCGAGAAGCAGATAACCGCATTCATCGGGCCTTCCGGCTGCGGCAAGTCAACGATCATTCGCTGCTTCAACCGGATGAACGACCTGATTCCAGGGGCTCACGTCGAAGGGACGGTCCGTTATCACGGAGTTGATCTTTACGGCAGCGACATCGATTCGGTCCAGGTCCGCAAGCGGATCGGCATGGTCTTCCAGAAGCCGAACCCATTCCCGAAGTCGATCTACGACAACATCGCGTTTGGCCCCAAGGTGCTGGGGATGAAGGGCTCGATGGATCAGATCGTCGAAGAGGCTCTGCGCCGCGCCTCGCTCTGGGATGACGTCAAGGACCGGCTCAAAGACAATGCCTTCGGAATGTCCGGCGGTCAGCAGCAGCGGCTCTGCATCGCCCGCGCGCTGGCGACCAACCCGGATGTTCTGCTGATGGACGAACCGTGCTCGGCGCTCGACCCAATCTCAACCGGGCGGATCGAAGACTTGATGCACGAGCTGAAAGAGACGGTCTCAATCGTGATCGTCACGCACAACATGCAGCAGGCCGCGCGCGTCTCTGACCGCACGGCCTTCTTCATCGTTGACATGGGCTCTTCGGAGGAGGCGCGGATCGGCCGCCTCGTCGAGTACGGCCCGACCGACCGAATCTTCACCAACCCGCACGACATTCGCACGGAGGAGTACGTCTCCGGGAAGTTCGGCTGATCCAGTGGAGCGGCAGAGTGCCCGGCCGCAGTTCCACGATCAGTTAGCTCTGCTCGAAGAGCAGGCGCTCGGAGCACTCGACCTCGTCGTTGAGCAGATCGACCGCGTGATGGAAGCGGTCGAGAATCAAGACATCGAACTGGCGACTTTCGTGATCGCCGACGATGACCGAATTGACGGCCGCTACCTCGAAGTCCATCAGGGGATCCTGTCGCTGCTGGCGCTGCAGGCGCCGGTCGCCAGTGACCTGCGCTTGGTCGCCGCGCTGCTTCACCTGATCAAGCACGCCGAGAGGATGGGCGATCAGTGCGTCAACATCGCGAAGCTGATCCCGATCGTCGGCAGCGAGCCGCCGATCGTGCCGGAGCTGCTTGACCGTGTGCTGCGGATGGGTACTGCCGCGCGGGCCGAGGTGCAGGAGGCACGGCTCGCATTCCGCGGGCGCGACGTCGAGCTTGCGAACGACCTTTCCCGGCAGGATCGCGAAGTTAACCGGCTCAATATTGAGGTCTTCAGGCTCGCGGTCAATGTCGGCGATGAGATTGATCGCCGCGAATGGGCGATGACTATGACGCTGATGGCGCGGGCAATTGAGCGTATTGGCGATAATGCGGTGGGAGTAGGCGAACAGGTTGTCTTCGTTGAAACCGGGCTTTTCAAGGAATTTCCCTCCGAATAGCTGTGAACATTCGGTGATCGAGGATCAAATACGCTCGCTTCCGCCGCTACGAGTCCCTAACCTTTGCTCCACATGAACGAGCTTCCGAACGCCCGGCCCGAAACCGATTCGCAGGGAGCCGCTTCACTAGCTCTACGGATCGCTGTAATTGACAACGACTCCGGCTTCCTTCAGGTGCTTGATAAGCGTCTCGATCGTCTCGGCTGGGAACACCGCACGCTGGCTGGCCCGGCGCCGGTTGACGAGGTTGTCGCAATGCGTCTCAGTGCGATCGTGATCGACCTTGCGATCCTCGGGCCGCAGGCTTGGGAGTATCTCGAGCGGCTCTGCGAAGCGATGCCTGGCCTTGGCGTTGTCGTCTGCACCGGCCGCTCAAGCGTCGCTCAGCGCGTCCGCGGTCTGCGACTTGGAGCCGACGACTGGCTGACCAAGCCTTGTCACCCGGAAGAGCTGATTGCTCGCGTTGAGGCTGTCGTCCGTCGCCGCCGCGAAGTTGATGAGCGCCGCAGCGCCGGCCCGGTTGAGGCCGGCGAGCTGGTAATTCGCAACGATCACTTCCAGGCCTTCGTTGAAGGCCGCTCGGTCGCACTGACACGGCGCGAGTTTGAGCTGATTGAGCTGCTTGCCAATGCTGACGGCCGCGTGCTCGAGCGGGAAGACATTTACCAGCGCGTCTGGGGCTACGCGATGGTTCGCGGCGACCGCTCGGTTGACGTCTTCGTCCGCAAGCTCCGCCACAAGCTTGAAGCAGCTTCGCCGAACTGGAGCTACATCCACACCCACTTCGGCGTCGGCTACCGCTTTGCCGCGGAGCTGCGCGAGGGCGCCGACATCGTGCCGGACGCTCCGCCAGCTGACTTCGTCGCCGAGCCGGCCAACGAAGCCGCTGCGCTCGAAGCCTGAATCAATAGTTCTTCTGCCTGACGCGCCGGTGCCGCTTGGCTCCGCGTAGGATTGCTTGATGCGCAACACGGTCAACGTTGGGATCATCTTGCTCGCTGCCGCTGCGTTGGCCTTCCTGCCGGCCGGCAGTGAGGTTGGCGCCGTTGCTGCGCGGGCCCTGTCACTGGCTTTCATCCTGGTCTTCGCGCTCGGCTTCTCGTTCGCCTACCGCCGTTATGGCTCAGACTTCGAGCGGCTGCCGGCTGGCTTTCGCGCGCTTGGGTTGGGCGCGGTCGGCGCGCTCGTCCTGACCTTCGCTGCTTGGTCGCGGCTGCTTGCCGGGCCGGGAGGTGTCTTGACTGCGCTGCTGCTGCTGGGCGCCTGCGGGGCGGCGCTATTCGTCGTCTGGCAGCGCTACCGCGCGATCGCTTAGCGCGACGCGCCGTTGCGGCGCGGGGTTGCGCGGGGCAGCGTTGCGGCGCCGTAACGCTGCCGTAGTAGCGGCGTGACGTGGCGCTAGTAACGATCGCGGTGTGGCTGATCTGCGCGACACGAGCGGTCAAACAACCGTCGAATTGGTGGCACTACTACCGCTGATAGCAGCGCTAGTAGTTGGATCCTGGCAGGCCGTCGTCGTCGGGCAATCGTGGTGGCTCGCGGGGATCGCGGCGCGGGCCGCAGCGCGAGCCCAGATCGTTGGTACTGACCCTGGCCGCGCGGCGCGGCGCGCATTGCCACGCGGCGCTCGTGGGCGGCTCGTTCTCGCTCGTCGCGCTGGCGGTGGGCTGACCGTGCGCCTCGCCGTCCCGGCCGTTGTCGGCGGACTGCGGCTCGGCAGTGCGACGGCCCGAGTCGGCGAGCAATCGGAAGGAAACTGATGCTGGAGGCGGCGCTCGTCGTGCTCGGCGGGGAGGACGAGGTTGAGATGCTCGCCCCGACCGAGGCCGTCGCGCTCGCGCGCGACTGCTCAGAGAATGCGGCGCTGGTAATTACGCTGCTCGGCCCGACCCGGCCACGTCGGCGCTGGGCCGCTCCGCCGTTGGCCGCCGCCGCCCGTTACTGCGAGCAACTTGCCGAGCAGGGTGTGGTCGCCAGCGCGCGCGGGCGGCTCGTGATGACGGAGTGCGACGGGGATGACGCTGTCGCTGCCGCGGAGCGGCTGATCGCTGCTGCTCGGATTCCGGTCGTCGTCGTAGCGCTGCGGCCGCGCGAGGCTGAACTCGATGCGCTGATTAGCGTCGCCAGACGGGTTGTGCTTGCTCGTTCGAGCGATGACCGCGTAGACCAGCTTGCGATCACGGAGCTGGCGCAGCTCGGCGCCGACGCTGAGCTGCTTGATCCTCCGGGCTCGGCATCGGCGCGCATCTGCGGGGCGGGCCTTAGCTGGGGTTGGCTGGCGCGCAGTGAAGGGCAGGCCTCGGTCGAGCTTGTCGCGGCGATCCCAATTCTTCTGGCCGTCACGCTGGCCGCCGCTCAGTTATTGGCAGCGGGGCTTTGCCGCGAGCTTGCGGGCGATGCAGCCGGCGCCGGTGCAACGGCTCTGCTGCAGAGCCGCGATCCGCAGGCCGCTGCCCGGCGCGCCCTGCCCGGCTGGTCGCACGCTCAGCTTCGCGTTACGCGCCGCGGCCGTGAGCTGCGTGTGGCAATCAGTCCACCGAGTTTGCTGCCCGGACTTGCGCGGCTGCTCAGCGTTGAGGCCCGCGCAAACGCCGGGCCGCCCGCGTGAGAGCAGGGGAGGAGGATGGGCAGGCGCTGATTCTCGTCGTCGGAGCTACCGCAGCGCTGCTCGTTGGCGCCGGCGGGCTGGGGATGTTGGCGCGCGGGCTTGGCGCCCATGCCGACCATCAGCGCGCCGCCGATCTGGCCGCGCTGGCCGGCGCGCGGGCGCTGGTTGACGCCTTTCCGCGCGCGCTCGAGCCACCGGGCTCTGGCCGTCATCTCAGCGCCAGTGCCTACCTCGCGCTGGCTCGCTCGGTCGCGCAGCGGACGGCGGGCCGCAACGGCGCGCGCCGCGTCGCGGTGCGCTTCGCGTCGGGGCCGCTGCCGGACCGCGTTGTCGTTACCGTCAGTGACCCGATTCGCGTTCCCGGCGGCGGCCTCGTTTCCGGCCCGGTGACCGCCGAGGCGCAGCTAGCGGCGTTCGCTGTTCCGATCGGAGATGGCGAATACCCCGGCCCGTACGCCTATCGCCAAGGCAAGCCGATGCGGCCAGATACGGCGCTGGCCTTTGACCGGATGGCCGCCGCGGCGCGGCGAAGCGGCATCGGCTTGACGGTTACCAGCGGCTACCGCTCCAATGCCGAACAGGCCCGGCTCTTCGCCGCTCACCCCGATCCGAAGTGGGTCGCTCCTCCGGGTCAGTCGCTGCACCGGCTCGGAACCGAGCTCGATCTAGGCCCGCCCGCTGCCTATGGCTGGCTAGCGGCGAACGCCAAGCGCTTTGGATTCGTGCAGAGGTATTCTTGGGAGGCTTGGCATTACGGCCTGATCTCGAACCCAGGCAGCGCCTCGGTCGGGTTCGCTCCTCCCGGCGCTGGCGCGGCCAGCGCTGTCCCGAACTTCGTGCCGGTCGCCTACCGCGAGCCGCTGCGCCGCGCCGCTTCGGGCTGGTCGGTCGGCGCGGCGCTGCTGGCGGCGCAGCTTCAGCAAGAGTCGGGCTTTGATCCGCGCTCCGTCTCCACCGCCGGCGCGCAGGGGATCGCGCAGTTCATGCCGGGGACGGCGCGCAGCTACGGCCTCAGCGACCCGTTCGACGCGGTTGCCGCGATCAACGCACAGGCTCATATGATGCACGACCTGCTGCGCCGCTTTGCCTCCGTGCCACTGGCGCTCGCCGCGTACAACGCTGGCCCCGGCCGCGTTGCTGCCTGCTGGTGCGTGCCGCCGATCGCCGAAACGCAGGCTTACGTAGCGCGGATCGTCGCGATCGCGCGCGGCGCGGGCGTCACCTCCGGCAGCGGTGAGCCACCGGTTCGTCTGGTGCGTTAGAACTCCCGGTCGGAGCCGCTCGTCTCGCTACGCGCGGTCAGTGAGATTGCGTTGCCAGCAATGTCGGTCGGGCCGGCGGCAGGTGACCAGATCATCGCTGCCCCCGCTGAAGCGGTTGTCGCGTTGCCGCTCTGCGTTCCGAGCCTGACCGTGATCGTTGCGCCGCTCATCGTCATCGTTGATTTCGTCCCGGTGCGGCCGAAGGTGCGGTTCGTTGAGACGTAATTGTTACGGCTGAGGTTGACCGACGAAAACGGCAGCAGTGCGCTGTTGGCGGCGTTGTAGACGGTCACTCGGTCGTTGCTTCCCGCCGCGGCGTCGTTGTCGATCCGAACGACGACATCGGTCGCGCCGCCGCTCCAGCCAGCGAGGATTGACTCTGGGTCGACGGCTTCGCTGAAGCTGTAGACAATCGTGTCGTTGGCTTCCGGCCGGCCGGCAATCGCGCCGCCATTCGTGGTCTGAATGTCACTGGCGCTCGGGGCCGTGCCGTCAATCTTGACGCTGAAGCCTGTCTGCGCGCGCGTGTTGGCAGCTATGTCGCTGGTCGCGAAGCTATATGCGTAGGTTCCATCGGCCTTCGGAGTGTCGGCAGTCAGTAGTGCGCTGCGGTAGCCGTAGCTAACTCCACCCGCCGTGTAGCTGCCAGCGGTCAATGGAGCTGCCGCTATCCCGCTGTCAAACGCGCTGTGGTCCGAAGTGACCGCTGCGACACCGCTCGACGGGTTGCCGTCTTCGGTCAGGTTCGCATAGGCGTAGTAGGTTGCGCCTGGCTTGATCGCGCCTGTCGCCCTGCCGCTGCTCTTGCCGATAACGCTTGCCGTTATCAACGGTGCGCTGAAATCGGGCGCAGCCGAAACGAGGTTGCCGGAGTCATTCGTGCTCGATGTGAATGCGCTGTAGGTGACCCCTGTCAGGCCCGTCAGCGCGAGCACCGCCGCGCCGATCAGGCAGAGCCCGAGCGCCGCGCCTGAGAGCAGTTCACGCCGCTTCATCGATCGGCCGATCAGCGCCAGCAGAATCTCGTGGTTTCCATACGTGCCAGATCTCGAGTGATGCCAGCAGCAAGAGAGGGATCACAATCAGCAGCAGCCGCGCCGGGCGACCGCTGAGGTAGACCAAGGCGTTGCCTACTACGGGAATGCGCTCTGTCACAAGCCCGACTGCGCCGCTGCGGGCAACCGTCCATCGCTCACTGACATTGTTCGCGTCGCCTTGGGTTTGGAAGTCGACGGCTGCTCCGCGCGAACGGATAGAACGGACGCGGTGGGTGATCATCTCACCGCTTCCTCCCGGGTCTGTGAACGAGACGATGTTGCCGACCTGCGCGTCGAGCGGGCTGATCTTCTTGACTACCACGACGTCGCCCGCCTCGATCGTCGGCGACATGCTGCCTGTCAGGACCGTGAACGGGCGCTGTCCGATGAAGAGCCCGACTACGGTCATCACGATCACCGTTCCAATCGCCCCCAGCAGCAGCCAGCCGAGAAACCGGGCCGTGTGCACAGCGCCGGAGCTCATCGCTTTTCACCGGCAGCGCTGATCTCAAGCGGGACGTCGACGACCATGCCAGCCGTCTGCGCACTCGCGCCGATGCCGGCTTGCTCTCTGGGCGTGAGTAGTCGCACAGTCAGCATCAAACGGCGCACGGCTCGAACCGGAAGGCGCAGAAGTGGCGCTGTCCATTGCCGCAGCGACGCGAGGGTTCCGGCCGCAACGGTGCGGCCGTTGTCGCTGAGCGTCAGTTCCACCGTCTGATCGAGGTCGCTGTTCGATGGCAAGGCCCGAAATCTGACGCTGAGCGGGACTCCGGTGATGTTCGTCAGTGTCAGCGAGTGATGGCGCGCATCGCCGGGGGTCAGCCCGCGCGCGGCGAGGGTTGGCGAGAGCGGTGCGGCGACGAGTTCCCCGTGCGGGGTAGCGATGACCGTCACGTCGGCTCCCAGCGCTTGGCCCGAGGCCGGCATCTGCCAAGCAACGAATGCGGCGACCACCAGGCCGAGCCCCGCGAGGAGCCCGGCCCAGCGTGCGCTGTCGATGCGAGAGGCAGATGCCATGGCGGCCGCGTAGCCAGCTGCGGCTACTGGTTCTTCGCCGCCCAGGTGAACTTGTGCGCGTTGGTGATACCTGCCTGCTGGGCGTCCGGTGTAGCGGGATCGAGCGTTGCCGTAACCCGGTAGATAACCGCGTCGCTGGTTGCCCACTTGGTCGCAACAGTGCCCGGGTTGTCGGCCAGTCCGTTTGTGTACGACGAGTGCGCCGTAGCGAACGCGCTGAGAGTGCCGTCATAGATTGCTGTCGCGTCGGGCACAAACCCAGTGCAGCTTGGGAACGTTGGTGAGCTCTGCGTCCCCGACTCAATCTTCAGCTTCACGTACGGGCCGAGTGCGCCGATCGTTTCGCCGATGTAGAGCTTGACGTCAGCGTCGAGCGTTCCGGTGTAATTCACTCGGATGCAGGAGACTTTCGTGTCGGACGGCTTGGCGTCCGGCAGCGTGTACATCGAGCTGCCGGCGTCGTTGTCCGAGATGGCAACGGTACCGGCCGTAACGGCATTTGCCGTGTTCTCAGTTTGACTGGTGAAGAGCGCGAACACGCCGGCCCCGGCGATAGCGCCGAAGACTCCGAGTATCGCTGTAGTTGTAAGAATCTTGCGGCTAATCGAGTGCATTTACGAACTTCTCCTTATCTGATCGACTGCCGTCATACCGACGCCGGTCGCCGTCATATAGACGTAATTGGTTTCGAGAAACACTCGCAGTCCTCAGACCCTGGATCTCGGTTGATTGGCGCACAAATCAGACGTTCGTTGCCGCTGCATTTCACGGTTTGGCCACGTCACGATGCGTAGTTAGGCGGGGTGGCTCAGCGTTCTTCCCCGCCCGTTCGGTGCGAGACAACGCACGCGCTGCGTACGTGCTGCGTACGCGCTGCGCACTCGCTGGCCGGCTTCGGCAGACTCTCTAGCTGAATGCCCTCCTTCACCTACAACCTGCGCGTGCGGTTCAACGAGTGCGACCCGCAGCGCGTCGCCTTCAACGCCAACTATCTGACCTACATCGACATTGCGATCACCGATCTCTACCGACAGCACTTTGACGACTCCTACGCTGCGGTGATGGAGAGCAATGCGGTCGACGTCGTCGTGGCGGAGGCGAATCTGAAGTTCTTTGCTCCGGCTCGCTTTGATGATGAGATTGAGGTCTCAATCACGGTCGAGCGGCTCGGCAATACGTCGATGGAAGTCTCATCGCTGATCTCCCTAGATGGAGAGGCGCTGGTAACTGCTGAGCTTCGTTACGTCTTCGTTGACATCGAGACTTGGGAGAAGACGCCGATCCCTGATCCGATCCGCGAGACGATGGCCAAGTTCGGCCCCGCCTAGCGCGCCGCGCCGGCCTTTCAGCACGGACCTGAGCTGGCGCGAGCCAGCGCCGCCGCGTGGTAGCTTCCCGCCGGAGGGTTAAAACGTCGCCTGTGGAGCAGGCGCAAAGGGGGAGTCTTGAACAAGCTAGTCGCAACACTTGCGCTTGCCGCCTGCAGCCTCATGGCGCTTAGCGGCGTCGCCAGCGCGAAGGCGAGCTGCGAACCGTTCGACGCGCGCGACTGCCTGCTGCCGTTCCCCAGCAACCACTTCACGACCCCTCAGCGTGGTTCGGCGACCGGCTTGAGGCTCAACTTCAACGCTGCTCTCTTCCCGAAGAACGTCGGCGGGGTTTCGTCTTTTACGCCTGACCTAAACAACAACGACGGCTTTAGCCCCGGCGCGGCGATCATGACTTACGTTGATGGGATTAGCCTCCAGCGCAGCGGCGCAACCCCAATCACCGACATCGGCAGCTACAGCGCCACCAATGCGCCGATCGTTCTCGTTGACGCTAAGACCGGCAAGCGTCAGCCAATCTGGGTCGAACTCGACGCAAATCCCGATAACGAGGCCGACGGGAGCTACCTCGTGATGATTCGGCCGGCGCGCAACCTGCCGGAAGGGCGTCGCTACATCGTCGCGCTGCGCAACTTGAAGAACGGATCGGGCGCCACAATCCGGGCCGGCGCGGCATTCGCGTCGGTGCGAGACAGCAAAGCAAGCGGGGCGCTGGCGGTTCGTGCGCGCCGAATGAAGCCTGATTTTGACCTCCTTGGACGGATCGGCATTAAGCGTTCAACGCTCTATCTAGCTTGGGACTTCACGGTTGTCAGCGAGACAAACCTGACCGAGCGAGCGCTCGCGATGCGCAATGCCAGCTTCGCTGCTCTCGGGGACAAGAACCTTGCCGATCAAAAGGTCGCCGGCCGCTCGCCCAAGTTCCAGATCGACAAGACGATCAATTTCACCGAGCAGCAGAACCCGCTGCAGCTGCGCCAGCTAGAAGGAACGATGACCGTTCCCTGCTACCTGAGCACGCCGGACTGCGCGCCAGGAGGAACCTTCCGCTACCAGCCACGCAAGGCGGGCAAGTTCAACTGGATTCCGAAACAGCAAGGGACGATGAAGGCAAAGTTCGTCTGCGGTATCCCTCGCAGCGCCCTCGATAAGCCGGCTCGACCGGTCATCTACGGCCATGGTCTGCTCGGGTCGTCACGCGAAGCTCTGGGCGAGAAGAATCAGTTCTTCGGCAACAAGCACGGGATTCTCTTCTGCGGCACCGATGAGATCGGAATGGCTGGCGGTGACGCCCTCAACGCGATCAGGCTGCTCGGCGACATGTCGCTCTTCGCCTCTTTCCCGGACCGTCTTCAGCAGGGGCTTCTGAACGGGCTGATGCTCGGACGTTTGATGATCCACGCGGAAGGGCTCGCCTCGCACCCATCGCTGCGTTCGATCCCGGGAGCCTCAGGTCGAACCTTGATCGACCGCTCGAAGCTGGCCTTCAACGGCAACAGTCAGGGAGGCATTCTTGGGCCTGCGATCACTGCCCTTGCGCCCGACTTCACGCGCGCAGTTCTTGGTGTGCCTGGCATGAACTACTCGCTCCTGCTCCCGCGCAGCGTTGACTTTGACGAGTACTCCGACGGCTTCTTCGCTCCCTCTTACCCGAACCGGCTCAAGCGGCTCTTGATCCTCGGCGCGGTTCAGAACCTATGGGACAGAGGCGAAGGCAATGGCTACGCGCTGCACGCAACCGATGATCCCCTCCCGGGAACTCCATCGCACCAAGTGCTCTTGGAGGCCGTCGTCGGCGACCACCAGGTTCCTCAGGTGGCGGCAGAGAACCTCGCGCGGACGGTTGGCGCCGTAGGTCGCAGGCCTGTCTACAGCAGCGGCCGCAGCTTCGACAAGGTGCCGTTCTGGGGGATCCGCAGTAAAGGCAAGAGCAGCGATTCGCGGCTTGTGATCTTCGACAGCGGCCCGATCCGCCAGTTTGAAGGGGCGACAATTGGCACCAACGTGCCGCCGCTGACAAACACGCCTCCGCGTGCGGGCCAGGATCCCCACGGCCTCTTTGACATCTCTCGCGGCCAGCAGGCAGCGGACTTCTTCAATGGCCGCTTCACCGACGTCTGCCCGCTCAAGCAGGCATGTCGTCTTTCGATCTGGCCTTACTGACCGGAGCTTGCTGGCGCTCCGTTGCTAACCGGCGGCGGCGAGCTCGACGGGGATTCCGTTGAGTACCGCTGTACCGGAGATCTCGTCGACGCGTTCGGTGTCGCCGAGCAGGTTTACGTTGGCGCCGGCGTGCGCGCTGGCGACGTTCATTTCTGTCTCCTCACCATCGTGGCCCCAGCCGTGTGGCACCGAAACGACGCCGGGCATCATCGCCTCGCTATGAACGGCGGTCAGCTCGATCGAGCCGCGCTTTGAGCTGAGCACGGCGCGCTGCCCGTCGGCTACGCCGCAGCGCTCAGCGTCATCAGGGTTGACGAGCACCGTGCAGCCCTCGGGGCCGGAGACGAGCTTGGGGACGTTGTGCATCCAGGAGTTGTTTGAGCGCAGCTGGCGCCGGCCGATCAGCAGTAGACCGTTGCCGTTGGTCGGACCGCTTTCCAGTTCGGCACGCAGTCTTGCGACGTCGGCGATGATCGGTTCCGGCGCCAATTCGACGAGGCCGCTGGTGGTGCGCAGCGCCTCCGGGATCCGCGGCTCAAGCGGGCCAAAATCAATCCCGTGCGGGCTGGCCTCTAGCTTGTCCAGCGTGAGGCCGTCGGGGTTGGCGCCAAAGCCGTCGCCGTAGGGGCCGCAGCGGAGCATGATGTCGAGCAGTCGTTCGGGGCCGACGCGGTCGCCAGCGGCGGCGACCAGTTCGGCTGGCTCGCGGCCGGAGACGGGGGACGTTTCACTGCGAGTTTCGCGGCTCGCCAGCTCAAGCGCGAAGAAGTCGTCGATCGGCCCGATCGCGGCGTCGGCGCCGGCGCCGCTGGCGATTCCCGTCAGTCGCAGCAAGATCTCCCATTCGTCGAGCATCGTTTCAGGCTGCTCAAAGACGGGAGGCGAATAGTTGGCGAAGTTTCGGATCGCGAAGACCGTGAAAACCAGATCGAAGTGCGAACGCTCAAGCGCTGAAAGCGCGGGGAGAATCACATCAGCGTGGCGCGAGGTTTCGTTGCGGTAGATGTCGATGCTGATCATCAGGTCAAGCGTGCCGAGCGCCTTCGCAAGGCGGTCACCGTTCGGGGTTGATAGCACCGGGTTGCCGCCGATCGTGATCAGCGAACGGATCTGGCCTTCACCGGGGGTTTCGATCTCCTCTGCGAGGCAGTTGACGGGAAGCTCGCCAAGCACTTCACCGCGGCCTTTGGTGCGCGTCGCCCAGCGATGGATCTTCATGCCGCGGCCGCTGCCCGGCTCTCCCTGCGTGTTCGGCGAACCGGCCGGTGGTTTGGTGAACATCACGCCGCCGGGGCGGTCGAGGTTGCCGGTCAGCGTGTTGATCACGTCGATCAGCCAGCTCGTGACGGTGCCGAACGGCTGCGTTGTCGTTCCAATTCGGCCATACACGGCAGCGCTCGGCGCGGCCGCCAATTCGCGCGCGATGCGCCGGATCGTCTCGGCTTCAATCCCGCAGCTTGTCGCGACGGCCTCGGGCGTGAACGGCTGCGCCGCCTCCTCAACCTGCTCGATCCCGTTCAGCAGGCCGTCGAGGTGCTCTCCGGGCGCAACCAACCCTTCGTCGAAGAGCGCGTTGACGATCGCGAAGCAGAGCATCGCGTCGCCGCCGGGACGGATGAAGTGGTGCTCGTCGGCGGCCTCGGCGGTGCGCGAGCGGCGCGGGTCGATCACGACGACCTTGCCGCCGCGCTCGCCGATCTTCTTCATCCGGCCGCGGAAATCGGGCGCCGTCATCATCGAACCGTTAGAGACGAGCGGGTCGGCGCCGAGAATCAGCAGGTAGTCGGTTCGGTCGATGTCGGGAATAGAGATGCTCAGGGAGCTACCGAACATCAGGCCGCAGGCAACCTGTTTCGGAGCCTGGTCGACGCTGCTGGCGGAGAAGATGTTGCGCGTGCCGATCGCCTTCAGCATCGGCCGGATGTACATCAGCCCGCTCAGCGAATGGGCGGTCGGGTTTCCGAGGTAGGCAGCGAAGGCTTGGCGGCCGTGTTCGGCATCGATCGCCTTGAAGCGCTCGTCGATGAAGGCGAAGGCTTCGTCCCAGCTGCAGGGCGCAAGTTCGCCATCGGCGCCGCGCATCATCGGCGTGCGCAGGCGGTCTGGATCGTCATGGAGCGCGCCAATGTTGGCGCCCTTCGGGCAGATGAAGCCGTGGCTGAGGACGTCGTCCTTGTCGCCGCGAACCTTCGTCACTTTGCCTTCCTCGATCGTCAGCTCAAGGCCACAAGTCGCTTCGCAGAGTGGGCAGGTGCGCAAAGCCGTCGTTGCCATCTTCTAAGCCTATACGCGTCGGCGCTCTTATCCTCACCTAAGTGGCCGAGAAGAAGCAGATCAGCGAACGCGAGCAGCGCCTGCGTGAGCAGCGCTTGGCGCTTCCTGACGGACCCGGCGTCTACCTGTTCAAGAATGCTGATGACGAGGTGATCTATGTCGGAAAGTCGCTCTCGCTGCGAAAGCGCGTCAGCAGCCACTTCAGCTCGCCGGTTACCCGCGGCGGCGTGCGGATGGTTGACTCGGTTGAGGCAATCGACTTCATCCTGCTCAGCTCCGACGCCGAAGCGCTGCTGACCGAGCAGACGCTGATCACGCGCCACGAACCTCGTTTCAACATTCGGCTGCGCGACGACAAGAGCTATCCCTACATCGCCGTCTCAACCGACGAGCAGTACCCGCGCATCTACTTGACTCGCGAACGCCGCCGCAATGGCCGCGTCTACTTCGGCCCCTATTCCAATCCGCGCCGCGCGCGCAGCACCGTTGAAGTGCTGGAGAAGGTCTTCCAGATCCGTTCCTGCCGCGGGCCTGAGCCAGGCAGGCGGACCGGTTCGCCGTGCCTCGATTACCACATCGAACGTTGCGAAGCACCATGCGTTGGTTACGTAACTGAGGAGCACTACCGCAAGAATGTCGAGGGCGTGATCGCCTTTCTTTCCGGCAACTTCCGTGAGATCGAGGATCAACTCGAAGCGCGGATGAAGGCCGCCGCCGCGGCCCACGAGTACGAGCGCGCGGCCGCCGAGCGCAACCGCCTGACGGCAGTACGTTCGCTGCTCGAGAGCCAGGGTGTCGTCAACGAAGCTGCTGGATCGTTCGACGCGATCGCCGTAGCCGCCGATGGGATAGAGGCCAACGCGCAGGTGTTTCAGGTCCGTGACGGCGTGCTGGCCGACCGGCAGTCGTTCTACCTCGATAACCCCGGAGAGCTGGACCGTGGTGAAGTGGCCATCGAGTTCATTGCGCAGTACTACTCCGGCCGTCCAGGAGTGCCGTCGCAGATCATCGTGCAGCAGCAGCTCGCCGAATCTGAACGTGGCGCGCTCGCTGAAGTTCTTGCCGAGCGGCGTGGGGCAGGGGTCGAGATCCGCGCCGCCGAACGTGGCGCCAAGCGCCGCATCCTTGAGCTCGCCGAACGGAACGCTGCGCTGGCGCTCGATCATGAGCGGCTGCGCAGCGAGCAGACGCGCCGCCGCCGCGTCGAAGCACTTGACGAGCTGCAGCGGGAACTGAAACTCGAATCGCTGCCGATGAGGATCGAATGCTTCGACATCTCGAACCTGATGGGTACGCACACTGTCGCTTCGATGGTCGTTTTCGAATCGGCAGCGGCGAAGAAGGCCGATTACCGCCGCTTCACGATCCGCTCGCTCGAGGACGGGCAACCAGATGACTTCGCGGCGATGCGTGAGGTGCTCGAGCGACGAATAAATGCCTGGGAGAGCCAAGCCGACCTGTCGCCCCACGACCCGGCATACAACCAGTCGTTCGCGACGCTGCCGAACCTGATCGTGATCGACGGCGGCAAGGGCCAGCTATCGGCTGGCCTTGAAGTGCTCGACCGTTTCCGCGAGCGCGGCGTGGCAGTGATCTCGCTGGCAAAACGGATCGAGGAGGTCTTCGAGCCGGGCCAAAACGCGCCGCTGATGTTGGAACCCGCTAGCGCCGGCCTGCAGCTACTGCAGCGCGTTCGCGATGAGGCCCACCGCTTCGCGATTGCCCACCACCGCGCGCGCCGCGACGGCGCGATGACGGCATCGGCGCTGGACAGCGTCCCCGGCGTAGGCCCGAAACGGAAGAAGGCGTTGATCAAGCAGTTTGGCTCGCCTGAAGCGGTAATGGCGGCCAGCCGCGAGGAGCTTGAGCAGGTCCCCGGCCTGCCGACCAAGGTCGCCAACGACCTGCTCCACCACATGCGCCGCACCGGTAACTGAGCGAGCGCTTGCGGGCCACCGTGCCGGTGGCGCAATACTCAGTAGGCGATGAGCGCTGAAACTCCATCCAGCTCGCAGCCGGACATCGAGCCAGTCCCGCTCGAGGACTTCGTGATCATCACCGGAGTCTCCGGCGCCGGTCGCTCCACCGCGATGGAAGCCTTCGAGGACGCAGGCTACTTCTGTGTCGACAACCTGCCGCCGGAGATGATTGGTGGCCTCGTTGATGTGTTTCTCCACGAAGGCTCGAAGGTGCGGCGCGCTGCCGTCGTCTCCGACGCCCGCGGCGGTGAGTACTTCGATCAGATGTCGCGCGTGCTTGACGAGCTGGCACAGGCCAGCATCAACTACCGGGTGCTCTTCCTCGACGCCTCAGACCAGGAGCTCTTGACGCGCTACCAAGAGACGCGCCGGCGCCATCCGCTCAGCCCCGAGGGAAGCGTGCCGCAGGGCGTTGCTGCAGAACGCAAGCTCGTCAACCCAATCAAGGCCCGCGCCGACCTTGTCGTCGATTCGACCGGGCTGAAAGCGGCCGAGCTGCGCGCCAAGCTGATTGAAGACCTACTCCCGCGCAGCAGCGCCGCGAAGCTCGCCGTGACATTCGAGAGTTTCGGTTTCAAACACGGCCCGGCGCGTGACGCCGACCTGCTCTTCGACGTTCGCTTCCTACCCAACCCGCATTACGTTGATGAACTCAGGCCGCTGACCGGCCGCGATCAGTCGATCGTCGAATACGTCGGCCGCGACGGCCGTCTTGAGCAGCTCTACGAGCACCTCTTGTCGTTGCTCGATTTCCTCCTGCCGCAGTATGTAGCCGAAGGTAAGTCGCACCTGACGATCGCGATCGGCTGCACCGGCGGGCACCACCGCTCGGTTACTGTCGCCGAAGGCTTGAGTCGCCGCTACTCCGGCGGCGATGGGCTGACCGTAGACGTCGTTCACCGCGACATCGACCTTTAAGCGTGCGGGATCGCAAAGCGGGCAGCGGCGCTGCTCAGATAGCCTAGGTCGGTCAATCGACCCGAAGGATTGCCTCTAAATGTCCGTACGTGTTGCCGTGAATGGGTTTGGCCGCATCGGCCGTAACGTTGTCCGTGCAGCGAAGGCCAGTGGCGCCGACGTTGAGTTCGTCGCCGTCAACGATCTGACCGATCCAGCGACGCTCGCCCATCTCTTCAAGTACGACTCGATCCTCGGCCCCTACGGCGGAACCGTTGAGTACTCCGACAACTCGATCACGATCGACGGCGATGAGATCCGCGTCTGCGCTGAGCGCGACCCGGCCGACCTGCCTTGGGAAGAGATCGGCGTTGACGTCGTCGTCGAATCGACCGGCTTCTTTACCAAGCGCGACGACGCCGCTAAGCACCTCACGGCCGGCGCCAAGAAGGTCGTCATCTCAGCTCCCGCCAGCGGTGAGGATCAGACGATCGTGCTCGGCGTCAACTTTGATCAGTACGACGCTGCCACGCAGGACGTGATTTCGAATGCCTCCTGCACCACGAATTGCCTCGCGCCGATCGCCAAGGTCGCCAACGACACGGTTGGAATCAAGCACGGCCTGATGACGACGATTCACGCCTACACAGGCGATCAGGCTTTGCAGGACGGCCCTCACTCCGACCTGCGCCGCGGCCGCGCCGCCGCCGCCAACCTCGTGCCAACCTCTACCGGCGCCGCGAAGGCAGTCGCGCTGGTTCTCCCTGAGCTCAGCGGCAAGCTTCACGGCTACGCGATCCGCGCCCCCGTTATCACCGGCTCGGTTGTAGACCTAACCTTTGAGGCTGAGCGCGCAACCACCGTTGAGGAGATCAACGCTGCGCTGAAGGCCGCTGCCGACGGGCCGATGAACGGGATCCTCCGGTACACCGAGGATCCAATCGTCTCCTCCGACATCGTCGGTGACGCGCACAGCTCGATCGTTGACGGGCTACTAACGAGCGTTCTCGATGACACGCTGGTCAAGATCGTTAGCTGGTACGACAACGAGTGGGGTTACTCGAACCGCGTCGTCGACCTGGTCCAGAAGCTTCTCTAGTAGCCGGTGCGCACGCTTGACGAGATTGACGTCGTCGGGCGAACCGTATTCGTGCGCGTTGATTTCAACGTGCCGCTCAACGGTGACGGCCACGTAACCGATGATGCGCGGATTCGCGCCGCGCTGCCGACGCTGAAGTACCTGCTCGAGCGCGACTGCGCGCTGGTGCTCGCTTCACACCTCGGCCGTCCGAACGGAGTTGACCCGAGCTGCTCGCTGCAGCCCGCGGCCGACCGTTTGACCGAGCTGACCGGCTGGCGCGTGAAGCTCGCCCGCTCGGTTGTCGGTGATGAGGTGCAGGCGATCGCTGAGGGGCTCGCTCCAGGCGAGATCCTGATGCTCGAGAACGTCCGCTTCGAGGCAGGGGAGACGAAGAACGATCCTGAACTAGCCGCCGCCTACGCCGCTCTCGCTGACGTTTACGTCGATGACGCCTTCGGCGCTTCGCACCGCGCCCACGCCTCCAACGTCGGCATCGTTGACCATCTCGAGGTGAGCGCGGCCGGCCTGCTGCTGCAGCGCGAGGTTGAGACGATCACGGAGATCCTCGCCGACCCGCCGCGGCCGCTGGTTGCGATCGTCGGCGGCGCCAAGGTGAGCGACAAGATCGGCGTCCTAAACGCCTTCCTTGAGCGCGCCGACGCAATTCTGATCGGCGGCGCGATGTGCTTCCCGTTCTTTGCCGCGCAAGGCCACGAGATCGGCAACTCGCTCTGCTCCGACGACGATATTGAGCCGGCCCGCGGCGTGCTGGCGGAGGCTGAGCAGCGCGGCACGAAGCTGCTGCTCCCTACCGATCTGGTGATCGGCAAGGAGTTCAGCGCCGAGACGGAGATTCGCGAACTCGACGGAATCGACGTTCCAGAAGGTTGGATGGGACTCGACATCGGGCCGAAGAGTTCGGCCGCCTACAGCGAGCTGATCGCGACCGCCGGCAGCGCCTTCTGGAACGGACCTATGGGCGCCTTCGAGATGGAACCTTTTGCGGCCGGCACACGGGCCGTCGCGGAGGCCGTCGCCGCATGCCCCGGAACGAGCGTTGTCGGTGGCGGCGACAGTGCCGCTGCGCTCGCCCAATTCGGACTTGAAGATCGCGTCACCCATCTATCAACCGGGGGAGGGGCGACACTTGAACTAATCGAGGGAGCGACGCTCCCCGCCGTGGAGGCATTGTCATGAGAACACCGCTGATCGCAGGCAACTGGAAGATGCACAAGACGATTGCGGAGTCGGAGCGCTTCATCTCCGGCCTGCCGCCGTTGCTTTATGCGGCCGACGGTGTCGAGGTT
>CAMCVN010000003.1 GCA_945881845.1 Bifidobacterium breve | reverse complement strand
GTTCCCGCCTCGTCGGCCAACCTTGGCCCAGGGTTTGATTCGTTTGCCGTCGCTCTTTCTCTCTCGATGGAGCTGGAGGTAACGGAGACAGGCAGTTTTGCTGTCGAGACCGATCTCGCGATCGCGCGCGACCGCCGCAACCTCGTCGTGCGCGGCTTTGAGCGGCTCCATCCGCCGGAAGATTTCAGCTTCACGATCCGTTCCGAGATTCCGCTCAGCGGCGGGCTTGGGACCAGCGCCGCTGCCTACCTCGCCGGGCTGATGGCGGCCGATCATCTCTTTGAGCTTGATGCCGATCTACTCGCGCTTGGAGCTGAGCTTGATGGTCATCCCGACAATGTTGCTGCGGCACTGCACGGCGGCTTTGTAGTCACGACCGGTGGCGAGGTAACACGCTTTGATCCCCCCGACGGACTTGAGGCCGTGCTGATCGTGCCGAACGAGGCGGTCTCCACGCGCGAAGCGCGTGCTGCGCTGCCGGATCAGGTGCCGATGGCCGATGCCGTCTTCAACGTCGCCCACGGTGCGCTCCTGATGCTGGGTCTCGCTCGAGGCGATTTCGAGCTGATCGCCCGCGGCCTCGATGATCGCCTCCATCAGACCTATCGTGGCCCGCTCTACCCGCGTTCGTATGAGCTGATCGCTCGCGCCAAGGAGTTCGGCGCGCTCGGTGCGACGCTCTCCGGCGCTGGACCAACGGTTCTTGCCTGGACGACGTTCGATACGACCGGCGGCGTCGTCGAAGCACTCAGCGCCGAAGCGAGCGAGTGGGCGCAGATTAAGCGCGTCCGCTTCGAAGCTGGCGGCGCCGACGTTAAAGAGCTCTAGGCGCCTGTCTCGGCCGGAACCAGCGCGGCGATCTGAGCGCTCTGCTCGTGGAGGCCGAGGCGCCTCAGCAGTTCGGCGGCGACGAGCAGGTAATCGGAACCAAGGTCGGGGCGATGCTCAAAGATCGGCGTCGCCCGCTCAGCCGATTCAGCGTAGGCAATCGACTGGCGCACGGTCTGGTCGAGCAGCCGGTCACCGACATGTTCACGCAGCGCGTCAAAGGCTTCGCGCGAATGAACGGTACGCATGTCGGCAATGTTGAAGAGCACTCCGAGCCATTGCAGCTCGGGGTTAAGGCTGTCGCGCGCCAGCTCAATCACCTCAAGCGCCTGCTCAACCCCCTGAAGCGCGAAGTACTGCGCTTCGCTACTGAGCAGCGCCTGGTCTGCCGCCACCAGCGCGTTGACCGTAAGCAGGCCGAGGGCGGGGGGGCAATCGATGAAGATCACGTCGTAGCGATCATCGACTTCGGCGAGCGCTCCGCGGAGAGTCAGCTCGCGGCCCATCTTGCCGGCCAGCGTAATCTCGGCCTCGGCAAGGCTGAGGTTTGCCGGAATGACGTCATCGACGATCGCTTCGCTGGCGGTTGCGCGCCCTGAAAGAACGTCGCCGATCGTTGGGTCAGCCTCCGGATCGATGTCGAAGTAGTCGGAGAGGTTGCCTTGAGGGTCAAGATCTACGGCCAGCACGCGCAGCCCGGTCTGGCGGAAGGCGCCAACGAGGTGACGGACCGTCGTTGTCTTGCCTGTCCCGCCCTTCTGGCTTAGAACCGAGATCGTAATCGCCATCTGCGGCGAGTCTAGACGGGCAGCGAATTGGGCGCTGCGGCGCCCTCAGCTTCGACGGTCGTTGTGACCCTGATGAAGTTCATTCTGTAGCGGCCGACGAGAAAGCTGTCGCCGTCAACGAGTGCGTAGCGGTCTATCCTCACGCCGCGGACGAAGATCCCGTTGAGGCTACTGTCGTCGACCAGCTTGAGCTGGTCTCCTTCGCGGATAATCAGCGCGTGCCGACGCGAAACCGTCGGGTCGTCGAAGCGCACGTCGGCCGCGGTGCTGCGGCCGATCCGGGTCCAATCACCGATCAGTGCGACGATCCGCAGCTCATCTGCCTCCTTGAAAATCAGGTAGTCGCCCGGCGCTTCCAAAGCGTTACGAGCCGCTGCCACGAGATCGGCATCAGACGGATCAACCGCCGTCCGCGCGGACGGCGCGGGCGAGTGGGATGCCGTGGTGCCACCGAGCTGATCTTCTGCGCTCATTGCAGTCCTCCAATCGATCCTGCTGAAGCTACTGGGAGTAATTCTACGCCCGGTGTCAATCTAGTGACGACTGCCAGCAGGGGAACCGTAGTTGGCACCGAATCTCGACCAATGCTTAGTTGGAATCAGTTGCTCGGCGAGCCGGAACTGGAGCTTAGGTTGCTGCGCAAGGGGCACGACACGCGTGCCGCCGCTGAACTGCACTGCGCCGATTGTGGTCGCGTTCCACTCACCGGCGAGCAGGTCTTCGAGTTCGACGATGGTTCGGTTTGCGTTCTTTGTCGGGAGAAGCACCGCGAGTCGCCGCGCGCGATCTCGCCGGTCCGTCACGTTGAGCACGGCGTTAGCGTTCGCAGAATGCCGCTGCCGCGCGCTGCCTAGCCGGTAGTCGCGCGACTTTTCGCTCCGTCTCCTCGGTAGACTGCGGCTCGCAATGCAGCCCTGCACGATTTCCCAGAAGATTGACCGGCCACCCGCCGCTGTCTTCGACTACCTATCGGATCTGGCGAACTATTCTGAGTTCACCGAGCACTTCCTGACCGACTGGCGAATGACGCGCGAAGAGACATATGGCCCGGGTGCGGGAGGGCGCTTTCGTGAGGATCTGCCATTCGACCGCTTCGGTTGGGGTGACATGGCGATCACTGAATACAGAGCGCCGAGCTTGATCGTTCTTGCCGGTTGCGGCGGTAAGTACAACCGGATTCGAACGCTGACGGCGTTTGAACTGAGCGATGACGGCGACGGCGGTACCGAGATCACGCTCACCGTTGAGACGCGTCCCCCGTTGCCCAGCGACAAGCTGATCGGCGCTGCCGGTCAGGACCGAGCCCGTCGTCGCGGTTGGCGTAAATCGCTGAAGCGGCTTTCGCGGATCCTTGAGGATGGCAGTGCGCGTGGGTCGCGCGCGACAATTGCCGGCGGCGCGCGCAAGCCGGCGACAGGGTTGCGCGGCTAGACCTTGCCGCGTGCCAATCGAATACAGTTTGGAGCCGCAATGGTCCGTCGTCTTCTCGCTCTAACTCTTCTCGTCATCGCCGCGACTGCGGTCGCTGGCTGCGGCGACAAGGAGGCGACAGTCTCGGTCGGCGAGTCGGAGGCGATCTACGTCACGCTCGGCGACTTGCAGTATCAGGTTCAGATGTCGCGCCAGCTCAATCCTGCCGATGCGGGCGACAGTGACCTTCTTGCGGGGATTGATCCGCTCGACGCTTCACTTGGCACGGAAGACCTTTGGTTCGGCGTTTGGGTGCGTGCGTTCAACAGCAGCGATCAGATCGCGCGGACGGCCGACGACTTCAAGATCGTCGATACCCGCGGCGAGGAGTTCACGCCGGTTGCTGTCGACGGATCGAACAAGCTTGTCTTCCGCGAAGCGCCGGTGCTCGCCGATGGTGGCCAGTATCCAAACCCCAACAGCGCTGCCGCGAACCTTCCGACTACCGGAGCGATCCTAATCTTTAAGCTGCCGCGTTCATCGCTTGACTACCGGCCGCTGGAGCTTGAGATCGGTAGCAGCGCTGTGCCTGATGAGATGGCCAGCGTCACGCTCGACGTTTAGCGCTGCGCGAGCATTGCGCTGAGCACGCCCTGCGCTGCGGGCGCGGCTGTCTCTCCGCCGGCGCCAGCGCCAACGAACATCACGCCGACTGCGCTGGTCGCGATCTTCGCTTTGCCTGCCGGGGCGAAGGCCACGAACCAAGCGTCGGTGTCTTCCGGGTTCTCGCTCGGCGAACGTAGCTCGGCAGTTCCCGTCTTGCCGGCGACGGTGATGCCGGGGATCGCGGCGGCTGTGCCGGTACCGCCACTGACGACGCCGATCATGAACTGCTCGAGCGTTCTGGCGGTCGTGTTCTTCATTACCTGCGCGCCGCTCGATGACTTCGTTTTGTCGGCCGTCGCTTGGCTAAGCGTCGGCGTTACGAGGCGGCCGCGGCGCGCGACCGTTGCCGCGACGAGAGCCATCTGTAGCGCGCTGGCCTGCACCTGGCCCTGGCCGATCGCCGACGAGCCTACGTTGAGGTCGTCGCCGAGTTCGAGTGGGATTGTGCTCTGGGCTGCTCCTGGGATCGGTGAGGGGCGGTTAAATCCGAAGCGCTGTGCTGCGGCGACCAGCTTCGTCGAGCCGAGCTTCGCGCCCAGCGGCGCGAAAACGGAGTTGCACGATTCGGCGAAAGCCTCAGCCAGCGTGCCACCGCAGACCTCGCCGCCGGCATTCGAGAGGCGGAAGCCCGAGAGCTCAATCCCTGACATGAACGGGTAAGTCGACTTGGTGCTGGCAACACCAGCGTCGAGCGCTCCAGCGGTAGTGACCAGCTTGAAGGTTGAGCCCGGCGGCTGGAGCAGTGAGAAGGCCTGGCCAGCGAAACCCTCGATAGCCCCGGTGCGCGGGTTCAGTGCGACGACGCCGCCCTGGCGGCCGGACATCGCATTGATCGCGGCCTGCTCGACGCTCGGCACGATCGTTGTTCGTACCTTCGCGCCCGGGGTTCCTGCTGAGCGCGCGATCACACGGTTTCCGGCGCTGAGCGTGCCGGACGGCAACCCTGCCAGCTGCGGCTGGAAGATCAGTTCAAGGCCGGAGATCCCAACTGGGGCATCGGGCGGGATTCCGAGCGCGTTGATCTCGAGCGCCCTCTCGGTCGGAATTGGGCCCATCTGGCCAACCACTTCGCTGGAGATCGCTGGCGCCGCTGAGGTTCGGGCGGCCCCCTCGGCCAGCACTTGGCCGTCCTTGGTGAGCAGCGCGCCGCGCGCCGGCATCGTTGTGTTGCGTGTCAGTTGCTGGCCTGGCTTCAGATCAGGGAAGGCGTTGGAAGGGATCCAAGCGATCCTCGTTCTGTCGCCGTCCTCGACAGTCTGCAGTGTCACGTTGCCGCGGACGGTGCCGAAGATCCTTGTGCGGACGGTGATCGGTACCTTCCAGCGCCCGTCGCCCGAATCCTGCGGTTCGCCGGCCTGAACCGAGCGCTCGGCGGCCGTTGCGGTCGCCAACGTCGTTCGGTTCGACTGGGCGAAGTCGAGCAGCGGAGTGCTCTTTTGCGTCTGCGTTGTTAGCTGCGCGTACATCGTGGCCCAGTCGGCCTTTGACCAAGCTTGAGCGTAGGCGCGCACCTCGGTCTCGCCAGCAGCTCCGGAGGAGGCGCCAGCAATAGCTCCGAAAAGGAATGCCAGCCCGGCAACAATTGCGACCGGAATCGCACGCCGACGCAACAGATCGTTGCGCTTCTGCGCATCTGTGCGCTTCGCCTTAGAGCGCGCAGACGACGCCGGTCGCTTCGGTCGTGGCTGGTTTGGCTTCTCGCTCATTGCTAGCTCACGACCTTACTTTTAAGGTAACTATCGCGGTGGTCAGATGCGGTCCCGTCGGGCAGGCCGCTACGCTGCGGCGCGATGGGTAAGACATTGATCATCGCCGAGAAGCCTTCCGTGGGGGAGGACCTTGCCCGCGTTCTGCCCGGCCCGTTCAAGAAGAAGGCCGGCACCGGCGAGAAGCGATCACGCGCCCTTGAAGGCCCCGATCACATCATCAGCTGGGCCGTCGGCCACCTTGTTTCGCTCGCCGATCCAGACCAGTACGACGAGAAGTTCAAGAAGTGGCGGATGGCCGACCTGCCGATCGTTCCAACGAAGTTCAAGCTCGAAGTTCGCGACGAGCGCTCGCAGAAGCAGATGAAGGTTGTCCGCGAGTATCTGCGCAGCGACGAAGTTGATCTCGTTGTCAACGCCTGCGACGCTGGCCGCGAAGGCGAGCTGATTTTCGCCTACCTCTACGAAAAAGCCGGTTCGAAGAAGCCGGTCGAGCGGCTCTGGCTCTCCTCGATGACCGAGTCGGCAATGCGTGACGCGCTTGAGAACCTGCGCCCGGCAAGCGAGTTCGCGCTGCTTGAGGAGGCTGCTCGGTCGCGCTCCGAGGCCGACTGGATCGTCGGAATGAATGCGACCCGAGCTGCGACGATCCGGCTTCGCTCATCATTCGACGGGGCGGTATCGCTCGGCCGAGTGCAGACGCCAACGCTGGCGATTCTTACGCGGCGCGAAGAAGAGATCCGCGCCTTCATCCCCGAGGCCTACTGGCTCGTCGACGCCAAGTTCGAGGCCGACGGCGGTCGCAAGTACGAAGGCCGCTACCACGCTGGCGCCAAGCCGCGGATCGAGAAGCAGGCCTCAGCCGACGAGATCGTCGCCGCCGTCAAGGGGCAGCGCGGCAAGATCACGAAGCTCGACAAGACGAAGAAGACCGAAAAGCCGGCGATGCTTTACGACCTCACTTCGCTTCAGCGTGACGCCAACACGCGCTTCGGCTTCTCGGCCAAGCGCACGCTCGGCGCGGCGCAGCGCTGCTACGAAGAGCACAAAGCACTCACCTATCCGAGGACCAGCTCGCGCTACTTGACGACCGACATGGTCGACGAGATCAAGCCAACCGCCGAACAGGTTGGGCGTGACTCCGAGTACACGGCGGCCGCAGAGTACGTCACCGGCCTCGACCTGCTGCCGCTCGGCCGCGTCGTCAACGACGAGAAGGTTGGCGACCACCACGCGATAATCCCGACCAATGCCGAGCACAAACTCGACAAGATGGGATCCGACGACCGCCGGATCTACGACCTTGTAGTTCGCCGCTTCCTCGCGATCTTCCATCCCGACGCCGAGTTTGAGAACACGCGCGTTGAGACGACCGTCTCGGAGCACGTCTTCCGCACCCGCGGCAAGGTGCTGATCGTTCCGGGCTGGCGTGGCGTTTACGGCGAGCTGGCCGACGGCGCCAAGAGCGCCGCCGAGGAAGATGAAGGGCGCGACCAGACGCTGCCGAAGCTTGAGCTCGAAGAAGAGATCGACACGACCGAAGTCGAGGCGCTCGAGAAGGAGACGAAGCCGCCGCGGCGATACTCCGACGCTTCGCTGCTGGGAGCTATGGAGACGGCCGGCAAGCTCGTCGACGACGATGAACTGCGCGAGGCGATGAAGGAATCCGGGATCGGCACGCCAGCAACGCGCGCCGCGATCATCGAACGCTTGATCGACGTCGGCTACATCGAGCGCGAAGGACGCGCGCTTGTCCCGACCGAGAAGGGCATGAACGTAATTCGCCTGCTCGATGGCCATCCCCTGACCGAGCCCGCCTTGACAGGCGAGTGGGAGCACCGACTCACGCAGATTCAGGAGGGAACCGAAACGCGCAAGAAGTTCATGGCCGACATCAAAGAGTTCGCCGTCGGCACGATTAGCGAGATCGACACAAAGCTGAAGGACGTCAAGATTCCGCGCGCCAACCTCGGGCCTTGCCCGGTCTGCGGCGCCGACATCATCGAGAACCGCAAGGGCTACTCCTGCTGGGCACGTGAGGATCCAGGCTGCGGCTTCGTGATTTGGAAGGGCAAGGTTGGCAAGCAGCTTCCGGCAGCGATCGCCCGCGAACTGATCACGACCGGCCGCACCGAGAAGCAGGTCGCCGGCTTCAAGGGCCGCAGCGGCCGCTCATTCCGCGCCAAGCTCGCGCTGCAGCAGTCCGAGGAAGGCAAGTGGCGAGTTGAGTTTGACGAGGCTTGGGCGAAGGAAGGCGCGAAGGCGCCGGCCGCCGAGGACGCAACCGCCGACGCCGACGCGATCGCCGAGGCCGAGGCAGCAAAGGCCGCCAAGGCCAGTGGCGGCGACTCGGCTGACGAGGCCGCTTGAGCCTGCGCCTTAGGCGCGTCAGTTTCTACCGGTCGGCGGCGACCATCCTCGAATGCCGCTGAAACTCATCACCGGGCCTGCCAATGCCGAGAAGGCAGTGGTCATCCTCGACGCCGTCCGTGGTTCGGCGGAAGCAGGGCAGGCGCCGATCCTCGTTGTACCCACCGCGGCCGACGTCGATGCCTACCGACGCGAGCTTGCAGGCGGGTCGGGGCTCGGGCTGCAAGTTGAGCGCTTCCAGGGGCTGCAGCGACGGATGGCGGAGCGCTCGGGGGTAACTGCACGCCCGGCCAGCCAGCTACTGACGTCGCTCGCAGCGCGTGCGTCCGCACTCTCGCTGGCCGACGCTGGCCGTCTCGGCCCGCTGGCTGATTCGGCCGTGACGGCGGGCTTCACCAGGGCTCTGGCGGAGTTAGCCGCGGAGCTCGGCGAGCGAGCTGTGGGGCCGCGTGAATTCTCGGCTGCAACCGCGCGTTGGGCCGCCGCGATACCCGCGCGAAAGGGGTACGCAGACGACCTCGCAGCGCTCTTCGGCGCCTACAGCGAACGGATCGACCGGGTCGGCGCGCTTGACCCCGCCGCCTACGCGCGTGCCGTTTGCGATGCGCTCGTAGCCGACCCCGGTCTTTGGCAGGAGACGCCAGTCTTCCTCTACGGCTTCGACGACTTCACCGACCCGCAGCTCGATGCGATTGAAGCTGTGGCTTCCGGTGAGGCTTCGCAGGTGATGGTTTCGCTTCCCTACGAGCAAGGAAGAATTGCTTTCTCCGGGCGCGAACGAGCCTTCACGAGGCTCGCGGCTGCCGCTGAGGAGGTCATCGCGCTGCCAGCGGTCGCCCCCAACGGCGGCGATTTGACTCGCCCGCAGCAGTTGTTTGAGATAGAGAGGGCGCTCTTCGACAGCGGCGCCCCGTCGGCCGTTCTAGCTGCCGGCGAGGATGCTGCGCTGGAGCTATTGATCGGCGGCGACGAGCGCGCTGAGATCGAGCTGATCGCGGAGCGGGTTCAACGGCTCCACCATAAGGAGGGGCTCGATTGGGATGAGATCGCGGTCGCCGTTCGCGATGTTCGCAACGCCGGGCCGCTCGTGGCTGAAGTCTTCACCGATGCGGGAATTCCATTCGCTCTAGAGCGCTGGGTTCGCGCAGGTGAAGTATCGACCGGGAGGGCACTGGTCGCCTTGCTTCGTTGCGCATCCGGGCGCGGCAGCGCGAACGACCTTCTGTCATGGCTGCGCGCGCCGGGAGTAGTGCGCAGCGATGGCCTAGTCGACTCGCTTGAAGCGAAACTGAGGCAGGACGGAATCGACGATGCCGAACGGGCGCGAGAGCTCTGGGAGCAGATGGTTCCGAGCTTCCCGCTAGAGGCAATCGACCAGACGCGAGCCGCGATCTCGGCCGAGGGTGGCGCGCTCTACGCAGAGCTCGCCGCCAAGGCGCGGCGGCTGGTCCGCGCACCGTGGCAGGACGATCAAGCCGACGAGGCGCCGATCTTCAGCGCCGAGCGCGAGCTCGACGCACGCGCCGCAGCGGCCCTGATTGGGCAGCTCGACGCGCTAGCAGTGCTGGTCGAACGCGACGCGCAGCTCGCACCGGTGCTTGATGACCTCGCAGCGATGCTCGCGGCGGTCGAAGTCCGATCTGGTGACGGCGCGCTCCCCGGCACGGTCAGAATCGCTAGCCCGCTGGAGATTCGCGCTCGGCGTGTGCGAGCGCTCTTCCTATGCCGCCTGGTCGAAGGCGTCTTCCCGCAGGCGACGGGCCGCGCTTCGGTCCTCCCAGATGCCACGCGCAGCGAGCTCGCGCAGACAGCAGGCCTCCTGCTGCATCAGCACGAGACGACGCTCGAAGAGGAGCGCTACCTGCTCTACTCGGCGGTCTCGCGGCCGACCGAACTGCTCGTGGTCTCGTGGTCATCGAGCGGCGAAGACGGCTCCGAAAAGCTCGTCTCGCCTTTTGTTGCCGACATTCGCGCCGCTGTTGACTCTTGGCCGCAGCCACGCGAGCGCGAGCGAGGCTCGCTTACCTGGGGAAAGAAAGACCTAGTCAGCGCGCGCCAAGCTGCTGTTGCTGCAGCGGTCGCGATGCCCGCGCCCGACCAGCCGGCTCGAGCGTTCACTTCGCCCGCGGTTCTCGATCGACTTGCGGCGACCGAGTCGTTCTCACCGACGACACTCGAACGCTACCTCTCGTGCCCGGTGCGTTGGATGGTTGAGAGCCTGTTGCGCCCTGAAGGGCTCGAAGCCGAGGATCAACCACGCGCTCGAGGCCGGATTGTCCACCACGCGCTCGAGGCCGCCTACACAGGGTTAGCTGAGCCGCTCAGCGAAGCGACTCTGGACGACGCAGTGGCTCGCGCGGCCGCAGCCGTTGAAGAGAAGGAGGCAACCGAGCGGCTCGCGAACGACGCGGACCGGCGAATCGCTCGACGGGCGCGCGTGATCGCCGACATCACGCGCTACCTAGAGGCCGAGTCGTTGGCTGAGAATGAGTTCATCGCCGACGAATTAGAGCTGCAGTTTGGCCCCGACACGACGCTGCCTGAGGCCGACCTCGGCGACGGCCTGCTGCTGCGCGGACGGATCGACCGCGTTGATCGCAATGGAGACGAAGCGGTTGTCATCGACTACAAGGGTCGCTCGAGCCAGGTCGCTTGGGGAAAGTGGATCGAGCAGCGCAACATCCAAGCCGCTCTCTATGCGCTCGCCTACGGAAAGCTCTTTGAGGGCGCCGAGGTAGTCGGGGCTTTCTACCAGCCGATTGGCGGCAGCAGCGGGGCCGCCGGCTTTGCGCTTGAAGATGCAAGTGTCAGCGCAGTGAAGGCGGCGAGCTCGATCTCGCCAGATGAGCTGACCGAGCTTCTCGAACAGGTTCGCCTGCAAGCGCTCGAGGCGGCGCGGGCTATTCGTGCCGGCGAGATCGAGCCGCGCCCAACGACCTGCACGAGCGAAGGAACCTGTGCCCACCCGGCAATTTGCAGGTCGCTGCGATGAGCGAACTGGAGCTGACCCCCGAGCAGCAGCTCGCGGTTGATCGCCGTGAAGGCGCGCTGCTTCTGGCTGCCGGGGCCGGCTCTGGCAAGACCGGCGTCCTAGTTGAACGCTTCGTTCGCGACGTGATCGGTGAGGACTCTGAACCAATCGCTGTAGACCAGATCCTCGGTATCACCTTCACCCGCGCCGCGGCTGCTGAAATGCGGGGGCGCATCCGAGGGCGGCTCAACGACCGCGGGCGGCCGGAACTGGCGACCGAGGTCGAGTCGGCGTGGTTGCTGACGATCGATGCCTTCTGCTCGAGGATTCTCCGCAACGATGCTGTTCTCGCAGGCGTCGACCCGTCGTTCGAAGTGCTCGAGGACGAGCTCGCCGGGCTGGCTCTGCGGCACGAGGCGTGGGACCACGCCGTAGCCGAGCTGTTTGCCGACCCGCAGCGCCACGCGCGCCTGATCGGTTTACTCGCTGCGACCGATGAGGATGGCCTGCGCGACAGCGTGCTTTCGATCTATTCGCGACTTCGCAGCGCCGGTCAAGCAGAGCCGCGGATGCCGGAGCCGCGGGAGGCCGACGTTGATGGCCACCGCGCCCGAGTGCTCCAGCTCGCCGAGTTGACGCTCGCTGCGCTCGAAAGCGCCGGCGACGGTAAATCGGTCGTCGCTGCGCGTGAGAGCGCGGCCGACTGCGCCGAGCGGCTGCAGGGTGGGGCACCGCCGCCGACGCCGGATCTAATCCGTAGCTGGCTCTTTGCCCGCAGGGGGGCGGCACTGGCTGCGCCGCCGGCAAGCGACTTTCACGATTCGATCAACGAGCTGCTGGTGGAACTCGCCAATCAAGCGATGCGCGACCGTGTGATGCTGCTCGACGATCTGCTGGCCTCGTTCGGAGAGGCCTACGGGGCAGCAAAGAAGCGGCGCGGCGTTCTCGACTACTCCGATCTTGAACTGGGTGCGCGCGACCTGCTGCGCGCGAACGAACCGGTCGCTGCCTTCTACCGCACGAAGTTCCGCCGCGTGATGATCGACGAGTTCCAAGACACGAACGCGCTCCAGCTTCAAATCTTTGAAGCGCTTGGCGTCGAGAACCTATTCATGGTCGGCGATGAGCTGCAATCGATCTATGGCTTCCGTGACGCCGACATCGATCTCTTCCGTGCCCGCAGCGAGATCCATCAAGCGGCCGGCGAGCGTCAGATCCTCAGCACTAATTTCCGCTCTGATCGCGAGATATTGGCCTTCATCAACGCCGGGTTCGGCCCGATGCACGGCAGCGGCTACCAGCCGCTGATGCCGAAGACTCACGAGGGGGTTGTCGAGATCGACGCTCCTTCGAAGCCGGGTGACGCAGTAGCGGAGCTGATGCTCTGCGACGAGGCCTGGGCAAAAGTTGACAAGCTGCCAGCAGGATTCAAGGATCGGCTTCCGGCTGGCATAGATGACGATGATGCTGCTGAGGCGCTGATGGTCGCGCAGCGGATTCGCGAGCTTTGCGACGGCGGCGAGTGCGAGCCCGGAGACGTTGCGATCCTCGTCCGCCAGGGGGCTTCAATCGGCGGACTAGTTGCAGCGTTGCAGCGGGCCGGGCTGCCTGCCGTCGCGAATGCGGCGCGCGGATGGTGGGAGCGCGCGGAGGTTGCCGATCTGGTCGCCTACCTGCGGTTGCTGGCTAACCGCGAGGATGAGGACGCTCTGCTGGCGGTGCTCTCGTCGCCGCTGGTTGGCGCCACGCCTGACACGTTGGCGCTGCTCGCCTATGAGCGGCGCGACGCCAAGTGCGGTCTCGACGCTGCGTTGGAGCGCGCCCTTTCATCCGATCGCAGCGGACCGTCCGGGCAGATCACCGACGAGCAGCGGGAGCGGCTACGCCGCTGTCGTGAGATTGTCGTTGAGGAGCGCAAGGCGGCTGGCTGGGAGGGGCCAGGGAGGTTGCTTGAGCGGGTGATTGCCGAAACTGGTTTCGATGCGCTGGTCGCCCGTGGCCCCGATGGCTCGTCGGCGCTACTGCGCGTTCGCCGACTAATTCGCATCGCTCACCAGTATGAGGCCAGAGAGTCATCAGGACTTCGGGCTTTCGTCGATCAACTTGCCCGCCGAGCCGAGATCGACGACCGCGTCAGCGACGCGCCACCAGGATCGGCCAGCGGCGCCGTCCAAGTAATGACGATGCACGGCTCGAAGGGACTTCAATTCCCGGTAGTAGTGCTGGCGGCACTCGGGCGAACAGGGATGTCAACCGGCCCTTCTGTGCTCGTCGATGGTGAGCGAATCGGCGTGCGGTTGCGCGACGATTCGGCGGTCTCAAACCACTTGTTCGACTTTGATCAGCTCGATGAGGAGCGCAAGCAACGCGAGCTGGCGGAGGCCAAGCGGCTGCTGCACGTGGCAATGACGCGGGCCGAGCGACGGTTGATTCTCTCCGGCACCGTCGACCTAGGCCGCGACTGGTTCAAGGACCAGTCAATCGCGAGGGCGCCGTTGGTTTGGCTCGCCGCGCTGCTACTCGATCCGCAGCTCTACTCCGGCGACGAGGGATGTACAGACGAACTGGCCGACGGGCTCGTCGAGGTTGCCGCTGGCGGCTGGCGCGCCCCGCTGCGCGTGCGGCTTAACAGGCCCGGCCCAGATTCCCAGTTGGACCTCACGCTGATCGACTCCGCTCCTAAGTTGGCCGCTGCTGCTGCTGATCTCGAGGGCAGCCCGGAGATCGCCCCGTTGACCACGGTGGAAGCGCTCGCGCCTGCGCCAACGCTCAGCTATTCGTCACTAGCCACCTATAAGAGCTGCGGCTACCGCTGGTACCTCAAGCACGTCCTGCGCCTTCCGGACAGGGATCGCCCCAGCGGCGCCGGTGGCGGCGACGCCCGCGCCCGTGGCCAAGTCGCTCATGCGTTGCTCGAGCGAGCCGATCTAGGCGCCACTGCTTCGGCGCCGAGTGACGATCAGATTCGCGCCTCGGCCGCGGCCAACGACCTCGAGCCTGACGCAGCGATGATCGAGCGGCTCCGCGGCTACGTCGAAGCGATCCGTGCCAGCCCGCTCAGAGAACGGCTTGAGCGAGCGCAGCGCGAGGTCTCCTTTAGCCTGCCTCTGGTCGCCGACTCGCCGTCAGCGCCAATGTTGACCGGCATTATTGACGCGCTAGATATCACGCTAGGGATGCCCGCGCTCTTGGTCGACTACAAGACCGACGGGGTTCGGCCAACCGACGACCTAGAGCAGAAAGTCGCCGCCAGCTACGCCGTTCAGCGCGCGCTCTACGCGCTCGCCGTGCTGCGCGGTTCGGAGGCTGAAGCGGTCGATGTAGTTCACCTTTTCTTGGAGCGCCCCGACGAGCCGGTGACTGCTTCGTTTAGCCGCGCCGACGTGCCCGCGCTCGAGCAGCAGCTCAGTGAGGCCGCCGCTGGGCTGATCGCCGCCGAGTACCCAGTCGCCAGCCAGCCTTGGAGAGGTCTCTGCGGCGATTGTCCTGGTCGCGGCGGTCTCTGCCCAGTGCCGTCGGAGCTCGCGGACCGCGACAGCCCGTCGGCTCAGTAAACGCGCTTTCCCTGTCGGCGCAGCCAGAGTCCTTAGAACCCCAGTCTGCCACTAGAATGATCGGTTCGCTTCGGAGGTTGGCGTACGCCACGGTGCCCGCAGCGGAACAGAGCAATGACGATGATCAAACGCCCAGGGCCTCAGGGCCTCTACAACCCCGCTTATGAGCACGACGCCTGTGGCGTGGCGATGGTCGCGAAGCTCGACAACGTCCCGTCGCACCGCGTAATTGAGCAGGCGCTCGAGGCGCTCGACAATCTCGAGCACCGCGGGGCGGAGGGCGCAGACGTTACGAGTGGTGATGGCGCCGGCATTCTCGTTCAGATTCCCGATGCATTCCTGCGCGGCGTGCTCGAGTTCGAGCTGCCCGAGGCTGGCTTCTACGCCGTTGGCGTCTGCTTCCTGCCGCATGACGCGGAGCGCCGCCGCAAGCTGCAGCAGCTGATCGAACTGAATACGCGCGTCGAAGGCCAGATCTTCCTTGGCTGGCGTGACGTCCCAGTCAACGAGGACTTCGTTGGCGTGACGGCCGGCCGCTCGCGGCCGCACATCAGCCAAGCGATAATCGCTGCCGGCCCCGGCTTCGACCGCGACCAGGACGCCTTCGAGCGGAAGTGCTACGTGATCCGCCGGATCGTCGAACTGGCCGCTGGCCCTGACTTCTACTCGCCGAGTTTCTCCTCGCGCACCTGCGTTTACAAGGGCATGCTGATGTCAAGCCAGGTCGCCGAGTTCTACCCCGACCTCAGTGATGAGCGATTCGCTTCGGCGCTCGCGCTGGTGCACTCGCGCTTCTCCACCAACACCTTCCCAAGCTGGGAGCTGGCACACCCGTTCCGCGTGATCGCCCACAACGGCGAGATCAACACTTTGATGGGCAACATCAACTGGATGAAGGCGCGCGAGAGCTCGCTCGCCAGTGAGCTCTTCGGCCCCGACCTGCAGAAGGTGATGCCGATCGTCCGCCCTGGCGGCTCGGACTCAGCGACCTTCGACAACGTTCTTGAGCTGCTGATGCTCGCTGGCCGCTCGCTGCCGCACTCAGCGATGATGATGATCCCTGAGGCTTACCGCGATCGCGCCGACCTCTCGCCAGCGCTGAAAGGCTTCTACGCCTTCCACTCCTGCCTAATGGAGCCTTGGGACGGCCCTGCGTCGGTCTGCTTCACCGATGGCCGTGTCGTCGGTGCAACGCTCGACCGCAACGGGCTGCGCCCCGGTCGCTGGGTCGAGACCAAAGACGGCCTAGTCGTGCTCGGCTCGGAGTCGGGAATGCTTGCAATCGAACCCGAGAACGTGAAGCGCCTCGGCCGCCTTCAGCCAGGCAAGATCTTCCTCGTCGACCTTGAGCAGGGCCGGATCATCGAGGACGAGGAGGTCAAGCAGGAGGTTTCGAGCTTGCGCCCGTACGAGCAGTGGTTCAACGACAACTGCGTCCACTTCGACGACCTTGAGACCGCGCACGTGACGATGACGGGGGTGCTGCCAAGTCACATCCGCCGCCAAGCTTTCGGCTACAGCGAGGAAGATCTGAAGGTGCTGATTACGCCGATGGCCCAGACCGGCCAGGAGCCAATCGGTTCGATGGGTAACGACGCCGCGCTGGCAGTGATGTCGGACTGCGCGCCGCCGCTCTTCTCCTACTTCAAGCAGCTCTTTGCGCAGGTAACAAACCCGCCGATCGACCCGATCCGTGAATCGATCGTGATGTCGCTCGCTACCTCGGTCGGTGCCGAAGCGAACCTGCTTGGCGAATCACCGGAGACCGCCCACCAACTGGTTATGAATCAGCCGATTCTGCGCAATCAGGAACTTGAGACGCTACGCAACGTCGAACGCGAGATCTTCCGCGCCCACACGCTTGACATCACATGGCCTGTTAGCGAAGGCGCTGACGGCCTCAGCACGCGACTGGCGAACCTTTGTGATGAGGCCCACGACGCGATCACGGCAGGGGCTTCGGTTCTGATTCTCTCCGATCGCCGGGTAGGGCCTCAGCGGACGGGGATTCCTTCTTTGCTCGCCGTCGCCGCCGTCCACCACCACCTTGTGCGGATCGGCAACCGGCTTCAGGCCGGGCTCGTGCTTGAGAGCGGCGAGCCACGCGAGGTACATCACTTCGCGACGCTAATCGGTTATGGCGTCAGCGCGATCAACCCGTACCTGCTGCTCGACAGCGCCGCCGAACTTGCTGCGGACGGCCAAATCGAAGGCGTCAGCGACCCAAGCGAGGCGGAGCGCAACATCGTTAAGGCGCTTGGAAAAGGGCTGCTCAAGACGATCTCGAAGATGGGGATCTCGACTATTCAGTCCTACTGCGGCGCGCAGATCTTTGAGGCCGTCGGCCTCAAGCAGCAGCTAGTTGACCGCCACTTCACCGGCACCGCGTCACGGATCGGCGGCATCGGCCTCGACGTGCTCGGCGCCGAAGCGTTGACGCGCCACGCTCGCGCATGGCCGCTCTCCGGTGAACGCGACGCCGATCTCCTGCCGGTCGGCGGAATCTACGCTTGGCGCCGCGACGGCGAGCAGCACATGTGGAACCCCGACACGATCTCCGCGCTGCAGCAGGCCGTTCGCATCACCCCAGAAGAGGGCGACGCGCAGAGCCAATACGACGAATACGCGCGCCTCTGCAACGAACAAGCGACGAAGCGCGCAACGCTGCGCGGGCTGCTCAAGTTCACGAGCGACGTGACGCCAATCCCGATCGACGAGGTCGAACCGGCGAAGGAGATCGTCAAGCGCTTCGCGACCGGAGCAATGTCGCTTGGTTCAATCTCGACCGAGTCCCACGAAACGCTGGCGATCGCGATGAACCGCCTCGGCGGCCGCTCGAACACCGGCGAAGGGGGAGAGGACCCGCGCCGCTTCGAGCCCGACATCAACGGCGACCTGCGTCGCTCCTCGATCAAACAGGTCGCCTCCGGACGCTTCGGAGTGACGATTCACTACCTCGTCAACGCCGACCAGATTCAAATCAAGATGGCACAGGGCGCAAAGCCGGGCGAGGGCGGCCAGCTGCCGGGCCACAAGGTCGACAAGTACATCGGCTGGGTTCGCCACACAACTCCTGGAGTTGGGCTGATCTCGCCGCCGCCGCACCACGACATCTACTCAATCGAGGATCTCAAGCAGCTGATCTACGACCTCCGCTGCGCCAACCCGAAGGCCCAGGTTTCGGTCAAGCTGGTCTCCGAGGTCGGCGTCGGCACGGTCGCATCCGGCGTAGCCAAGGCCAACGCAGACCACGTACTGATCGCCGGCCACGACGGCGGCACCGGTGCTTCGCCGCTTAGCTCCGTCCACTCGGCTGGCGTGCCGTGGGAGATCGGCCTCGCCGAAACTCAACAGACTCTCTGCCTCAACGACCTTCGCTCGCGGATCACAGTTCAGACCGACGGTCAACTGAAGACTGGCCGCGACGTCGCGATCGCGGCAATCCTCGGCGCCGATGAGTACGGCTTCTCAACAGCCCCACTGATCGCGACCGGCTGCATCATGATGCGCGCCTGTCACCTCAACACCTGCCCGGTCGGCATCGCCACACAGGACCCCGAGCTGCGCAAGCGCTTCAAGGGAACGCCAGAACAGGTCGTCAACTTCTTCTTCTTCGTGGCCGAGGAGCTGCGCGGGCTGATGGCTTCGCTCGGCGTCAGGACGCTGAACGAGATGATCGGCCGCACCGAGCTGCTCGAAGCCGACGAGGCGATCGAGCACTGGAAGATGGCAGGCGTTGACATGACACACCTGCTCCACCGCGTTGAGCTGGAGCCCGGCGCGCCGCTCCACCGCGTTGGTCCGCCGCCCGAGGTGCTCTCGAGCGCAATCGATTGGGAGCTGATCAAGCTCGCCGAGCCGGCAATTGAACGCGGCGAGAAGGTCACGATCGAGCACCCTGTCCGCAACGTCAACCGCTGCGTCGGCGGCCTGCTCTCGAGCCGCATCGCCGAGGTTCGTGGCGCCGACGGCTTGCCAGAGGGAACGATCGAGATCGCGCTTGAAGGCTCCGCCGGACAGAGCTTCGGTGGCTGGCTTGCCCCGGGTGTGACGATGACGCTGCGCGGCGACGCCAACGACTACACCGGCAAGGGCCTCTCCGGCGGGATCTTCTCGATCGCCCCACTCGATGCAGTCGACTTCGTCGCCGAGACCAACGTGATCGCCGGCAACACCGTCCTTTACGGCGCAACCGATGGGCGCGCCTTCTTCCGCGGACTTGCCGGCGAGCGCTTCGCCGTTCGCAACTCCGGCGCAAGTGCGGTCGTTGAGGGCGTCGGTGACCACTGTTGCGAATACATGACCGGCGGCCGCGTCGTAGTGCTTGGCCCAACCGGCCGCAACTTCGCCGCGGGGATGAGCGGCGGCCTCGCCTTCGTGCTCGACGAGGATCGAACTTTTGCCCAGCGCGTAAACCCTGAGATGGTTGATCAACTTGAGCCGCTTGATGAGGCCGACGCAATCGAAGTCCGAAATCTTGTTGCCGAGCACGTCGAGCGCACCGGCTCGACGGTCGGCCAGCGCGTGCTCGACGACTGGGCCGAGCTGCAGGGCTCATTCGTCAAGATCTTCCCAGCCGACTACAAGCGCGTGCTGGCCGAGATGGCGCAGCAAGAGCGCGAGAACGCCGATCACCAGAGCGTCGACACGAGCGAGGTTGGTCGCTAATGGGTGAGCTTGGAGCGTTTCTGAAGATCGAGCGGGTCGGAATTCCCTACAAGTCCCCGCTTGAGCGCGTTGAGCTCGAGCCATACAAGGAATTCGTCGAGAGTCGGCCGGACGAGGAGCTAGCCGCTCAGGGCGCTCGCTGCATGGAGTGCGGCGTGCCCTTCTGCCACAACGGCTGCCCGCTTGGAAACCTAATCCCCGACTTCAACGATCTCGTCTACCACCAGGACTGGGAGGCGGCGATCGTGCGCCTCCACGCAACAAACAACTTCCCCGAGTTCACCGGCCGGCTCTGCCCGGCGCCTTGTGAGGCTGCTTGCGTGCTTGAGATCCGTGAGGGCGAGTCGGTCACGATTAAGCAGATAGAACTTTCGATCATCGACCGTGCATGGCAGGAAGGGTGGGTAACTCCCGAGCCGCCGCAGGCTGAGAGCGGACGCTCTGTGGCCGTCGTCGGCTCCGGCCCTGCCGGCTTGGCGGCAGCGCAGCAGCTCCGCCGCGCCGGCCACAAGGTCGTCGTCTTTGAGCGCGACGAAGCGCCCGGCGGCTTGATCCGCTTCGGCGTGCCCGATTTCAAGATCGAGAAGCACGTGATCGACCGCCGCGTCCAGCAGCTGATCGATGAAGGCGTCGAACTTCGCTACGGCATCGATGTGGGGGTAGACATCAGCGCTGAGCAGCTAAAGAGCGACTTTGACGCCGTCGTCCTCGCAATCGGCTCGCGCGTCCCACGCGACCTTGATGTTCCGGGCCGCGAGCTCGATGGAGTTCACTTCGCAATGGAGTACCTCTACGGTCGCAACCGTTGGGTAGCCGAGCAGCTCGGCCCACAGCCGCCAGCCGCTGCCCCCACGGACCTGCCGAAGATCACGGCCGAAGGCAAACACGTCGTTGTCGTCGGCGGTGGCGACACCGGCGCCGACTGCGTTGGCAACTCGATCCGTGAGGGCGCGCTAGGCGTCATTCAGCTCGAACTTCTCCCTGAACCACCGGAGCACCGTCCCGACGACCGCACGCCTTGGCCGCTGTGGCCCCAGAAGTACCGCCTCTCGTACGCGATGGAAGAGGCGCGTGAGATCGGCCGCGGCGAGCAGGATTTCTCGGTCGTGACGACCCACTTCTCGGGCGAAGACGGCAAGGTCACGACGCAGCACATTGCGCAGGCTGAAGCCGCCCCGCCGTTCGCCGGGGTGCCCGGCAGCGAGCGCGAGCTGAAGGCCGATCTCGTACTGCTCGCAACCGGCTTCATCCATCCGGAGGTCGAAGGCCTGGTAACCGATCTCGGCTGCGAGCTCGACGGCCGCGGCAACATTGAGGCGCCGACCTACCAGAGCTCCGAGGCCGGCATCTTTGTAGCCGGAGATGCGCGCCGCGGCCAGTCGCTGATCGTCTGGGCAATAAACGAAGGGCGGCGCTGTGCCCGTATGGTTGACAAGTACTTCGCAGAAGTTCCCGTCTGATTAGGAGACCGAAATGAGCAATCAGAAGCTGCCACGGACCGCCGTAATCGGGGCTGGATCGTCCGGCATCACTGCGCTGAAGACGCTTGCCGAACGAGGCTTTGACGTCACCTGTTTTGAAGCGTCGAACAGGGTCGGCGGTAACTGGGTCTACGAGAACATCAATGGCATGTCGGCTTGCTACCGCGACCTGCACATCAACACTTCGCGGCTGCGGATGGCCTACTCCGATTATCCGATGCCGGACGACTACCCCGATTACCCCAACCACGCGCAGATCGCCGCCTACTTCGACGACTATGTCGACCACTTTGGCGTCCGTGACCGGATCCGATTTGAGACGCCTGTCAAGCATGCTGAGCGGCAGGCCGACGGCACCTGGGAGCTGACTTTGGAAGACGGCAGCAGCGAGCGTTTTGACGCCCTGCTGGTCGCCAACGGTCACCATTGGGACCCACGCTGGCCCGAGCCCGCTTTCCCCGGTTCCGACAGTTTCAAGGGGCAGCAGATGCACGCCCACTCCTACATGCGCCCTGACTTCCTTGACGGCAAGGACGTCGTCGTGCTCGGGATCGGCAACAGCGCGATGGACATCTCGGTCGAGGCGTCCTACATCGCCGAGAACGTTTACCTCTCAGCCCGTCGCGGTGCGCATATCGTGCCGAAGTACATCTTCGGCAAGCCGACCGATCAGTTGGGCGGCTGGGTCAACCCGCGGATTCCGTTCAAGCTTCGGCAGATGGCGGTCGCGAAGCTGATCAACACCTATGTCGGCAAGGTGACCGACTTTGGGCTGCCGGAGCCGGACCACCAGTTTGGTGAATCGCACCCGACCGTCTCAAGTCGGATTCTCGACCGGATCACGCACGGCGCGATCAAGGTCAAGCCGAACATTCGCCGCCTCGATGGCGACGAGGTTGAGTTCGAGGACGGCAGCAGAGTCCACGCCGACGTCGTGATCTACTGCACCGGCTACAAGATCACCTTCCCGTTCTTCGACGAGGACTTCATCTCCGCGCCCGACAACCGGATTGATCTCTACCGCCGCGTGTTCAATCCCGAGATCCCGAACCTCTTCTTCATTGGTCTGCTTCAGCCGCTCGGCGCAGTGATGCCGCTCTCCGAGGCTCAGGGGAGGTGGGTGGCCGACTACCTGACCGGCCGCTACAAGCTTCCTCCGCAGGGCGAGATGCGCAGCTTCATCGCTGACGACATGGCGAAGATGCAGAAGCGTTACGTGGCGTCGAAGCGGCACACGATTCAAGTCGATTTCGATGATTACCTCTATGAGCTCGGCAAAGAGATCGCGGCCGGCGAGGCACGAGCCCAAGCGAGCGGCTATCAGCGACCGGTTGAAGCGTTGGTCGAGCGCGACGTGGCCGCTGCCTAGGGGCGCCTGGGGTTTAGCGTGAGCCAGCTGCGGCGGTCGGCGCGCCGAGCGTGATGTCGTTACAGCTTTCGCAGACCTCGGCCGGAATCAAACCGGCGCGCATCAGCAGCGCAAAGACCTTGCAGCCGACGCAGATGCCGAAGACCGATTCCAACGTCGCGAACAGCGCGAGCACGGCGAGCACGACCGAAGCCGCGCCGAGCTGATCAAAGCCGATCACCAGTACCGCCGCGGTTACCGAGAAGACGGCGCCGATTCCTTGCGCAAAACGCTTCGGTGGGCCGGGGACGAGCTTCTCGTCAAACGGCAGCGCGGGGGTGAGGAGGCGGGTCACGAACTGGCCGAGCGGGCTGAGTGTCGGGCCGGTAAGCGCACGAGCGACGAAGCCGAACGCGAGCACAACGAAAATCCAAGGCTGAGCGAAGATGATTGCCGCCAGCGCGATCAGCACAACTCCGCCAGCGACGAGGCGAGCCGACACCTCATTGACGGGGTTGGGGAACGAGAAGATCGAAGCGACCATCGTGATTACAAATTAGCAGAACGCTGATCGGGCTTCGTTAGTTAGGTGAAAGAGGTCGAAAGACACCCAAATTGCGGGCTTTTCGTCAGATGGGGAGGGGAAGAACCACTTGCGCGCGTGCTTTAGAGAGCAGTCGCAATGGATCAGACAAGTCATGACAGACCCCCAATCGGCCGCGAGGCCACGCAGGCAGAGCTGGACGCGCTCGTCATTGACGTCGTCCAGCAACATGCCGCCAGTCTGCTGCGCTTGGCCAGGCGCCACAGCCTCTGCGCCGACGACGCTGAGGACGCCTATCAGCGCGGGCTCGAGATCTTCATCAAGCACGCACCGCGGCTAGACCCTGAGCGCGCGCCGAGTTGGCTGCGGACGGTCGTCAAACACGAGGCGATGGCGGTGAGAAGGACGCGCCAGCGTGATCTCGCCTCAAGCGAGATCGACTTCGACCAGATTGAAAACGACCGCGGCGCTTCGCCGGAGGAGCGCGCTCTCGGCTTTGAGCAGGTAGCGCAGTCGGCTGAGGTGCTCCAGCGACTCAAGCCGCAGGAGGTGCGCGCGCTCTGGCTGCGGGCGCAAGGCAACTCCTACGATGAGATCCAAGCTGAAACCGGTTGGAGCCGAACGAAGGTCAACCGCTGCCTATACGAAGGTCGACGGGCCTTCCTTTCACGCTATGCGGGGATTGAATCGGGCGAGGAATGTAAGCGTTGGGAACCGTTGCTCTCGGCGCTCGTTGACGGTGAAGCGAGCACCGAACAGCTCGTTGAACTGCGGCCGCACCTGCGTCAGTGCGGCCCCTGCCGCGGCGTTGTGCGCGAGATGCATCGCACTAGCGCCCCGCTTGCGGCCGTCTTTCCGGTCGCGCTGCTGGCGACCGCCGGCACGCAGCTCGACGAAGCCGGCAACACCTTCATTCGCGCCTACGAATCGTTCACGAACTGGGCGACAGAACGCTCCGCATCGTCACTGGTTCGCGCGCAAATCGTCACTGAGGCCGCCTTCGGAGCGGCCGGCAAGGCGACCGCAGTTGTCGCGGCTACCGCTGCTGCAGCGAGCGGTGGCGCCGTTGCTCTAAATCAAGTGCCCGGCGGATCTTCGCCGGCTGCGAAGCTAGCCCTCGTCTCAGGTCAGTCATTCAGCCAGTCGGCGAGCGGCCGCTCGCGGGCTGAGGTCACCGTGCGACGCTCTCGCGCGCATGCTCGTCAGCGTGCGCGGGCAGCAGCCGAGTCCGCGACGCTGCCAGCGCAGACTGCAGCCCCAATCGTCGCCGCACCGGCTCCCTCTACGTCAGCCCCCGCGGTGGCAATGCAGGAGCCGTCTTCGTCGGCACCTGTGAGCGCCGAGATGGGTCTTGAGTAGCGTCACTCCTGCCTGATCGTAGGTGTCGTCCGCAGCGGTGCGTAGTTTCCATCTCGTTCGCTGATCCCCTGCCTTCGGAGCTGCCGTTGCCCCTCTGTTTCATCGAGCCTCAGGACGCGATTCGAGTAATCGCTGAATCTGTAGGCCGCGACGCAAGACGCCAACTACTTGGCGAACTCGTCCGCGCCTGGGTTGACGTGATCCCCGAGACCGATCTCGAGACCCATTACGTCAAGGCCGTCGCCGATCTGGATGAGCACGACCTCTCGATGCTCGCCGCTTGGCACGCCTCAATGGAGGTCGGCCAGCCGGTTGCCAATCGCGACTTTCTGCTGGGCGTCTTCGGTTCGCTCGGCGAGAATCGCCGTGAGGCGCTGAAGATCGCCGCTGGCTTCCGCGGGGAAGAGGCCTTCGAAGCTGGCGTCTCTGAGGAGCAAGCGCTGGAGACCGTACTGCCGGCGCTCAGCCGTGAACGCTGCGCTGAGCTGGCCGAGGAATGCATCGAGCTCTACCTCTGGGACAGAATGGGTTCCGACAACTAACTAGCCGCTGGGTCGCGGCTAGGCAGTGTTGGCGGCGGCGACTTCACTTCGGTCGCCGTCCCCTCAACATCGTAATCGCGGCTCGGCCGCTTGGCGCGCGCGTACTTCGCAGCGCGCGAACCAAAGAAAGCACCGCGGAGCGTCCACCCAGCAGGGCCGCCAACGCTTGTCGCCGCGTAGCTGATGGCCTTCGTCAAGGCGATCCTGCGAATGATGTCTCGCGTCGGTTGGAATAGAAAGAGCAACCCAACGATGTCGGTCAGGAAACCTGGCGTCAGCAGCAGCGCCCCGCCGGAGATCACGAGGCCACCATCAGCGGTCTCCTTCGCCGGCACTTTGCCGTTTCCGAGCGCGGCCCGGAAGCGCAGCCACGAGCGCGAACCTTCGCGCATCAGCAGCCAAGCGCCGAGCAGCGAATCGGCGACCAGCAGCGCGATCGTCCACCAGACGCCGATCATCGATCCGACTTGGATGATGATCGCCAGCTCGATGATCGGGACGATGACCAGAAGTAGAACTAGAAGAACCATGATCTGTGATCGATTGTAGGGAGTGACGCGGGCTACAATCGCCGCTATGGCCAACGTAGACGAAGTCGAGGCAGCGCTAACGAACGTGATCGACCCTGAGCTGGGGCTCGACTTCGTCGAGCTGGGTCTGATCTACGAGATCGCCGTTGATGGGCCAAAGGTCCACGTCACCTACACGTTGACGACGCCGGCCTGCCCGATTGGGCCGGCCGTTGCTGAACAGATTGAAGAGTTCGTCAGCGTCCTTGACGGCGTTGAAGCGGTCGAGTCGGCGATGATCTTCACGCCGCCGTGGACACCGGAGATGATGAGCGAAGACGCGAAGTTCGCGCTCGGCTACTGAGCCGCTGCAGCTTCAGCTGAGAGCGCGAGCAACTCGTCAATCGAGTCTTGGAGCGCGTCGGCGAGAACGTCGATGTCGGCCATCTGGTCGTAGTCACCGAGCAGGCCAAAGCTCAGGCTGCCGTCGTAGCTCATGATCGCGATCGCCAGCGCATGGTTTCGAGGCAGGAATGCGACCGGCGCGATTGAGAGCAGCCTTGATCCACCGACGTAGAGCGGAAACTGCGGTCCGGGAACGTTGGTCACAATTAGGTTGAAAAGGCGTGTTGAGAAATTCAGCCGCGATGCTTGGGCCAGCAATGTTGGCGGCGCGAAGTTCTGGGCCTCACTGATCACCTCAGCGCCGAGTGCCTGCTTCGATTCTTTCAGCCCGTCCATCGACTGGCGAACCATTCCAAGCCGCGCGATCGGGTCGTCGATGTAGACCGGGAGTGGCCCACGCATCGCCGCGATCTGGTTGCCGAATTCGTGATGAGCTTCCTTTGGCCGGATCGAGACCGGGACAAGCGCGCGCAGTTCAAGCCCCTCGGTGCGAACGCCGCGCGAGTGAAGCCAGGTCCGCAGCGCGCCGCTGACAACGGTCAGAACGGCATCGTTGACCGTTCCGCCAAGGGCATTCTTGATCTGCTTGAAATCTTCCAGTTGGGCTTGGACGACGCGGAATCGCCGATGCGGGCCAATCTCAACGTTGAGCGGCGTCGCTGGAGCCGAGTTGATCCCTGCCCAGGCGATCTCGCCGATCCCTTCGAGGCCGTCGCGCAGCCCATCGAAGACGGCGGCCGGGCTGGAGACCATCTTCGTCAGGCTCCTGACGCTGTCAACCGTGGTTCGGGCGATTCCGAGCGCGCCAGAGGCAAGCAGGTCTGCGTCGCCCGGCTCCGGCGCCGGCATCCAGGGCTCAGGTGGATGCTCCACAACGGTTCCCTCGGGAGAAAGGTCGAAGATCACGGTCGCAAGATCAACGCCGGAGATGCCATCGATCATCGCGTGGTGGGTCTTGTTAATCAGCGCCCAGCGATCGCCGTCGAGGCCCTCGATGATCCACATCTCCCAGAGCGGCTTCGAACGGTCGAGCTGCTGCGAGAAGATTCTCGACGTCAGCAACAGCAGCTGCTCCTCGCTACCTGGGGGCGGTAGCGCGGTGCGGCGGACGTGGTATTCGATGTTGAAACTGGGATCGTCAACCCAGACCGGCCGGCCGCTGCGCATCGGCGGTATCGAAAGCTTCTGGCGGTAGCGCGGTACAAGGTGGAGGCGTCCGCGAATTGTGTCGAGGAACTGATCGAAGTCGGGAACGGGGTTCTCGAACATCGCGACGGCGCCGACGTGCATGTGCGAAGTCGGGCCTTCCTGTTCTAGAAATGACGCGTCGAGCGCGGTCAATCGGTCAAAGTGTTCCTGAGCCATACCCTGAATCTATACCGATGGCAGCCAGCTTGGCTGTGATTATCCGTAGAAAGCATTTCACCGACCAGATCGACAAATGGAACAAGAGCCGACGAAAGAGCAGGAGCAACAGCCATCGCGTGGCATCCGCGTCCTCGTGATCGTGCTTCTGGTGCAGTTGCTGTTCGCTGGCGTGCTGATCTATTTCGCGCTCGCCGGCTGGCCGTGGGTGCCAAACGCGCCGGCTGAGGTCGCTCGCCCGGCGGTGGCACAGCGCTTCCTCAAAGGGCAGGCCAACGACGGCGTCGCAACGCCGAACGTCAATTACTTCGATCAGAAGCGAGCCTTCAGTCTGCTGCGCCGGCAGGTTGATCGGTACGGCTGGAGGCCTGCCGGCTCGGCAACCTCGCGACGGCTAGCGGCAGAACTGCGCGGCCGACTGCCGGCAGGCGCCCTAGAGCCGTTCACAGCGGGCAAGCTGAAGCTCAACAACGTCGTTGGCGTGATCCCCGGCCGGCTGCCGGCTGTCGTCGTCGCCGCTCATTACGACGTTGAGGCGAGGCCGAGGGGCTCTGTTGGTGCCAACGACGGAGCGGCAGGGACCGCGGCGGTTGTCGAGCTGGCGCGTGGGCTTGGGTCAACGGCGATTCCCGGCGGGCGCGAAGTTCGCTTCGTGCTCTTCGACGGCGAGGAGGAGCCGCCTGGGTCGGGCGACTTCTACGCCGATGGGATGCGCGGCTCGCGAGCCTACGTTGCACGCCACCCGGGTGAGGTTGGTGAGCTGATTCTGCTCGACTACGTCGCCAATCGAGGATTGCGGCTGCCGCGCGAAGGCAGCTCCGACGTCGGGCTCTGGGCCAAGTTGCGCGCGGCGGCGAAGCGCAGCGGCACGGCCGCAAGTTTTCCGGACCGCTCAGGGCTCTGGGTCTACGACGACCACACACCGTTTCTCGAGCGCGGGGTCGCCGCGATCAACCTGATCGACTTCGACTATCCATGGCGTGACACGCTCGCCGACAACGTCGACAAGCTCTCGCCGCGAGCGCTCGACGTAACGGGCGAAACTGTCTACAGCTTGGTTGACGAGCTTCGCCGCCGCTAGCTCTTCGTACACTGACGCCCTAGTGAACGCTCCTGAGAAGATCCTGCTCGCCGCCCCGCGCGGCTACTGTGCCGGCGTCGACCGCGCCGTTCAGTCGGTTGAGCGCGCGCTCGAGGCCTACGGCGCTCCGGTCTACGTGCGCAAGGAGATCGTCCACAACAAGCACGTCGTTGAGCAGCTCCGTGACGCCGGAGCTGTCTTCGTTGACGAGCTGAACGACTCGATTCCTGAAGGGGCGGTCACCGTCTTCTCGGCGCACGGGGTTGCTCCTTCGGTTCACGCTGAGGCGGCCGAGCGCAAGCTGCAGACGATTGACGCGACCTGCCCGCTGGTCACGAAGGTCCACCGCGAGGCGGTCAAGTTCGCTGAGGACGGCTACACGATCATTCTGATCGGCCACGACGGCCATGAGGAGGTCGAAGGGACGATGGGTGAGGCGCCAGACTCGATCGTGCTCGTCGAAACCGTCGCCGACGTTGACGCGCTCGAGGTCGATGATCCAGAGAAGCTCGCCTTCATCTCGCAGACAACGCTCTCGGTTGACGAGACGAGCATCATCATCGACCGCCTACGTGAGCGCTTCCCGGCAATTATCAGCCCCCGCACCGACGACATCTGTTACGCGACGACCAACCGCCAAGCGGCCGTTAAGCAGTTGGCGCCGCTCTGCGAGCTGGTGCTGGTAATTGGCTCGAAGAACTCATCGAACTCCAACCGACTCGTCGAGGTCGCGCGCGAGCACGGAGCCGACTCGTACTTGATCGACAACGAGACGCAGGTCCAGGGCGAGTGGCTTGACGGCGTCAAGACGCTCGGTATCACCTCGGGAGCGAGCGCGCCGGAGGAGCTCGTTCAGCGCCTTGTTGATCTCTTCCGCGCAGCTGGCACAGCCGACGTTGAAGAGTTCACGGTTGTCGAGGAGGACGTCCGCTTCATGCTGCCGAAGACGATCCGCCAGGCAATCGCAGCGACCGACGCTTAGCTAGCCCCGAGCCAGGCTCGCAGTTCGTCGTTGTGCTCGCCGAGCCGGGGTGGTCTGCTCTGCGGTTCAGCCGGCGTGCGGCTCAGGCGCATCGGCGAGCGGGTAGAACGGACCCCTTCAAGATCGACGATTGGGTCTAAGCCCAGCGATTCTGCGAACTGGTAGGCCTGGGCGATGTCGTTGACCGGGCCGGCAGGGACGCCGGCTGCGGTCAGGCGCTCGGCCCAGAGCTGGGCGCTCTCGCCAGCAAAGATCTCACTGAGGATCGCGATCAGCTCGTCACGGTTTACAACCCGTTCGCTGTTCGTTGCAAAGCGCTGATCGCTTGACAGCTCCGGTCGGCCGAGCTCCTCGCAGAGCCTCGCAAAGAGAGCGTCGTTGCCGACGGCCAGCGCAAGGTCGTCGGTCGCAGTTGGGATCGTCTGGTACGGGGCAATCGAAGGGTGGGCGTTTCCGGTCCGGACCGGGAGCTCGCCGGTGTTGAGGAAGCCGGAACCAATGTTGAGCAGCATCGCGAAGGCGCTGTCGAGTAGAGCCACTTCAAGGTGCTGCCCTTCGCCGCTTTGCTCGCGCTCACGCAGCGCCGCCAACGTGCCGGTCGCGGCGTAGAGGCCGGTCGTCAGATCTATTAGCGCCGTGCCGGGGCGCATCGCCGGGCCGTCCGGCGCGCCGGTGATCGACATGTAGCCCGACATCGCTTGAACAAGCAAGTCATAGCCAGGCAGCGCCGCGCCTTCGTCGCCGGAGCCAAAGGCGCTGATCGAGGTATAGATCGCTCGAGGGTTGTATTGCCTGACGACTTCCCAGCCAAAGCCAAGTCTCTCCATCGTTCCCGGCCGGAACGACTCGATGATTACGTCGGCTCGGCGGCAGAGCTCGTGCGCGAGCTCCTTGTCGGCTCCGTCGCGAAGGTCGAGAGTGAGCGAGCGTTTGCCGCGGTTGAGGCCGAGGTAGTAGGTCGAGCCCTCCTCGATGAATGGCGGACCCCACTGGCGAGTGTCGTCGCCGCCGTCGGGCCGTTCGACCTTAATTACGTCGGCGCCGAGGTCGGCCAGCGTCTGGCTGCAGAGCGGGCCGGCCAGCACGCGGCTGAAATCTGCGACGAGGATTCCTGAGAGCGCTGCTTCTGTCATCGCCCGTCAGGCTACCCTGCCCGGCGATGAGAACACTTGTCATCTCCGACACTCACATCGGCTCGCGGCGCCCGGTTGACATCCTCCGGCGGCCCGAGCCGCTCGCGGCGCTCTGCGGCGCCCTCGCCGATATCGACCGGCTAGTGCTGCTAGGCGACCTGCTTGAGCTGCGCCACGGACCGCTCTACGACGCGCTCGGCGTGGCAAGGCCGATCATCGAAGCGATCGGTGACGCGCTGCCGAAGCGCGCCGAGGTTGTGTTGGTTCCCGGCAACCATGATTCAGCGCTGATCTCGCCTTGGCTAGCGCGGCGCGGCGCGCTCGAGTCGCCACCGCCGCTTGGAATCGAAACGCGAACCGGCGCCGATGCTTCGGCTGCGACGGAGGCGATCGCGGGCTGGCTCGGTAAGCGCGTCGACTTCTCGGTCGCCTACCCGGGGCTTTGGCTGCGCGATGACGTTTGGGCAACGCACGGCCACTACCTCGACCGGCTGATCACGATCCCAACTTTCGAACGAATTGTCGCCGGCGCGATGGCGCGCATCGTCGGCAAGCTTCCAGAGGAGCCAGGTAGCGCGGCCGCTGAAGACTTTGAGGCAGCGTTGTCTCCGATGTATGCCTGGCTCGACCAGATCGCCAACGGTCGCGCCGCGGGCGGGCGCTGGGCGACGGGAGCGGCGACGGCGAAGGCCTGGACCGTGCTCTCTGGCGACGGTCGCGCGCCGCTGCGCGGCAAGGCGCTGGCTGCGCTGCTGCCGCTTGGAATCGCCGGCATCAACCTCGCCGGCCTTGGCCCCGTCAGCTCGAAGATCTCGAGCGACGAATTGCGCCGCGGGGGGCTCGATGCGATGAGCGGGGTCGTAGGACTGCTCGGCGTCGAGGCTGATTACGTGATCTTTGGCCACACCCACTGCGCTGGGCCGCTGCCGTGGATGGACCCGGCCGAGTGGCGGCTGCCAAGCGGTGGTCAGATGATTAACAGCGGCTGCTGGACCGAAGAGCCGCGGATCAACAGCACCGAGATCGTTAGCCCGTACCGGCCGGGACGTGGCGTGTTGGTGACCGATTCCGGCCCGCCGCAGCAGCTCGTTATCGCCGATCATCTCGGCGAGCGACCGGCAACCGGCTTCTAAGCGAGCGGCGCCGCAAGCCCAGCGGCAAAGCAGGTCGCGTGCACTGCCAGCGACGGTTCGGCGCTCATCTCCAGCACGGCGTCGCTGTGTACCCCGTGGTCGATCAGCAGATGGGCGCCGGCGACCTCGATCGCTCGTCGTTCGCCGTTGACCGTCAGGACGCCGCTGCCTTCCGTCACGACCCAAACTTGCCCCGCGCCATAAGGCCCGCAGTAGGCGCCTGCTTGGTCGGACGTTGGGACGACCAGCTCGGCGTCCATTCCGTCGGCCGCGTCGAGCAGCTCTGTCAGCGGTTCATCAATTGCGAGCAGCTCCTGGATCGCGGCTTCGGTCTCCTGATAGCCACCTTCGCCGTAGTGGACTTCGGCCAGCATCAGCTCTGGCCCGAAGAGGTAACGCGCCGGCCAGCCAGGGTTGTCGAAGGCGCGCCAGTATTCGAAATCAGGGTCCAGTAAGACGGCCTGCTCAATCCCGAGGCGCTCGACGGCGGCCTCGATCAAGGCGCGCTCGTGCGACGGCGGGAAGCCGGGGGCGTGGACCGACACAATTCGCAGCCCTGCCGGTTCATAGCGGCGCTGCCACTCTTGGATGTAGCGCAGCGCTCGCAGTGAGCTGGGGCGGCAGAAGTCCCAGAACTCGATCAATACTGGGCGCGGGGTTTGCTGCTCGAGCTTCAACGTCGCAACGTTGATCCACTCCGCATCCTTGGGAAAAGATGGCGCAACAATTGTGTCGGTCAGCGGGCGCATAAGCTCGGTCGCGCACGCTAGCATCGCGGCACAGAGTGCGTCGATCCAATCACAGCCAATGCTGATCGGTAATCCAGCGGTTGAGCTTCCCGAGCCGCCCCTAGCGAGCGGCCCGTTGTCGCTGCGCCAGTGGGGGGAGGCTGACGTTCGAAGCCTCGTTGAGGCCTGCGCCGATCCGCTGACTGCGCGCTACACCTCTGTTCCGATTCCCTACACGCCCGAGGACGCGCGCCGCTTCATCAGCTTCGGCCGCTCGCCGACTGCATTGCCGCTAGCTGTCGTGAGCGCCGATGACAGCTCGCAGGTGCTCGGCGCCGTTGGCCTGCACGCCGTCTCGTTGACCCGCCGCCGCTCTGAGATTGGCTATTGGACGGCGCCTTGGGCGCGCAATCAGGGGGTAGCTCAGATGGCGCTCGAACTGCTCTCAAGCTGGGCGCTCGGACCGCTCGGCCTCGAACGGCTCGACCTTTACGTCGAACCTGAGAATGATGGTTCTCAGCGCGTCGCCGAGCGCGCCGGGTACAAGCGTGGAGCCCTTGTGCGCTCAGGAATTGCGCTTAGAGGGCGTCGCTACGACGTCGTCCGTTTCACTCTGTTGCGCTGATCGAACTCGGCCAGCAATCGAACCGGCGCAACTACCGGCGCAACTTATGGCCAAGAACTGGTATCTATAGATAGACCAACCAGCAGAAAGCAGGAGAGAAATGAAAAAATCACTATTGATCGCCGCTGTTACCGCTCTTGCGGTAACCGTCCCAGCCGCCTCGGCATTCGCTACGCCGGCTGAGTTTCAGCGCTTTGAGGCTGCTGTGACCGGTAAGTCTGGCACCAACGCGAAGCCAAAGGCTGTGCAGCTCAAGATTCACCCGTTCCATGATTACGGGATTGGTGGCGGTCCGACAAACATTGGCGGCGCGAACACTGGCGCCACGAACGAGGTTCCGTTCTCGACAGTTTTCGCCAACGTCTACACCGACAAGGCGATCGTCTACAACCTTGGCAGCTTCCCAACCTGCAAGCTGCAGACTGTGCTTGACAATCCGGATTCATGCCCGAAGCTGTCTCGCGTCGACACTCCTTCCCAAGCATCTGGCCTAGTTCGCGTTAAGGGTGCACTGCCTGGCCTGTACACGCTCTTCACCGATCTTGAGATCAAGACGTTCGTGCTGAGCAAGGACACGCTGGCGCTGCGAGTTGTTACTCCGCTCGCTACTGCAGTGATCGAAGGCAAGATTGGCAAGGCGACAGGATCGGCCGCGAAGAAGTACGGCTCGCGGATACGTTTCTCGATCCCTGACGGGCTGATCGCTCCGACAGACGGTCTCGTCTCGCAGCTTGTTGATTTCAACTCCGGAATCAAGGTTGCCACTTCGAAGGGTAAGCCGCTGGTCGGTCTCAAGAAGTGCCCGAGCAACAAGAAGCTCAACTTCGGGTACAACGGCGAGTACACGATCAACACGACCAAGAGCGCCGATCAGAAGAGCTGGAAGATCGGTCAGATCGGTCCGCGGATCGACAAGATGGTCGCTTGCAAGTAGTCGCCTAGCACCCAGTCGGTGCAAAGAGACACTTGAAGCAGTTTCGGGGCGGGCCATTGGGTCCGCCCCGTTTCGTTCTAGGGGACTGAGCACCGAACTGGCTTAACTGACGCACAGCACGGCGCGAACGTGGTACTTGTTACCAGGGTCCGTCAACTGAGAGAAGGAGCGAGATGAAGAAAGTGGCGATGTTTGCGGCAATCGCGGCGCTGGCAGCGGTTCTGCCGGCAGCTTCAGCGGTTGCAACACCGGCCGAATTCCAGCGCTTTGAGGCTGGCGTAACCGGTAAGGCTGGAACCAACAAGAAGCCGAAGGCAGTCGCACTGAAGATCCATCCGTTCCATGCTTATGGGATTGCTGGCGGTCCGACAAACACTGGCGCCAAGAACACTGGAGCCACGAACGAGGTTCCGTTCTCCACCGTGTTTGCCAACGTCTATCTCGACAAAGCGTTGGTCTTCAATACCAACAGCTTTCCGGGCTGCGACCTCCAGACGATCCTCGATACGCCTGATAACTGTAATCCCGACTCGCGAATCGACATCCCGTCATCTGCGAGCGGTCTGGTCCGCACGAAGGGTGCGCTGCCTGGGCTCTACACGCTGTTCACTGAGCTGGAGATCAAGACCTTTGTGATGAACGCTCGCAGCAAGGGTGGGGCAAGGGTCAAGGACACTCTGGCCCTACGCGTCGTAACGCCTCTTGCGACCGCTGTGATCGAAGGGAAGCTCAGCAACGCCACCGGTTCAGCCAAGCGGCTATACGGCAAGGTGATGCGGTTCACGATCCCCGAAGGGCTGATCATGCCGACGCCCGGGCTCGTCTCGCAGCTTGTTGATTTCAATTCCGGGATCAAAGCTGCCTATTACAAGGGGAAGCCGGGGATTGGACTGGGAGCATGTCCCAAGAGCAAGAAGCTCAACTTTGGTTACAACGGCGAGTACACGATCAACACGGCTAAGAGTGCAGATCAGAAGAGCTGGAAGATTGACCAGATCGGCAAGAGGATCGATAACACGGTTCCCTGCAAGTAGCTGAGGCTTGCCGCGCGTGCGCGGCGTAACAAAACTGGCGTAACGACGCGGCGGGTCTTCGGGCCCGCCGCGTATCGTTGTCGCTTCGATGATGCGCCTTTCTACACCCGGCCTGCTGGCCGCACTGACGGCGCTTGCTGTTCCGGCGACAGCATCCGCACACGGCATCGGTCAGCGCGCCGACCTGCCGATCCCGCTCTGGCTCTTCGCTTGGGCGGCGGCCTTCGTTCTCGTCGCTTCGTTCGTCGCGCTCTCGGTGCTGTGGCCAAAGCCGGTGCTGGCCGGTGCACGCTCAAGGCTGCTCGGCAGGGTGCCACTGGTGCTGGAGGTTCTGGCCGGTGCGCTCGGCATCTTCGCTTTCGCGCTAATCGTCTACGCCGGTCTGGCCGGCAGTCAGACGGCGACGGCAAACATCGCGCCGACGGCGATCTTCGTTCTCGTCTGGGTTGGGATTCCGTTCGCGTCGGTCCTATTCGGCGACGTCTTTGCCGTCCTCAGCCCGTGGCGGGCGGTCGGCCGCGGCGTCGGCTGGGCGGCGGCGCGCGTTGGTGGCGGTTTGCCGGCACCGATCAACTACCCGGAGCGGCTTGGGCGATGGCCGGCGGCGCTGATGATTCTCGCCTTCGCTTGGATTGAGCTGGTCTGGAGCGGCCGCGAGGAGCCAAGCTCATTGGCGATTGTCGCTTTGATCTATGCCGCCGTGATGCTGATCGGGATGAGCTGCTTCGGCGCTGAGAAGTGGTGCCGCAACGCCGACGGCTTCGGCGTTGCCTTCAGTCTCTTCGCGCTGCTAGCCCCGCTCGACTGGAAGGATCGCCGCTGCAGCCTGCGCGCCCCTCTCGTCGGTGCACTCGAGATGCCGCAGGTGGCCGGCTCGGTCGCCGTCGTCTGCGTGCTGATCGGCAGCACCAGCTTCGATGGCTTCTCCCAGGGAACCGTCTGGACAGGAGCAAGCGGGATGGCACAGCAGCTCAGCGATCTCTTCGCTTCGCTCGGCTTTGCGTCCGGTACTGCAGTCGAGCTCGCCTACACGGTTGGCTTACTGCTGCTTGTGGGGCTCATAAGCGGGCTCTACGGGCTCGCCGTCGTCGGAATGAACCGCACCGGCTCCGGCATGCCGCCGACGGCGGAGCTGGGGCGTAGCTTCGCCCACACGTTGATCCCAATCGCGCTCGCCTACGTCGTTGCGCATTACTTCTCGCTCTTCGTCTTCCAGGGGCAGGCCAGCTTCTTTCTGATCTCCGACCCGCTCGGCAACGGCTCCGACATCTTCGGCACCTCGCAGTCGGCGATCAACTACTCACTCCTAAGCGCCAATGCGATCTGGTACACGCAGGTCGCTGCGCTGGTGATCGGCCACGTGGCGGCGCTGGTGCTGGCGCACGACCAGGCGCTAACCACTTGGTCCAATCCGCGCGTCGCAATCCGCTCGCAGTACTGGATGCTGCTCGTGATGGTCGCCTTCACCTGCCTTGGCCTCTGGTTTCTATCGGCGGCCGCCTCGTGACTTTTACGCTCGCCCACGTCGGTCACTGGTACCACGTGCTGCTCTATCTGGCCCCGATTCTCTTGATCGGGCTTGGGCTTTGGTGGAGCAGTCGGCGCGAGGCTCGGCGCGAGCGCGAGGATGCGGCCGATCCCGACCAGGCACCGCAGTGAGCGCTAGTTAGCGCTGCTTTGGGCGCCAGCTTCGCGCCCGAGCACGCGGACGTCGTGGGCGATTCCCTCGGGCGTCAATTCGCTCAAGGGGAAGCCGATCCGCTGGTGACCTTCGGCGTCGAGCAGGACGACGATCGCGGTGTGCTCGCGGCCAGTCTCCTGTGGTTGGATGCCAAATTCGCGCCAGACCGGCTGCAGCGTCTGACCGCTACCGAGCAGGAAGTTCATCCGGCCGCCAAGGTGCTGCGCAGAGAGGAAGCGTCGAGCGCTCGCAGGCGTGTCGCCCGCAGGGTCGACGCTGATCGCGACGACGGGAACGTCACTGCCTAGCCGATCGAGCGCGCCACGGATCTGCTGCGCCATCGTTGGACACTCGTTCTGGCAGGTCGTGTACATGAAGGCGACGATCACCGGCTGGCCGCGGAGGGCGGAGGCCTTGATCAGCTTGCCGTCCTGGTCGCGAAGCGCAAAGCGAACTGGGGGAGACTCGGGCCGAATACCGCCGGCAAAGCGCGTGGCAGGCAGGCGCGAGCTGTTGGCATTGGGATCGCTTAGCAGCAGGAAGGCGAGGATCGCGAGTAGAACGATCGTGGCGCCGGCCATCAGTGTCAGCCGTAGGCGAGGGTTCATCGACCATCAAGGGTACGCGGCAGCCGCCGTTGCAGGCCCCGCACCCTCGGCCGCGGCGGCGCTATCCTTTCTGAAGTGAACCCAACTCCAACAGTCCCGGCGGTGAAACAGTGAGCCAGTCACAGTCAGGTAGCGAACTTCTGCGCCACGTCAAGGAGCAGATCAAAGAGGTTGACCCATCCGAAGTGGTGCAGCTGCTCGGTGAGGGCGTGGTCGTAGTCGACTGCCGCGAGACAGAAGAGCTCACGGCAGGGATCCTGCCGGGCGCAGTCCACATTCCGCGCAGCTTCCTCGAGATGCGCATCGAAGGCGTCGTCCCGGACCGCTCGCAGCGCGTGATTCTCTACTGCTCGGCCGGCATCCGTTCGGCTCTCGGTGCACTCACGCTGATGGACGAGATGGGCTACGAGGACGTCGAATCGATGGCCGGCGGCTTCACGCTCTGGAAGGATCGCGGCTACGAAGTTGAGGTTCCACGCAGTTTCAGCGCTGAACAGCGCGAGCGTTACAGCCGCCACCTGTTGGTGCCCGAGGTAGGCGTTGACGGGCAGCAGAAGCTGCTTGACGCGCGGGTGCTCTTACTGGGCGCCGGCGGCCTCGGGTCGCCGACCGCGCTCTACCTCGCTGCGGCAGGGGTCGGCACGCTCGGAATTGTCGATGACGATGTCGTGGACCTATCGAACTTGCAGCGCCAAGTGATCCACACGACCGATCGGATCGGCACGCTGAAGGTCGATTCGGCAGCCGAGACGATCAAGGCGCTGAACCCTGACGTCAACGTAGTCGGTTACCCGACGCGGCTCGATGCGACGAACATCATCGAGATCATCGAAGGCTGGGACATCATCGTCGACGGCGTCGATAACTTCCCGACCCGCTACCTGCTCAACGATGCCAGCGTGAGGCTCGGCATTCCCGTTGTCTCAGCGGCGATCCTCGGCTTTGAAGGTCAGCTCAGCGTCTTCGCTCCTGGTCATGGCCCTTGCTACCGCTGCCTCTTCCGTCAGCCACCACCGGCCGACATGGCACCGTCCTGCGGCGCCAACGGCGTGATCGGTGTGCTGCCCGGAACGATGGGGCTGCTGCAGGCGACCGAAGTGATCAAGCTGATCGTCGGCGCCGGTGATCCGCTAATCGGACGCTTGCTGATGTATGACGCGCTTGCCGCCAGCTTCACCGAGCTGAAGGTCCGCCAGGATCCTGATTGCCCGATCTGCTCACGTGATCCTGAAGATATTGGCGACGATGAACTCGGAGTCTTCCCTGACTACGAAGCGTTCTGCGCCGCCTCGGGGTAGGCTGCCTGCCAATGGCGACAATTCGAATCCCCCCAGTCCTGCGACCGTCGGTCGGCGGCGAGCGTGAAGTTGACGCCGACGGCGCAACCGTCGGCGACGTGCTCGCAAACCTCGTTGAGGCACACCCCGCCACGCGCGACCAGCTCTTCGGAGAGGACGGCGAACTCAACCGTTACGTCAACGTTTACCTCAATGACGAAGACGTGCGCGTGCTTGACGGGCTGGCGACGGTTGTAACGGCGGCTGATTCGCTCGTTATTCTGCCTGCGATGGCAGGCGGCGCCGGGCCTTCGCTTCACAGCTGATTACCAGCTATCCTTTCTGAAGTATGGCCGTTCCCCCGATTGAACGCCGACCCTGCGCCGGCCGCTACACCGATCTGGTCGACTCGATTGGCAATACGCCGCTGATCGAGCTCAAGCGCCTTTCGCCAAAGCCGGGCGTGCGCATTTGGGCCAAGCTGGAATCGATGAATCCGACCGGCTCGATCAAAGATCGCGTCGCCAAGTCGTTGATCGAGAATGCTGAGGAGAAGGGGCTGATCTCACCCGGCCAGACGATCCTTGAACCGACCTCCGGCAACACGGGGATCTCGCTGGCAATGATCTGCGCCCGCAAGGGCTACCCGCTGAAGGTCGTGATGCCCGACAACGTCACGCCGGAGCGCACCCAGCTATTGAAGATGTACGGCGCTGAGATCGTCTACTCGCCCGGCGACCAAGGATCGAACGGCGCCGTTGCGATGGCGCTCGAGATGGCCGCCGCCGACGCTTCCTATTACATGCCCTACCAGTACGGCAACGAGGCCAACCCGCGCGCCCATTACGAAGGCACGGCGGTTGAGATCCTCGACGAGCTCGACGGCAACGTCGATGCCTTCGTCGCCGGGCTCGGCACCGGCGGCACGCTGATGGGCGTTGCGCGCCGCTTTAAGGAGGAGCTCGGCGACCGCGTCACGATCGTCGCCGCCGAACCGATGCAGGGTGAGCCGGTCCAGGGCCTGCGTTCGCTCGACGACGGCTTCATTCCGCCGATCATTGACATCTCGCTGCTGGACCGCAAGATCTTCGTGACCAATCGCGACGCTGTTGTTTGGACGCGACGCTTGCTCGATGAAGAAGGTCTCTTCGCCGGCGTCTCATCGGGTGCGATTGCCCGCGTCGCAGTGAGAATTGCGAGTGAGATGGACGAAGGCAACGTCGTCTTCATCGTCTGCGATGACGGCTGGAAGTACCTCTCCAGTGGGATCTACACGCTGCCGGTCGACGAGGTCGAAAACCTCGAGTCGACCGTCTGGTGGTAACAAGCTTCACTTTTCGCGCGGCGACCCCGTAGACTTAAACGATGCCAAGCATTGGACCTATGGAACTGATCATCGTCTTGGTGATCGCGCTCGTCGTACTCGGACCGAAGAAGCTGCCTGAGGTTGGGCGCTCGGTCGGTAAGGGGATGCGCGAATTCAAGGAGTCGATCTCAGGCGAGAACAAGGCAGACGTTGCCGCCGCTGAGATCGATGAGAAGCCGGTCATCAAAGCCGACTGATCAGTCTCCTCTCCTGATAGCTCGCTACGCTCGGGCAACGATGATCATCGCTTCCGCGCTGCTTGAGCAGGTTGTCGCACATGCCCGGTTGGAGGCACCGAACGAGTGCTGCGGTTTGGTCGCGCTCGACGCAGGCCGCGCCGTCGTCGTTTACGAGTTTGAGAACCTCGCCGCTAGCCCACTGCGTTTTGAGGTTGACGGGGCGAAGCTCGCGCCGTTGCTGTTTGAGCTTGAAGAGGCCGGCCAAGAGGCCGCGATCTACCACTCACATACTCACTCTGAGCCGTTTCCGTCGCAGACCGACGTCAATTTTGCGCGCTGGTGGCCGGGCTGCGAGTGGCTGATCATCGGCCTCGAAAATGACGCTGAGCCGGTTGCCCGCTCGTTCATGATTGGTGATGGCGGAGTGATCGCCGAGGTCGGTGTCGAGATTGATGGCTGAGAAGGCCGATTCGGCGCGCGCTGAGATGCGCGAGCGCGCAAGCAAGATCGATCCGCGCTACACCGAAGGCGAGCTCGTGACGGTTGCTAGCGGGCGTAATCAGAGCGAAGCGGAGCTGATCGCCAACCTTCTGCTGGAAGAGGGAATCCCGAGCGTCACGAAGCGCTCTCGCGGCTTCGACGTTCCCGACATGTTGGCCGCTGGCAGGCGTGACCTGCTCGTCGCCGAGTCCGCCGTGCCGGACGCGCGGGAGATTCTCTTGCAGTCCGAAATCGCCGATCAGGGCGAGATCTACCGGCCTTCAGCGCCGAAGCTGCTGGCAGGCCTCCTAGCGGCCGTGATCGTAGTTGCAGCGGTTCTAGCCGTCGGCACGCTGCTCGGCGCTTAGAAGCCGCCTAAACGCCTGCGAGACGGGCAAGGTGGGCGCGCCAGACACCCTCGGTATCGCCAAACGAGCGGCCGGGGAAGTTTCGGGTGATCAGCTCGCGCGGATCTCCTGGGGGCTCGGTCGCAAGGCGAATCGCTGCCTGCTCGCCAGATTCGCTGGCGACGAGATCAAAGACCGTGCCGCCGAGCAGCTGTGCGTCGCGCAGTCTTGGCGGGAAGCTCGGCTGCTTTCCCTCTCGGAGCCGGTTGGCGATCGCGGGGCGTGCGTGCGCGGTCTGGCCCGAGAACCACTGTCCGGCGCCGGCGGCGAGCCAAGCCCAGTTCGCTGCATGAAGCCAGGATCGCGGAGTGAATGGGGGAGGCAGGCCCGGGTTGCTGAGGCCGGCAACGAGTTGGCCGTAGAGCGCGGCCGGCGCCAGCATCAGCATTTCGAGCGAGCCGGGGACGCTCGAGGCCCGCGCGCTGAGCAGCCGTGGCGCAAGCACGTGGATCTCGTCGCTCGAGTACCAGCCCGCCACGTAGCGGCGGCTAGCTGGCGCGGTCAGCGCACGCAGCACGGCGGAAACCGGTTGCGCTAGTGCCAGTTGCGTGGGGTTGGAGTGGATCACGACCGTCACCCCTTGCGGGACGATCGCGAAGACCGCACTGAGTTGCTCGCGGATCCCTTCCAGAAGCTCCAGCACTGCGTCGGCGTCATCGCCGTCGGCCTCGGCGTGGCGTGCGGCGAAGTTGGGTGATTGGGTCTCGATCCAAGCCATCGGCAGTAGGCGCGCCGACATGCGACGCAGCGGCTCACGACTCTATGGCGTCGGCCGGTCTAAGCGAGTGAGGCGAGGCTACGGCCAGAGACGATCGCTTCGATCTCGTCCTGCACGCGGCCAAACTCGCTATCCGAAAGAACCGCGGTTCCTTCGAACGGAAGCTCGCGAGTGATCTCTAGCCAATCGCGACTGAAGTTGTGCTCGGGGCGGACGCGGATCGTGACCGGTCGCGGAATCCGATGCGTGCGCAGCAGCGTTACATGAAGCGGTGTGCCACGGCGCCAGCCGAGACGCTTCTGTGCGTAATCGGTCGTCCAGATGTAGAACGGAGAAAGTTCGCTGATCGCGCGCTGGTTGGTGACCGTGTACTGGCCAGCAACCTCGGCCCAGGCGCGGACGCGGACGCGATCCGGCTGCTCGATTCCGCCAGGCTGAGTCAGCGCGCTGATCGCCGGGTCTCCGTCGGGCCAGACGCCTTCCTCGAGCGCGCGGCGCAGCTCAGGAACGTGGGCGCCGCGGACGACGTCGTTGCGGGAGTGCTCAAAGGTCGGGAAGAGGAAGAAGCGGTCGTGCTCGAGCGAGGCTGATTCGCTCGCGCCGTCGGTGCGGAAGATCAGCAGCTGCTCGCCTTCCGACAATGCGCGAACGGTTACGGCCCACTCTTTGATTGCGATTGGCATCTTCAGGTTGCTAGTGAAAACCTCGATGTTTCCGGCGTAATTGCCTTGAAACAGCGGGATTCGCTGACAGAAGTGTCGCAAATTACAACCGAAAGCGCAAATTTCCCTGCTAATAAGCGGGTTTTGGCGGGTGCGTAGTAATCACGTCCGAGCGTAAACCCCGTGTTAACGGGCTATTTCGGCTTAAGCCCGAGCGACTGCTTGACCGCACACAGCGCTTGTGTGCGCGATCACACACAGTCGCCGCTGGTCGGCGGCCGCTGCGGCGGGACTAGTTGAGAGTCACTGGAGCTGCTGGCGGCCGAACGTCGTGGAACTGCCGGCGGCCGAACGGTTAGGCCGCGGGGATGATCCTGAAACAGCCGATCAAGCCGCTGACGAGAGCTCGATCTCTTCAGTCAGTGCGAGGTGCTGGTGAGACGGGCAGTAGCCGTTGGCGTTGCTCGGAAGGCGGCGACAGGAGCTGCCGCGGCGCGTCGTAGCGCGGCACTGAAGGCGGTTACCGAAGATGTCGCGGCCGGTCGTCGTCAGTTGGGCGATTGCCCCGTCGGCGGCGGCGACATAGTCGCGTACGACGGTCCAGACACGTGCTTGGGACTGAATCGGGAAGTGGACGCGGATCTCGCGGAAGAGGCTGCGGGCCGGTGCGGCGAAGTAGTGACGGTCGGTGGCGAGCCGTGCGATTGCCTGCTCGCTTGCGCGCAGAACAGCCTCGTGACCTTCACGTCCTGTGACGATCTCAGCTGACAGTTCGCGGTAGATGCCTCTGCTCACTTGATACATATTGAGTTCCAGCTCCTGGTTTGGTTTGGGTTGCGATCCTTCGCATTGACCCCCGCCTCTGCGCAATTGGTAAACGCAGGAAACGAGTATTCGACCTCCATGTGAAGGTTGAAACACCCGCTCTATGTAGTTCGTGTTAAGACGACGAACTGCGGTGGTGCTACTGCCAGTGCTCGAAAGCGGGTAATTCGTCGGTAATTACTGCGTGCATCGAGTCGAGTTCGGGGTTCAAAGCGGGGAAATCGCTGCGCCAATGGGCGCCGCGGCTCTCCTCGCGCGCCAGCGCACAGCGTGCGACCAACGACGCCAACGGGTAACTGTCATCGAGCAGCAGCTCAAGCCCTTCGCGATTTCGAATCAGACCCGCGTTGCGCCACATCGCCTCGCGCGTCTGTGGCGATGGAAGCTGAAGCGGAACTGGAGCAGGCGGCTCACCGCCGCTACTAGCTGGTTCCTCGAGCGCGGCTCGGGCGGCGCGGGCGCCGAAGACGATGCACTCCGAGAGTGAATTGGAGGCCAAGCGGTTGGCGCCATGGAGGCCGCTGCAGGCGCTCTCGCCGATTACATAAAGACCGGCGACATTGGTTGCTCCGACGAGGTCGCTGACGACTCCACCCATCATGTAATGGGCAGCGGGGGCAACCGGGATCGGCTTGTTGCGCGGGTCGATCCCTGACTTGCGCAGCGTCTCCTCGATGTTCGGGAAACGGCCAGCCTCGACCGAGCTCATATCGAGGCCTACCGACGTGACCGAATGCTCGTCGAGCACGGCCCAGATCGCCCGTGCAACCTCGTCGCGCGGCGCCAGCTCATCGACGAAGCGCTCACCGTCAGGCCCATGCAGCGTTGCCCCCTCGCCACGGATCGCCTCACTGATTAGAAATCCTTCGCGCCCGGGGACGCCGACAACGGCGGTCGGATGGAATTGGACGAACTCCAGATCGGCGACCGCCGCACCAGCCTTACGGGCCAGCGTGATGCCAATGCCAATTGACCCCGGGGGGTTGGTCGTGCGGTTCCAAAGCGCGGCGGCGCCGCCGGTGGCGATGATCGTTCCACGAGCCCGCACGGCGAGACCGTCCTCGCAGATCACGCCGACGACGCGACCGTCCTCAGTCCAGAGATTGCTGGCGCGCATTCCCTCCAGAATCGTCACGCGTGGCTCACGAACCAGCGCCGCTGATAGCTGGCGCGCTAGGCGCCTGCCGGTCGAGCTGCCCCCGGCATGAACTATCCGCCGGCGCGAGTGACCGCCCTCGAGGCCGAGCGCTAGGTTGCCGTCGCTATCGGCGTCGAAGCGCATTCTGATGCTCTGCAGATCGCCGATCATTGCGGGGGCTTCACTGACGAGAATCTCGGCCGCCGAGCGCCGCACCAAACCTCGACCGGCGCGCTCAGTGTCCTCTAGGTGAAGCTGCGGAGAATCATCTGCGCCGAGCGCCGCGGCCAGCCCTCCCTGAGCCCAGTAGCTCGCCGTCTGTGCCAGTGGTGTGGCGCTGATTACGGTCACGTTGGCGCCGAGGCTGGCGGCGGTCAAAGCCGCGTAGAGGCCAGCGGCACCTGCGCCGACGACAACAAGCTCCGTATCGATCCGTTCGCGCGCCTCCATCTCTCGAGTACCGTACCCGCCGGTGAAGGGTTTGATCTTCCGCAGCGACGCATCTCTCGCCCATCAGACCGGGTCCCATCCTGAGTCGGCGAGCCGAATTGTCGCGATCGAAACGGAGCTTGACCGGCTCGACTGGCTCGGCTATCAGCGCCTCGAGTCCGCGCCTGCCACCGATGCGATGCTGCTCCGCGCCCACCCGGCGGCGCATATTCAGCGCGTGCGCGAAGCCTGCGCCAGCTCGGCTGCACTCGATCCAGACACGGTTGTCGTGCCTGCTTCGTTCGACGCTGCGCTTCACGCGGCAGGCGGTTCGGCCGCTCTCGCCGAAGCGCTTTGCAGCGGGCGCGCCGACGTCGGGGCGTCACTTCACCGCCCGCCCGGTCATCACGCCGAAGCTGATCGCGCAATGGGCTTCTGCCTCTTCAATAACGTCGCCGTAGCTGCTCTGCACGCGCTCGAGGGATGTGGTCTGGAGCGCGTTCTGATCCTCGATTGGGACGTCCATCATGGCAACGGAACCGAAGCGATTTTCGCCGCCGATCCGAGGGTTTGCTTCATCTCGCTCCATCAGTACCCCTGTTATCCGGGAACCGGCGCGGCGGCCGATCAGGGCGCAGGAGAGGGGCTTGGGTACACGCTCAACTGCCCGCTGCCGGCAGGCTCAGGCGACGGCCTGTTCGTTGGCCTCGTTGAGCTGCTGCTGGAACCGCTGATCGATTCATACAAACCGCAGTTGATCCTCATCTCGGCTGGATTCGATGCCCACCGAGACGATCCGCTCGCGAGCTGCAATGTCAGCGATGGCGGGTTCGCTGCAATCGCGCGGTCGCTGTACGCGGCCGCTAAGAAGGGCGGGGTTCCTGTCGGGTTGGTGCTCGAAGGTGGCTACAACGTTGATGCATTGGCGCGGTCGCTGGCGCTCACGCTAAGCGAGCTTGCCGGCGTTCCAACGGGCCGACAGTCGAGCGAACCGAACTCTCCGCTCGCGGCTGAGATTGCCGCGCCGCTCCTAGCGCGGGCCGCTTTCGCTGCCTAACGCAGCTAAGGCGTTGGTGCCGTCGTGGTCGGCACAACGGTCGGTGGCGCGGGAGTAGTCGGGGTCGCGGTAGTCGGGGCTGGAGTGACTCCCGGGGCGAGCGCTTCACCGGGTTGCACGGTGATCGTTTGCGTAGTGGTTCGCGTTGGTGGCGGGTCGTCGTCGGTTACGGCGATGAAGGCGCCGGCGAGCACGCCGAGCGTCACAGCTAGAACGGCGATCAGTGCGTAGATCGGCCGGCGCCAGCGCGGCGCGGGGGCGATCACGGTGCGCGCTGGGTCGCCGCAATTGAGGCACCAATCCTGCTGCGCGTGGAGCCACTCGCCGCAGTGCGGGCAAGGGAGTGAACCGTAAGCCCATTCCGGGTTGGCTACGGAGGCCACTGCGAATCAGGCCGCTGGGCCGCTGCCAGGTTGTTGCTGGTTGTATCGATCGCTGGCCACTGCAGGCTGTTGCTGGCCGACGTCGTAGACGCTGTTCGCACCGACCGCTCCGAGTCCCGCGACCGAGCGCGGGCCACCAAACGCGAGCCCACAGTGGGGGCAGAAGTGGGCGTCGCTGCCGTGCAGCGAGCCGCAGCGGGCGCAGGCGCTGACGCCGGGGATGAACAGTTCGATATACGGCGTTTGAAGCTGCAGCACCTCCTCGATCGCTCGAATCTCACGGTCCAGCGTTTCGATTGCGATTACCTTGCCCTCGACCAGGGCGGCGTCGCCGCGCTCGAAGCGGTGCTGATCGAAAACAAGGCCGCCAAGATCGCGGTAGCCGAGCTCGCGGACCTGCTTCAGATAGCGCAGGCGCCGGCGCAGACGGCCACGCTCGCGGAAGCCGGGGCGATGCGGCGCGGCCGCGGGCGGCGGCGTGGCAGTTGCGAGATCGTTGTTGCCGCTATACGGCTGCTCTTGCGGCGCTGGCACTAGCTGATCGCTGAGCGGGTTCTGCAGCTGGTCTTCCAGCGGTGGAGGCGGAGTCGGGAAGTGCTCGCGCTCGCCGCTTTCTCCGCCAGCAATGATCATTGTTTGAGGCTCGTTCTGCTGCGGCGTTGGCGGCAGAATCACGGTTGCGTCAGGAATTGCCTGCGGCTCGTCAATTGTCCCGTCCAGGGACTCCGGAGCAGTGCCCTCTTGGTCCGATTTTCGGCGGAAGATGCGGTCGCTCAGTCCCATGGTGGCTTCTTTAGATTCTCCTCGTTGCGCGCAGCGGCCGAGTCTAGCGGGCTACCTAGCTGTGCTCGCCATGTCGCCAGCAGCCTCGCCGCCATTCGCCCGGCGCTGAACTCTTCGGCTCGCGCGCGCGAATCGATTCTGGGATCGGCGTCGTCGAGGCTGGGGGTGAGCGCTTCGCTCCAGGCTCGCTCGTCGTACGGAAGGCAGCTTGCGCCGCCAATCGCACGCGTCGCAGCCTCGTGGACACCTGTCGGGGCACAGCAGAGAGGCACTTCGCAGGCCAGCGCCTCGAGCACCGCCAGCCCGAAGCCCTCACGCTCTGACGGGACGATCACTGCGTTGGCGGCGTTGATCCACAGTGGTACCTGCTCGGGGTCTATCGATCCGAGTGTCAGCAGCTGAGCGTCGCAGCGCTCGGCGACGGCCTCGGCGCGATCGAAGCGTTTTGCTGGTCTCGCCGGATCGGCGGGGAAAAGTAGGTAGCGACCGTCCGGTTGCAGTCCGAGACTGGCGCGCGCCTGCTGGCGGTCGAGCGGGCGGAAGCGGTCGGTTGCCACGCCACAGGGAAGAATTTCAACTGCACGCCGCGGATATCCGGGGACAGCGGCCGCTAGGTCGGGACTGGCGGCACCGACTAGGTCGATGAATGGCAACGCCGCATGGGTGATCAGGCGTGACCGCCGGTGGTGAAGGTCGGTGCCGTGGAGCGTCAGTCCGTGGACGTCGGCTGGGACTACGAGCGACGGCCAGGCGGTTAGACCGAAGTGGGCGTGGACGACGTCAAAGCGTTGCTTGCCATATTCGCGCCGCAGCTCTCGAGCAGCGGCGGCGTAGTCGCCCGGCGCGAAGGCGAAGCATTCGAGTTCGAGCTCCGGATCGTCGAGCGCACGGAGGGCTTCCAACTGGTCACGGACGAAGCTGCCGAGCTCGGGCCGCTCGGCCGATGGCCACATGTTGGTGACGATTAGAACACGCATCTGGTGCTGATTGTCCACGTAGTGGCGGTGGATCCGCGCAACGCCACTCTGCAGGCTGCGTTCAGTGCCTTCCCCAAACCGTCAGGAGTGCCGATGACTTATCGCCTGCAGGGCCGTATCCATGCCGCTTTTCACCACGCCACCGTGCGCCTCAATTCGTCTTCAGGCCAAGGAACGGTCGAGTACGTTGCGCTGATCCTGCTCGTCGCTGGGGTGCTCGCCGGCGTGATCGTCGCTGGTAAGTCGCTCAAGGGCGGCGGCATTGCGCAGACCGTCGTGGCGAAGCTGAAGGAATCGATCGACAGTGTCGGCAGTGCGAGGCCGTGATCCGGTCGCGCTCAGCCCTATGCTCAGTCGATGTCCACGATCAGCGACCCGCGCGAGCGGCCGATTGCCGTATTCGACTCCGGCGTCGGCGGCCTCACGGTGCTGCACGAGCTGCTCGTTCATCTCCCGGCAGAGGACTACATCTACCTCGGTGACACCGCTCGCTTCCCATACGGCGAGCGCACGCCGGACGAACTCGCTGGATTCAGTCTTGAGATCGCCGAAGAGCTGCTGGCCCGCAACGCAAAGCTGCTGGTCGTCGCCTGTAACTCGGCGACCTCGGCTGCGCTGCCTGTACTTCAGCAGCGGATGCGCCAAACGACGCTCGGCGTTGAGGTGCTTGGCGTTGTCCGGCCGGAGGCGATCCAAGCCGTCGCGACAACAAACAACGGCCGCATCGGCCTGCTCGCTACGAACGCGACCGTTGCAAGCGGCGCCTACGACGAAGCGGTTCACGCAGCCGACCCCCACGTGACCTTGGTCTCGGTCGTGGCGCAGGAGCTGGCGCCGTTGATTCAATCCGGCTCAACTTTCGATCAGAGCGTCGTAGAACTCGTTCGCGGCTACATCGAGCCGCTGCGTGAAGCGCGCGTTGACACCGTCATTCTTGGCTGCACGCACTACCCGCTGCTCAGCCCGATCCTCCAGCGGATGCTGGGTCGTGATGTCCGAATCGTCACATCGGGAGTGGCACTAGCGCGTCAGGTTGAGCATGTGCTCGGTGCGCGCGATCTCGCCAACCCCGATCAGTCTGAAGGCAGCTATCGCTTCCTCTCGACCGGCGACCCAGAAGCCTTCGCCGCAATCGGTACACGCTTCCTGCAACTCCCTCTCGGCCCCGTCGAGCAGGTAACCCTTCACGGAGGAGTAATCGCATGAGTACTTATGAGCGCCCCGACGGCCGCCGCCCAGATGAACTGCGGCCGGTTCTGATCGAACCAGGTTTTGTCAGCACCGCTACTGGCTCGGCGCTGATCAGCTGCGGCGGAACTCGTGTGATCTGCACAGCGTCGATTGAGGAGGGCGTGCCGCGCTGGCGCGCCGGCAAGGGCCTTGGCTGGCTAACGGCCGAGTATGGAATGCTTCCCGCCTCGACCGGAGATCGCAAGCCGCGCGACATCAATAAGGGGCGGCTCGACGGCCGCACGGTTGAGATTCAACGGCTGATCGGACGCGCGGTACGCGGCGTGATCGACTACGAAGCGCTCGGCGAGATGACGATCCACCTCGACTGCGATGTGCTCGAAGCCGATGGAGGCACACGCTGCGCTTCGATCACCGGTGCCTACGTGGCGCTCGCGCTTGGCGTTCAGCGGCTTGTTGCCGAGGGCAGGCTTGCCAGCATCCCCCTAAACGGAGAGGTCGCGGCCGTCTCCTGCGGCATCGTCGGCGAGACGCCGCTACTTGATCTCAACTACATCGAAGACTCGGGCGCCGAAGTCGACGCCAACGTCGTGATGACAGGCGATGGCGGCTTGATTGAAGTCCAAGCGACCGCTGAGAAGACGGCGCTGCAGCGAACCCACCTTGACGACCTGCTGGTTTTGGCCGCCGCCGGGATTGAGCAGCTGCGAGCGGCTCAGGACGTCGCAATAGCGGCCGGTAGTAGCTGAAGGCGATGCGGCTAACGGTCGCCACCCATAACGCGCACAAGCTTGTTGAGTTCGCGCGTCTGTTGCCCGAATACGAGCTCGTCGCGCTGCCGCAAGGCAGCGAGGCGCCGGCTGAGGACGGCGACAGCTTTGCTGCCAATGCGCTGATCAAGGCCCGCGCCGGGGCCGCGGTCAGCGGCGGCCCGACCGTTGCCGATGACTCCGGCATCTGCGTCGAGTCGCTCGGCGGTGCGCCGGGGATTCTTTCCGCTCGCTGGGCCGGCGAAGAGTGCGATGACGCGGCAAACCTTCAGATGCTGATTGATCAGACCCAGCCGGGCGAACGCTTGGAGTACATCTGCGCGATCGCCTTCTGCGATCCGCAGAGCGGCACCGAAGAGATCGTTGAGGCGAGCTGCCTTGGTCGGCGCGCCGCCGAGCCGCGCGGCGAGCGCGGGTTTGGCTACGACCCTGCATTCGAGCCGCTTGATGCGCCGGGTCGCACGATGGCCGAACTGGAGGGCGACGAGAAGGATCGGATCAGTCACCGAGGCGGCGCGGCCCGCGCTCTCGATGCTTGGCTGCGAGCGCAATGAGCGGTTTACACAATCTTTCGGCGACACCGCAACAGCGCACCGCTTTGTCTTCGGTCGTGGCCGCTGGCTTTCTCGTCGTGCTCAAACTGGGAGCCGGGCTGGCCAGCGGTTCGCTGGGCCTGATCGCCGAGGCCGCCCACTCGGCGACCGACTTTGGCTCCGCGCTGCTGACCTTCTTCGCGATTCGCGTTGCCGACAGGCCGGCCGACAGCAGCCACCCCTACGGCCACCGCAAGGCAGAGCACCTCGCTGCACTGGCCGAGGGCGGCTTCCTGATCGTGATCAGCGCCGTGATCATCGTCGAATCAGTTAGCCGGATCACGAGCTCCGAGCCGCATCCGATCGTGACCAGCTGGTGGGTCTTCGCCGTGATCGGAGTGGTACTGGTGGTTGACAGCACGCGTACGGCGATCTCGTGGCGCGGCGCACGCGAGTACTCGAGCGCCGCTCTCGGCGCCAACGCGCTTCACTTCGCCTCAGATTTCGCCGGCACACTGGCCGTCCTCGTCGGTCTCTTGATGGTCAGCGCTGGCGTTGCGCAGGCCGACTCGATCGCCGCGCTCGTTGTCGCCGTGCTCGTGGTTGGCGCAGCGCTGACATTGATCCGAAGCAACGTCGGCTCGCTAATGGATCAGGCTCCGGCGGGCCTGGTCGAACTGGCACAAGAAGCCATTGACGAGGTCGAGCCGGCGGTCGAAATTCGCAGACTGCGCGTCCGTGAAGCGGGCGGAACGACTTTTGTTGATGGTGTGCTCGAGGTTGAGGCAGACGCGCCGGTGCAGCAGGGGCACGAGTTGGCCGATCGCGTTGAAGCGGCGCTGCACCGCAGGATTGCCGACAGTGACGTGACGATTCACATCGAGCCGCGCGAAGGGTCCGAATTGCGCGAACGGGTTACCGGAGCGGCGCTTTCGGCACAGCATGTGCGCGAAGTACACAACGTCAGGATCGTCAGTATCGATGGCCGCACCGATCTGAGCCTTCACGTGAAGCTGCCGGCCGGTCAGTCGCTGGCTGAGGCGCACGCAGCGATCGATGACGTCGAGGCGGCAATACGCGTCGCCGCCCCCGAGATCGACGCCGTCCACGTTCACATCGAGCCGCTAGAGCCGTCGCTGCAGGCGCCGATCACGGCCAGCGAGGAGTCGGCCGAGCTGCACCGAGCGCTCGCGAGCATCGTCGTCGAATTGACCGGTCGAGAGCCGCTTGAGCTACGCGTCCACCGCGAGCCGCGCGGCATCGTTGCGCTGCTCACGGTTGCGCTCGACGGTGGTCAGACGCTCGCCCAAGCGCACACGGCTGCAACAACGATCGAAGCTGCGATCCGTGCCTACGACAGTCAGATCGTTGACGTCGTCGTGCACACCGAGCCGGCCGAGTCGGCCGAGTCGCTCGAGCCGGTCAAGTCAGATTGATTGCTGCCGCAGCGCCAACTGCCAGCGAGAGTGCTGCGTAGCCCTGGTATCCGGCGATCAGCAGCAGCCCCACCCCGAGCACGCAGATCAGGACAACAATTCCCCAGCTGATTCGGGCGAGTGACACTCAGCCATCCTGCCAGTTCGATCCGACGGCTGCACCGTTGATGGCGCCGTCCAATTACGTTGGTAGCTTCAGGCTGTGTCAATGACGAGCGCCCGCAGCGGTTTTGCCTCGAGGTTGGAGGCTGCAGTCGAGCAGCGCCAATCTCAGATCGTGCTTGGGCTCGACCCCGATCCCGCACGACTGTGGCCTCAGGCAGTGGAAGCCGCGGCCGGCGACGGGGCCGCTGCTCAAGCCGCCAGCGCGGTCGAGGCGCACTGCTGCGCGCTGATCGATGCCGCCGGACCGGCCTCAGTCGCCGTGAAGCCGCAGCTAGCTTGCTTCGAGCGGCTCGGCGCGCCCGGTCGCGGCGCGCTGGGAGCTGTCGTCGCTCACGCCAAAGCGGCAGGTCTACTTGTTCTCGCCGACGGGAAGCGCGGCGACATTGACGTCAGCGCCGCTGCCTACGCCCAATCGCTGGTTGGCCAAACAACGACGCCATTTGGAATTGTTGACGGGTTGGGCGCCGATGCCTTCACTGCGAACCCGTACATGGGCATCGACACGCTCAGCGTCCTGATCGATAGCGCCCGCGCTAATGACGCCGGGGTCTTCGTGCTGGTGCGGACCTCGAACCCCGGTGCTGCTGACTTTGAGGACCTGGAGCTGGCAGATGGCGGGACACTCTGGGAGCGCGTCGCCGAGACAGTTGATCGTTTGGCGGGGGAGGGAGAGCTCTCCGACGTCGGCGCGGTCGTCGGTGCGACGGCGCCGCAACACGTTGCGCGGATGCGCGAGCTGATGCCGCGAGCGATCTTCTTGCTGCCGGGCATCGGCGCACAAGGCGGGAAGATCGAAGAGCTAGCCCCAGCCTTTGCTCCAGGCCGGGCGGGCGGGCTCGTCAGCGCTTCACGCTCAATTGTCTTCGCCTTTGAGGAACAGGGCGGTAGCCCGGCCGCTTCGGCCCGCGCGCAGGCTGAATCGCTTCGGGACGCTGCCTGGGCGCTCGGCGCCGGAGGCTGAGAGCTGCAACTTTGCGCCCGATTGAGCCATTCGTTGGAGTTGCTGTCGCGCGTCCGTATCCTTCAGGGTTAGATGGCGCAGAAATCACAAGCCGCTCGTTGGCTCGCCCCGCTTGCGCTGATTCTCGCGCTGCTGCTGACGGTGATGATCATCGCCAGCGGCGGTGGTTCAGCGAGCACCAGCGAGAGTGCGGCCCCGGCCACGGACGCGACCACGACGGCCCAGGTGAAGACGACCGGAGCTCGCTACTACACGGTCCGCACCGGAGACACGTTGACTTCGATCTCGCTCGATACTGGAGTTCCTGTCGAGACGCTTCAGCAGCTAAATCCAGGCCTCGACACGCAGGCGCTTCAGCCCGGCCAGCGGCTCCGTCTGCGGTCGTGATCCGGCTGCTCCGCGCGGGCGCGGTGCTGGCTCTGCTGGCTCTCGCGATGCCGCTGGCCGCGAGCGCCAAGGGTCGCCCGTCAATCTCCGCCTCGTCGGCGATTCTGATCGAGCCTTCGAGTGGCGAGATCATCTACGCGCGCAATCCCTACACGCCGCGCGAGATTGCCTCCACGACGAAGATGATGACGGCGCTGTTGCTGCTGGAGCGGCGCTCGCTCGGTCACCGCGTCAAGGTCGTCAACTACAACCCGAGCCCGGCCGAGTCGACCGCTGGTTTGATTCCCGGAGAGCGTCTGACGAGCGCCGACATGCTGCGAGCGCTGCTGCTCCCTAGCGCCAACGAGGCGGCCGCCTCGATCGCCGTCGACGTTGGTGGTTCGCAGAAGGGATTCGTGCGGATGATGAACGCGCGGGCCAAGCGGGCGGGTCTGCGCCGGACCCACTTTTCCAACCCAGATGGCCTTGACGGCCGGCGAAACTATTCGACCGCTCGCGACCTTGCATCGCTCGGCGTCTTGTTGCGTGAGAACCCGTTCGCGCGTCGCCTCGTCGACCGCTCGAAGGCCGAGATGCGCAGTGGTCTGCGCAAGCGGACGGTCTACAACCGCAACACCTTGATTGGCTCTGTGCCGTGGATGAACGGGATCAAGACCGGTCATACGTCGAGCGCCGGCTATCTGCTCGTTGGCGGCGCCAGCCGCAACGGCGCGGAACTGATCAGCGTCGTGATGGGGGAACCCAGCGAAGCTGCTCGTAATACCGACACGCTGAAGCTGATGCGTTACGGCTTCGGCCGCTACCGCAGCGTCGATGCCGTAACTAAGGGCCAGCGCTTCGCCACGCTCAGCGTCAGCGGTCGCGACGAGAAGGTTCAGGTGCTCGCGTCGCGCAGCGCCGATGTCGTGATGCGCAGCGGCGAACGACCGACGACGATTCTCAGTGGACTGCCGACAGAGCTGACCGGGCCGCTAGCGAAAGGAGCGCGCGTCGGTTACGTGATTGTGTTGCGCCGAGGAAAAAGTGTCGCGAGAGTGCCGTTAGTGACCGCGTCAGCGGTCGCCGCTCCGCCGCTGTTGGCCGCCGCGGGCGGCTGGCCGGGCCCGCTGGCAGCAGGACTGGTCGCCCTTATCCTAATCCTGTTCTTCGCTAATCTTGTCCGCAGGAGACGCCGCCAGCGGCGCCCCGAGAGGGTCCAGAGAGAGCCAGCATGATTATTACCGTCACCCTCAACGCAGCGATCGATAAATCGCTCTCGGTTCCCAGCTTCAGGCTCGGGCGTCGCCACCGCACGGTCGAGCAGCGCTCGACCGCTGGCGGTAAGGGCGTCAACGTCGCGCGGCTGCTGGCATCGCTTGGCCAGCCGGTAATCGCCACAGGCTTCGTCGGCGGCGCGACCGGAACAAGGATCGTCGAGCAGCTCACCGCCGAATCGGTCCTCAACGGCTTCGTCCACATCTCCGAGGAGTCACGCACCAACATGTCGGTGCTCGACCCGACGACCGGCGAGCAGACTGAGATCAACGAACGCGGACCTGAAGTGAACCCTGCTGAAGTTGAACTCTTCATTGAGAAGCTCACCTACCTTGCGCGCGGCGCGGCGATCTGCGTTCTTGCCGGATCGCTCCCTCGCGGAGTTGACCCATCCTTCTACGCGACGCTCGTTGCCGAGCTGAAGCGGCTCGACGTCGTGACGATCGTCGACTCCGAGGGTGAAGCGATGAAGCTCGCCGTCCGAGCCGAGCCGACCGTGATCTCACCGAATATGGCTGAAGCTGAGGAGCTTGTCGGTCACGAGTTCAATGACCGTGAAGAGCAGGTGGCCGCGCTGGCAGAGCTGCGCGCTCTCGGTTCGAAAGAAGCGATCATCACGCTCCCTGATGGCTGCGTCGCCAGTGTCCTCACCGACGGTCATGTGACGGAACACCGCGTTTGGATTGAGCCGCGTGAAGCGGTTGCGAGCGTCGGTGCCGGCGACGCATTCCTCGCCGGATACGTGGCAGCTAGATACAACGGCTCGAATCCAGAAGAATGTCTGCGCTATGCGGTTGCCTGTGGCGCCGAGTCGACACAGCGCCTCGGCGCTGGCCTGATCGACCCGGAGGGCGTCGACGAGCTGCTCTCTGAGGTTGAGGTTGAGCGGATAGAAGCACCCGCGAGCGCTCTCTGAGCGCTATCTTGAGTGAGTGATCTCGAGAGCCTCCCAGCAGCCTTCCGCGAAGCTCCTCGATCTGCCCAGCGCGGGGCGATTGCGTCCGGCGCCGTACCTAGGATCAGCCGATGGAAATTGAGATTGGTAGAGGCAAGAAGGCGCGCCGCGCCTATGGGTTCGATGACATCGCGATTGTGCCGTCACGTCGCACGCGTGACCCCGACGACGTAGACATCTCTTGGAAGCTTGGCCCGTACCGCTTTGAGCTGCCGTTGATGGCCTCGGCGATGGACGGTGTCGTCTCGCCGCGTACGGCGATCGAAGTCGGCCGCCTCGGTGGTCTTGCGGTTCTGAACTTGGAAGGGATCTTCACTCGCTACGAAGATGCTGAAGAACAGCTTGAGCGGATTTCGAAGCTGCCGAAGGCCGAGGCAACGCACGAGATGCAGTTGATCTACCAAGAGCCGGTCAAGCCTGAGTTGATGCGCTCCCGGATCGAAGAGATCAAAGCCAGCGGTGTTGTTACCGCGGCCTCACTAACGCCGCAGCGCGTCACAGCTCACTACGAGATGGTGCTCGATGCTGGGCTCGACATTCTCGTGATTCAGGGCACCGTCGTTTCCGCCGAACACGTCTCGAAGACGACCGAACCACTGAACCTGAAAGAGTTCATCGCCGACCTCCCCGTACCGGTGATTGTGGGCGGCTGCGCCAGCTACCACACTGGGTTGCATCTGATGCGCACCGGCGCGGCAGGCGTGCTCGTCGGCGTAGGTCCCGGCGCGGCCTGCACAACGCGCGGCGTGCTCGGGCTCGGAGTACCGCAGGCGACGGCGATCGCCGACGTCGCGGGCGCCCGGTCAACCCACATGCTTGAGACCGGCGAGTACGTGCAGGTGATCGCCGATGGTGGAATGAGCACCGGCGGCGACGTCGCTAAGGCAATCGCATGCGGCGCCGACGCAGTCATGATCGGCTCTCCTCTGGCACGGGCCTACGAAGCTCCGGGCCGTGGTTTCCACTGGGGGATGGCAACCTTCCACCCAACGCTTCCGCGCGGCGCCCGCGTCGAGACGGTCCAGAACGGATCGATCGAGGAGATTCTCACCGGCCCTGCTCACGAGAACGACGGCAGCTTCAACTTGATGGGCGCGCTGCGGACCTCGATGGCAACCTGCGGCTATCAGGACATCGCTGAGTTCAACCGCGCCGAGCTGATGGTCGCTCCGGCGCTTCAGACTGAAGGCAAGCAGCTGCAGTCGTCTCAAGGAGTCGGGATGGGCAGCCGTGGAGCCGGCGCATCTCCCTCGGCTAACGCTGAGAGTGCGCTCAGTTCGACGCCGGCGTGACTCACGACGAAGTCGTTGTCCTCGACTACGGGGGGCAGTACTCGCAGCTAATCGCACGGCGCGTTCGAGAGTGTGGAGTCTTCTCCGAGCTGCTTCCGTATCACGTAGGGCCGGAGGAGGTTGCGGCGCGCGGCGCGAAGGGATTGATTCTCTCCGGCGGGCCGGCCTCAGTCCACGTTGACGGAGCGCCGCGGCTCGATCCAGGGCTGCTTGAGCTTGGCATCCCAGTGCTCGGCATCTGTTACGGAATGCAGCTTCTGGCTCAGCATCTCGGAGGCCGCGTTGAGAGCGCCGAGGTTGGCGAGTACGGCCGCTCGGAGCTGACGATCAGCGAGCCCGGCCTGCTGTTCGAAGGTCTGCCTGACATTCAGCCCTGCTGGATGTCGCACCGCGACACGGTCTACGAGCCCCCGCCTGGCTTCACGGCGCTGGCGGCATCTACGCAGTCGCCTGTCGCTGCTTTCGAGTCGTCCGAGCGGAAGATCTACGGGATTCAGTTTCACCCGGAGGTCGTCCATACGCCGTTCGGTCAGCAGATTCTGACCCACTTTCTGCGCGACGCTTGCGAGTGCACGCTCGATTGGTCGCCAGCTTCGATCGCCGAGGAACAGATCGCTGCGATCCGCGAGCAGGTCGGCGACGGCAAGGTTGTCTGTGGGCTCTCCGGTGGCGTTGACTCGTCGGTCGCGGCATTGCTCGTCCACCGCGCGATCGGTGATCAGCTGACCTGCGTCTTCGTTGACCACGGGATGATGCGCAAGGACGAGGGCGCGCAGGTCGTTGAGACCTTCCGCGATCGTTTCGCCGTGCCATTGGTGGCAGTCGACGCCGAAGATCGATTCCTTAGCAAGCTGGCCGGGGTCAGCGATCCGGAGACGAAGCGCAAGATCATCGGCGCCGAGTTCATCCGCGTCTTCGAGGAGGAGGCGGCGAGGCTGGAAGGGGCGAAGTTCCTCGTTCAAGGAACGCTCTACTCCGACGTGATCGAATCGGGCGGCGGCACCGGAACCTCGACTATCAAGTCGCACCACAACGTCGGCGGACTTCCCGACGACATGGAGTTCGAGCTTGTCGAACCGCTGCGCGCACTCTTCAAGGACGAAGTGCGCGCTGTCGGCGCCGAGCTTGGACTTCCCGAGCGACTTGTCTGGAGGCAGCCGTTCCCTGGCCCTGGGTTGGCGATTCGGATCGTCGGCGGTGAGGCGACGAAGGAGCGGCTAGACCTGCTGCGCGATGCCGACGCCGTGCTCCAAGATGAGATCCGCAAGGCTGGCCTCTACCGCGAACTTTGGCAGTCGTTCTGCGTTCTGCCCGATGTGCGGACGGTTGGAGTCCAAGGCGACGAGCGCACATACGGCTATGTCGTCGTGATTCGCGCAGTCACCTCGGACGACGCAATGACGGCCGACTGGGCCCGCCTTCCGTACGATCTGCTCGAGCAGATTGCCTCGCGAATGATCAATGAACTCAGCGAAGTGAACCGCGTCGTGCTCGACATCACGTCGAAGCCGCCGGGCACGATCGAGTGGGAGTAATGAGCCGCGCGGCGGCGATCGCGCAAAGGCCGCTATTCTCTGAGGCTGCGCCGCGCTGAATGCGTGGCTTTTTATTGCTATGAGAGTCTCCGTTGCTTCAAAAACCTACGTCGCCAAAGCGACCGACCGCGAACGTCAGTGGCTACTGATCGACGCGAACGGGCTAACGCTCGGGCGTTTGGCTACCCAAATCGCCGACCTTCTCCGTGGCAAGCTCAAGCCTGAGTACACGCCACACGTCGATACCGGCGACTTCGTTGTCGTAATCAACGCCGAGAAGATCTCGGTCAGCGGCAACAAGATGAAAGAGAAGATGTACCGCCGTCACACCGGGTACCCAGGTGGACTGCGCGAGCGCACACTTGAAGAGATGCTCGAGCGTCGCCCCGAAGAGGTAATTCGCCAGGCAGTACGAGGAATGCTGCCGCGCAACCGCCTTGCCCGCCAGCAGATTACGAAGCTCAAGGTGTACGCCGGACCCGACCACCCACACGTCGCGCAGAAGCCGACCAAACTGGAGATCACAACCTAATGGCCGACGACGAAGCGCCAATCGAAGAGCAGGCCGAAGTAGAGGTTGAAGTAGAGGCTGAAGTACAGGCCGAAGTAGAGGCCGAAGTAGAGGCCGAAGTACAGGCCGAAGCGGTTGTCGAAGAGGTCGTCGAAGAGGTCGAAGTCGCAGTTGAGGCCGAGGCCGCCGAGGAGGCTGCCGAAGAGGAAGTAGCTGAAGAGGCCGTTGAAGAAGAAGTCGTAGCCGAGCTTGAAGAGGCCGAGGAAGCAGAAGCGAAGGCCGAGAAGAAGGCCGCCAAGGAGAAGTCGGTTCCCGGCGCTGACCTTGAGGTCGACATTGTCGTCGAAGGCGACGGCAATAGCCCACAGAGCTCGCTCGACCCGTTTGCCGACGACGCCGAAGTTGTCGTCGTCGAAGTTGAGGAGCCCGTCGCCGATGAGCCGATCGCCGCGACCATCAAACTTGCCGCCGACGCGCGCTACACGGCGACCGGCAAGCGCAAGCGGGCGGTCGCTCGCGTCATTCTTAAGCCCGGCAAGGGCGAGTACCTGATCAACGGTCGTTCGATCGATGATTTCTTCCCGCGCCCTGCGCTCCAGCGCAACATCCGCCAGCCGCTCGAGGCCGTCGGCTTTGAAGACAAGATGGACGTAATCGCACGGATGCACGGCGGTGGCGTCTCAGCCCAAGCCGGTGCGCTCCGTCACGGCATCTCACGCGCGCTGCTTGAAGCTGACCCGAATCTTCGTGGCGCTCTCAAAAGCCGCGGCTTCCTTACGCGCGACGCTCGCGCCAAGGAACGCAAGAAGGCCGGTCTCAAGAAGGCCCGCAAGCGGCCTCAGTTCAGCAAGCGCTAGCGCTGCTGCCCGCGCAGTCGGCGTGGATTCTTTAGCTTTCATCTAATGGCTCGTCATCTCTTTGGCACCGACGGTGTTCGCGGCCTCGCCGGCGAGAAGCTCACAGCCGAGCTGGCGATGGCGCTCGGGCGCGCGGCGACCGAGCAGGCTGGCGGTGCTGGCGCGCGCGTGCTCGTGATTCGCGACACGCGCGAGTCCGGCGAGATGCTCGAATCGGCGCTCGCTGCAGGGATCACTGCGGCCGGCGGCGAGGCGCTGCTTGGCGGCGTGCTGCCAACTCCCGCAGCGCCGCTGCTGATCGCCCAATATGGCTTCGACGTCGGCGTCGTCGTATCCGCTTCGCACAACCCATATCAGGACAACGGAATCAAGTTCTTCGGCGCTGACGGCCTGAAGCTGACAGACGCAGCCGAGGAGGCAATTGAGGCGCGGCTCGAGGCCGGCGCTGGCCCCGGTCTTGAGATCGGCCGTGTGCGCGAGCTCCACGGAACGCAGGAGGATTACCTGCGCGCGCTCGAGACGCGTTTTGCGGGGCTTGACCTCAGCGGAATCAGTTTGCTTCTCGACTGCGCACACGGCGCGACTTACCGCGTTGGCCCCGAGATATTTCGTCGCCTCGGCGCGTCGGTGACAGTGATCGGCGACGAGCCCGATGGCCGCAACATCAACGACGGCGTCGGATCGACGCATATCGACGCTCTGGCCTCCGCGGTTGTGGCGGGTGGGCATGATCTCGGCTTCGCCTTCGACGGGGATGGCGACCGCGTGCTGGCCGCCGACCGAACGGGCGCAACGGTCGATGGCGACGAGCTGATCGCGCTTGCTGCGATCCACCTACGGGCCAATGGGCGATTGAGCGGCAACGGCGTAGTCGTCACGGTGATGACCAACTACGGCTTCCACACAGCAATGGTTGAGGCTGATATTGAGGTCGCAACTGCCGATGTAGGCGACCGCTATGTCCTCGCCGAGCTGCGCGAGCGTGGCTGGACTCTCGGGGGAGAGCAGTCCGGCCACATCATCGACATGGGCTTCGTCCCGTCGGGTGATGGAATCGCCAGCGCGCTGCTGACGCTCGAAGCGCTCGCGGGCGCAGACCTTGCTGAGCGCTCGGCAATGCAGAAGCTTCCGCAGCGGCTCGTCAACGTCAAGGTCGGCGACAAGGCAACTGCGCTCGAGGCGGTCGCTGCACCAGCGGCGGACGAGAACGAGCAGCTCAGCGGGCGCGGGCGAGTGCTGGTTCGTGCCAGCGGAACAGAGGAGCTGGTGCGCGTGATGGTCGAAGCACCTGACGCTGCGGAGTGCGAAGCGATTTGCGCCCGCCTCGTTGCCGTCGTCGAAGCCGCAAGCTGACCGGCACGAATCGCTGGGGCGGGGCCATCTAGCCCACTAGCTACGCTTACGCGATGTGTGGAATCGTAGGTTACGTCGGCTCTCGCGCCGCTGAAGAGCTGCTGCTCGCAGGGCTCTCGAAGCTCGAGTACCGCGGCTACGACTCGGCCGGCATCTCGGTCATGTCGGATAGCTCGATCGAGGCTGTGCGCGCGGTCGGCAATCTCGCCCATCTCCAGACCGCCGTCGAGGCGCGGCAGGCCGCCGGGGGTGCAACGGCAACTCTGGTTGAGGCGGCAACGATCGGTATCGGCCACACGCGCTGGGCAACCCACGGTCGCGTCAATGAGCAGAACGCGCATCCGCACTTCGATACCGCCAACAATGTCCACGTCGTCGTCAACGGGATCGTTGAGAACTACATGGAACTACGCGAGCGGCTGATTGCTGGCGGCGCAAACTTCAGTTCCGAGACCGACGCCGAGGTGATCGCCCACCTGGTTGCCGAGTACCTCGATGATGACCTCGAGCATGCGGTTCGCGACGCGTACGCTCAACTTGAGGGCCACTTCGCGTTCGTCGCGATGGCCGTTGGCTCTCCCGATCTACTCGTCGGCGCTCGCAAGGAATGCCCGCTGATTATCGGCGTCGGCGAAGGTGAGATGTTCCTCGCTTCGGCGGTACCAGCCTTTCTCGCGCAGACGCGGCGCGTGCAGTACGTCGAGAATGAAGAGATCGTCGCCGTCCGCCCGAGCGGCGCCAGCTTCACGACACCGAGCGGCGAGCCGATCGAGCGTGAGGTCGTAACCGTCGACTGGGATGAGGAGACGGCCGAGAAGGGTGGTTACGAGACCTTCATGCTGAAGGAGATTCACGAGCAGGCGGCCGCGATCGCCGAGACGATTTCAGATCGCACAGTTCGTGAAGACGGCGTTGACCTTGATGACGTTGGCGCACTCAGCGACGAGCAGCTGCGCAGCGCGAAGCGGATCATCGTCGTCGCCTGTGGCACCTCCTACCACGCCGGGCTGATCGGCCGCTACGCAATTGAAGAGCTCGCGCGCGTGCCGGTTGATGTCGAAATCGCGTCGGAGTACCGCTACCGCAACCCGATTGTCGGCCCTGGCGATCTCGTGATCGGCATTACACAGTCTGGCGAGACGGCCGACACGCTGGCGGCGATGCGAATCGCCAAGGAGCGCGGCGCGACCGTGATGGCGATCACGAACATCATGGGCTCGCAGGCCACACGTGACGCTGATGGAGTGCTTTACACGCGCGCTGGGCTTGAGGTTTCGGTCGCGGCGACGAAGACTTTCGTCTGTCAGGTCGCCGTTATGTACCTGTTGGCACTGCGGCTCTCGGAGTTGCACGATGCGCTTGATCTCGACCGGCGGATCAAACTGGTGGCGGATCTCAAGCAGATGCCGAGCTTGATCAGCGAGCTGTTGGAGTCGGTTGACCCGGTTGTCGACGAAATCGCAGCGCACGTCTGGGAGGCCAATTTCTTCCTCTATCTCGGCCGCCACGCTGGCGTCGCCGTCGCCGATGAGGGAGCACTGAAGCTGAAAGAGGTCTCCTACATCTCGACCGACGCTTACGCGGCTGGTGAGATGAAGCACGGGCCGATCGCGCTACTGAGCGAACAGACGCCGGTCGTGACGGTGGCGACCGATTCGCCGGTCCTTGAGAAGGTGATCTCGAACATGCAGGAGGTCCGCGCGCGCGGTGCCTACCTAATCGCAGTTGCCAGCGCCGGCAACACGACGATCGATCAGCAAGCCGACGCTGTTATCTCAATCCCGCAGAGCGACTGGATTCTTCAGCCACTACTGGCCGTTATTCCTCTGCAGCTATTGGCCTATCGGATTGCTCGTCTGCGCGGCCTCAACGTCGATCAGCCGCGCAACCTCGCAAAGACGGTCACAGTCGAATAGATTTAGTTGATGGCTCAAGCCCCTCGCGTTGGCATTGATCTGCTTGAGATCGACCGCATCGAGCGCGCGCTTGAGCGTCGCCCGCGACTGGCAGAGCGTCTATTCACGGGCTCTGAGCGGGCCTACGCGGCGCGGCAAGCTCGCCCCGGTCAGCACCTGGCCGCCAGGTTCTGCGCCAAGGAGGCCGCCACCAAAGCGCTAGGGCTGTCGGTTTTGCGGCCGCTGGAGATTGAGGTTGAGTCGCTGAGCGACGGTTCGCCGCAGTTGCGGCTGAGCGGAGCCGCAGCCGAACGAGCCGACCAGCTCGGGCTTCAGCTCGGTTGCTCGCTCACGCATTCCAAGCTGACGGCTGGAGCGATCGTCGTTGGTGGCCCAGCATGAGCGACTGGCTGATTGCGCTATCCGACGCAGAGCGCTCGCGCGCCGCCGACCAGTGGGCGATCGAGACTCTCGGTATCTCAGGCCTAACGCTGATGGAAGCTGCGGCCTCTGGCCTCGCCGACTATGTAGACCGCTATATCCCCGAAGGCCTTGTCGTGATTGTCTGCGGCGGCGGCAATAACGGCGGGGACGGTTATGCGGCGGCTCGGATCCTGCGTTTCGCCGGTCGACAGGTCCGCGTGCTCGAACTGGTTGACCCGCAGAAGCTCAGCGACGATGCTAGCGAGCAGCGGAACCTGCTCGCTGACGAGCCAGCGGTCCCCTTCACAGCGCAGCTGCTCGATGGCGGCTCAGTGATAGTCGATGCGCTGCTCGGAACCGGCTTTAAGGGAAAGCCGCGAGCTGAGGTCGCCGATGTGATCAACGCGATCGAGAGCAGCGGGCTGCCAGTTGTCGCGGTCGACGTTCCAAGTGGCGTCGACGCATCGACCGGTGAGGTTCTTGGCGCGGCGGTCACGGCCCAGATGACCGTGACCTTCAACTCCGACAAGCCTGGTCTTCACATCAACCCTGGCCGCGAACACGCCGGTGCCGTCAGAGTTGTCGACATTGGCATTCCTGCAGGAGCACCGCTCGACGAGGCTTCGGTTGGCTTGATTATCGACGAGCCACTGATTGCGCTGCTGCCGCGCCGCGGCGCCCACTCCAACAAGTTCACCAGCGGCCACCTCTACGTAGCGGCCGGCTCGCGTGGATTGACCGGAGCTGCTGTGCTCGCATCGACTGCCGCGATGCGCGCCGGGGCTGGCTACGTCACGGCATCGGTCCCAGCGAGCGAGCAGCCAGTCGTCGCGAGCCAGCTAGTCGAGGTGATGCAGCTGTCGCTAGACAGCGATGACGGGCACCACACGCTTAAAGGCGCTGGCGAGCTGCTCGACGCGGTCGAAGCGCGTTCGGGAGTAGTGCTGCTTGGCCCTGGGCTAGGAGCGAGCAAGGGTGCGCGAGCTTTTGCGCGTGAGCTGACCATGAACCTAAAAGGGCCGCTTGTGATCGACGCCGATGGCCTAAATGCATTCGCCGGTCGGCTGGGGGAGCTGCGGGGGAGGAAACAGCCGACCGTCCTTACGCCGCACGAAGGCGAACTCGCGCGGCTGCTGGATTGCAGCTCCGAAAAGGTCCGCGAAGAGCGCCTGGCGCATGTCCGGGCGGCCGCCAAGGCTGCCAAGGCGACCGTGGTCCTTAAGGGCGTCGATACGTTGATCTGTAGCCCTAGCGGAGTCGTTGCGGTCAGTCCCGGCGCTTCGCCCGGACTGGCGACAGCTGGCACTGGCGACGTGCTCGGCGGCATCGTTGGTGCGCTCCTGGCGCGTGGCGCGGAGCCGTTCGTGGCAGCGTCGGCAGCCGTCCGACTGCACGCCCGCGCAGCTGCTCTTGCCGCCGAACGGCTCAGCGCCGAAGGGATCGTTGCAAGCGACGTCGTCGCCGACCTGCCGCTGGCGTGGGCCTGACTGTAAGATTGCTCCCATGAGCTCAACAGTCAGTCAGATCATGGACGCCGACCCGCAGAGCGTGGGTCCCGAGGAGAGTGTCGAAACGGTCGTTCAACGTATGCACGACCACGAGCTTCCTGGCCTCCCGGTCGTCGATGAGGACGACATCCTGATCGGCATCGTCACTGAGAGCGACCTGCTGATGTTCGATGAGCAAGAGGATCTTGATCCGCCTGCTCATGTTCAGATCATGGGCGGCGTTATCTATCTCGGCTCGGTCAAGCACTGGGAGGAGCGGATCCGCAAGTCGGTTGCCAGCACCGTTGAGGAAATAATGACCACCGAGCCGATCACCGTCAGCCCTGACGCTGACGCTCACGACGCTGGGCATCTGATCTCTGAGCACGGTCACAACCGCTTGCCTGTCGTTGATGATGAAGGCCGTCTCGTTGGCGTCGTGACGCGAGTCGACGTGCTCGAGGCACTGCTCGAAGATCGATAGCGAGTGAGCTGATCGCGGTGCGTGCGCTGGCCACGGTTGACCTCGCTGCGATAGAACGCAACGTCGCGCTGCTGGCCGCTCAGGCCCGCTCGTCGCAGCTCTGCGCGGTCGTCAAGGCCGATGGTTACGGCCACGGCGCGGCCGAGGCAGCAACCGCTGCGCTCCGCGGCGGCGCGACTTGGCTGGCGGTTTCTACCGCTGGCGAGGCGCAGTCGCTACGCGCAAGCGTGCCCGAGCTGCCGATTCTGGTGATGGGCGCAGTAAGCGACGCTGAGCTAGAGATTGCGCTCGGCGCAGGCGCCGACGTCGTCGCATGGAGCGAGTATTTCCTGTCCAAGCTCTCGGCGCTCGGCGGCGGCCGCGTCCACATCAAGCTCGACAGCGGCATGGGTCGGCTCGGGACGCGCGACGTTGAGCTGGCGCTGCGGCTGGTCGGCCAAGCGAACGATGATCCTCAGCTTCAGCTCGTAGGGCTGATGACCCACTTCGCGACCGCCGATGAGCTCGGCGATCAGTTCTTCGGCCAGCAGCTTGAAGCATTTCGTCACTGGTCCGACGCGGCGATTGCGATCTGCCCTGGAGTGATTCGCCACGCGGCCAACAGCGCGGCCTTGTTGCGGGACGATCGCTCGCATTTTGATCTAGTCCGCCCCGGAGTTGCCTGCTACGGCCTCGATCCGTTCGGATCCGATCCTGCGGAGCAGCGGCTCACGCCAGCGATGCGCGTCGACTCCTACGTCGCCTGCATTGAGGCCTGTCAGCCGGGCCAAAGCAGCGGCTACGGACGCAGCTTCATCGCCGATGCGGCGACGATGATCGCGACCGTGCCGATCGGTTACGCGGATGGGTGGAGGCGGGTGCTCTCGAACAACGCCGATGTGTTGATCAACGGCCAGCGCTTCGCTGTTGTTGGCAACATCAGCATGGACAACATGACCGTCGATCTTGGCGCCGAAGCGGGAGGCGTCGAGATTGGTGATCGCGTGACACTGCTCGGCGCCGATGGATCCGAACTGGTTCTCAGCGAGGAGCTCGCAAAGCGCGCGGGAACAATTAACTACGAGATCGTGACGTCGGTTAGCGCCCGCGTCCCGCGCCAATACTCAGCGGCTGAGGATACGGATCGGTGAGCGCGGCCGAGCAGCAGGCGCTGGAACTAGCGCGAGGCGCGCTCGGATCTAACCGGGTCTGGCTCGTTGGCGGAGCGATTCGCGACCGCCTATCTGACCTTGAGCGCACTCCCGGCGTCGTCGATCTCGACCTGATCATCGACGGCGACAGCGAAAAGGCTGCGCGCGATCTGCGCGCCGCCGCGCCGCGTGGGGCGGCAGTCTTCACGCTCTCCGACCAGTTCGGCGCTTGGCGCGTCTGCGGCGCAGACGGCGACTGGCAGATTGACTGCACGCCGCTTCAGGGGGCAGAGCTTGAGGACGACCTGCGCGCGCGCGACCTGACGATCAATGCGATCGCCGAGCCGCTCAACGGCGGCGAGCTGATCGATCCAACCGGCGGCCTAGCGGACCTTCAGGAGGGCATCCTGCGGATGGCCGGCGAGCGAGCGTTCGCCAATGATGCGCTGCGCTGCGTTCGTTTGGCACGGTTCGCGGTGCAGCTCGGCTTCGAGATCGACGCGGCGACGCTGGCGGCGGCGCAGGCGCAGGCCGGCGGGCTGGCGAATGTCGCTGGCGAGCGGATCTTCGCCGAACTGAACCTGATTCTCGAATCGCCGCAGGCGGTGAGGGGTCTGCGCTTGCTTGAGGAGATCGGTGTCATCGCTGTTGTTACCCCTGAACTGCTCGAGCTCCAAGGCCTTGAGCAGAACGTCTACCACCACCTTGATGCCTATGAGCACACGCTCGAGGTGCTGCAGTTCGTGATCGACTTGGAAGATAATCCGGCGGCTCTGTTTGGCGAAGCGAACCGCGCAGCGGTCGCGGCGGTCCTCGCCGAGCCGCTCGCGGACGGCCTAAGTCGCGGCGTCGGGCTGCGCTGGGGCGCGCTGCTCCACGACATCTCGAAACCGCAGACGCGCGCCCAGTTTGACGACGGGCGAATTGGCTTTCCCGGTCACGCAGTGGAAGGCGCGGCGCAGGCTCGCGTGATTCTCGAGCGGCTGAAAGCGAGCGAACGGTTGAAGGCTCACGTCGCAAAGCTGACACTCGAGCACCTTCGTCTCGGTTTCCTCGTCCACGAGCGGCCGCTCACGCCAGAGGCCTTCTATCGCTACCTAACGGCTTCCGAGCCGGTCGAGGTTGACGTCACTCTGCTTTCGCTCTCCGACAGGCTCGCTACTCGCGGCCGCAAGGCCGAGCAGGCGATCTCGGCCCACCAGCAGCTTGCGCTCGAGGTCTTGACCGAGGCGCTGCGCTGGCGCGAGCAAGGGCCGCCGGAGCCGCTGCTGCGCGGCGACCAGCTAGCCAGCGAGCTGGGTATCGAGCATGGCCCGCTGCTGGGCGAGCTGCTGGCCGCGATTGCTGAGGCGCAGTACTGCGGCACCGTGAACGATCAGGCGTCAGCGATCGAGCTGGCGCGCTCAATCATCGCCAGCGGCAGCTGACGCTCAGTCTTGGTCCGGCTGCGCGAGGTTGCGCATCAGTCGCTCACAGAGCAGCGTCGCGTCAATAACGCTCGAATAGTCAACGTTCTCTGCGGTATCTGTCGGCCAGTGGTAGTTGGACGGCGCTTTGTACTGCGAGATCGAGCCAAGCATCAGCGTCGGGTAGCCAGCCTGAAGTGAGATCAGTGCGTCGGTCGCGTTGCGGAAACGCAGTCCGCGAACCAGTTCGATCTCGAGCTCGGCTGCCGCAGCCGAGAGTTGTTGCTTGAAACTCTCGTCATAGTCCGCCATGCGCAGCATTCCTTCGCCCTCAAGCTGCATCAGCGTCGGAGAACCGACGCTGTCGATGCAGACAAACTTCGTTGAGTCGAGAGCTAGTGAGTCGAAGTGCCTGTTGGCGAAACCGCGCATCCCTTCCATGAAGGACTCTTCGGAGCCGGTTGAGACAAGTAGGACTCGCAATCCCTCGACCGGCTGCTGGCGTAGTAGCCGAGCGAGGCCCGCGAGCACGGCAACGCCGCTGAGATTGTCGTTACCGCCGGGAACGACTGAGCGTGAGCCGATCTCGGCGAAGGTCAGTGCGCTGCCGAGCGATAGAAATGCCGCCGCCCGGCGCAGCAGCTTTGAGCCAGTCAAGCCGCTGAGCAGCGTCAGGACCGGTCCGGCGAAGACCGGAAACATGATCGGCGGCGTTGTCTTCGAGCGCTCTAGCTGCTGCGGGAAGTGCTTAGCGAAGAACTCGGGGATTTGCGGCGCAAAGAGCAGGCTCCAGTTGGCGGCGTCGTGGTGGGCAACAAAGACGATTGTCTCCGGAGCGCTCTTGTCTCCGGCCTCACCGACAACATTCCAGGTGTCGTTTCGGGCTAGAACGGCGCGGCGGAACCACTGGCTGCCACCGCTGATGTCGTCGGCTAGCGCCGCAGCGGTGAAGGCGCCGACGAGGACGCGCAGCAGACGCGAGCGCCTCAGCGCTGATAGTCCGGAAGCGAGCGTCAGCAGGCCGAGCGGCCACCAGTACGTGCCGTGTGCCCGTTCTCGCTCGATCTGGGCGCTGCAGCCGTCGCTTTCGAGCTGCGCGGCGATCAAGCCGGCAGCTCGGCGCTCGCCCTCCGAGGCCGACGGGCGATCGAACGATGCGAGTTCACCGATGATCGTCCGCGCGAGCGTGCCGAGCTCATCTTCTTTGCTGATTGCCACCAGCAGAGGTTACGCTCTGGAAGATGAAGGACTGCCTCTTCTGTTCAATTGTCGCCGGCGAGATTCCGGCCGAGATAATCGCCGAGGACGAGCGGACGGTCACCTTCATGGATATCAGTCCCGCTACGCGAGGCCACGCCTTGGTGATCCCTCGCGAGCACGCACGCGACCTTTACGAGATTTCGGCCGCCGACCTCGCGGCCTGTGTGACGGCCGCACAGAGGACAGCGATCCTTGCGCGCGATCTACTCGGCGCCGACGGCGTCAACCTGCTCAACTCCTGCCAGGCAGATGCTTGGCAGACCGTATTCCACTTCCACATCCACGTAATCCCTCGCTATCAGGGCGATCCTTTGCGACTCCCGTGGGTGCCGGTAGCTGGCGACTCCGATCAGATTGCAGAGAGCGCGTCGTTGCTGCGCGCCGACTGAGCGCCTGAAAACGTCAGATCTCGTGCAGCCTGAGTCTCGAAAACGCCCATAAACAGTCGAATTTGACCGTTCTGTGACGCTGAACCGGCTCATTTCCCCGCGCTGTGCGCTTAGATAGTCATATGGACAAACGACTACTTTCCCTGCTCGCACTCCTCAGCGCCGTCGCTCTAGCGGCTCCAGGCCTTGCCTCGGCGAAAATGATCGACCTCGGTGCGCTCGACCCGGCGCTCAAGCCGGGCTGCCCCGGAACACCTTGCTACGCGATCAGCCGCACTACCGGCTATCAGACACGCAGCGGCTCAAAGAAATCGCCGATGGTTGCCACGCGCAACGGACGGATCGTCGCTTGGACAATTTCGCTCGGCAAGCCGACGACGAAACAGATTGCCTTCTTCGATTCCAAGCTAGGCGGCGAAGCAACAGCCCAGCTGACCGTTCTTTCGGTCACAAAGAAGTCGAAGAAGACGCCGAAGGCCAAAGACGGCGCGGTCGTCAGCCGCGAAGGCGAGCTTGTTAAGTTGAAGCCTTACTTCGGCCGGACGGTTCAGATCGCTCTGCAGCGCTCAATCTGGGTCAAGAAGGGCCAGATCATCGCGCTGACGGTTCCGACTTGGGCTCCGGCTCTCGCAACCGGGCTCGACAGCACGACCGTCTGGAACGCATCGCGCGGAAAAGGTCAGTGCGAGGACACTCAGGGCCAGACGTCGCAGCTTGCGGTCAAGCAGTTCTCCGACTACTACTGCAAGTACACGACCGCGCGTATCACTTACAGCGTCCAGATTGTTCCGGATCCGTAAGCCGCGCGCGCCTCTCCCCGCAACACCTCGTAGAGCTTCGCCTCGGCCGGCACCGTCGGCTGGAGCGGGTGCATTGGTTCGCCGGTTGGCCAACCGCGGCCAAGCAAACTGCGGCCAAGCAAACTGCGGCCAAGCGCCCCGCTAGTTCGGTGTGATGCCGCCGGTGTCGGCCGGTGTGCCGCCGCCACCGGTATCGCCACCCGTGCCGCCACCGGTATCGCCGCCGGTATCGCCACCAGTGCCGCCGGTATCGCCACCAGTGCCGCCGGTATCTACGCCAGCCCCGCCGGTATCGGTTGAACCGGTGGAGTCGGTCGTGGTGGTCGGAGGCGTTGTTGTCGTCGCACCGGTGCCGCTCGCGACGTCATTGGCGTCAGCAGGCGGAACCAGAGCTGGCGTCGAAGTCGGGATCTGATCGTATGGACGGCTATCTCCACCGCAGGCGGAGACGGCGAGCGCGCTGGTTACAGCGAGCGCGCAGCTGGAGGCAATAAAGAATGAACGCATGCCACTAACGGTAGCGACTGATCAAGCTGGAGGCGCCATACGACGCTCACAGGTGGGGCAGTCATTGAGATCACGCTGTGCCATTGCACCGCAGCAGTTGCAGAAGCGCAGGTTCTCTACCGCCCAAGGCAGCTTTGACTTCGATGGGGCAAGCGGCAGCACCTCACCGACGACCTCAAGCTGTTCGCCATTCTCCTGGTCGCGGTAGATGACGTCAGGCTTTGCTTCGATCACGACTTCGCGTCCAGATGATGGTTCGCGGAGTCGGTAGCGCTGGGCTGAATCCATTGGGTCATCCTATCGAGCGAGGCGGCCACTTGCTGCGCCGCGCGGGTGGCCCGCGTTAAGGCGCCAAGCAACGCTCCACGGTCCTCGGTTCTCGATAACATCAGGCTTGATGATTGAGACACGACTAAACGGTCGCTGGCGCAGCGCGCTTAGCTTGGGACTTGCCGCTGGCGCTCTGCTGGCGGTTTCCGGCTGCACCAACGATTCGGCTCCCGCGACGAGCGCCAACTTGGTCAACGGTAAGCAGCTATTTGTCCAGAAGTGCGGCGCCTGTCACATACTCGCTCGGGCTGGCAGCAAAGGCGTGTCAGGCCCCAACCTCGACGAGGCGTTCGCGAGCGCGCGTCGGGAGAACTGGGGTGACGACGGAATCCGCGGAGTTGTCTACGGTCAGATTCTCTATCCGAACCAGAACGCGCCGATGCCCGCCAATCTCGTGACCGGCCACGACGCCTCTGATGTCGCCGCGTACGTCTCAACTGTCGCTGGAAAGCCAGGGAAGGACGTCGGCCTGCTCGCGAGCGCAGTAGCGCCAGCCGGTGGTGGCAAGCCGGCAGTTGAGAAGAACGGTGTTCTCTCGATCTCGGCCGATCCAAACGGACAACTGCTCTACGTTGAATCGACTGCGACCGGGACACCCGGGCCGGTCGAGCTTCAGATGCCGAACAAGTCCGGCGTCCCTCACAACATCGTGATCGAAAACGGCGGCATCACTACTCCGGTCGTTACGAACGGCATCGCGAAAGCATCAGGGACGCTGAAGGCCGGCGAGTTCGTCTATTTCTGCTCAGTCCCCGGCCACCGCGAGGCGGGCATGGTCGGCAAGCTCACAGTTCGCTAGAGCGCTAGAGCGCTCGCGCAATAGCTACAACGGCGATCACCAGCAAGCAGCTGCCGACGACCCACGCCAGCGCCTTGAAGGCACCGGACTCGGTGCGCACTGGGTCGAGAATCCGTGGCACGCCCTTCTCGGCCGGCGACAGTTCATCCGAGCCCTGCGGCGGTGCTTGCGGGTCTTCCTCCACCGCAGCGCGCTCAGAGCACGTAGATCGTCGTGAAGACGACGATCCACATCGCATCGACGAAGTGCCAGTAGATCCCGGGGATCTCGAGGCCACGATGGTGGTCTGGCCCAACCTTGCCCTTGAAGATCCTCACCGCTGACATCCACAGCAAGAGCAGGCCGATAAGGACGTGGGCACCATGAAGGCCGGTCAGGCCGAAGAAGACGGAGGCCGAAGCGCTCGTCTTCGGCGCGAATCCAAGGTGCAAGTATTCGTTGATTTGGATGAAGAGGAAGGTGCAGCCGAGCAGGAAGGTCGTGACGATGCCAACGCGCATAGCGCGCTGGTTGTCGCGCTTGGCTGAGACATCGGTCCAGTGCATCGTGACCGACGAGGAGAGCAGGATCGCGGCGTTGATTGCGGCAACCGCGACCGGCAGGCCTTCTCCAGGAGGCCATCCGTCGGCGGAGACAACGCGAATGAAGAAATAGGCAGCAAAGAATGCTCCGAAGAGCATGATCTCAGAGATGATGAAGAGCAGAATCCCGAGCACCTCGGAGTTAACGCGCGAGCTTTGATTGGCGATCGGCGGCCCGTGGTGGTGATCGTCGTGCGCAACCGGGGTGGGGATTGAGGCGGCTTCCATCTGCTTCTCCTTATGCCCCGGACCGCGCTGATGCCGGTTCGGCGACGATGTGATCGACGGTCAGTCCCGACGACTTCTTGACCCGTTCGATCAGGTCGGCGCGAAGCCAGCCGGATCGCGTCTCGGGGTAGGTTGAGATAACGATCTCATCTATGTCGAAGAAGGCGAGGGCGTTCATCGTCGCGGTGTAGGGGTCGGGGTCGCCGATCATTCCGGCCGATGGCATCTCCTGCGCCTTGGCGCGGTCGACGACTTGGGTGAGGCGCGCGCGCGCACGCTTGGCGGCGATTGCATCGCCTCCTTCAATCGGCACGACAAAGATGAAGAGTCGTTCGCGGTCACTCGGTTCGGCGTCTGAAAGCTTGTGCAGCTCGGCGATCAACGCGTCGCTGTTGGTGGTTCGATTGGCGACGACGAGTGTGACATCGAATGGCGAGCCGGCGCTCGCCTCCGTAACCACGTGTTCGACCGGAGTGTCGGTCGCATTACTAACGCGCTCAACGACCTTGTTGGCAAGCCAGCCTGATTCGCCTTCCGGCAGTGTTGAGATCAGGATCAAGTCAGGCTCGTGCTCGGCAATCGCGTCCATCGTCGCGGCGTAAGGGTCGGGGTCGCCGACCTCGCCGATGCAATCGATCCCGATTTCGCGCAGAACGCCGCGAGCAAGGTCGACTCGAACCTGAGCCGCTTCGTAGACGTTGTCGGAGTAGATAAAAGTGCCGTGGGTGGGGATCCGGCGCGGTACACAAAGCACGACCCGCAACTCCCCGGCTGCAGCTTCAGCGCGGGCCCGTTCAAGCAGCGGTCCTCCGGTCAGGGTCTCGTTAGCGACTACGAGGATCGTCCGCATCGGCTCAGTCCGCCTCTGCCGCGCCGGCGCCGGCGCCGACCGGCAGCGGGTCGGGCTTGGTGTCGTTGAAGACGGCATGGACCGCTCCAGGAACGCCGTACTCGTAAGGGCCGCCGACGACCGACGGAATCGCGTCGAAGTTGAAGATCGGCGGCGGTGATGAGACCTGCCATTCGATCGTCAACGAGTTCCAAGGGTTGGAACCGGCCTTCGGACCTGAACGCCACGAGGTGATCATGTTGTAGAGAAAAATTAGCGATGCGAAGCCGAGAATGAAAGATGAGATCGAGATCACCAGGTTCCAAGTTGCGAACTGGTCGGCGTAATCCGAGACCCTGCGCGGCATCCCTTGGACGCCGATCAGGTGCATCGGCGCAAACGTCACGTTGAAGAAGATGAAGGTCAACCAGAAGTGAATCTTTCCGAGCCGTTCGTTGAACATCCGCCCAGTCATCTTCGGGAACCAGAAGTAGATCCCAGCCATGATCGTGAACATTGATCCACCGAACAGCACGTAATGGATGTGAGCGACGATGAAGTAGGTGTCGCTGACGTGGATGTCGAGCGGCACCATCGCAAGCATGACGCCGGATATTCCGCCGAGCGTGAACATCGAGATGAAGCCGACGGCCCAAAGCATCGGCGTATCCATCTTGATGACACCACGCCATAGAGTCGCGACCCACGAGAAGATCTTGATTCCGGTTGGAATCGCGATGATCGCTGTCGTAATCATCATCGGTATTCGAATCCAGTCCGACATTCCCGAAACGAACATGTGGTGGGCCCAGACGGTGAACCCGAGCAGCACGATCGCGAGCAGCGAGAAGGCCATCATTCGGTAGCCGAAGACCGGTTTCCTAGCACGCGTGGCTAGGACTTCGCTGATGATTCCGAAGCCGGGCAGAAGCATGATGTAGACGGCCGGATGCGAATAGAACCAGAAGACGTGCTGGTACATCAGGACGTCGCCACCGTTGGCCGGATTGAAGAAGTTGAAGCCGAGCGCGCGGTCGAGCAGCACCATGAACTGTGAGGCGGCAATGAACGGCGTTGCGATTACGACCAGCAGCGAGGTTGAGAAGTTGGCCCAGACCAGCAGCGGCATGCGGAAGAAAGTCATCCCGGGAGCACGCATCGTGATGATCGTGACGAGGAAGTTGAGCGCTGTCGCGATCGATGAGGCGCCAGCGAACTGAACCGCGATCGTGAAGAAAGCTTGCCCTATGGGCGCATCGACAGAGAGTGGCGCGTAGGCCGTCCATCCAGCCGCGAACGAGCCTCCCGGCGCGAGGAACGAGAGCAGCATCATTGTGCCGGCCACCGGCAGCATCCAGAACGAGAGCGCGTTGAGGCGCGGGAAGGCCATATCCGGCGCGCCGATCATCAGCGGTAGGACGTAGTTGGCGATCCCAGCGAAGACTGGGATCACGAACAGGAAGATCAACAGTGTCGCGTGGATCGAGAAGACCCCGTTGTAGGTGTTGGGGTCGACAAATTGACGCCCAGGCGCCGCAAGCTCGGCGCGCACCAGCATCGCCATCAGGCCGCCAGCGAACATGAAAAACATCGAGACAACGATGTACTGAATGCCGATTACTTTGTGGTCGGTGTTGACCTTGAAGTAGTCGCGCCAGCTCTTTGCGCCGTGGTCGGCATGGTCGTCAACAACGGTGCGCCCACTCGCCCAGCGCAGCCAGTAGTCAAAGCAGCCAATCCCGCCGAGGAAGAAGAGCGGCACCATCAGCAGCGCGATCTGCAAGAAGGCCTCTCCGTCATAGACGGGATCCACGGTGAATGCGGCGCGGAGGCCGGTGCTCAGGCCGAGGCAGACAAGGACACCGAGGATCGAGAAGGCGAGTGCTCGGTACCAGCCTGGCTGTCGGATCTTCGCGGCCATCAGTTAACCCTTTCCGTGAACGCTTTGGTCAATGTATTTGACCAAAGCGGCAAGTTGCGCCTTAGTCATCGTCGTGGCGTAGTTGGCGGGCATGATGCCCTTGCTGTAGCCCGCGGCAACTTGCTTGTTCGGATCGACGATCATTTCCGTGATTGCTGCAGCGTTGGCGGTCTTGAGAGCCTCATCGAGATTCGGGCCGGTCGCGGCAGTCGTCCCAGCAGCCTTCATCGTGTGGCAGGCGCCGCAGGCTGTTGCTCCGGTTGCCGGGTTACCCGCAACGAACATCGTCTTGCCCAGATCGGCCGCCGCTCCGTCTGTTGCGGGTGCCGGCGTCCCCGCCGGCGCCGCAAGGCGGGCCATCATCGCGTCATAACGCTCACGCGTCATCACGGTGACGGTCTGGCGCATGTAGGCGTGTCCGAGACCGCAAAGTTCGGCGCAGACGACGTCGAATGTGCCGAGCTTGGTTGGTGTCAAGTTGTAGGTCGTCGTGATGCCAGGAACCGCGTCAACCTTGAGCCGGAATGCTGGTACCCAGAAGTCGTGGATTACGTCCTTTGAGCGGACGTTGAACTTGACCGGCTCGTTGATCGGCAGATAGAGCTTCGCCGTCTTGACTGGGCCGTCCGGCGTCTGCGTCTCGAAGTCCCAAGCGAACTGAACGCCATTGACGTTGACGACGCGCGTTCCCTTCGCCGGGGCAGCTTGGATGTCTACGAGCAAGATCGCTGCGTAGGTAGTGAGAGCGGCGATGATGATCGTCGGCACGATCGTCCAGATCACTTCAAGCTTCGTGCTGCCGTGAATCGGCGGGCCGTCTAGATCTTCCTCGCCCGGGCGCTGGCGCCAGCGCCAGACGCTGAAAAGCAACATCGTCGTAACGGCGACGAAGATTGGGACCGAGACGATCACAAGCACGTCCCAGAAGGTGTCGATGTCGGGGGCTACGTTTGAGCCCTGCTCTGGGAACCATCTGAGCGCGAGCATGAAAGCGATGCCGATCGCGGAGGCGACGACGATGATCGCGAGTAGCACGATCCAGTTTTTCGCGGTAACGGCGCCGCGATGCGATTGACCAGTCACTGGCGCAGAAGATTACCGGTAGCTGATGACTGCAGGAGTGCTCGTAGCGATGTTCGACGCGTTGCCACTCAACGGCGCCGCCACGTCGCGCCAAAATCGGCGCTATGCGGCGCTTGCAACTGGCGCACTCGCGCTGCCGATAGATGCGAAGCGGCGACTCTCTGCGCGGTAGTCGGAGGGCGCTCGACCATGGCGTCGACGGAAGGCCTTGGCGAACTGAGCTGGCTGGCGGTAGCCGACAGCGTGGGCTACCTCACGCACCGTGAGATCAGTGCTGCGCAGCATCTCGGCCGCGCGATCCATCCGTACGCCCGTCAGGTATTGGCGGAAGGTCGTATGGCCAACTTCGGCGAAAGCGCGTTGGAGCTGGCGCCTTGACGACGAGACGCGGTGGGCAAGCTGATCGAGCGACAGCTCCTCGCCGTATTCGAACTCAACGATCGAGGTGATCTCTTGGTAAAGGCTTGTACGCAGTGAGATGGTTGCTTGTCTTTGCATTGTTAACTGGATACGGGTCGGCGGCAGCGCGGGATTACTCGCCGCAGCCCGCTCGCGCTACGCCGGGCGCTGTAGACAGCGGGCGCGGCAGGGGTTATCTTCAGAGCAGCGTCGAATCCGGAGGAGCAGCCATGACGATGCACGTTCGCGAAGCAATGAGTGAATTGGTCCTGACGGTTGGCCCAAGCCACACGCTGCGCGAGGTCGCGACGCTGATGGCGGCAAGGCATATCGGCTCGGCTGTAGTTCACGATCCGGAACGCCCCGGCCCAGGAATCATCACCGAGCGCGACATCATGCTCTCGCTCGGGGCTGGTGAATCGCCAGATGAGGAGCTCGTCGAGGCGCACATGGCTAGCGACGTGATCTTTGCGGCCCCTGACTGGTCGCTTGACGACGCCGCCGAGGCGATGGTTCATCACGGCTTCCGCCACCTGATTGTCGTTAGTGGCGGAGAGCTGGCCGGAATGCTGTCAATGCGCGACCTTGTGCGCTGTTACGTCGAGGCCGCGTCTGCGGCGGAGGCGGCCGGACCGCCTGCAGCTAGCGAGAGCTAGTGGCCGCTGGGAAGTTCGCCGTGCTCGCGAACAGCGTCACGGATCCAGCCGAAGATCGCGGCAACCATAATCAGCAGCCCGATCACGCTGAGGTACCACAGCCCAAGTACGCCGATAAGCAGCAGCGAGAGCCCGACTGCGACCAGAACCGGCTGAAGGCTCCCTCCGGGTAGGCGGATCTTCTCTCCCGCGGGAGGGGCTTCTTGTTCTTGCTCGCTCATGAAACGTAGAGCGCCGCAGCGACGAAGGAGAGGCCGAACATGACGAATCCGATCGCTGTGATCAGCAGTGCGGCGCGGTTGTTTTTGCGGGCGAGTTTCTTATCCATGACTTGAGTACTGAAGCTTACAGCCAGACGTCGGCGACCATCGCTGCGAATAGGGCGGCAAGGTAGAACAGAGAGAATAGGTAGAGGCGCAAGGCGGAGGCGCGGTCGGCGCGGCGCCGGAGCTGCCAGGCCATCACGATCAGCGCTGAACCAAGGCCGAGCGAGACGATCAGATAGGGAACACCGAGCCCGCCAGCGCAGAATGGGAGCTGGGAGACGGCGTAAAGCAGGACCGAATAGAGCAGGATCTGGCGCCGAGTCTCGTCCTCGCCGCGGACCACGGGCAGCATTGGAATGCCGGCAGCGGCGTAATCGTCTTTCATCAGCAGGCTGAGCGCCCAGAAGTGCGGCGGCGTCCAGAAGAAGACGATGAAGAAGAGGAAGATCGCGAGGCCGCTCAGCGATCCAGTTACGGCCGCCCAGCCTACGAGCGGCGGAACGGCTCCTGCGGCGCCTCCCCAGATGATGTTCTGCCATGTGCGGCGCTTGAGCAGCATCGTGTAGCCAACTGCGTAGCCGACGAAGCCGGCGAACGAGAGAGCGGCGGCAAGCGGGTTTACCAACACGGCCAGCCAAACCAGAGACGCTGCTCCGAGCAGAAGGCCGAAGCTGAGCGCTGCGCGTGGCGAGACGCGTCCCGACGCGACCGGCCTATCGGCGGTGCGTTCCATCAAGAGATCGACATCGCGGTCGTACCAGTGATTGATCGCGCCAGAACCTCCGGCCGACATCGCGCCGCCGATTAGCGTCGCGATGATCAGCGCGATCGAGGGCCGGCCAGCGATCAGCATCGCTGCCACGGTCGTGAACAGCAGCAGGCTTTGAACCTTCGGCTTCGTCAGAGCGACGTAGTCGTTAACGAGCTGACGCGCAGCCGAGGGTGCTAGCGCGGCCGCGCCGGTGGCGCCTCTAATTACCTGTGGCATCGCTGCGGCGCTAACTCCCGGCGGCTACGCCGGCCTCTTCACCGACGCGGTCCTGCCGTTCAATCTGCCGGCGGATGTCCTGCATTGGCTCAACTGAGCGCACGCGCGGGACAATGTCGAAGTTGTTGACTGGGGGAGGCGAAGGGGTGAACCACTCGAGCGTGTTGCCGCGCCAAGGGTCCGGGCCTGCCTTTGCGCCGTTCTTAAGGCTCTGCAGAATGTTGATGATTGTCAGCAGCACGCCGAGCGCGAGGATGAACGAGCCGACCGTCGAGATCATGTTGTAGGTGCCGAGGTTGTTGACGTCAGCGTACTCGTAGACACGCCTAGGCATTCCGCTCAGCCCGGCCGAGTGTTGGATCAGGAAGGTAATCCAGAAACCGCCGAGCGTCAGCGCGAAGCTGACCCTGCCGAGCTTCTCGTTCATCATCCGGCCGGTCATCTTCGGGAACCAGTAGTAGAGCCCGGCCATCATCGAGAAGACTGCACCACCAACGATCGTGTAGTGGAAGTGTGCGACGACGAAGTAGGTGTCGTGCAGCTGCCAATCAACCGGGAAGGTTGCGAGGAAGATGCCCGTGATGCCGCCGAGCAGGAAGGTCGCAAGGAAGCCAAGCGCGTAGAGCATTGCTACCGGGAACTCGATTGCTCCGCGCCACATCGTGAAGACCCAGTTGAAGATCTTGACTCCGGTCGGGATCGCCACGAGGTACGTGCCGAGCATGAAGAAGATCATCAGGAAGAACGGCAGTGGCACTGTGAACATGTGGTGCGCCCAAACCAGCGTGCCGATTACGGCGATGCCGAGCGTCGCAGCGACGATCGCCTTGTAGCCGAAGATCGGCTTGCGTGAGAAGACCGGGAGGATCTCGGAGATCACACCGAAGCCAGGCAGCACGAGGATGTACACCTCGGGGTGGCCGAAGAACCAGAAGAGGTGTTGCCAGAGCAGCGGCGAGCCGCCGTTGGTTGGGTCGTAGAAGTGGGTTCCGAAGTGTCTGTCGGTTAGTAGCAGCGTGACTGCGCCTGCGATCACCGGAATCGAGATGATCAGCAGGATCGCCTGCGTCAACATCGTCCAGACGAATAGCGGCACGCGGCCCCAGCTCATCCCCGGCGCGCGCATGTTGGTGATCGTGACGAAGATGTTGAGCGCGCCAACGAACGACGAGACGCCTACGAGGTGTACGAGGAAGATCCAGGAGTCAACGCCGTTGGAGGGAGAGAAGGCGGTCTCTGAGAGCGGTGCGTAACAGGTCCAGCCGCACTCGGCAGGGCTGAACAGCAGCGAGCCGTAGAAGACGATGCCGCCGGCGATGAAGAGCCAGAGCGAAAGCGCGTTGAGCTTCGGGAATGCCATGTCGCGGGCGCCGATCATCAGCGGCACGGTGTAGTTGGCGATGCCGGCGATCATCGGCATCAGGAAGAGGAAGACCATCGTCGTGCCGTGCATCGTGAAGAGCGCGTTGTAGGTCTGTGGAGAGAGAAGCGTGTTGTCGGGAACCGCAAGCTGGAGGCGGATCAGTAGCGCCTCAACGCCGCCGATCACGAGGAACATCCAAGAGGCGACGATGTACATGATCCCGATCCGCTTGTGATCGGTGCTGGTAAGCCATGAGAGCCAGCCGCTTGGCCGTGGCGCGGCAGAGTTGGTAACGACCTCTGGGATCGCTGTCGTGCTTGCGGCGGCTGAAGTGGTTGTCATCTTCCGATCACTTTCCGTTTACAGCGTCATTGAGGTACTTGACGAGTGCGTCGAGCTGGGCCTTCGTCAGCGAGCTGCCGTAGTTCGCCGGCATGATATTGGCTGCGAATCCCTTTGAGATGAGCTTGTTCGGATAGAGCGTCGAGGCTTTGATCATCGCCGCGCTTTGACCCTTGAGCGTCGTATCCAAATTCGGACCAACGGCGGCCGTCGTGCCAGCGTCGGCTAGCGCGTGGCAGGAACCGCAGGCAAGCGCGCCGGTCGCCGGCACGCCGGCGACGAAGATCTTCTTGCCGTCGACCGCGGCGGCTGGCGCCGGGGCAGCAGCGGGAGCGTCTGCGCTCGGCGCGTTCTTGAGCGCTGCAGCGTCCTTCGCGATCAGCGCGTTGCGCGCCGTGGCGGCCTGCTTCTCAGCTGCGACGATCGAGGCCTTCTGGCTCGCGTACCAGAGCTTGAACTCGTCGGGCGAGACGGCCTTCACGGAAGCGATCATCGTCGCGTGGCCGCGGCCGCATAGCTCGGCGCACTGGCCGTCGTAGACACCCGGCTCGGTGATGTTGAACCAGGTGTAGTTGGTGTAGCCGGGGACGGCATCGAACTTGCCGCCTAGCTCGGGGATCCACCATGAATGCTGAACATCCTGCGCGCGAATGCTGAGCGTTACGGTCGTGTTCGTCGGCACAACCATCTGCTCGTAAGAGAAGACGTTGTTGAGGTTGTTGGTGTCGGTATCGGCGTAGGTGTAGCGCCAGAGGTACTGCTGGCCGTTGACGTCGATGTTTAGCGAGCGGCCGTTCGGCGGCAGCGATGGCTTTGCCGGGCCGCTGCTGAACGAGGCGTTCTGCGGCGTGGAGAGACCGTTGGCGCTTGAGTTCGGCGGGTTCTTGATCTGGTCGAGCTTGATGAACGTTACAACCGAGATCAGCACAAGCAGCAGCGCCGCCCCGACCGTCCAACCGACTTCAAGGCGGTTGTTGCCATGAACCTGAACCGCTACGGCGCCCTTGCTTGCGCGGTAGCGGACGATTGTCCAGATCATCAACCCGCCGACACCGAAGAAGACGATGCAGCCAAGGCCAAAGATCAATAGGTAGAGCGAACGGATCGCTTCGGCGTTCGGTGTGCCGCCTCCGGCTTCGGGCGCGAGGATGCCAGCAAACGCGCCGGTGGCTGGGATCAGCAGCGCTGACACGAGGACGATCCCGAAGAGGATGCCGTTCTTGGCTGGGAGAGAGGTAATCGGAGAGCGCACGGAGAAGGCAATCCTATAAAGGAATCGGACGGGAGGAAGTCCGCCTCAGCGCCCGGTGAAGGATGTCTCTCTCTTTTCGACGAAAGCGAGCACTCCTTCGGCGAAGTCGGTGCTGCTGGCCATCTCCTGCTGGATCGATGCTTCGAGCGCTAGTTGATCGTCGAGCGGACCAAAAACCCAGTTGTTGAGCTGGCGCTTGGAACCGGCATATGAGCGAGTCGGGCCGCAGGCTAGGCGGGCAGCGAGGGCGTCGATCTGGCCTTCGAATTTGTCGCTCGCGACCAGGCCGTTGATCAGCCCCCAGTCCGCTGCCTTCGCCGCGTCGACACGTTCGCCAAGCATCGCCATCTCTGTTGCGCGTGCCAATCCGATGCGCGCCGGGATAAAGGCCGACGAGCCGCCGTCGGGAACGAGGCCGATATTGACGAAGGCCAAGAGGAAGTAGGCGTTCTCGGTCGCGTAGACCAGATCAGCAGAGAGCGCTAGCGAAAGCCCAACGCCGACGCACGGTCCTTGAACGGCGCTTACTACCGGCTTGGGAAGTCGGCGCAGGCCGGTGATGACCGGGTGGTAGCTCTGATGGAGTGCGCGCTCGAGGTCGGGCATCCCGTCCTCCGTTGTGAGTCCACCGGCGGCGCCGTCCTTTAGATCAGCGCCTGAACTGAAGGCGCGGCCGGCGGCCGAGATCACGACGGCGCGAATCTCATCGTCGTCGCGAACCGTCTCGTAGGCGGCAAGTAGATCGGCGCTCATCTGGCGGTTCCAGGCGTTCAGCGAGTCAGGTCGGTTCAACTCGATCTTCGCTGCCGCCCCGCTGCGCAGCAGGTTCACGGTCTCGTACTCGGTCTCGATCTCAAAGTTGGACATCGGCTCATCCTACGTAGTCAGGGCGAGTATCGGGCGCTGGCTCTAGCCTTGCGACGATGACCGACCGAAGGCCACTAATCGCGATCAGCGCTTACGTTGAGCAGGCGCGCTGGAGTCTCTGGGACATCGAGGCCGCGCTTGTGCCACAGCTCTTCGTTGACGCGGTTCAGAAGGCGGGCGGCATCGCCGTGCTGCTGCCACCCGATGAATCGTTCGCTTGCGGCGCCGCAGCCGACATTCTCGCCGCAGTCGACGGTCTGCTGCTGACCGGAGGCCCCGATGTCGACGCCTCGCTCTATGGAGAGGAGGCGGCACCGGAACACGAGGGGTCGCGGATCGAACGCGATCGCAGCGAGATAGCGCTGATCAACGCGGCGATCGAAATCGACCTACCGCTGCTTGCCATCTGCCGCGGGATGCAGTTGCTCAACGTCGCGCGCGGCGGCACGCTGATCCAAGACCTCCCGCAGTACCACCGCCCGAATCCCGGATCTTTTGAAGGCAGCGAGCACGACGTGCGGTTGGCCGACGGCTCATTGGCCGCCGCCGTCACTGGCGAGTTGGTTCACTCGGCGATGCAGCATCACCACCAAGGAGTTGGTCGGATCGGCGACGGACTGACGGTGACGGCCTGGTCGGTCACCGATGACTTGCCGGAAGCGATCGAAATGAACGACCGCCGTTTCGTGCTCGGCGTCCAGTGGCACCCTGAAGGCGACGCGGCGAGCCCCGTGATCGGCTCCTTCGTTCGCGCTTGCGCTGATGGTCTTTAGTCCAGCATTCCTTCCGCACGCAGCCAGAGTTCAGTTCGGCTCATCCCTTCGTCGAACGCGACCTGCGGCGCCCAGCCGAGTAGTTCGCGGGCGCGAGTGTTGGGGTAGACCGCTTGGCGCGAGACGTAGCGGATTGCCTCGCGGCTGATGCTCGGCTCGTTGCCTGAGATCTTCGCAGCGACCTCTGAGAGAAAGGCAATCGCTTCGATTACCGGCGCTGGCGCCGTGCGCACCTTCTTCTGCCCGAGCATCTGCGCGTAGCGACCGAAGAATTCGGAGGTCGTGATCGGTACGCCGTCCCAGGCCGTGACGGCTTGACCCGCGGCGGCCTCGGTCGTCAGCGCGCGCAGAATGCAGTCGACGAGGTCGTCGATATAGACCAGCGTCATCAACGCGTCGCCTTGCCCGGGCAGGGCGAACCTGCCGGCGCGGAGCGCTTCGATCGGCCGGATTGCCCACGGCACCGACCCCGGGCCGTAGACATCGCCAGGGCGAACGACGGCAGCTCCGCGTCGCAGCGCAAGGTAGTCGGAGGCCGCTTTGGTGTCGGCGTAGGGAGCGCCGCTGGCGCGCGGTGCGGCCCCTTCCTCGAGATCACTCGTGAACTCGTAACCCCAGCTGGCGACCGACGAGAGGTGGGCAATCCGTTTTACCCCGGCAACGGCGGCAGCGTCGAAAACCGTGCAGCTGCCGCGCACATTGACCTCGATGAACTGTTCCATCGAACCCCAGTCGCCGACGATCGCGGCCGTGTGGATGAGCCCGTCGCAGCCCTCGAGCGCGGCGGAGATCGAGTCACCGTCAAGCACGTCGGCGGCTACGAACTGCGCTCCTGTCGCTTCAACTTCGCTGCGCGTCTCCGCGCGCCGTTCGATGCCGACAACGACAGCGCCCTCGTCGGTTAGGCGTCGGCAGAGCGCCTGGCCGATGAAGCCACCGGCGCCGGTCACTGCGATTCTTTGCCCGCCTAGCTGCACCCACCAACCGTATACTGCGCCAACCTTGAGCCCCTCGAAAGCCCTGCGAATTGCGGCAATGGCAACGGTTGCCGTCGGCGTAGCTGCGCCGCTATTGCGTCGCCGCGTGAAGCTTCCGAAGGCCGCCGTGTTGGCAGCAGCATGGAGCGCGCCGGTTGCGCTCTGCGTCGCGACCCCGCGCTCGCCGAAGCGCGACGTTGCCGTGTCAATCCTTCAGATGTGGGCCTATTTCGCAACCTACGAGATGCCAGCCGATGACCCTGAAGAGCTGGAGAATCGCGCGTTCGTTGACTACCCGGTAAAGGTTGATCGCTGGCTTGGGCTCGGCGAGCTCCCTGCCGTTCGTCTGCAACGCACGTTCGCCGATCCCGGCAACATACGCACGCCCGAGAAGGTGCTGATCTGGGCCCACTGGATCTGGTTCCTCGTTCCGCACGCGACCGTCGCGTACGTCTTCATCAGGCGCCGTGATCAGTTCCCGAAAGCAGCCGCAATGGTCTACGGCACCTTCGACCTCGGCCTAATCGGCTACTGGCTCGTGCCGACCGCGCCGCCGTGGTACGCGGCGCAGAAGGGTCGCCTTGGCGGCGACGTCGCGCGAACCAAACTTGGTCTTCGACGGATGATGATCGAATATGGCGAGCAGTTCTGGCGCGGCCGCTGGCCGACACTTTACGATGGGCTGGCAGGCAACCCACTAGCCGCAATGCCTTCCCTTCATTTCGCAACATCGGTGATGTCCGCTCACGTCCTCTCCGACGTTGGACGCGCCGAGGGAACTGTCGCTTGGATCTACGCTGGAACGCTTGGGTTCGCGCTCGTGTATCTCGGGGAGCACTACGTGATCGACCTGCTGGCAGGCTTGGCGCTAGTCGAAGGAATTCGGACTGCGGCTCCGCGAGCTGCGCCGCTGGCCGAGGGCCTCTCGCGACTGATCCAGAGTCTTGAGCACCGCGCCCAAGGAGCCTGATGGAGCTGCCTCAGAGCGAGGTTGACGCGCTAGCTCCTGGGGTTGCTGACGACGAGCAGATGCCAAGGCGGCGCTTTTCGCGTCGCCATGCATTCTTCGCTAGCTTCTTCGCGCTCACCGTTGCCGTCTTTCTTTACTTCGGCCTGCCTCAGATCGCCGGTATCAACAAGACCTGGGATCGGATTCAGGATGGCGACCCGAAATGGCTGATCGTCTGCGCGCTTTTTGAGTTGATCTCGTTCGGCGGCTACATCTGGCTCTTCCGCGGTGTCTTCGTGCGCGGGAGCAAAAGGATCAACTGGGCGGTCAGCTACCAGATCACGATGGCCGGTCTCGTTGCGGCGAGGCTTTTCGCTGCCGCGGGAGCGGGCGGCGCAATCCTGACCGCTTGGGCGCTGCGTCGATCGGGAATGCCGGGCCGCACCGTCGCGACGAGGATGATCGCTCAGTACGTAATCCTCTACGCCGTCTACATGTTCACGCTGCTGATCGCGGGGATCGGCCTCTACGTCGGAGCCTTCAACGGCAGCGGCGTCTTTGCGCTGACGATGGTGCCAGCGATCATCGGTGGGATCGCGATTATTCTCGCGCTCGCCTGCGCCTTGATCCCAGATCAGATCGATCGCCGGATCGAACAGTGGGCCAAAGACTCAGGCTGGTTTGGGCGCCTAGTCGCGAAGCTGGCACCGGTGCCGGACACCGTCGCGGTAGGTGTCCGCGAGGCATTGATCATCGTGCGCGAGCGCGACGGGGCTCTCTTGGGGGCCGTGATCTGGTGGTACTTCGACATTTTCACGCTCTGGGCAGCCTTTCACGCTTTCGGCGATCCGCCGCCGTTCGCGGTCTTGGTGATGGCCTATTACGTCGGGATGTTCGCCAACCTGCTGCCGCTGCCGGGTGGGATTGGCGGCGTCGAGGGCGGGATGATCGGCGTGCTGATCGCCTTCGGCGTTCCCAGCAGCCTTGCGATCGTCGCGGTCCTTACCTACCGCGCCTTCTCCTTCTGGCTACCAACGATTCCCGGGGCGATCGCCTACTTCCAGCTGCGCCGTACGGTTCAGGGCTGGCGCGATGAAGGGCGAGAGAATGCAGCTACGCTATACAAAGTAAAGTCACCCGCAACCTGAGTGGAGAAGAGCATGGCCGAGATCGAGAACGTAATCATTGTTGGCAGCGGCCCGGCCGGATACACGGCGGCGCTTTACACCTCTCGCGCCAACCTCTCGCCGCTGCTGATCGAGGGTTGGCAGTGGGGCGGTCTGCTCCAGCAGACGACCGAGGTTGAGAACTACCCCGGCTTCCGCGACGGCATCCAAGGCCCCGAGCTAATGCAGACGATGCGCGACCAGGCCGAGCGCTTTGGCACTCGTTTCATTACGGATCTGGCGACCAAGCTTGAGCTCTCCGACCAGCCCGGCGGCGTGCACCGCGTCTGGGTCGGTGAGCAGGAGTATCAGGCCCGCACTGTGATCCTCGCGATGGGCGCCGAACACAAGAAGATCGGCGCGCCCGGCGAAGACGAGCTCTCGGGCCGCGGAGTCTCCTACTGCGCCACCTGCGACGCGGCATTCTTCGTCGACAAGGAGACGATCATTGTCGGCGGTGGTGATTCGGCAATGGAGGAGGCAATCTTCCTCGCCAAGTTCGCTTCGAAGGTGACGATCGTCAACCGCCGCAGCGAGTTCCGCGCCTCGAAGATCATGCTCGACCGCGCGCGTGGAACGGAGAACATCGAGTGGGCGACTCCGTTCACTGTCGAAAGCTTTGAGGCTGGCGAGAACGGTGCGCTGGAGAGCGCCACGCTGCTCAATGCCGAGACCGGGGAGCAGCAGATACTGCCGACGCAGGGCGCTTTCATCGCGATTGGCCACGAACCGCAATCGCAGATCGCTGCCGGCATGGTTGAGATCGACGACGAGGGCTACGTGATTACGGAGGGGCGTTCGACTCGCACCAAACTGCCTGGTGTCTTCGCCGCTGGCGACCTCGTTGATCACACCTACCGCCAGGCAATAACGGCTGCCGCGCTCGGCTGCCAAGCCGCGCTTGACGCCGAGTGGTACCTGCGTGACACACCGGAAATTGAAACTCCGGCAGGGGTAGCTGGCGACGACCTCGCCTCCGAGCAGTACGGCAGCACGCAGGCTTAGGCCGCGGCCGCTGCGCTGCCCAGCTCAAGCTCCAGCAGCCGCGCCTTGCGCTGCTCGCGATCTTCTCCGCCGTAGCCACCGATGCTGCCATCGGAACGGACAACTCGGTGGCAGGGAATCGCGATCGTGATCGGGTTCGACCGCAGCGCGTTGCCGACGGCGCGCGCGGCGCGTGGCGCGCCGATCTCCTCGGCCAGTTCGCCGTAGCTGATCCGGTCGCCGTATTCGATCGTCGCGCAGCGCTGGAGCACTCGCCTCTGAAACGGCTCGAACTGCTCCCAGTCGATCGCTTGCGCGAACCGCTCCCGCGAGCCCGCGAAGTACCGATCAAGTTGGCGCCCCAGATCGGCCAGTGCGGCAGGCTGCTCGATCGCGGTGGCGCCGCGGGCAGTCGCGAACCGCGCCGCATCCTCGTCTGCGTCGCGGCCGTCAAGAAAGCTGACAGCTACCAGTCCGCGGTCGCTGCAGGCCAGCAGCAGTGGGCCGAGCGGTGAATCGTGCCGCGCCCACCGGAGCTCGACCGCAGCGGTCATCTCAGAGCTCTACCGGCCCTCGACCGTCATCGGCTTGAGCGCGTCCTGACCTGTCACGGCGCGGCCGATGATTAGCTGCTGAATCTGCGAGGTTCCTTCGTAAATCGTCGTCACACGAGCGTCGCGGTAGTAGCGCTCGACGGGATGTTCGCGGCTGTAGCCAGCGCCGCCGTGAACCTGAATCGCTTTGTCCGAGCACCAGACAGCGGCTTCGGTGGCGTAGTACTTGGCGATCGAAGTTTCGAGCGTGCTTGGCTTGCCGGCATCTTTGACTGAGCCCGCCTTATAGACCAGTAGTCGTGCAGCTTCGGTCTTGACGACCATGTCGGCGATCATCGCCTGGACGAGCTGGAAGCCGGCGATCGGTCGGTTGAACTGGGTCCGTTCGTTGGCGTACGCGATCGACTCCTCAAGCGAGGCACGCGCAAGGCCGACGCAGCCAGCGGCGACCGAATAGCGCCCCGAGTCGAGCGCGCTCATCGCGACCTTGAAGCCGTCGCCAACTTCGCCGAGCATCGAATCGGCCGATGCCGTTACATCGTTCAGTGCGATCTCGGCCGTATCCGAAGCCCAGAGCCCCATCTTGGCTGTGATCTGAGAAGGAACAAAGCCGGGCTGGTCTGTCTCGACGAGGAAGCAGGCGAGGCCGCGGTGGGCCAGGGACGGGTCGGTCTGGGCGAAGATCAAGGCAAGGCTGGCGTTGTTGCCGAGCGAGATCCACATCTTCGCGCCGTTGATAAGCCAAGTTCCGTCGTCCTGCTGAACGGCGCGCGTCTTCTGATCGCCGGCCGCCGAGCCGCTGTCGGGCTCGGTCAGGCCGAAGCAACCGAGCCATTCGCCCGAGCAGAGCAGCGGCAGATAACGCTGCTTCTGCTCCTCGGTTCCCCACTTGAGAATCGTTGAGCAGACGAGCGAAGTCTGGACCGAGACGACGGTCCGCATCGCCGAGCAGCCGCGGCCGATCTCTTCGCAGATGATCGCGTAGGTCGTGTAATCGAGGCCGGCGCCGCCGTATTCACGCGGCACGATCGCGCCAAGGAAGCCTTGCGCGGCGATCTTGTTGACGAGCTCGCGGTCGAAGAAGTGGTTCTCCGAGTTCTCGCCCGCGACCGGCTTGATCTCGCCGTCGGTGAACTCGCGAGCGGTTTGCTCGATCAGCTTCTGTTCATCGGAAAGGTCGAAGTTCATTCTGCGACCTTATCGACTTGGGGCCGCTGCACTGCGCCCGCTTCGAGCTACTACTTCACGAGTTGATAGGTGTTCTGAAGCTCGTCCTGGAGCACTGTCGTCGCTCCCTTGGTCCTAAGCGTCAGGTCCTTCTTAAGCTTGCGCGTGCGGAACTTCCAACCGGCTGGCAGCGCCAGCTTCGAGCCGAGTCCCGCAAGGTCCTTCAGCTTCAGCGTCTTGTCAACGATCTGCGAGTAGGCCTGCATCGCGTAGACCTTGCCTGCGGGCGAGACGAGTTCGTGGATTGGATGCTTGCGCGAGAAGTTGAAGTTGGTCGTGCGACTGACGATCGTCTCCTCATAAGGTGTGATGCCTCCGGCCGCAAGAGCACTGAGAGGAATGTCGACGCTGGTCAAGAACCGCATCTTGAGGCCAGGGAACTGGCGAACCTTGCCGCCGCGCGGGTCGATCCGTGAATCCCACGTGATCGTCGCGTTGTTGATCAGCCAGTAGCGTGGGCCGTTGATCTTTACCACCAGCGTGCCGGGAAAGAGCGCCTTAAGCGCCGTTTGATCGGACGCGGCCCATTGAGCGGCCGGGCACTTGTTTAGCCCGAATGTGTTCCAGACATCACCGACATACTTGACTCCGGCGCCATTGGGCACGGTGTGGACGAAGAGGTACTCGCAGTAACGCTCGTTGTACATCTTCGGGTTGTTGCCGACGCTGACGGGCGACTTGGCGGTTGCCGCTGTTGCCGAGAGGGCAAAGGATGCGAGGCAGACCGTCGTGAGCAGAAGCTTTGCGCTGCGGGCGATGAGCATTAGAGAAACCTACACGGTTCTGGTGACTTGACGCGCAGGTAACGGTGATACTCCGCGCCATAGACTTGCTAGATCGTGGACTCATTCGCACTGATCGTGATCGCCGTCATCGCCCTGCTCGTCCTTGCGGTAGTGCTGATCGGCATCCTTTACCCGGGCTCGGGCGCCGAGCAGCTCGATTGGCGTCAGACCCGCTCGGCCGAACTGGAGTACACGAACGAGATCGATGACCTTGAACAGATGCAGGAGGCTGTCAACGCGAAGCGTCGTGCTCGCGGCGCCGCCGAGATCAGCCACCATGAGCTGAAGGCTGAGATCGATCGCGAGCTGGCCGGAATTCACGAAGACCCGCAGCTTGAGCAGGAAGATCTCGCGCAGCTGCTTGAGGCACGCAACGCGCGGCGCCGCAAGCGCGGCGAGGCCGAGCAGACGCTGGAAGAGTTCGAGCGCTCGCTGGTGGCCGGTTCAGATGGCGGCTCGCAGTGAGGGCTCTAATAGTCGGCGGCGGCTGCCGCGGGCTCGACCTAGCGCGGGATTTAGTCGCCGAGGGCCACGCGGCGCGCTGCGTCACGCGGACCGAGGACGGGCGCGCGGCGATCGAAGCGGCTGGGGGGGAGTGCTGGATCGGCACGCCGGACGTGATCGGCACGCTGCGCTACGCGCTCGAGAATGTGACCTTGCTCTTCTGGCTGCTTGGCACAGCCAGCGGTGAGGAGGAGAAGGTCGCCGCGCTGCACGGCTCGAGGCTGCGGATGATGCTCGAGAAGACGACCGACACGACTGTGCGTGGCGTGATCTACGAGGCGGCAGGGTCGATCGGCGAGCCGTTGCTGGCGAGCGGCATCGCTGAGATGGAACTGGCTCGTGAGAAGAACGCGATCCCCTTCGCGCTGCTCCACTGCGACCCTCTTGGCGACCGTGATGCCTGGCTCGCGGAATCCCAGCAGGCAATCGCTGGGCTGCTCGCGGGGCCGCGCAGAACATCGAAATAACATAATCGCGATCCGGTTTGTATAGTTTGCTCTAGAACACCGACTCCAAGGAGAGAGACGCATGCCGACTATTGGCGATACAGCACCAGATTTCGACGTTGAAACAACGGAAGGGAAGATCAACTTCCACGATTGGATCGGCGAGTCATGGGCCGTCCTCTTCTCGCACCCGCGCGACTTCACTCCCGTCTGCACGACTGAGCTCGGCTACATGGCTTCGATCAAGCCGGAGTTCGACAAGCGCGGCGTCAAGATCATCGGCCTCTCGGTCGATCCGCTCGACAACCACGAGAAGTGGGCCTCCGACATCGCGGAGACTCAAGGCACGGCACCGAACTTCCCGATGATCGCCGACACCGACTTCAACGTCTCCAAGCTCTACGGGATGCTCCCGGCCGACGTTGAGGGTGACCCAACCGAGCGCACCCCGGCTGAGAACGGCACGCTTCGAAACGTCTTTGCGATCGGGCCCGACAAGAAGATCAAGCTCGTACTGATCTACCCGATGACGACCGGCCGCAACTTCGACGAGGTGCTGCGCGTGCTCGACTCGCTTCAGCTAACTGCCAAGTACGCCGTCGCAACGCCGGCTCAGTGGCAGCCGGGCGAGGACGTGATCATCGCCGGCTCCGTCACGAACGAGCAGGCGGCGGAGAAGTACCCCGACGGCTGGGAAGAGCCACGTCCGTACATCCGCATCGTTCAGGACCCGAGCGGCGTGAAGATCAGCTAAGTCCGGCGGCTTCGAGGCGGGCGAATAGATCGCCCAAGATCCTCGCTGTCGCACCCCAGACGAGTTGATCGTCAACCACATAGGTGTCGGTTGTGAAGCCGATCCCGCGGCGCTTGATCCGGCGCCTGCCGTAGCCCGCGAGCAGCTCTGCGACGTCGAACTCGTGGACGGCGGCGACCTCGCGCTGCGAGCGAACCCACTCCTGACCCGGGTCGATCAATCCGACGAAGGGGTGGACGGCGTAGCCGGTCGCGATCGTTGGCGTCGGCGGCAGCGCGCCAAGCAGCTCGACCGACGGCGGCGCGAGGCCGATCTCCTCGTGGGCTTCGCGCAGAGCCGTTGAACTGAGGTCCGCGTCGTCATCGTCGAAGCGGCCGCCTGGGAACGAGAGCTCGCCAGCATGGCGGCGAAGCTGATCGCCTCGGCGCGTCATAACGATCGATAGTGACCCTGCGTCGCTGGCGAAGAGCGGGACCAGCACTCCGGCCTTCTTGCGGCCGCGCACCGGCATCGCCGCCGCGGCCTCAGCGCTCAGTAGCGCGGGCGCGAGCGCGCCCGCTAGCTCAGCTCGCGAGAGCGGTGCGCTCGACACGCTCGTCGAACATCACTTCGCCGTCGAGCATCCGGTGGACCGGGCACTTGGCGGCAATCACCGAGAGCCGTTCGACCTGCTCGTCGCTCAATGCGCTCGGGACCTTCAGCACTACCTCAAACTTGGTTGGCGTTCCGCGCTCGGCGGGGGCGTACTCAACATCAACTTCGACTTTGCCGACGTCCCAGCCCTTACGCTCGGCGTACATTTCAACCGTCACGGCGACGCAGCCGGCGAGGCTTGCGGCCAGCAGTTCGAGTGGAGTCGGGCCAGCGTCGACGCCGCCTAGGTCGGCTGTTTCATCAACCGTCAGCTGGTGGTCGCGGATCGCGATGCTGTGCTGGCGGCCTTCGGTGCGGGTTGCGGTTGCTTTCATCATCACTAAAGAGACTACGACAGCGGGTTGAAGACAAGCCCTGTCGGCACCTTCGGCGTGAAGAATGTCGACTTCGGCGGCATGTTGACACCGGCGGCGGCGATCTCCTGGATCTGCTCGATCGGCGCGCCGGAGAGGAAGAAGGCGGCGTCGTATTCGCCGCTCTCAATCAGCGCCACTGCCTCTTCGTCGCTGCGCGAATAGCCGAGGCCCTTGAAGTGTGAGATGTCGTCTTCGCTGAGGCCTAGCGGTCCTTTGAGGATCAGCGCTTCGAGCACCGCGGCATCGAGCTTGCGGTACGGCGGCGGGAACTCGGCCAGGGCCTCTTCAGCGATTGCTTGGTCGCGCAGCACCAACCGCAGGGGCCTCTTGTGGCGCGAATCGAGGTAGCCGAACTGAAGGCGTCCATCGGCTGAGAGGCCATTCGGCGGCAGCTCGTCTGTCGAACCGAGCTCCGTGACCTCAAAGCATTCCTCAACCGTTTCGCGCAGAGCGTTGGCGCGGACGGGGTCATCGGCAAGGCCGCTAATCAGGCGGTGGGTTGGGAAGACGCTGAGGCCCGGGTCTTCGAGCGCGACCAGATCCATCAGTACGAAACGGTGCGGGCCGTCACCGCCGATCTCGTCGGCGTAGATGCGGGCCGTTTCGTAGCGGTGGTGGCCATCGGCGATCAGCAGCTCGGCTGGGTCGAGCGCCTCGCTTAGCGCTGCCTGGGCGTCAAGGTCGGTGACTCGCCACAGGCGGTTGACGGTGGCGTCCTCGTCGATCTGTTCGCCGTAGGGATCACCCGCCGTCTGGGCGGCGATCGTTGCGCGGGCCGCTCCGGTCGAATCGGAGTAGAGCGCGAAGATCGGTGAGAGGTTGGTCTTCGTCGCGCGTGTTAGGCGGAGGCGGTCTTCCTTTGGCCCTGGGTGGGTGCGTTCGTGCGGGCGAATCTTGCCGGCGCCGTACTCCTCGATCTTGACCGCTGCGAGGAAACCGGAGCGCGTGCGGCGGTTGCCGTCGGGGGCGAGGTAGTCCTGCGTCAAGATCCAGAACGAGGGTTCTTCGTCTCTCACGAGTGCACCAGCCTGCTGCCACTCGGCAAGCAGCGTGGCCGCGTGCTCGTACCGGTCGCCGCCCGGGATCGCCGGCTCGGGAAGATCAACGCCAACGACATTGAACGGCGAGCGGGCAGCGAGCGCGGCCCGCTGCGCCGGGTCAATAACGTCGTAAGGGGGCGAGAGAACAGCCTCGAAATCACCGACTCGGTCGAGGTCATAACGGAGAGAATTGAGCGGGCGGACGTCGGCCATACCCGCACGCTAGAACATGCCGGCCCCAAACAGCCCTACCATCTTGAACTCATCGGGGCGTGGCGCAGCCTGGTAGCGCACCTGCTTTGGGAGCAGGGGGTCGGAGGTTCGAATCCTCTCGCCCCGATTTGAAGGGTCGGGTTTAGGTGTTGGCGGCGAGCGGGGCTTGGTCGCCGTTGCGCCGAGCCATCAGCCAAGCGAACGATCCGCCGGTGACCCACATGAAGAGCCCGTAGACCGCGGCTGGGATTGTCATCTCGGGGTCGAGAGAGGCGCCGACGGCGATTGCCAGAGTCGCGTTATGGAGCCCAAGCTCGAGCGCGATGGCAGTCGAGCTGCGGTCGTTTAGGCGGGCCGCGCGGGCGATCATGAAGCTGATTCCCATCGCACAGACGTTGAGCGCGATCACCGCCAGCAGCACGTCACCCAAGTATCCGCTGACGCGGCTCCATTCGCTGCCCACGGCGGCTGCCACGATCAGCACGAAGATTGCCAATGAGATCACCCTGAAGCGGTGATAGTTCTTTTCAGTCCATTGCGGCGCGCGCTGCTTGATCGTCATTCCGGCGATCAGTGGAACTAGCGTGATCGCCAGCACGCGAATAGCGATCGGAACGATCTCAACATCGTTGTCGACGCCGCTTAGGTCAAACCAGGCCGAGCTGATCGAGAGGTAGAGCGGGACGGTCACCACCGCTAGTGCGCTCGAGATGCCGGTGAGCGTTACCGAGAGCGCCGTCTCGCCGCGCGCCAAGTGAGTTAAGAGATTGGCCATCGTTCCTCCCGGCGCGGCGCCAAGCAGCACTAGGCCAACGGCGAGAACCGGTGGCAGGTTGAAGAGAGTGGCAATCGCTAGAGCCAGCAGTGGGGCGACGAGCAGCAGGTTGAGCATCCCAACGACGACCCCGCGCGGCGCCGTCAGCACGAGGCGGAAATCATCCTTGATCAGGCCCATCCCGAGCGAGAACATGATGAAGACAAGGCCAAGCGGTAGTGCGACCAATGTGATTGGGTTCCCCTCCATCTGTAGGCAAGAGTAATGGCGCCGCACCCGCCGCGCCCGATACCGTTGTGCGAGTGATCGGCGGCTAGCCGACCCAAGCCCCCGTAGCTCAGTTGGATTAGAGCGGCCGGCTTCTACCCGGCAGGTCCCAGGTTCGAGTCCTGGCGGGGGCGTTGAGTCGCCTCCCTCCCCGTTCTGGGTTACTCTCCGACGATGCCGGAGCCTGACGTCACGTTCGCAACTCTCGACCCCGACAGTGAGGAGCTGTTCCAGCGACTGGGGTCGCTTCTCGGGGTTTCGGGCTTGGGGATCAACCTGATCACGCTGCAGCCGCTCCAGCGGCTGCGGGTCCACGTGCACGAGCGCCAGGAGGAGGTCTACGCCGTGCTTGACGGCGAGTTAACGCTGGTCGTCGAAGGCGAGGAGCACCGCCTCGGCCCTGGGAACTACGCCCGCGTCGGCCCGGTAACGCGGCGCCAGGTCGTCAACCGCGGGCCGGGGCGCCTTGTGCTGCTCGTCGTCGGGGCGTCGGCCGCCAACGTGCACGAGTCGCGCGACGCCCGCGCCTGGGAGACGTGGGAGGAGGACGGCGAGGGGCGCCCGCCGCAAGAGGTCTCCCTTCCGGAGGACCTACCAGCCAGCTGAGTCCGGCTGCCGAGGTTGCCTGTTCCCGAACCAAAGCTCCCACACGGCTGCGAGGCCAGCGCGGGCGCCAAGCCGTACACTGCCCCCTGCGCGGTGGGTGTAGCTCAGTTGGTAGAGCTCCTGGTTGTGGTCCAGGCGGTCGCGGGTTCGAGTCCCGTCACTCACCTTCCGCTGCGGGGCGGGTTGGTTGTGGCTTCTGGTTGACAGGGCTGGGGCCCTCGGTATCGTGGCGCGTGTGCTTGTCTGCTGATGGTGCGCAGGTAAAGATCCACTAACTACGAGGCGAATGGAGTCACCCGATGAGTTTTGATCCACTGATAAAGGCTCTGGAAGAGAACCCCGAATTACGTGAGGAGCTAAGGAACGCAAAAACACCACGCGAACGCCACGCAATTCTTGACGCCCACGGAATCGAAAAGCCAGGCCTCGACTCACAATTCCCGGAAGTAGGCGGTGTAAAGGGACCGAGGGGACCGGGATGGATAATGGTTCAGAGGCCTTCGGGCGGCTCGTCGTATTCGACGATGACCCCGGGCTTGTTTCAATAATGGGTGTTGTTGGACCGGCGGGTTGGGTCGCGCAAGACCACTAACCACCGACAAAATAACTCCTAGTTTTGCCTCGCCATCGCCCTGGCGCCTCCCACGTTGCCTGAGGCCTCGTGTCGGTTGGGTTTGATGGTGTAGGCAGTGATTTGTCGTGGTTTGAGTACGTAAATCCAGATTCTCGTGCCACGTCGTTTGGTGCTCACGTGGCCGCCTAGTTCGCTGGGTTGACAGGGTTGTGGCGGCTGGTATCGTCGCGCCGCGCGCTTGTGTGCTGATGGTGCGCAGGTGGAAGAGCAGCTAACCCAATCACAAATGGAGCTAACCGATGAGTTTTGATCCCCTGATGAAGGCCCTGAAAGACAACCCAGCTCTCGCCGAGGAGCTAAGGAACGCAAAAACACCACGCGAACGCCACGCAATTCTTGACGCCCACGGAATCGAAAAGCCAGGCCTCGACTCACAATTCCCCGAAGCAAGTGGCGGTCTGGAACCGGGGTTTACCCGCGGCGTTTTTGTAGCGTCAGAACCCGACGAAGGCGAATTCGAAGGTTAGGGATGATTTCGCGTAGTGAATCGGGTGTACCGGGTCGCGCCTGAGCCGGTTTGGCGGGTCGTGTTGTGGGCTGGTCTACGGTTTCCATCGCATTGGTGTTTCTCACGTGGCCGTGTAGTCCGCTGCGTACTCAGCTATACCAGCGCTGAACGTATTGCCAGAGCCGTTGCTGCGTGGCTCCTTGGGTCGCGTTGCCGGCGTGATCGTTCAGCTAGTCGGTTCGGGCTCGGCGCAGCGGGCGGCAAGGCGCCGCTTTGCTGGTCAGCCCTGGATGAGGGTCGGATCTGTGCTGCGGGCCTTGGTACCGTGATCTGTGTGCTTGCGTGTTGACAGCGCGCAGGTGCGCAGCAGCTAAGTAATTGGCGAATGGAGCTAACCGATGAGTTCTGATCCCCTGACGGAAGCCTATAGAGACAACCCCGAACTCGCTGAAGAGTTAAGGAACGCGAAAGCACCACGGGAACGCCACGCAATCCTTGATCGCGACGGAATCGAAGGATCAGGCCTGAATTAGCTGAGCCATTGTGCCCCTAACCTGAAGCCCATCAGGGCGGAAAGATAGACCAATGACTAACTCACCAGTTGTCGCGAAAGTTACCGCCGTAATCGCAGCATCAATATGGGTGATATTTGGTGTTTGGCTGACCGGTAACCTAACTCCGACCGTATATGCCCACGGAGCAGCGATAGCTGCTTTTGTTGCCGTTACTGCTGCTGCTATCTGGATCGCAACTCGAACCAATAAGCGCGAACTTCGCTGGTTCGCTTTAGGTGGAGCTCTAGCAACGCTTGTTCTTGCGATGGCTTTCGGAGCGTTTCTGTCTCGACCAAATACGGTTGATGAGGACATCGTTAAAGCTGACGCCCCGGCCGCTGCCGAACCTGCTGACACTCAGGCTGCCGGCGCGCCTGACGTACCGGCTGCGAAGGTAGTTAAACCGAAACCGCAAGGTAATGTCAGAGTTGCTTCCGGTTCTTTCAAGGCTCTCGCTCACCCGACTACCGGTAACGTGGAGGTTATTAAGCTAGCTAACGGTTCGTCGAAGCTCACTCTGTCAGGCTTTAGAACAGACCCTGGACCGGACTTGTTTGTTTATGCGGTCGCTGGAAGCCCCGAGGGCGATGATGATGTTAATGATTTCATTGACCTCGGTAGGCTGAAAGGTAACGAAGGAAACCAGCAGTACAGCCTGCCGAAGAACTTCGACGCCAGTAAGTACAGCAACGTTTATATCTGGTGCAGAGCTTTCACCGTCGGATTTGGTCGCGCGAAACTCGGCGCCTAACCTTTCTCTTCCGTCGCGGTAACGGCTTCGTTGGCGGTCGGGACCTTTTTCGCCGCGGCGTTGGAGCTGCGCGCTTACCCGTCGCGCCTGATCCTGTTTCGCGCCAGTGTCGTCAGCAGTACAGCCCAGTCTCCGACAGCGGAGAGCAGGTGGCCGACGGGGCCGGTTACGACCCAAGTTTCGATCCTGCGCGGCAGAGGCTGGCGGTTGTTGGCCACGCCCTGACGCTATCGTGCGGCCGATGAGCAACGTCACTACCAACGTCAAAGAGCTGCCCGATTCGCGCGTCCGCGTGGAGGTTCAGGTACCGCTCGAAGAGCTTGATCGCCGGATCGCTCAGACCGCCCGTTCGATGGGCAAAGAGATGAAGATGGCCGGCTTCCGCAAAGGCAAGGTTCCGGCCGAGGTTGTAATTCAGCGGATCGGTCGCGACGCGGTCGTCGATGAAACGATCCGTGGGTCGCTCGGTCACTGGTACACCGAGGCGGTCGAAGGCGCGCGCCTCGCAATCGTCGGTCAGCCTGATGTTGAGCTCGGCGAGCTGCCTCCTGCCGGCGAGGATCTGAAGTTCAGTTTTGAGGTCGGCGTGCGACCGGTAGCCAAGCTCGGCAAGTACAAGGGGCTGAAGGTTGAACGCCGCGAAGCGGTTGCCGACCCGGAAGCAATTGATCAGCAGATCGAAGAGCTGCGCGGCCGGATGGCGAGTCTCGAAGCAGTCGAAGAGGCCGCCGCGACCGGCGACTTCGTTGTGATGAACTACGTCGGATCGATCGATGGTGAGGTCTTTGAGGGCGGAGAAGGAACCGACCAGCTGATCGAACTCGGCTCGGGTCGCTTGATCCCAGGCTTCGAGGAGCAGCTGGAAGGGATCAAGGCTGGCGACGAGCGGACCGTCAAGCTCGCCTTCCCTGAGGACTACCAAGCTGAAGAGCTGGCAGGCAAGGACGCTGAGTTTGCCGTCACGGCAACAGAGATTCGTCGCCGCATCCTGCCCGAGCTAAACGACGAGTTTGCGAACGAGGCCGCTGGACTCGAGACGATCGCTGAGCTGCGCGAGGATCTCGCGACGCAGATGCTTGCCGCCGATGGTGACAAGGCTGAGGAAGAATTCCGCGAAGCGGTGCTCGATGCCGTCGCCGACAACGCAAAGATCAACCTGCCACAGCCGCTCGTAGATGCCCGCGCCAGCGAGCTGCTCGATCGCATGCTGCACCAGCTCTCACACCAGGGCATCAGCCGCGAGATGTACTTCCAGATCTCCGGCCGCACTGAAGAAGAGATGCTCGGTGAAAGCGCTGAGGCTGCGCAGAAGAGCTTGCGCCATGAGGCTGCGCTGGTCGCAATCGTCGAAGCTGAGGACGTTCAGCCCGGAGACGGCGACATCCTGACGGCGCTGCAGGCTTCAGCCGCGCAGGAGCAGACAACGCCGGAGAAGTTGCGCGAGCGACTTGAGAAGGCGGGTCGCCTCGACGACCTGATCGAAGAGCTCTCGCAGCGCCAAGCACTCGACCTAATCGTCGAGAGCGCAGTCGCGACAAGCCCTTCCTGAAGCGCCGTTTCGGCCGCTCCCCGTTGCTAGTCTTGACTGCTCCATCTGCGAGCAAAGTTGCACGCGGGAGGAATCAACCCAGCCGACCGAAACAAAGCGAGGAACATGAGCCCCCTAGTCCCAATGGTCGTCGAGCAGACCTCACGCGGAGAACGTTCGTTTGACATCTACTCGCGCCTTCTAAACGAGCGAATCATCTTCCTCGGCAGCCAAGTTGACGACCAGATCGCCAACCTCGTTGTCGCGCAGCTTCTCCACCTTGAGTCGCAGGATCCGGACAAGGACATCTCGATCTACATCAACTCGCCCGGTGGATCGGTCTATTCCGGCCTAGCGATCTACGACACGATGCAGTTCGTCAAGCCTGACGTTTCAACGATCTGCGTTGGAATCGCAATGTCTATGGGTGCGCTGCTGCTGGCCGGTGGAGCACCAGGCAAGCGGATGGCGCTGCCTAACGCGAAGATCCTGATCCATCAGGTCAGCTCGGGCTTTGAAGGCCAGGCGACCGATATTGAGATCCACGCCAGAGAGATCATCGACGTCCGTCAGCGCCTCGACCACATCCTCGCTGAGCACACCGGCCAGGAGTACGACAAGGTCCGCGGCGACACTGAACGTGACTACTTCATGTCGGCCGAAGAGGCCGCCGAGTACGGGATAATCGACAAGGTGATCGCCAAGCATTAGCTGGGCGGCGCCTGCGTTTAGACGAAGGGGAAACAATGGCGCGTCCAACTGATTCAAGCGAGCAATTGCTCTGCAGTTTCTGCGGCAAGTCGCAGCGGCAGGTCAAGAAGCTGATCGCCGGCCCCGGCGTCTACATCTGCGACGAATGCATCGACCTCTGTAACGAGATCATCGATGAAGAGCTCTCGGTTCCATCATCGTTTGACGTTGAAAATCTCCCTCGCCCGAGGGAGATCTACGACTTCCTTGACGAGTACGTAATCGGCCAGGACGAAGCTAAGCGGACGCTCTCGGTTGCCGTCTACAACCACTACAAGCGAATCCAGATGTCGCAGGGCGACGACAACGAGATCGAGCTGCAGAAGTCGAACATCCTGCTGCTCGGCCCAACCGGCTGCGGCAAGACACTGCTGGCACAGACGCTCGCCAAGCTGCTCAACGTTCCATTCGCGATCGCCGACGCGACGGCGCTGACCGAAGCCGGCTACGTCGGCGAGGACGTCGAGAACATCCTGCTGAAGCTGATCCAGGCCGCCGACTACGACGTCAAGAAGGCCGAGACCGGAATCATCTACATCGACGAGGTCGACAAGGTCGCACGCAAGTCGGAGAGTCCGTCGATTACACGTGACGTCTCCGGTGAGGGCGTCCAACAAGCGCTGCTGAAGATCCTTGAAGGGACGACCGCGAGTGTGCCGCCGCAGGGTGGCCGCAAGCACCCGCACCAGGAGTTCCTGACGATCGACACGACCAACATCCTCTTCATCTGCGGAGGCGCCTTCGCCAACCTCGACAAGGTGATCGAGAAGCGCATCGGCCACAAGGGAATCGGCTTCGGCGCCGCAATCTCGGCTCGCAGTGAACACGACCCGGGCAAGATTTTCGCTCAGTGCCTACCTGAAGACCTCGTCAATTACGGGCTGATCCCGGAGTTCATCGGACGGCTGCCGGTCACCAGCGCCGTCCACCAGTTGACGCGCGCCGACCTGATCTCAATCCTTACCGAGCCGCGCAACGCGCTGACGAAGCAGTTCCAAACCTTCTTCGCCTTCGACGGCATTGAACTGGTCTTCGCCGACGATGCCCTCGACTCCGTCGCCGACAAGGCGCTCGAACGTGAGACCGGCGCTCGCGGCTTGCGCTCAATCATCGAAGAGGTACTGCTCGAGGTTCAGTTCGAGCTGCCTTCTCGTGGCGACGTGAAGAAGTGCGTTGTCACGCGTGAGTCGGTTGAGAACGGTTTCCCGCCGACGCTTGTGACCGAATCGCAGGGTGGCGGCGACGAGCTCGACGAGCAGCTCCCCGAGGCCAGCTAAAGCGATGAAGCCGAACCTCAAGACAATCCCGTGGATGGCCGCGATGCAGGCAACGATGGTTGTGACCGACCACTGGCGTCGGATCGACCCGAAGGACCGTTCGAAGGCGCTGAAGACGCTCGCCGACTCGCGCGGCCTGCCGAACCGAATGACCAATGCGCAGCGCGAGCACCTGATCGAAGTTGCTCGCAAGATTGACCACCGCGGCTTGATGGCCGACCTCTCACCGATCCCCGTTCCGGGGCTTCGCGGCGGCCGCAAGAACCGCTGAGCACCCGTTCGGCGCCGCGCGCGCCGTAGACTCAGCCGCCGTGCCTGACTTCGCTGAGAAAACGCGCTTCGAGCCGGCTGAGGCCGAGCCGCAGATGATGCAGCGCTGGCTCGACTCCGGCCTCTTCCACGGCAAGGCGGAAGGAAGCGCGGCCGAGAACTACTCGATTGCGATTCCGCCGCCGAACGTGACCGGCGCGCTGCACATGGGTCACGCGCTCAACGGCTCGATCCAAGACGCGCTAATTCGCTTCCACCGCATGCGCGGCCGCAACACGGAGTGGATCCTCGGCACCGACCACGCAGGAATCGCGACACAAACCCAAGTTGAAAAGAAACTGGTCGAAGAAGGAAGCTCGCGCGAAGAGCTCGGCCGCGAGGCGTTTGTCGAACGGGTTTGGGAGTGGCGCGCGCAGTTCGGCGGCACGATCATCGAACAGTTCGGTCGGCTTGGAGCCTCGTGCGACTACGAGCGCGAACGCTTCACGCTCGACGAGGGCTACGAGCGCGCCGTTCGCCAAGTCTTCTGCGACCTCTACGAGGACGGCGCGATCTACCGTGACCAGTACCTCGTCAACTGGGACCCAGGCAGCCAGTCGGCGATCTCCGACCTTGAGGTTGAGGAGCGCGAAGTAACCGACACGCTCTTTGAGATCGCCTACCCGCTGGCCGACGGCAGCGGCGAAGTCGTAGTCGCGACGGTGCGGCCGGAGACGATGCTCGGCGACAGCGCCGTCGCCGTCAATCCCAGTGACGAGCGCTTCAAGCACCTGATCGGCCAGCGCGTCAAATTGCCACTGACCGAGCGCGAATTGGAGATCATCGGCGACGATTACGTCAAGACCGATTTCGGCACCGGAGCGTTGAAGATCACGCCCGCGCACGACCCGAACGACTTCGAGATCGGCCGTCGCCACGGCCTTGACGAGATCATCGTGATTGGTGAAGACGGCGCGATGACGGAGCTGGCTGGCGAGTTTGCTGGGCTGAAAGCTTCCGAGGCGCAAGTAGCCGTTGTCGCTGCGCTGCGAGAGCAAGGGCTGCTGCGCGCCGAAGAGCCGTACGACCACGCCGTGCCGTTCTCTCATCGCTCCGGAGAGCGGATCGAGCCGCTGATCTCGCTGCAGTGGTTCATGAAGATGGACGAACTTGCGCCGCCGGCGATCGAGGCCGTCAAGGATGGGCGCGTAAAGATTCATCCGCCGAGCCAGTCGAAGCGCTACACCGACTGGCTCGAAGAGATCCGCCCCTGGTGCATCTCGCGCCAGCTTTGGTGGGGTCACCGGCTGCCTGTCTGGTACCGCGGCGAGGAAACCTACGTTGGAATGGAAGAACCGGAAGGCGACGGCTGGGTCCGCGAGGAGGACGTGCTCGACACCTGGTTTAGCTCCGCTCTGTGGCCGTTCGCGACGCTCGGTTGGCCGGACGAAACGCCCGAATACAAGGCCTTCTACCCGACCGACGTGCTCTCGACTGCGCGCGACATTCTCTTCCTCTGGGTTGCGCGAATGGTGATGATGGGACTCCGTTTCACCGGCGACGTTCCATTCAGCGACGTCTACGTCCACTCCGTGATCCAAGCCCCCGACGGGCGCCGGATGAGCAAATCGCTCGGCACGGGGATCGACCCGATCACAGAGATCGACGAGCACGGCGCCGACGCCGTTCGCTTCGGTCTGCTGGCGATGTCCTCGACTCAGGACGTGCGCTACTCACGCGAGCGCGTGGAGCAAGGCCAGGCGCTCGCGAACAAGCTCTTCAATGCTTCGCGTTTTGTGCTGCTGAACGTTGGCGATGAGGTCGGCCTTGAGCCGTTCGTTGGCGCTGGCGCGCCGGTTGAGGATCGCTGGATCGTCTCGCGCCTACAGCAGGTCGTCGGCGAGACGAGCGAGCAGATCGAACAGTTTGAGTTCTCGAAGGCCGCTTTCGGGCTCTACGACTTCGTCTATGGCGAGCTTTGTGACTGGTACCTCGAACTGATCAAGGGCCGCGAGTTTGACGCTGAGCTGTCGGCAACGGTCTGTTTCGTGCTGCGCTCAACGCTGGCGCTAGCCCACCCGTTCATCCCGTTCGTGACCGAACAGCTTTGGGAGTCCGTACCCGGCGCTGAAGGGCTGCTGATAGGCGCGCCGTTCCCGGTCGCCGACGGGGGGCTGATCGACGCCGACGCCGAGCAGCGCGTCAGCGACCTAATCGTCGTCGTTACGGCATTGCGCTCTTGGCGCAGCGGCGCCAACGTGAAGCCTGGGGCGCAACTCGGAGCGAAGATTGACTCGGCCGCCTTGGACGCGGACGGCGCCTTGATCGCTCGCTTGGCCCGGCTCGACCTCGCCGCCTTCGACGGCAACGTCACCGACAGCATCGCTGTTCCCGGTGGCACGATCGAGATCAGCGCCGGCGACGCGATTGACGTCGAGGCCCAGCAGCGGGAGCGTGCACAGCGTCGCTCAGGGCTCGAAGGCGAGATCGCGCGCGCCGAGAGCAAACTTTCGAACGAGGCTTTCGTAGCGAAAGCGCCGGCTGAGCTTGTCGCCGGCGAGCAGGCCAAACTCGATCGACTGCGCGAAGAGCTGGCCGCGCTCGGCGCCTAACACGAGGTAAGCGTGGACGCTTCGTCGGAGCAAGCAGCAGACTGGAGCGAGGCCGACGCTGAAGCTTGGCTGCTTGGGCTAGAAATCTTCGGCATCGACTTTGGACTGCAGCGGATTGAGCTGCTGCTGGAGTCGCTCGGCTCGCCCCAGCGGCTGCCGGCGCTGATTCACGTGGTTGGCTCAAACGGCAAGTCATCGGTAACGCGGATGGTTGCCGCGATCCTCGCCGAACACGGCTTCAGCGTTGGCGCTTACCTCTCACCGCACTTTGTTTCGTTCACCGAACGCGTGCTGGTCGGCGGCGTCCCCTGCGATGCGCAGCGCTTCGTCGAAGCGGCGCGGAGCGTGAAGATGGCCGCTGGGCAGCTCGAGCTGGCCGAGGCCGAGCTTGGGCCGGTGACGCAGTTCGAAGCGCTGACAGCGATCGCCTTTCTCGTCATGGAAGAAGCCGGCGTCGGCGCCGCCGTGATCGAGGCCGGGCTCGGAGGGCGCCTAGACGCGACCAACGTGATCGACTCGGCGGTCCAGGTTTGCAGCAGCGTGTCACTCGAACACACCGCCGTGCTCGGCGAGACGATCGACGCGATTGCGCGCGAGAAGCTTGACGTCGTGCGCCCCGGCGGCACCCTCGTCGTCCCCGCCGATCTCGACCCGGCGGCGCTCGCTGTGGCGATTCAACGCTGCTCCGAGCAGAGCGCGCGGCTCGTCGTCGCAGGCCGCGACGCGCCAGCGAAACTGTCGCTCGGCGGTGAATTCCAGCTGAGAAACTTCGCCCTCGCCGCCGCCGCGGCCCATGCCCTGCTCGGATCGCTCGACGGCGCGGCAGTTGAACGCGCCGCCGCGGGACTCGTGATTCCAGGCCGCTATGAGCTCGCCGACAGCGAGCCGACGACGATCTTCGACGGCGCCCACAACAGCGCTGGTGCTGAAGCATTAGCTAGCTCGTTGCAGGCTGAGGCGGCGGTCGGCAAGACCGTCGGTTGTCTTTCCGTCCTCGACGACAAGGACGCTGAAGCGATGCTGAACGCTCTGGCACCGTGCTCCGACGAGCTGATCTTCACCCGCGCGACTCACCCGCGGGCAGTCGCCCCGACCCTTCTTGCGGCAGTTAACCAGCGGCTCGGTGGCCCGCCCGGCCGCGTCGTCGAAGCACCACACGAAGCGCTCGCTCAGGCGCGCGCAGCTGCCGGTAGCGACGGACTCGTCTTCGCTGCCGGTTCGCTTTACCTGATCGCTGACCTGAAGCGTGGGCCAGAGGCAGCGGGGGGGTCAACGCTATGAACGACAACGGCCCGTCTGTGATCGTGATGGTCGTGACCGTTGCGGTGCTCGTCTCGGTCGTGATCCTCGCCTTCTTCGGCGTCGGTTACCTTTTGGGCAAGGTCGTCCTCTAGCTCACGACCGGACGCATAGCCGCCCGCAACAGTTGGCAGGCTTCGGCCGGTTGATGGCGAACAGTGCTCTACGATCTGACTGCCACGATGACTCTTCCACTAGCAATATTCGGCCTCGACGGCCTCTTCAACATGGTTGCCCAGCTGATTGTGCTCGCCGCGATCGTGATCTGGCTCGCACTCGTCTGGTACACCTTTACCGACGCTCGCCGCCGCCTCGAAGACAAGATGCTGATCCGCTCGGCAACTGCCGCAGCGCTGATCTTCCCGCTCGTCGGAACGGTCGTTTACGTGATCGTTCGCCCGCCGGAGTACATCGAAGATCGGATCGAACGCGAGCTTGAGATGGAGGCAGCCGCGGCGCGCCTAGCGTCGACCGACTACCAAGCCTGCCCGCACTGCGAAGAGATCGTCGGCGGCCAATTCCTACGCTGCCCACACTGCATGCGTAAGCTGCGCGACGCCTGCGTCGGTTGCGGCAAGCCACTCGACCCTGACTGGCTTCTGTGCCCCTACTGCGAGTCCGAGATCGAGGGAGTAACGCCAGCCACGAAGCCACGCTTGAAACGTGGCCGCGAGGTCGAGGACGAGCCGGTGGAGTACGAAGAGGAGTACGAAGAGGCGTATGTCGAGGAAGAGGTCGCAGAGTTTGAAGAGTTCGATCTCGATACCGTCACGGAAGAACCCTCAGCGCCGGTCGCGGTCGACGACCCTGACAAGACGCGCTAACTAACCGAAAGCAGAGAGCCTGATGGAACGGACACTGATCCTTGTAAAGCCGGACGCATTTGCCCGCAACCTCAGCGGCGAGATCATCGCCCGCTTCGAGCGCAAAGGGCTGCAGCTGGCTGCGATGAAGCAGATGACGGCTAGCCGCGAGCTGGCCGAGGCGCACTACGCCGAGCATGCCGAGCGCCCATTCTTCGGTGAACTCGTTGACTTCATTACCAGCGGCCCGCTTGTGGCGATGATCCTCGAAGGCGACCACGCCGTCACGGCCGCACGGCAGGTGATCGGGGCGACCGACCCGATCGAAGCGACGATGGGTTCGATCCGCGCCGACTATGCGCTTGAGGTCGGCCGCAACATGGTGCACGGCTCAGACTCCGACGAGTCCGCCGCTCGTGAAGCCGCGCTCTTCTTCCCTGAGCTTGGCTGATAAGCCGACGCCGCTCGTTTGGAATCCGGCCTGGCGGCTGGTGCTGGCGTCCTCCTCGCCGCAAAGGCGCGAGATCCTAAGCGAGCTCGGGGTTCAGTTTGAAGTGCGTCCGACGGCCGCCAAGGAACTCGCCAGCGGTGAGCCGGCCAGTGTTGCGCTGGCAAACGCGGTCGCCAAGGCCGAGGCCGGGCGAGAAGCGCTCAGCGAGGCCGAGCGTGCCGACTGCGTTGTATTGGCAGCCGACACCGTTGTCGCACTGGACGGCAAGATCTACGGGAAGCCGGCCAGCGCCGTGCAGGCACGGCAGTATCTGACCGAACTCGCCAGTGGCGCGCACGAGGTGATCGGTGGGATTGCGCTGATTGACGTTGCTGGAACTACACGCACAGCGATCGCGCGAACCGAGGTTGAATTCAAGCCGCTAAGCAGCAAGCAGATCGATGCGCAGATCGCTTTGAACGAATGGCAGGATCGCGCTGGCGGTTATGCAATTCAGCTCTCCGGGGACCAGATGGTGGCGCGAATTGGCGCCGACCGACTCAACGTCGTTGGGCTATCGAAAAGCGCTTTGGGCGGCCTTGTGCAAGGACTGTTGCCCACTGGCGGCACGGCTCCCAATCGCTACACTGATTAGACACGTGGACCGTCGGTTGTTCCTTTAAGGAGTCGCTTTCCGCCCACGTTTTTCTGTCCATGGGCGTCCTTAGCTACTTGACTGGAATGGGCGGCCGTGACATGGCCGTCGATCTTGGCACGGCTAACACGCTTGTTTATGTCCGCGGCAGGGGCATCGTGCTCTCCGAGCCGAGCGTTGTTGCGATCGACTCGCGCAGCGGCGAAGTTCACGCTGTTGGCGTTGAAGCAAAGCGGATGCTCGGGCGTACGCCGGGGACGATTCAGGCGATCCGCCCACTGAAGGACGGAGTGATCGCCGACTTCGATGTGACTGAGGCGATGCTTCGCCACTTCATCCAGAAGGTCCACCAAGGCCGCTGGGCGCATCCACGCGTAGTCGTCTGTGTTCCTTCCGGCGTGACAGGCGTTGAGAAGCGCGCGGTTGAAGAGGCTTGTCTCTCGGCCGGTGCTCGCCAGGCCTACCTGATCGAGGAGCCGATGGCTGCCGCGATCGGCGCCGGCCTGCCGATCGGCGAGCCGACCGGTTCAATGATCGTTGACATCGGCGGCGGCACCAGCGAGGTCGCCGTGATTTCGCTCGGAGGGATTGTCGTCTCCCGCTCAATTAGAATTGGTGGAGATGAACTCGACGAAGCGATCATCAATTACGCCAAACGTGAGTACAAGCTCTTGATCGGCCAGCAGACCGCTGAGGAACTGAAGCTCGAGATTGGCTCGGCATTCCCGATGGTCGAGGAGTTTCAGGCTGAGATTCGAGGTCGCGATCTCGTAAGCGGGCTGCCGAAGACGATTGCGCTCAGCAGCGAAGAGGTTCGCGGTGCGATCGAGGAACCGCTCGTTCAGATCATCGCCGCAATCAAGGAGACTCTCGACAGCACGCCGCCGGAGCTCTCCTCCGACATCATGGACCGCGGCATTATGCTCGCCGGCGGCGGCGCCTTGCTTCGCGGCCTTGACGAGCGCCTGCGCAGCGAAACTCACATGCCGGCCCATCTTGCCGAATCACCTTTGACTTGTGTTGCCGTGGGCTCAGGTCGCTCACTGGAAGAATTTGAAGCGATTCACAAAACTAACCGCTCAGCAAGGAAGCGTCGCAGGCGCTAAGCGCCGCAGCTACGACAAACGCTTATGCCTTGCGTAACCAACATCTTGAGATGTACGACCGGACTATTCGTCGGCGCCGGTTAACGTTAGCGGCGCTACTGGCGTGCTCGCTGCTGCTGCTGACCGTCTACTTCGGCGAGTCAAATGGTGGCGCGCTTCACAACGTCCAGCGCGGCGTCTTTAGCGTCTTTGCTCCGATTCAAGAGGGCGCCTCGACGGTGCTCAAACCGGCCCGCGACCTGTTCGGTTGGTTTGGTGACACGATCGACGCCAAGGCCCGTCTGGGTGAGCTTGAGAGCTCAAACCAGAATCTTCGTGCTCGGGCGATCGCCGGCAGCGAGGCACTGAGGATCAATCGCCAGCTCGAGGGGCTGCTGAGCCTCGACAACGCCGGCGGTCTTGCGGCTGCGAAGCCTGTCACGGCGCGAGTGATCGGCCGATCGCCGACCGTCTGGTACTCGACGGTGACGATCAACCAGGGCAGCGACAGCGGGATCAAGACCGGCAACCCAGTGATCAGCAGCGATGGCCTGATCGGTCAGATTTCGACCGTCACGGGTCACGCCTCAATCGTGACCCTGATCAGCGACGGTGAGTTGGCTGTACCTGCGCGTGTTAGCGCCGGCGGCGCCGAAGGGATCGCCCAGACGGGCGCCGGCGGCCCCGACGACCTTCGTCTTAAGTTCATCGCCCGGCGCTTTCGCGTTGAGCCGGGGGCTGCCGTGGTGACAGCGGGAACGCTCTCCAGCACGGCTGGCCTTGAGTCGCTCTACCCGCCGGGAATTCCGATTGGCTCAGTCACGCGCGTCGTCGACCCAGGGACAGACGCGCAGAAGATCTATCTGCGCACATACGCCGACCTGCAGAAGCTTGAGATCGTCCAAGTCCTGACGGCACCGATCAACGGGAACCGGCGATGAACTTGAACTATCGAAGCCTTGGCTGGCGACTCGCGTTGCTCTGCGTAGTGACCGTTGTCTTCCAGGTCGCAGCCGTCTCGCAGGTCACGGTTCTCGGCGTCAACGCCGACCTCGTGCCGCTCGTTGCCGCCTCGGTTGGGTTGATCGTTGGCTCGCTGCCAGGGGCGATCTTCGGCTTTGCGATTGGCATGCTGCTCGACTTTGCGCTCGTTGAGACGGTTGGAGTCGCGTCGCTGATCCTGATGCCAATTGGTTACGCGGCTGGCAGGTTGCGCGAGCTTCGCGACCCGCAGGGAGCAATCGTTCCGCTCTTGGTTGGTGCCGCTGCCACTGCCGCCGCTCAGGTCGGCTTCTCGCTCTTGACCTTCCTGCTTGGGCAGGAGGCGCCGCTTGGCTGGGCGCTGATGTGGGAGCTGCTCGGCACGGTTGCCTTTAACGCGGTGATCGCAATTCCGGTCTACCTGATCGTGCGCCGCTGCCTACTCGCTGCACTCCCCGAAGATCCGCGCCGTCGCCGTCGGCGCGCCTACACGACCGGCGGCCTCTCGCCGCTTTCGCGCTCATGATCGATCCACTCGACAAGACACCACTGCGCAGCATCGGCGAGTCGCCACTCTCGCCGCAACTTGCGATGCGCGTTGCGATGCTCGGTGCGATCGCGCTGGTGCTGTTCTCGATCGTCTTCTTCAAGCTTTGGTTCCTACAGGTGTTGACCGGTGATCAAGCTGTCCGTGAGGCCGCCAACAACCGCGTGCGAACGGTCGCTGTCGCGGCGCCGCGCGGCGCCGTTCTTGACCGCAACGGCAAGACGCTGGTCGAGAATCGGCCAGCCTCGGTGATGCAGCTCGACCCCGCGCAGCTTCCTGCCGCCACGCGCGAAGCGGCGGCAACGTGGGGGCAGCAAATGACAACTTGGGCCCGCACCCCGCGGAGCCAGCGCGGCCCTCGCCCCAAGGTCCCCGCTCCTGCCAACGCGGCGCTTGAAAAGCGATACGCACAGCTGGCGGCGGTGCTGGGAATCTCACCGAAAACGATCAACGAGCGCGTGGTCCAGCAGCTCGCCCAACTTCCGTACGCCAATGTTCGTGTCCAGGTCGATGTTCCGACCGCGGTTCGCAACTATCTGCTTGAACGGCCAGATCAATTCCCTGGCGTAAGCGTTGATCAGATCTACATGCGCCGCTATCCCGGCGGCGTCGGCGCGGCTCAGCTGCTTGGCGCAGTTGGCCAGGTCAGTCCCGAGCAGCTGAAGGCCGATTCGTTCCGCGGCGTGATCTCCGGCGCGATAGTCGGCCAGGAAGGGATCGAACGCTCCTACGACCGTTATCTACGCGGCTCCGACGGCACCAAGAGCATCACGATCGACGCTGCCGGGAAGCTGAAGGGTCAACGCATTTCGCGCGAGTCGCGCGCCGGTGACAGCGTCCGTACGTCGCTCGACTCAAACCTCCAGCGCAGCGGCGAGGCCGCATTGGCGTCGGCAATGAGCGGTGGCGGGACGGCCGGCGCGTTCGTCGCACTCGATCCCCGTAATGGCCGCGTGCTGGCGCTCGGCTCGGCCCCGACATACGACCCGAGCGTGCGTGCCAAGCCGATCGCGAGTCAGGCCGATTACGAACGGCTCTTCGGCGAAGCTGCTGGCGCGCCGCTATTTAACCGTGCGATTAGCGGTGGCTACCCGACCGGTTCGATCTTCAAGCCAATCACCGCGCTCGCAGCGCTCGACGGAGGGGTGATCACGACTGACGCGAGCGTCGACGACCCCGGTGTGCTGACGGTTGGAAAGCAGAAGTTCTACAACGCCGGCCGTCAAGCGAACGGGCCCGTGAGTCTGGTCCGCGCGCTGCAGGTTTCCTCCGATGTTTACTTCTACACGCTCGGCCGCGACGCCAACCCGATGAAGGGTCAAATCATCCAAAGTTGGGCTCGGAAACTAGGCCTCGACAAGGCAACTGGGATCGACCTTCCCGGAGAGGCCTCGGGAACTATCCCCGACCGCCAATGGCGCGCGGAGCAGAACGCCAAGGAGATCGCTTGGGAGAAGGAGAGTGGCAAGAAGTGCCCGCCGGATTGCCTCTACTCGGATAAGCGACCATGGTCGGTCGGTGACAACATTCAGCTCTCCGTCGGCCAAGGTGACGTCCAGGCTTCGCCGCTGCAGATGGCGGTTGCCTACTCGGCGATCGCCAACGGCGGCACAGTCGTTCGGCCACACCTAGCGACGGCGATCGAGAGCGAAACTGGACAGCAGCTGGAGCGGATCGTGGCACCGCCGCTGCGGCGGGTTGTAATCGACCCCATCTACCAGAAATCGATCCTCGACGGGCTCCATCAATCGACGCTCGACGACGGTACTTCGGCCGACGTCTTCAGGGGCTGGAACCAAGCCAAATTCCCCGTTTACGGCAAGACAGGGACTGCCGAGCGACCACCGCGGCCCGACCAATCGTGGTACGCCGCATACGTGCCGAGCGCCACCAAGCCGATCGTGATCGTCGCAACAGTTGAAGATGGCGGCTTTGGCGCCGAGGCTGCCGCTCCGGCCGTCTGCGAAATGCTCGCGACTTGGTTCTCACAGCCCAACCGCTGCTCGTCAGGCGCGTCGAGGACGCGATGAGCGCAACTACCGTCATCCAACGCAGTAGCGACGACTCAAAGGCCGAAAAGGCAATCGGCTTGCAGCTGCCGTTTGATCTTGTGCTCGTCTTGGCAACGCTCGGGCTTGCAGCCTGCTCGCTTTTGACAATCGCTGCGGCGACCGCCAACGACGTTCCCGGCAGCCCCGACTACTTCCTGATTCGCCAACTGATCTACTTCGTCGTCGGCGCGTTGGTCGCGGCCGGCCTCTGGCGCAGCGACTACTCGCGCCTGCGCGAGGTCAAATACTTCCTCTACGGGCTACTGATCGCATCGATTCTGACTGTGATCGCCTTTGGTTCAGTCGCTCGTGGTTCGCGCCGAGCAGTTGACCTTCCATTCTTCTCGTTCCAGGCCTCCGAACTAGGCAAGGTGTTGTTGATCGTTTCGCTTTCGGCGTTCACGATCGACATGACGCGCCGCATGGCGGATCGTCGAACGACGATTCGCTTGATGCTGATCGGCTTTGCGCCGGCAGCACTTGTGATGCTTCAGCCTGACCTTGGTTCGGCCTTGGTTTTTGTCGCCATTACTTTGGCGGTCCTATTCATCGCAGGCGTTCCGTGGCAGCACTTCGCGGCGTTTGGCGCTCTCGCCGCAGTGGCGGTCGCGCTCTCGCTGGCAGTGCTGCCAAGCGTCGGCATAAACGTTTTGCACAGTTATCAAAAGGATCGTCTAACGGCGTTCCTGCATCCGTCCGAGACATCGGGCAAAGAGGGCTATCAGCAGAACCAGTCGCGCATCGCGATCGGGTCCGGCGAAAAGGTCGGACGCGGCAGCAGCGCAACTCAGACCGAGTACAACTTCCTCCCCGAACACCACACCGACTTTATTTTCGCCGTAGTTGGCGAACGGTGGGGCTTCGCGGGGGCGGCATTCGTCCTTTCGCTCTACGCGCTGATTATTTGGCGCGCGCTGCGGATCCTGACGATGGCGAAGAACCTCTACGGCGCCTTACTGGCCGGTGGCATCGTCGTGATGCTGATGTTCCAGGTCTTCGTCAACGTGGGAATGACGGTCGGCATCATGCCGATTACGGGAATCCCGTTGCCGCTGATGAGTTACGGTGGCTCGTCGCTAATCGCGACGATGATCGCCATCGGTCTGCTGCAGTCGATCTACGCTCAAGGCCGCAGGGCCGCGATGTCGCAGGGACGGGTGCTCCAATTCCAATGAAAAGAGCAACCCAATGAAGAAGCAAGTACTAGTCAGCGTTGACCCGTGGGAGACCCGCGTAGCGCTGCTCGAACAAGCAGGAACTCCAGCTACCGAGCGCGACCAGCGCCCGTCGGAGAAAGCAAACCCATCGGCCGGCTACCGCGTAGCCGAGTTGTACATCGAACGGCGAGGCAATCGCTCGATCGTCGGCAATGTCTACAAAGGTCAGGTCGACAACGTGATCGACGGGCTCGAAGCGGCATTCATCGACATCGGGCTCGAGAAGAACGCCTTTCTGCACATCGATGAGATCGTCCTGCCAGGCGTTGAGACGCCACGGCGCGGCCGAGGCGAAGAGGGCGGTAAGAAGATCAGCTCGCTGCTGAAGAAAGGCCAGGAGGTCGTCGTCCAAGTCGTCAAGGATCCACTGAAGACGAAGGGCGCACGCTGCTCGATGGAGCTTGCAATCGCCGGCCGCTACATGGTCTACACGCCAAGCGGCGAGGGCGTAGGGATCTCAAAGCGGCTAGAGGACAAGGAGCGTGCACGTTTGCGCCGCGCGCTCAAGGACCTCGACCTGAAGAGCGGTGGCGCGATTCTGCGGACCGCCGCCCACGGCGCAAAGAAGGAAGACTTCGAACGCGAACTGCCATACCTCTTCAAGCTGCATGAGGTTCTGGTTGAGCGGGCAGAGGGCCAGTCGGCTCCGTCGCTCGTTTTCCAAGAAGCAGACCTTTCGGTGCGCGTTGTGCGCGACATCTTCAGCGTTGATTTCGAACGCGCAATCGTCGATGACGAAGGTCAATACAACCGCCTGCGTTCGTTCTTTGAGCGCACAGCTCCCGAGCTCGTTGAGCGCGTAGAGCTGTGGCAGGAGTCGACGCCACTCTTTGAGCAGGCCGGAGTCGAGGAGGTAATTGAAGGCGTCACCTCGCGGCGCGTTGACCTTCCCAGCGGTGGCTACCTGATGGTCGACTACGGCGAGGCGCTAACCGTCTTCGACGTCAACACCGGCTCGTACGTCGGTCGTGGCCGTCAGGCGCGGCTTGAGGACACGATCACGAAGACGAACCTCGAAGCGGCTGATGAGATCGTCCGCCAGCTTCGGCTCCGCGATGTTGGAGGCATCATCGTGATCGACTTCATCGATATGACGAAAGCGAAGAATCGCGACGAAGTGATGAAGACGCTGCGCAAGGCGCTCAACGAGGACCGCACTAAGACCTTCACGGCTGAGATTTCGAAGCTCGGGCTTGTCGAGATGACGCGCCAGAACGTGACCGAGGGCGTGCGCGAAATCATCTCCCGCACCTGCCCAACCTGCAACGGCGACGCCGTCGTCCTCAGCGAGGAAACGATCGCAATTGAGTTTGATCGTCAGCTGCGCGAGATTGCGGCGCGATCGCCGCGCGCGAGCGAAGCGTTCCTGATCCAAATGAGCCCAAGGGTCAGCGCTGAATTCACCGGCGCAGGCGGACGCATGCTCCGTGAACTGGAGGCGTCGACCGGCAAGCTGTTCCACTTCGAGGGAACCGACAACCTGCCACTAGGCCACTTCGAAGTGACTATGGAAGGCGGCGCCGAGGCTGTGCGCGAGCGCGCCGTGCCATTTGCCACCGGCGATGAAGTGCTAGTGAAACTGGTTGAGCCGCACATGTACAACGTCGATGACGCGGTCGCCAAGATCGACGGCTACATCGTTTCGGTTGCCGGCGGAGGGCCGCATCTGGGAGAGGAACGGATGGTCAAGATCGAGGAGGCCGGGCGAAATTCGGCCTCAGCGACGCTGCTAGACGCAGAAAACGGCAAAGATGCCCTAGACTCGCCTCCGCAAGGCAGTGAAGTAGATGCCGGCGAGAGCGGTTCCGCCGCTACACCCGAAGTGGCAACCGCCGCTGAAGAATCCAACTAAAGCTGAGTGAACTGATGTACGCGATCGTAAAGACCGGAGGCAAGCAGTACCGCGTCGAGAAGGGGCAAACCCTTCTCGTCGAGCGCCTGCCTGAGGATGAAGGAGCGACGGTTGAACTAGAGCCGCTGCTCTACCGCTCAGATGACGCCGTATTCGACGCCTCGTCGCTCTCGAAGGTCAGCGTCAAGGCGAAGATCGTCGAGCACCTGCGCGGCGAGAAGATTCGCGTCTTCAAGTACAAGCCCAAGCGCGGCTACAAGCGCACCACCGGTCACCGTCAGGAGCTGACGCGGATCGAAGTGACAGAGATCAAGCAGGCCGGCACGGGTGCCGCCGCAACGAAGAGCGCGCCGGCCAAGGCCGAAGCGCAGGAGGCCTAAACCTAATGGCACATAAGAAGGGCCTCGGCTCATCACGGAACGGTCGCGACTCACAGTCGAAGCGACTTGGCGTAAAGGTCTTCGCAGGACAGGCCGTAACCGGCGGCGAGATCATCGTGCGCCAGCGTGGAACCGTCTTCCGCCCTGGTGACGGCGTCGGCATTGGCCGCGACCACACTCTCTTTGCGACTGCGCCCGGCGTAGTCGAGTTCACTCGTGGCCGCCGTGGCCGCATCGTGAACGTTGTCACCACTGAAGCTGCCTAGGTAGCCGCGGTGCCCGCAGTCGGTTCGCCGAGGCGGGGAAGTCCGTGCGGTCGCCTGGAAGGCGGCCGGACGCCCCGCTCGGCGAGGCCGACAGCGGGCCCCGCGACCGTCCCTACTGCGCCTAGACGCCTTGGGAGGTGGGGCGGATGACTATTTCGTTTACGTCTACGTGGTGGGGTTGGGAGATCGCGTAGAGCACTGAGTTGGCAATGTCGTCGTCGGTTAGGCCGTCGGGGATTGGCGAACCGTTGTCCCAGAACGGGGTGTCGACGATGCCGGGGTGGATCAGTGTGACGCGGACGCCGCTGCCGGTAATTTCTCCGCGGAGCGACTGACCGATGCCGTTGACGGCCCACTTCGTTGATGAGTAGAGGCTGCCGGGGATTGCGACTCGGCCGGCGACCGAGCCGGTTAGTAGGTAGTGGCCCTTGGACTCCTTGACGGCGTCGAGCGTTGCGCGGATCGTTAGTGCCGTGCCGAGCACGTTCGTTAGAACCATCTCGCGCCAGTGTTCGACGCTGGCCCCATCCTTACTGAAGCTCCCTTTGCCGCCGAAGCCGGCGTTTACGAAAGCGACGTCGATACGACCGAATTCGGCGAGAGCGGAGTCGGCCAGCGCTTCGTTCGCTTCCCAGCTTGTGACGTCGGTCGGGATCGCCAGCGCGTTGCCTTTGCCGCCGCACTCCTCGGCGACCTGTTCGAGCTTCTCTTCACTTCGGGCGGCGAGTACGACCTTGTGGCCGAGCGCGGCTGCTGCGCGCGCTGTCGCGGCGCCAATTCCAGTCGATGCGCCGGTTATAAGAATCACTTTTTCGTCTGGCATGGCTGCTCCTGTTCAGGCTGCGTGGCTTGCAGGTCCTAGGGTTGGTTAGCGATGATTCATGACAAGGCTCGCATCTTTGCGCAGGCGGGGCGCGGCGGCGATGGCTGCCTCTCGTTCCGCCGCGAAGCTCACGTACCCCGCGGAGGCCCCGACGGGGGCGATGGCGGCCGCGGTGGCGACGTAGTGCTGATCTGTGACGGTTCGCTGCGCGACCTTCAGTCGCTGGCCGGGCGCAACGAACTGAAGGCCGGTCGCGGTGGTCACGGAGAGGGCGCTCTGCGCTCCGGCGCTGGCGGCAAATCGCTTGAGATCCATGTGCCGCCAGGAACCGTCGCGGAGCTTGACGACGGGACGATCCATGACCTCGTCGTCCCCGGTTCCCGCGCCGTGGTTGCACGCGGCGGCTCCGGCGGCCGTGGCAACAACCACTTCAAGAGTTCGACGAGGCAGACGCCGCGCTTCTCCGAGCGCGGCCTGCCCGGCGATGAGTTCTGGATCGATCTTCGGCTGAAGCTGCTGGCCGACGTTGGCCTCGTCGGCGTTCCTAACGCTGGCAAGTCATCGCTGATCTCGGCGCTGACGCGAGCCGTCGCCAAGGTTGGCGATTATCCGTTCACGACCTTGGAGCCGCAGCTCGGAGTGCTCGACCGCGGCGGTAGGCAACTGGTGCTGGCTGACATTCCCGGGCTGATTGAGGGCGCCAGTGATGGAGCCGGGCTCGGCCACGAGTTCCTCGCCCACGTCGAGCGCACGCGCCTGCTTGTTCACGTTCTTGACCTCGCGCCGCTCGACGGCAGCGACCCCGAAGCCAACTATCAGCTGATTGAGAGCGAGCTAGGGCGCTACAACGCTGAGCTCGCTGCCCTGCCGCGTGTGCTCGCGCTGTCAAAGGCTGACCTTGTACCGGCCGACGAGGCGGCCGCGGTTGCCGAGCAGTGGCGCGCGCGGCTCGGCGACGAGATCCCGGTCGTAGTGACCTCCAGTGCCACGCGCGAAGGCTTGGACGCGCTCGCCGACGCGCTCGTGCAGCGCGTGCCGCTAGAGGCAGCAGTGCCGCAGCTGGCGGCCAGTGAAACGCTCGCCGAGCATCAGGTCTTTCGACCTGGGGCGGGGCGCGAATGGAAGGTCAACCAGCTCGAGGACGGCTGTTATCTCGTCAGCGGTGAGCCTGTGGAGCGACTTCTTGCCCGCTACGACGTCGAGAATGACGAGGCGCTCGCGCAGGTTGAGCAGCGGCTGCGGCGGATGGGCGTGACCGACGCCCTGACTGAGGCTGGCTTTGAAGCCGGTGACGAGGTTTCGATCGCTGGCGTGGTCTTCGAATTGGATCCCGGCTAGCCGCTCGCGGCTACGCTGCGCAGGCAATGGCTCGTTACGTGATCAAACTTGGTTCCAACATCGTCGCTGACGAAGCGGGGGCGCTGCGCGCCGACCTGCTTACGGCAGTTTGCGACGAGGTTGCCGCCCGCCACGAGGCTGGCGACTCAGTCGTGATCGTTTCGAGCGGTGCGATCGCGCGTGGGATTGAGGTGCTGGAGCTTGGTTCGCGCCCGCAAGCGATGGCCGATCTTCAGGCCGCCAGCGCCGTCGGCCAGGGCAAGCTCTACCGCGTTTACGACGAGCTGCTGCGCGAGCGTGGGATAACCAGCGCGCAGGTGCTGCTGACCTTCTTCGACGTCGGTCACCGCAGCCACTACCTCAACGCCCGCCAAACCCTCGGTCGCCTGCTCGAGTGGGGTGTCGTGCCGGTCGTGAACGAGAACGACACGACGGCAACCGAGGAGATCTCGTTCGGCGACAATGACTTCCTCGCGGCGCAGGTGGCGATCATGGTTGGCGCCGATCGGCTCGTGCTGCTGACAAACCAGGATGGGCTCCACCAAGCCGACCCGCGGACAGATCCGAACGCCCCGCTCGTTGATCAGATCAGTCACCCGTCGCAGCTGAGCGAATACGAGATCGGGCAGGCACCGTCGGGGCTCGGCTCCGGCGGCATGCGCTCCAAGGTAGTTGCCGCCGAGATGGCGACGGCGGCCGGGATTCCAACAACGGTCGCTAGTGGTCTCCGCGAGGGAGCACTCGCACGCGCGCTTAGCGGTGAACCTGAAGGGACCCGCTTCGCAGCACAAGAGGAGCGCTATTCAAGCTTCGAGCTTTGGCTGCGCTACGCAAAGCCGTCGCGCGGAACGCTAACGCTCGATGCCGGCGCTGAGCGGGCTCTGCGTGAGGCAGGCGCCTCGCTGCTTCCGGTCGGGATCAGCGGCGTTGAAGGTGACTTTGAGCCGGGAGACGCGGTCGAGCTGCACGGTTCTGGCGGTCTGATAGGTAAGGGGATCTGCAACTACTCGGCCGATGAGCTTGGGCGAGTAGCGGGCCTCAAATCGGACGAGGTTGAGAAGATCATCGGCCGCTCGCCTGAAGCTGCCGTCCACCGCGACTATCTGGCGCTCGGCTAGCGATCGCGCTCGCTGCTGGCCCTGACTACTCTCTGCTGATGGCAACCGAACTGACGACCGTCACGCAGCTGTGCGCTGAAGCAAAAGCCGCCGCTCCGGCTTTGGCGCGGGCTCCGCGCGAAGTTAAGGACGCCGCGCTGGAGGCGCTCGCGACGTCGCTCGAGGAGCGCTCGGATGAGCTGATTGAGGCCAACGCGCTCGATCTGGCCGCCGGCGTGGAGGCTGGCTTGTCAGCGGCGCTGCTCGACCGTCTGCTCTTGGATCAGGAGAGAATTGCGACGATCGCTGCCAGCGCGCGCCAGGTCGCAAGGCTCGACGACCCGGTTGGTGAGCTGATCGAAGAGCGTCAATTGGAGAATGGCCTGCAGTTGCGCAAGCTCCGTGTGCCGCTCGGTGTCGTTGCCGTCGTCTATGAGGCTCGCCCCAATGTCACGATCGACGCCTCGGCGCTATGCCTCAAGTCAGGAAATGCCTGCCTGCTGCGTGGCTCCGGTACGGCCGAAAACTCGAACGCGATGATGGTTGGCATCGCCGCCAGCGCTGCCGAGTCGGTCGGCCTGCCGCGCGCCGTGATCACGCTCGTTGGCGGCGGCCGCGATCAGCTCGCGGAGCTGGCAACGCAGCAAGGCATCGTCGACCTGATCGTTCCACGCGGCGGAGAAGGGCTCAAGGCGGCGCTCGAGCAGGTCGCGACGATCCCTGTCCTCTACGCCGCATCAGGCAACTGCCATGTCTACGTCGACCGCGGCGCCGACCTGGAGAAGGCAGCAGCGATCGCGCTCAACGCAAAGGTTCAGCGGCCCGGTGTCTGTAACGCCGCCGAGACGCTCTTGGTCCATCGCGACGTTGCAGCCGAGTTTCTGCCGCAAATTATCGATCAGATGCTGGCGTTCGGGGTCGAAGTACGCGCCGACGGCGCGACCAAAGAATATTGCGACACTGCGCGCGCGGCACTGCTCGTCGACGCGACCGAAGCCGACTGGTCAACCGAATTCCTTGATCTGATTCTTGCCGTCAAGGTTGTCGCCTCGGTCGACGAAGCGATCGACCACATCACGCAATACGGCAGCGGCCACTCGGAGGCAATCGTCACTGACGACGCTGCGGTCGCGCTGGCTTTCGAGCTTGGCGTCGACGCGGCCTGCGTCTACGTCAACGCCTCTACCCGCTTCAGCGACGGGGCCGAGTTCGGCATGGGAGCAGAGATCGGCAATTCGACGCAGAAGCTTCACGCACGTGGACCGATTGGACTGCGCGAGCTCTGCACCTTCAAGTACGTGATCAGCGGAGATGGGCACGTGCGGGGATGAGCAATGTTGGCCTATTCGGCGGCAGCTTCAACCCGCCACATCTCGGTCACCTGATCTGCGCCCAAGAGGCCGCAGAGCAGCTGCAGCTCGACCGCGTCGTCTTGATCCCACTGCACACGCCGACCCACCGCGACCTGCCCGACGATCCCGGCCCGCAGGCACGCCTAGCTCTCTGCCAAGCTGCCGTAGATGGAAGCGAAAGGCTAACTGTGAGCGCAATCGAAGTCGAACGGGGCGGAACCTCCTACAGCATCGACACGCTGCGCAGCTGGCGCGAAGTTAACCCCGACGATGAGCTGACCTTGATCGTCGGCAACGACGTCGCCGCTGAGTTTCCCTCCTGGCGCGAGCCGGCCGAAGTGTTGGCCTCGGCTCGCCTTGCCGTCGTTTCGCGCGAAGGCGAATCGGAGCTGCTGCTGGCGGAGGAGCTGAGCGCAGGCTTCCCGGGCAGCGAGGTTGTTGGCGTGACGATGACGCGAGTAGATATATCGTCGTCGTTGGTCCGTGAGCGCGTTGCCGCTGGTCGTTCGATTGAGTATCTCGTCCCAGCGCCTGTTGGCGAGCTGATTGGCGCCGAAGGTTGGTACCGATGAGCGCGGCCGCCGCCAACCCGATGACAACGGCTGAGATGATCGATCTGATCACCGATTACGCTCAGGGCCCCAAGGCCGTTGACCTAGTTGTGCTCGACCTCAGTGGCGCCTCGGCTTTCACCGACGCGTTTGTGATCGCGACCGGCCGCAGCGACCGCCAAGTCAAAGCGATCCACGACTCAATTCATCAAGGGATGAAGAACGATCACGCGATGCTGCCAAACCACGTCGAAGGGCTTGGCGAGGCGAGCTGGGTGCTGCTCGATTACGGCGACGTCGTAGTGCACGTCTTCACGCCCGCGACGCGCGAGTACTACCGGCTCGAAACGCTCTGGGGTGAGGTTCCGCGCCGCACGATCGCCAGTGACGAGCCGGAACCCGCCGAGGATCTAGTCGATGACGACGCTACGGCCTGAAGACTTCGCAACGACCCCTGACTGGCCGAAGCCAGGGATCCTCTTCTACGACATCGGCCCCGTGATGCGCGACGCAGAGCTGCTTGCGAAGACGACAGCGGAGCTGGTCGCCGCCTCCCGCGAGCTTGTTGACGAGGTCGATTACGTGATCGCCCCTGAGGCGCGCGGTTTTCTCTTCGGCCCGGCACTGGCCGTGGCGCTTGACGCTGGCTTCATTCCGGCGCGCAAGCCCAACAAGTTGCCGCCGGAGACCAGCTCGGCCGAATACGAGCTCGAATATGGAGTCGAGCAGCTCCACATCCACGACCATGAGCTCGACGGCGCACGCGTTCTGATCCATGACGATCTGCTCGCTACAGGGGGGACGGCAGCGGCTCTCATCGAGCTGATGATCCGTGCTGGCGCTACTCCCATCGGCGCTTCGTTCGTCAGTGAGATCGCTTCGTTGGATGGCCGCAAGGCACTTTCCGGGATCCCTGTGACGACGCTCGTGAGCTTTACTTAGGCGCTCTCCGCGTAAATACCCGACAACTCCGATCAGGTATTGCTACTTTCTTTCTAAACGAGGACCTTGTTGGTCCCGCAACCGAGAGGAAGAAGCTGAAAAATGACCGTCACCGACGAACTGTTCGCCAACTCTGAGCAGTACACAGCAAACTTCGACAAGGGCGACCTCCCAATGCCACCGGCGCGCAAGATCGCGATCGTTGCCTGCATGGACGCCCGGCTCAACGTCTACGGCTTGCTCGGGCTTGAGGAGGGCGACGCGCACGTGATTCGCAACGCAGGTGGCGTGATCACCGACGACGAGGTTCGCTCGCTCGCGATCTCGCAGCGGCTGCTCGGTACTGAGGAGATCGTCCTGATCCACCACACCGATTGCGGAATGCTGACCTTCACCGATGACGAGTTCAAAGCCTCAATTCAGGCCGAAGTCGGAATCAAGCCGGAGTGGGCAGCCGAATCATTCTCCGATGTCGACGAGGACGTTCGCCAGTCGCTCGCCCGCGTCCACGCCAGCCCGTTCATCCCTCTCAAGGACAACGTTCGCGGCTTCGTCTACGAGGTAGAGACCGGCGTCCTGCGCGAAGTCGTTTAGCGCGCGGATTAGCTCAGCTTGAAGTGCGGATTCTCGATGATCCCGAGAATCGCGCCGCCCGGTTCGCGGACGGAGGCGAGGCGAATGCCCTCGCCGACGTCGCGGACCGGCGTGTGCGGCGGCGCGCCGGCGCTGAGAAGTTCGGCTAGGGCGCTGTCGGCGTTGTCAACGCCCCAGTAGGTCACGGCGCCGTCTTCGATGCTTCCGCTTGGGTCTAGCCCGAGCTCGTAGCCGCCGACTTCGAAGCCGACGTAGAAGGGTTGGTCGAAGTACGGGGCGGCGCCGAGAACCTCGCTGAACCAAGCTTTGGACGCCGCGAGGTCGGGTGCCGGGTAGACGATTGTGCGTAGTCCGCTGAGCATCGCTCCTCCGTTCAATCGATCAATGGAGCTGAGGGGGCTCGAACCCCTGACCTCCGCCATGCCATGGCGGCGCTCTCCCAGCTGAGCTACAGCCCCAAGTGAGGCGTCAGTGTAGCGACGAGCGGCTAGCGGCTG
>CAMCVN010000002.1 GCA_945881845.1 Bifidobacterium breve | reverse complement strand
CGAGGATCACGAAGCGCTGCAGGCTTGGGGCGCGCCGCTTGCCTTGGCCGGCGAATGGACGCTCGGCAGCTTCTGTGAAGCGCTCGAAGCGCTCGATCTTTTCCCTCAGCCGCCTGTCCGTGAAATCTCGCGCAACTACCGAATCTGGGCCTTCGAGTCGGCGGCGCTCGATCTGGCACTGCGCCAGGCTGGCGAATCGCTGCATCAGCGCCTTGGTTTGACGCCGCAGCCGCTGCGCTTCGTCTGTTCGTTGCGCCTTGGCGAAGCGCCGGCAATTCTGGCGCCGCTCGAACAGCGGCTCTCTTTCTACCCGAACTTGGAGTTCAAACTCGACCCAACTCCGGAGTGGGACGCGGCGACGCTGCAGGCCGTTGCTGCCAGCGACCGCGCGGCAGTTCTGGACTTCAAAGGGCTCTATGAGGGAACCGAAGTTGACACGCCAGATGACCCGCTCTTCTACGAGCGCGTGCTAGCTGCGATTCCTAATACCTGGATCGAAGATCCAAAGCTGACGCCTGAGATCGACGCCGTGCTTGACAGCGCACGGGATCGAATTACCTGGGACGCCAACATCAATTCGGTCGCCGACATCGACGCGCTCCCGTTCCAGCCGACGATGGTCAACATCAAACCTTCTCGCTTTGGCCCCTTGAGCGAGCTATTCGGCGCCTACGACGCTTGCAACGAGCGCGGCATCGCGATGTATGGAGGTGGCCAGTTCGAGATCGGCGTCGGCCGCGGACAGATTCAGTACCTCGCCTCCTGTTACCACCCGGAAGGCCCCAACGATGTTGCGCCGATCGGATACAACGAGCCGGTCGTCGCCGCTGGCCAACCTTCCAGCCCACTGCCGGTCGCCGTCAGCGAGATTGGCTTCCAATGGCAGTAGAGGCCGAGCGCAAAGGCTGGCCGTTCTCTTACGTTGATCGGATTCGCTTCGGAGACCTCGACGCGATGCGCCACCTCAACAACGTTGCCTTCCTTGGCTTCTTTGAGAGCGCACGGATCGCCTTCATCCAGTCGGTGGTTGCTTCGCACAGCCCAGTCGAGGCCGAGCACAAGGTCGGCCTGATCTTCGCTGAGGCGCACATCAACTACCGCTCACCGGGCCTCTTCGACGAAGAGGTGCGGACTTTCATCCGCCCGCGCGCGCTGAAGCGCTCCAGCTTCCGTACCGAGTTCCTGATGACCTCCGAGACCGACGGCCGCACGCTGGCCGAAGGCTGGGGAGCGCTTGTCGGCTACGACTACGTCGCCGACAAGCCCACCCCGATAGCGGAGCCGATCGCCGCGGCGATACGCGCCAGCGGCGGCGAAGCTGAAGCTGAGCTCTAAACGCGCTTGATCAGCGTGCCGGTGCCGATCTTGTTGCGAATGACGGCGAAGGCGTCCTCGACGCGTTGCTGCCCAGCCCCAATGTCGTGGAGAATCGTGCAGCGCTCGACGACCGCCTCCGGGGGAAAGAGACTTGTGTCGTCGCGCAATGCCGCCGGCAAGAGCGCCCGGGCAGCGACGTTTGGTGTCGCGAGACCTGCGTGCGCCGTCGACAGGACTGCAAGCTCTGGGTCCATCAACTCTGCTAGAAGCGCGTGTGAGAGATCAGGGTCGCGGGCTATGGCCGGGACCGCGCCGCACGTCACCCAAAACACCGCGCCCTCTGATGGAACAACGTATCGGAGCTTTCCGGGCGCAGCTCGAACAGCGTGAGCGCCAGGACCGCTCCAGGCGTGGTGGGCGGCGAGCTCACCTGAGCTAACTTGGCCCGTGAAGTCGTCGCTATCGAACTTCGCGACAGCCTGGAGCTGGGCCTCGAGCACGCTACTCGCCGCGGCGAGCGCCTCCTCGCTGCAAGCATTGGCGTCCCACCCTGCGCTCAGGAGCGCAGCAGCAACCACCTCGCGTGCTTCATCAAGCATTCCCACCCGCACGCCTGCAGGGGGCGCAAACAACTGCTGCCACGAGTCGCCGGCCGGTATTCGTTCGTCACATAGGTAGCCCGTAGTGCCGTAAGCAAAAGGCACGGAGTAGCGGTTGTCGGGATCAAATGGCGTCTCGCGCGCCCACCCGGTCAGTCGCTCGAGCGGGAGTCGGCTCTGATCCAGCGCAATGAGCTGATCAGAGCTAACTAGTGCCTGAACTAGGTAGTCAGACGGAAATATTAAGTCTGGTGGCTCTCCACCGCTAAATGCCTCCAACAACCGCTCGTTCGAGGCAACAACTTCGACGTTCGCTTTATGACCCAACCGCCCGGCAGCGATCTCGACCGCAGCCTGATCAGGCATGCCCGGCCAGGCAATAATTCGTAGGTCGCGACCGCCCATCAGCGCAGCACGCTCCAATATGGAAGCTGTGACTTGATCACTGCGCTAAGCCGCTCAGGCCAGTCGGCTGGCGGGATCTGCGGCGACGGCACAAAGACATCGTCCAGAGGCACTTCGAAGCCACCCAAGCCTGAAAGAATCGCTCGATCTATCGCCGGCAAGGTGGACACGTTATATCCACCCTCGTGAACCAACACCATCCCGATTCCAAGCCGTCGAGCGAGCTCCCCTGTCTTCTCGGCCATCGCTTTGAACCCAGAAAGCGAAATCAGCTGGTCAGAGAGCGGGTCGGCTGCGTGGCCGTCTTGGCCCGCTGAGACGATGAGCAGCTGAGGCCGGTAGTCCTCCACTATCGGCAGGGCTACTTCCTCTAGAGCTTGCAGGTACTCAGGATCGCCAGAACCAGGAGGAAGTGGAATATTGACCGTCATTCCCTCTCCTTCGCCTTCGCCAGTCTCATCGTGCCACCCAGTCCCTGGGTAGAGCGGCCACTGGTGCATCGAGATGAAGAGAACCGAGTCGTCACGCCAATGGATCTCCTGCGTGCCGTTCCCGTGGTGTACGTCCCAATCAACTATCGCAATTCGCTCGAACCCGTAGACCGCTTGGGCATATCGTGCAGCGATCGAAGCGTGATTTAGTAGACAGAAGCCCATCGCTCTATCACTACCGCTGTGGTGCCCAGGAGGCCTGCTTATCGTGAACAAGCTGTCCGGTTGGTGATACGCCTCCATCGCAACTGCATCGACAGCCGATAGCACGCCGCCTGTGGCCAGAAGACAAGTTTGAAGACTTCCTTCCGAGACGCAGGTGTCAGTATCAAGCCAAGACGGCGCCTGGGCGCACGCCTTCTCTATCGAATCGACAAAACCCTCCGTGTGAGAACGCACTGCGTCTTCGAGCCGCGCGTAACGAGGCGAGAGCACGAACAAGCGATCCCATTCAGGGGATTCTCGTAGACACTTCACAACGCCCGGTAGGCGACGCGCGTTCTCCGGGTGTTCACCCGTGTCGTGGTTCTCCTGCCCCGGGAGTAGCACGACACCAGTCTGTGGCCTTTCGCGCGTGTAATACGCGTGAGGGATGCTCCCGAGACCTTCGACTTCGTCGGTCATGGGCGCGCTGGCTCCGACGACAGGTCGAAGATCCCTGGAGACGACTCGACTAGCGACTTGCCTGCGGCTGACAGTGCGAGTGTGCCGCCAGCAAAATTTGGTCCGCTCGGCTGCGGAGCCCGGTTGGTGGCTAGCACCGCCATTCCGTGGGCAGTCGACATCCCTTCGGCGATTCGCACTGTCTCTTCCCATAGGTCGGCCGTGTCAGCTGACGCACCAACAACCAACGAAGCGCCGGCACTGACGAGAGCCTCCCAACAAGACGGATCACGCAATTCTGCGCCGAGCATCAGTGCGACTTCCCAACCCTCGACCGTGACCGTTTCCACAGAACCATGCCCGGGGGTCCAGAACATTGCCTCGTAACGACCTGGGGCGCCCTCGGGCAGGCTCTGGCGCCAGAGCAGGTTGTCGGTAGACCCAAGCCGCCCGAGCCGCCCAGAGAGGTAGAAAACGCCCTCCCCTTCCGATTCGTAGGGTGAAGCGGCAAGCCAAGCGCCGTCAGCAAGCTCAACACCTCGTCTCCACTTCGCTGACGGCGGGCGCTCGGCTTCCTCATAGCTAGCACGGTTGAGATCCGACGCGACATACGATGAGAAACTGAGCAGCGGTAGACAGATTAGGTCTGCTCCGGCCGTGGCCGCGAGCGGCACGGCAACCTCCCAATCGGGGTCCGAGACCAGCGCCGCTCGCATCGTGTGTTACTCCCACCAGACGTTCTTGACGTGCGTGGTGAGAACCTCAACGCCATCACCCGTGATGAGGAGGTTGTGCTCAAAGGACGCGGTGCCTGCGCCTGGCCTCCCGACCTGAGCCTCAACGGCCATCACCATCCCCGGCTCTAGTAGAGCATCCTCTCCCGGAACCAGCGACGGATTCTCCCATGCCAACCCAAGGCTGTGACCAAATGATGGGTAGGCTTGGCCGAGTAGCGCCACGCCTTCGGACTCCTCTGCTCCAGGCACTTCAAAGCCGTGTTCATCGAGCCACTGAGCGCCTCGGTCAAAGAGATCGCCGCAGCGAACCCCTGGGCCCATCGCCTCGATTATGTGCTCGACGACCGCTACCGAAGCTTCCAACACCTCACGCTGGGCTTCGGTCACCGTTCTTCCGACAACCGTGGTCCGGACCATGTCGTAGAAGTAGCCATTAACTGTTCCGTACATGTCCGGGTGGATCATGTCGCCGGGCTGAAGCTGGCGCTCTGTGTCCCATGACGGCATCCGCTCCCAGAGGAAGTGATCAACATTCGGCCCGGATGCGACTGGAATGTCGAGTGGGAACGCGCCCTGCGGAATACCCACATTCAGCGCAGCGAGAACGCAGTCCGCCTCGGTAGCGCCAGGAACCGCGGCAGAAACAAACGCCTCGACCATTGCACATCCCACCCGCGTCGACTCGCGCATCAGGCCAATCTCAGCCTCGGATTTAATCCGGCGAAGATCCTCAATCAGATAGTCAGCCCACTCGAGCTCGACATCCGGAAGCTCCTGCTTGATCCGCTCTACGCAGGCAAACAGCAGGCTTTCACGACCAATGAGGCCTACACGCCCCGAAGACAGCCCCCTATCGCGCAGCGTCTGCGCGAGGCCGGACCACAAATCAAGCTCGACTCGAACGTCTTCGATGGCTACAAGGTCTTCTCGCCAGTCCGGGATTTCGACAACGAGCGTCGCTTCCTCGGCAACGGGCATCACCAGCCCAGAGTGGCCTCTGCCTGACCAACGACCGGGGCGATCAGGAATCTGTGGAAAAGCTGAATAGTGGTTAGTCAGATATGCGATGTCAGCACCCCAGTCCGACCCATTTGCTCCACGACTGACGACAAGCACGCCATCCAAGCCAGCGGCGGCGGCGGCGTCACGCAGCCTCGACCTGCGCTCTGAGTATTCAGCTGGCGAGATCGGTTCGGTCTTCATTCTGGGCATCGAGAGTTCCTTCCGTTAGGGGTTCAAATTGGTCAGATTCAACGGACCAAAACTGTTCATCGATCTACCTCTTCTGGGACTTCGTACCACTGGCGCCGCTCACCTATGCGGGCCCGCAGCTTCCAGCGGCGCGACTTTGGCGCTTCCGCGATAGCGGTCAGAAGGAGCGCGATCCGGTCGCTGATCGTCGCCTTCTCGGAATCACCAAGCTGTACGTCAGGTAGGCCGGTAGCCAATCTCTCGAAGTTGACCTCGAAAGTCTTCTGCAGTCCCCAGTCATCGGATGTCAGCTCGATAATCCGCTCTACATTGATCACGCCTTCGTCGCCGGCGCCGACGTCGTGGCTAAGCAGCAGCGAGTAGATGTCGTTGCGATCCTTCTCGTTCAGCTCGACGATCTGAAGCTTTGTCATCAGAACCTCAGCGGCCGGAAGCGTCGCCGGCATGACGGCTAGCCGTTCTGTGAGTGGAAGCTCGTGGCACATACGAAAGCCGCCCACGAAGATGTCTACTTGACGTGCGTTTGTCGGATCCAGGAAGAGCATCCGTGTCGCACCGTTGAGCGCGTTGAAGTGCTCGTCGGCTTGGTAACCCGACTCGATCAGCAGCGCTGACAGGGGCTCCCGCTCACGTTTGGCGACCACGAAGTCAAGGTCTTCGATCTTTCGCTCGAAGGTGGGGTGCAACCTATCTCCCGCCAGAATCCGTATCGCCATGCCGCCGATCAATCTCGCCCCGATATCGCGTTCAGCGATCTCGTCACTGAGCCTGTGAGCCTCTGCCCCAACGTTCGGTTCGATCGCGCTCACGAAGTCATTCACGTTCCTTTAGCCAACGACGAACTGATAGTCAACTTTCTCGCCCCGCAGGTTGATCAACGCCCCTGAGATACGGCCGGTGTGATAGTCGCTGCCCGGGTTAATGCATAAAGTGCGCCCGATTCTTGTCGCTCCCCGCGACTCGTGGACGTGCCCGTGTAGCGCAACAAGAGGCTGATACTTCTCGATCAGCTCGCGAACTGCAGTAGAGCCGCATGGCGCCATCTTCGGCTGCCCAGCGACAGTCTGAACGGTTAGGTTGTCATCCAACTCCGGCGCCAGATCGAGCTGCGAGTCGTAAGGCGGAACGTGGAGGTTCATGATGCAGCGCGGCATCGACTCAACTTGGTCAGCGAGGACTTCAACGCGCCGGTAAAGCTCGTCTTCATCTAGTTCCCTCGGGGAGTCGAAAGGGGTTCTGTTGGCGTATCCGAGCGAGACCATTTCGTACCCGCCGAATTCGACGATCCGCTCATCACAAGCCTCGACCCGATCGGCCTTCTCAATCGCCTGATCGACGCCAGCCGGATCGTCGTTCCCGGGCATGACGAAACAGCGCGCATCCGCGTCCTTCAATCGCTCCTCAGCCAACTCCATCCAACGGTCGAAGGTCTGCAACATCACTTCGGCAAACCAGTCCTCGCGCTCGGCTTCGGTTAGTTGCGCCACGCGCGTAACCTCGTCAGGGCTCATCAGGTGCGGGTACATGCCGTTGGAGCGGATCCGGTTGATCAGCTCGTCGCGCTCCTCTGGGGTGCCGGCACGCTCGGGCTGGCCAAACAGCTCAGCCGTCACCGAACCATCGCCCGAGTCAACGAGTGGTACGACTACCTTTCCGGTGACGTCACCGCCCATTACGATCGCCTGAGCATCGTAAATCGACGGCGCGTGAAGAAACTTGCGCCACAGAACCTCTGTTCCATGAATATCTGAGGCGTAATAGATGCGGAACTTATCGTCCGGGTCTTGGTTCCTTCCAAAGAGACCCATCCGCTACTCCGGTGGTAGCTCGCGGTGGGCGAGCTTGAGGTCAATCCCTTGACTACGACGGACTGCGCTAGACACCCCGTAGATGATGAATGCGACCACGTACACCCCAAGCGCAAGCCAGAGCTTGCCTGGGTTGAGACTGAGGCTGGCCCCCGACGACTCATCCCAGAGCAGTACACCGATCCCGCACCCGAAACCAATTAGGGCAAAGAACGCCACGATCGAGAGGAGTGGGATCCCCGCGATGCGCTTTCCGTACGGGGAGTTATCAACCATCGCCTTTTGCCTGAAAGGCAGGACGATTCCTCCGATCGCCGTTATGGCCAACGTGATCGTTAGCCCCAACAGAACCGCGAGCGTCGTAAACCAGTCCGTGAACGCATAGATGGCAGTACTTGCGATGCCAAGGACCGTGACGATTGCGATCGAGACGACCGGCGCATGAGTCCGCGGATCAACGTAGGAGAGACGCTCCGGCATGATGCGGTCGAATGACCACGCGAACATCGCGCGGCTGATTAGCAGCATGGTCTGCGGCAACCAAACCAGCAGCCCAAGCGTGAAACCACCGATGATCACAAGCCCGACGACCCAACTGCCGGAAGCGATTCCCATCACCTCTGGGTAGGCCGGTGCTCCGGCAGCGAACCCGTAGGCAGCCGGATCGGCGAGGCCAAGCAGCGAGTTGAAGTCGTAGCCGGTGATTCCCAGATAGACGGGAAGCAGCGCACCGATAAAGACAACGGCAACGAGGAGCGCGCCTGGGATCGAGAGAAGGTGCGTGCCCTTTCTCATCCGAATCTCGCCGGCGAAGTAGTTGCTGGCGTACAGGAAGCCGAAGATGTACCAGAAGACCGTTACCGACTTCAGGGTCATTGTCGTGTCAAACCCCGAGCTAGGGACAAATCCACCCTCCGCCCCGGAAGCTGCAAGCTTGACGGTTGCATTGTTGACCCCAAGATTTGCCGCGTACTCGTTGAAGTTTGCAAGGAAGCCGGCCTTCGTCTGAACTAGACCGACAATCACTGGAATCAAGAAAGTTCCGAGCGCATAGAGCGCGAAAACCACTACCTGCAAACGCAAGAAGAGGCGGAGCCCACCGACGACGAAGATCGCAGCCGACAGCAGAAGCGCAACGGTCCCAGTGATGAAGAGCCCCGATTCCGTTGAGAACCAGTCTCCGATACTTAGCCAAGTCTGTGAACCAGTAAACCCAGCGATCATGCGGCCCATGGCCCCAAAGCCATAGGACGCCATATATGTCGTGTAGAGGCCGTAGATGATCGCAAGCCAGAAACAGAAGCTGAAGTTCGCGGCGAACCCGATCGATGGGCTGAGCGACCGACTGTTGAAGACGTAGTCGCCTCCAGTTCGCGGCATGATCTGCGAGAGCATCGCGTAGAGGAACGCCCCCGGTATTCCCATCGCGGCCGCGATGAGAAAGCTAACTACAAGGTTTGCGCCCGGGTAGAAGGCGTAGAACAACCAAGCAAACGAGAACGAGAGCGCGACGCTTGCCCACATCACATTGTAAAACAGAGCGTCGACGGTGCGCGCTTCACGAACAAGGCCAGTTGCTTTCCGGGTGAAAAGTCCTGGCGCTGACCCTCCCGACATCGATTCGCTGCTCATCTCGCTCTCCCTTGCTAGTAATGCCGAATCAAGGTGGCCTCGTGGCCACTAGATTTTCGGCTTAAGTGTTCGACTACTGGATTTGCAAAAACGTTTTCGCTAACTATCTGTAGTGTTATCGCAGGATGCGCCGAGATTGTCAAGCAAGGGTGCGCCCGCAACCCAACGAGTAGATGCCCGAGATGGAACAATTCCCTCGCCCAGCCAACATTCGCGATGTCGCGCTCAAGGCTGGCGTGTCGATCTCGACGGTCTCGCAGGCCCTTAACCAGAAGGGGCGCGTGTCCGTTGAGACAAGGCAAAGAGTCATCGCAGCTGCGGCAGCTCTTGATTACCGCCCGATGTCGGTAGCCCGCAGTCTCCGGGGAGGACGGAGCGGCATGATCGCAATTAGCCTTACAGAGCCACCCGGAGCACCCATCGCCGTCACGGACTTCGACTACTTTCGCAAACTCAATGATGGCGCGACCTCGGCGGCCCTTGCGGCGGGGCTAGCACTAGTGACACTCCCGTCGAGCAGAGCACCTGAGATGTTCGTGACTACACAACTCGATGGCGCGATAATTGTCGATCCGATCCCGGATGATCCATCTGTCATTCGATTGCGTGCGCGCGGCGTCCCGCTCGTTACTGCAGGGAGAGGCAACGACGACGGGGGCGAAACTTGGGTCGACAACGACCACGATGCCGCGACACGTGCCGTCCTCGACCACCTCCGCTCGCGGGGAGCCAAACGGATAGCGCTTCTCACCGTTCCCCCCGTCCATTCGTACGCAGTGGACATGCGCCGAACCTACGAGAATTGGTGCTCCGAGCTCCGAGCACCAATCATCGTTGAGGAAGCGGTCGCGGCAACGACTGAGATAGCCGGGGTTCTTGCCGCTCGGCGACTCTTCGCCAGAGCTGACCCTCCTGACGCGATCTACGCCGGCCTTGACGGCCAGGCGCTTGGGGTCCTACTAGCAGCCGAGGCAGCGGAGATCTCCGTGCCCGGTGATCTGATGATTGCTTGTTGCACCGATTCGCAATCGAGCGCGCATGCTAGTCCTCCCCTAACCGCGCTTAACCTCCACCCGGAGGAGCTTGGTCATCGAGCAGTTCAGCTACTCGTCGCCCAGATAGAAGGACGTCCGACAGAATCTGTCGAGCGTCTCGTCCCTTGGAAGCTGATTGAACGAGATTCCACCAACCGAAGGAAACCCCGAAGCTGAGCTCTAAACGCGCTTGATCAGCGTGCCGGTGCCGATTCCGCCGCCGCAGCACATCGTGACGAGGCCGTACTCCTTGTCCTCATCCTCCATCTCGTGCAGCAGCGTTGTCAGCAGACGTGCGCCGGTTGAACCGAGCGGGTGACCTAGGGCCATTGCTCCGCCACGTGGGTTGACGCGGTCCATGTCCGGGTTGTGCTCGCGTGCCCAAGCGGCGATGACCGGAGCGAAGGCTTCGTTGACCTCGAAGAAGTCGATGTCGTTGATCGTCATGTTGTTGCGCTCAAGGATCTTGGCCGTTGCGGGGATCGGGCCCTCAAGCATCTTCACCGGGTCGCAGCCGACGCTGGTCTCATCAACGATGATCGCGCGAGGCGTTAGACCCAACTCAGCGGCCTTTTCGCGCGTCATCATCAGCACCGCGGCGGCGCCATCTGAGATCTGCGAAGCGTTGGCGGCAGTCACTTTGCCGTCGGGCTTGAAGACCGGCGTCAAGGCGCTGAGCGTCTCGATGTTTGTGTCGGGGCGGATTCCCTGATCGACCGTCAGGAGGTTGCCGTCAACCTCGATCTTGACCATCTCGCGGGCGAAGCTTCCGTTCTCGGTCGCCTTGTTGGCGAGTGCGTGAGAGCGAACCGCGAGCTCGTCTAGCTCGGAGCGGGGAATCTCCCACTGGTCGGCAATCATCTCGGCGCCGAGGCCCTGGCCGACGATGTTGTGCTTGGCCATCAGCTCAGGCGTGAAGGCATATCCGTAGGTCTCCTGCGTCTCCATCCCTGCCGAGAACGGCAGGTGGCCCATGTGCTCGACGCCGGAACCGATTACGACGTCATGGACGCCGGTCGCGATCAGCGCAGCGCCGTATCCGACAGCCTGCTGAGCCGAGCCGCACTGCGTGTCGATCGTTGTCGCCGAAGTCTCAATCGGCAGGCCTTCCTGGAGCCAGGCGTTGCGGCCGATGTTGAAACCCTGCTCGCCAAACTGCTGGACGCAGCCCGCGATCACAGTGTCAACCTCGTGCGGATCCATTCCCGTGCGGTCCATCAGCTCGCCGTAGGTACGGGCCAGCAGCGCTGCCGGGTGCGTGTCCTTGTAGTAGCCCTTCTCCTTGTGGCCGCGCCCGATCGGGGTGCGAACGGCTTCAACGATGACTACTTCTCGACCCTGTAGTGCCATAACGAGATAAGACCTCTCAAGTTGAGATTGCTGGACCATTTAAGGGTACCGACTTGGGTGCCTGGTCGGTCAGTTGGCGCTTGGCGAGGCTGTTCAGTAGGGTTCCGCCGATGCCTGAACAGATCGCAGTTATCGGCAGCGGCGCCATCGCCTGTGGGCTGGCCGCAGTTGCCACCAAAACCGGTGACGTAACGCTGCTCGCACGCAGCGAGGAATCGGCCGAGCGCGCCCGCGCGTCAATCGAGAAGCAAGTCGGCAGGATGGGCGACGAGGCGGGCCCGGGGACTGTGACGGTCACGACCGACGTCGCCGACACCGCCAGCGCCACAGTCTTCGTTGAAGCTGTTGCCGAGGACGCAGCAATCAAGGGCGAGGTTTTCGCGACGATCGCCTCTGTCTCTTCAGACGACGCGCTCTGGGCAACGACTACCTCTTCTCTATCGGTCGGAGAACTGGCCCGCGCCAGCGGCTCACCTGAGCGCTTTGTTGGCCTCCACGTCTTCAACCCGGTGCCACGGATGGCGCTGATCGAACTGGCCTTCCCAGACGAAGCGACCGAGGCGACGCGCGAGCGCGCAGCGGCGCTCTGCGAGGCGCTCGGCAAGACTGCCGTTCCGGTCCCTGACCTGCCCGGCTTCGTCGTTAACCGCCTGCTCTTCCCCTACCTATTCTCGGCCGTTGATTTCCTCGACCAGACCGGGATGGACCCAGCCGACGTTGATGAGGCGATGAAGCTTGGAGCCGGCCACCCAATGGGGCCGCTCGCGCTACTTGACTTCGTTGGCCTGGACGTCTCTGCCGCAATCGGCGACGAGATCGGTTCGCCCGCCCCGGCGCGCGTGCAGGCTCTGATCGCCGAAGGTGCGCTCGGTCGCAAGAGCGGCCGCGGCTTCTACGACTACTAAGCGCGCGCACTTCGCCGAGTAGGCACGGCAAACCAGATGGCTGTTACTGCCCTCGGCATTGCGCGCCGGTCGCTCTGCTCCAAAACGCCACAAGCTTTTGCGGAATTTTTGAACACGGCCCGTCGCCCATGTCGACGGGCGGAAAGCGAAGCTGATGAATAGTTTTCTCGCCCCCCTAGTCGCTGCTGCCTTGTTGGCCGCCGCGATTACACCCGTGCAGTCCGCAGACGCAAGCACGCAATCAATAGTCAAGAAGGAAGTTGACTGCATGCGCTCGTACGCCGCCGACCCAGCCAACAACTTCACGAACTACGCGCCAGCGATCGGCGCGCCCGAGGTAACAGACGCGATCCACAGCGGCCTCCAGCCATGCGCGACGTTCGCCGGGGGCGCGAAGATCAGGAGCAACAAGTTCCAGGTGGCGCAGTACCTGTCACCGACGGTCTACCCGGGGCAGATCCAACTGATCATCCAAGGCGGTCCAAGTGCCGCCTTCCTCGTCGGCGGTTCCCCAGGCCTTCCGGTTCCCTCCTACACCGCCGGCCCGTACGTGGCGCGTTTCAATCCGGCCACAGGTGCACAGATCTGGCGCACCTATCTTCCGATCGCGCCGGGGCAATGGATCGCTGCGCCCAGCGGCGCCGTAGTGAAGGGCGGTTGGGTTGATGTTGTAATCGGACCCACGATCTACAAGCTCAACCCGAAGACTGGCAAGATTGCCGCCTCCGTCGAGCAGCCGGTCCTCGACGGCGACGCGATCGATGCGAACTTCGATGGCTTCGCCATCTCCCCCGACTCGACAGGAACGATCCTGCTGAAGAGTCAGAATCGCTCGACCGGTTGCACGGTTCAGGGCAACCAAGCGATGTCTGCTTGCATCGCACAATATGGCCCGCAGCCGGTTACCACGGTCGTGGCGATCGATCCGGTGACGTTGGAGAACATCACCGCGATAAAGCTAAGCCAACCGATCGCAGCGCGGCCCACTCTCCTCGCGAAGAACGGCAACACGGAGATGTACCTTGCGGGGGCAACCCGTGGAGTCCGAGTAATTTGGGATCCGAAGACCAAGACCCTTCGCGAGGACACTGGCTGGCAGCCGCCGTACCTCTTGACCGGGCAGACCACCGGTGACGCACCGGTCCCTCTTGGCAAGTGGGTGATCTTCAACAACAATGCCTCTCCTCCGGTTAAAGCGCCGGGGGTACCGATCTGCGCGGTTGCGGTGAAGATGACCAACGCGGCCGATGTTCACCGCATCTGCCCGTGGGGCAAGACGATCCCCGCTGGCCTCACCAGCAACGCACCCGCCAGCTTCTCGACAGATCCTCAGAAGAGCTTGATCTTCATGCAGGACATGCTGATGGGTGGCGTCTTCGCAGTGCGTCTCGACCAATCGACCGGGCGCATGGCGATCAAATGGAGCCGCCCTGATTGGCGCACCTCCGACTATTTCACCGCAGTTGGACCATCGAACAACCGCGTGCTGTCGTCCCAGTACCTCAGTTCCGACTTCCCGTCGCAAGTGCAGACCGGATCTTGGACCGAAAGCGTCCTCTGGGTCGACGAGTCGACTGGAAAGACTCTCGCCCAGTCTGCCGTCAACGGTCCGACAGATCTAGGGTGGATGGCTCAGCCAGCCTATGCAGGGCGCTGGTACACGATGACCTTGCGCGGCACGATCATCGTCTACGAGCCGCAGAAGTGTTCGACCACCGTCAGCCGGCCCGTTTCTCCGCTGTCAATCACGAAGTGTCCACCGATTACGCCCGGAGTGACGGGCTAGGCCCAATCGCGCAGGTAGTCGGTAAACACGCAGCTAAATCCGTAACAACTACGGAGTCAATTCTTTAGCGATCGTTCAGGATCTTCATGCATCATGGATTCAGAACGTTCCTCAAGAATGTTCCTCCTCCCAGATTGACCGGCCGGTCCGCTCCCCCAGCGGGCCGGCCATTTTTCTGGCCTTAAGCTGAAGACTGATCTGCGATCGGCCTGATGCGCACGGCCGTGATGCGGTTCTCTCGCACCGACTCAACGCGCAGGCGATAGCCCTCAACGCTGACCGTGTCGCCGCGCTGCGGCATCCGCCCGAGCTGGTGGAAGACGAGCCCGCCGACCGAGTTATAGGCGTCGCTGTCGGCCGGCAGCTCGATCCCGAAGTCAGGTAGGTCGGAGATTGGAACGTGGCCGCTAACCGACCAACCGCCGCTGGCGAGCTTGCGCACCGAGCGCGAAGTTGGGTCGGTCTCGTCGTCAATCTCACCGACGACCTCCTCGACGATGTCCTCGACCGTTACCAGCCCGGCCGTGCGGCCGTACTCGTCGATCACGACCGCCAGCGACGAGCGCTCGCGCTGAAGGTCGGCAAGCAGGTCATCGAGCGGCTTCGTCTCGGGAACGATCACGGCGTCGCGGACGAGCGGCTCAATCGACGCTTCTGCGCCTGATTCGAGGTAGAGCGCGATCAGCGAGTTGGCGTGAACGGTTCCGCGCACGTGCTCGGCGCTGCGATCCTCGGTCACGACGAGCCGCGTATGACCGGAGCTGACGCAGCTGCGCAATGCCGTCTCAACATTGTCGGTCACATCGACCGTCACGACTGCCGGAATCGGCGTCATCACCTGGCGCGCCTGCTGCTCGTGGAGATGGAAGACGCCGGCCAGCATCGTCGCCTCGCCGGGGTCGAGCTTGCCGCCAATTTGAGCCTGCGAGATCAGCAGCTTGAAATCGTCTGGCGTTCCACCTTCGTCGAGGCTGGCTTGCGGATCGATCCGCATTAGCCGCAGCACTGCATTTGAGGCGCCGTTAAGGGCGGCGATGAATGGGCGCATCACGATCTCGAAGATGCTCAGCGGACGAGCGCAAGCTCTCGCGACACGCTCTGCCTTGACGATCGCGAACATCTTCGGTATCTGCTCGCCGGCGGTCACGTGCAGCGAGGTAACGAGGATGTAGGCGATCGCAACCGAAGCCGCGACCGCTGCGCCGTGCGCGAGCGGGCCGCCGAGCAGCGGCTCGAGCAGCGTCGCGATCGCCGGCTCACCGAGGAAACCGATGCCGAGCGAGGCGAGCGTAATGCCGAACTGGCAGGCCGATAGGTACTGGCTTAGGTCATCCTGCTGCGCCGCTGCGCGAGCGGCGCCGCGAACTCCCTCCTCGGCCTCAGCCTGCAGGCGGCCGCGGCTGGCACGCACCAGCGCGAACTCGGCGGCAACGAAGAAGCCGTTGACCGCTACCAGCACGAAGATCGCGGCGATTAACAGCGCGGTCATCGCGTCGGAACCTGTTGGGAGGTACTTCGCGGAAGGTCGTCAGGCACTAATGATCAACTCGCACTCTACCGGCCACTAGGCCGGAAAAGCGATTGTTAGGCCAGCTCGTCGATCTCTTTGGCCAACGCGAGGTCTGCTTCGGTCACGCCGCCCTCGGAGTGAGTCCTGCAGGTGATCCGTACCTGGTTCCAGTCGTGAACGAAGATGTCGGGGTGATGGTTTGCCACCTCGGCGACGCCGGCGACGCTGTGGACAAACTGAATTGCCGACTCAAAGTTGGGCAGCGAGTAGTCGCGGACGATGCCGCCGTCCTCGTGGCGCCACTCGCCCTCGGCGATCGCTGTTTCGATTACGTCGTTCTCTAGTCGATCCATGGCGCAAGTGTAGAGCTCCTTTTGACATCGGAGTAGCCGTCCGTAACCTAGGTCCGATGGCTGGCGGCTCTCCGGAAACAAACAAGCAGCGACCGTTGACGGTCTTCGCCGCCCCCGGGCGCTACGTGCAGGGCCCCGGCGCGACTCACGATCTGGCTGCAGAGCTGGAGCGGCTTGGGTTCCGAGGGCCGATCCTTTTCGTTGCCGGAAGCCACGCGATCGAGCAACTGTCACCGATCTGGAACGAAACGCTGCCTGCCCGAGACCTGCAGCCGATAATCGAACGCTTTGCAGGCCAGTGCACGAATGCCGAGATTGACCGCTTGACCGAGGTTGGTCGCGCAAACGAGGTCGTCGCAGTCGTCTCCGCCGGAGGAGGCAAGGCGAGCGACGCGGGGCGTGGAGCCGCCGACGCACTCGGCCTGCCGACGATCCAAACCCCCACTCTCGCTTCGACCGACGCTCCGTGCAGCGCGCTCTCAGTGATCTACAACGAAGACGACACCGTCGACGAGTACCGCTTCTACGCTCGCCACCCGGCGCTGGTACTGGTTGACAGCGAAGTGATCGCCCGTTCACCGAAGCGCCAACTCGTCTCGGGAATCGGCGACGCACTCGCAACCTGGTTCGAGGCGCGCACCGTCAGCGAGTCCGGCGCGCCGAACCAACTTGGTGGGCTGCCGACGGCGACCGGCACCGGTCTCGCCAAGCTCTGCGCCGAGATTCTGCTCGCTGACGGGCCGGCCGCCTGCGCCGCGATGGATGCGCAAGAGGTGACTCCGGCCTTGGAGCGGCTGATCGAAGCGAACACGCTGCTCTCTGGCCTCGGCTTTGAGAGCGGTGGGCTCGCGGTCGCCCATTCGGTTAACAACGGGCTGAGCGCCGTCGCATCAGCCAACGCTTACTACCACGGCGAGAAGGTCGCCTTTGGCCTGATCACTCAACTGATTCTCGAAGGTCAGCCGCAGAGTGAGATCGACATGATCATTGAGTTCCAGCGAACGGTCGGCCTGCCGATCACAATGGCCGAGGTTGGAATTGACTCGGGCGACGAGACTGCGCTCAATCTGATCGCTGAGACGACCGTCGCGCCTGGCGAAACGTGCCACCACGAACCGTTCGAGGTTCGCGCCGACGCGATCAAGGCGGCTTTGCTCGCCGCCGACAAGCTCGGGCGAGCTGCGAGCTAGCCGATAAAGCTCGGAGTCGCAGCAGCCGCCAGCAGCAGCGAGCCGACAACCGCGACGATGCCGATTGCCGCGCAGGCAGCCCAGCCGATTGCCGGCTGGCCGCGTCGCTCGGCCATCACGAAGGCGCCGCCAGCCAAAGCCCCGGCCGCGAGGCCGCCGAGATGGCCGCCGATCGAAACGTTTGAAAGCACGAAGCTGAAGACGAGGTTGAAGACGAGCAGCATTCCGATGCCACTCTGCAGCGGGTTGCCGCCGCGGGCGTAGATGATCGCCGACGCTGCGCCCATCAGGCCGAAGATCGCGCCCGATGCGCCGACCGTCAATGCGTCCGGGGAGAGCAGCAGCGCGCCGAACGAGCCGCCGAGCAGTGAGACGACGTAGAGCGCGAGGAAGCGTCCGCGGCCAAGCTGCGGTTCCATCTGCGAGCCGATGAACCAAAGCAAGATCATGTTGAAGGCGAGGTGCATCAGCCCGGCGTGAAGGAAGCCCGAGGTTACGAGGCGCCAGTACTGACCGCCTGCGCCGATCGGCGCAGCCGCCAGCGCACCGTCGTAGAAGAGCTGCGTCTGCCCGTTCCCAAACGGGAATCCTCCGGATAGCAGGTAGCCAAGTACGCAGAGCCCGATCAGCGTCAGTGTCACAACCGGCTTGTCGGATTGGCCGCTGAGCACCGGCAGCCGTGGCGCCTTGCCGCTCTGCGTAGCGCAGTCGGGGCAGCGCATCCCGACCGGGCTCGGCGTCATGCAATCGGTGCAGATCGGCTTGCCGCAGCCGGAGCAGGAGACGCCCGTCTCACGCGAGGGGTGGCGGTAGCAGGTGGTTGCGGTGGAGGTAATCGGCTGGCGTCCGTTAATCGCGCCGGGAGGCGATGGTTCGCTGCCCGGTCTGCGGCCTGAGGCTAGCGACCTAGGCGCCGCGTGACTTCGTTGCCGATCGTGTCAATCGCCTTGCGGGCGAAGACGACCGGCCCCGCTGCCGCGCTCTGCTGGCGGCTGCGCTGGCGGCGCACGCCCAGCACTGCTGCCGCGCCGGCCGCGGCCGTGCCGACGGCCAGCGCAGTCGCTGGCCGCACCCAGGTGCGAGGGTCATGGAAGGCGCCGGCCTCCCATGCATCGAGCTCATCGGCGGCGATGCCGGAGATTCGATTGAGGCGATCCTCAAGCTCGCTCACCAAGTGCTCGGGAGGATCTACCGGCGCCAGTGCCTGCGCGAGCAGTGCTTCAAGGTCGATCCCGTTTGGCTGGCTGCTCATCTGCTCAGGCCTCCTGTGGTTCGCCTACGAGAGTTTCGAGCTGCTTGATCGCGCGATGCAGCAGCACCTTCGTTGCCCCTTCGCTGCGGTCGAGCGCGCGGCCGATCTCCTTGTTGTTCATTCCCAGCGCAAAGCGCATGATCAGTGCTTCGCGGCGATCGTCCGGCAGCTCCTGAACGGACTCGAGAATCCGGCGCAGTTCGTCGCGCCCCTCCACTAGCTGCTCGGTCGTGTGCAGCGCTCCCGGTTCGGCGATCGCATCGATGTTCGTCTGCGGCTTGCGCGAGCGGTCGCGGTAGAGGTTGGCGGCGAGGTTGTGGGCGATGCGGATCAGCCATGGCCGCAGCGGCCTGCCGTTCGATTCCTCCAGCGCGCGCTCGAAGTGGCGGTAGGCCTGCAGGAAGGTCTGCTCGGTTAGATCCTCGGCATCGTGATGGTTGCCAACGCGGTAGTACGAGTACGAGTAGACGTCGCGAAGGTGATCGCGGTAGCAGTCGCTGAAGCGGCGGTCTAGCTCCTCTTTCTCCACGCATCAGAGCCTACCCGCGCGCGCCTTAGACGACGCGTGCGCCGACCACTCGGCGCGGTTCGATGATCGACTCGGCGAAGCTGGCTGCGTCGCTCTGGCCGGCGACCACCTCGGCGAGCGCGGCGATGGCGGGGGCGCGAATGTGGGCGGCCTCCAAAGCTTCCGCCAGCAACGGCAACGAGTCGAGTGCCTCAGCGACTTGGCCAATCTCAGGCCGAATCTCCTGCGCTGATACTCCCGCGGCGAGCATCTCTCCGGCGCGGCGGTTGCGGCCGCCTGCGGCCACGACCGATGCGACGAGGTCGCCCACCCCGGCCAGTCCGGTCCAACTCTCGGGTTTGCTGCCCAGCGTCTCGGAGTACTTGGCGACCTCCGAAAAGACTTTGCCGGCCGCCGCTCCAGCCGCGTTTGGCCCGGCGACGCTTGCGACAGTCGCCGCGAGCACGGCGGCTTTCGTCGCCACGCCAGCGAGTTCAACGCCGGTCACATCAGCGGTCAAGGTGAGATCGAACTGTGCGTCGGCGAAGGCTCGTCGCAGTCGCGCTACGAAGTCCTTGTCGGCCCCCGCAATTACGAGTGATGCGCCGTGCTCCAGCGCGTCGGCCGCGTGGCCGGGGCCGCCGAGGCAGGCGATCGGTCGCCCACCAATGCGCGCCGCGCAGTAGGCCGTTGGCAGCTCGCCCGACGGGGGAACGAGCCCTTTCGAGGTAACGACAACTCCGGTGCCAGCACCGAGCCTCGGCGCCATCGCGCCGATCACGGCCGGAAGTTCACCGGTCGGCACGGCGAGCAGCACCGCGTCGGCGTGCTGAAGGTCCATCTGCGCGGCTTCAACGATGTTGATCTCCGAACCGAGCTCTACGCCCGGCAGGTAGGGCTCGTTGATGCGAGCAGCGTTGATCTCGGTCGCCTGCTGCGCAGTGTGCGTTCCGAGCTCAACAGCAACACCAGAGCGCGCCAGCGCCACTGCGAGGCTCGTCCCCCAGCCGCCGGCACCAACGATGGCGACGCGCCTAAGCGGCACCGTTCCGCCAAGTGATTCCCACTGCATCTCGACGCAGGGCCAGACGCGCTCGGCGACCGACTTGGCGAGCTCGTGCGACGGGTCTTCTACCTGCGGGAAGGTCAGCGGCGCTCCGGCGCGGACAGTCACCTTGCGCGGGTAGATCTTCCAGCCACGGCGCACGTTCTCAGTTCCCATCACAGCAACGGGGACGACCGGCGCGCCACTCTGCAGCGCTAGGCGGCCGACTCCGCTGCGCGGGTGGCCGAGCGGGCCGGGCCGCACGCGCGTTCCTTCAACGAAGATCATCACGCCGTCGCCGCGGGCAAGGATCCGAAGCGCGGTTTCCATCGAATCGTTATCGCCGTGGCCGCGGTCGATCGGGAAGGCGCCAAGGCTGTTGAGGAACCAGGTTTGGAAGCGGTTCTTTTCGAACAGTTCACGCTTGGCGACGAAGTAGAGCGGCCTGCGACCGAGCGCACTGATTACGAACGGGTCGAGGAACGAGCGGTGGTTGCAGGCGTAGATCGTCGCGCCGCTCTTTGGCACGTGTTCGCGGCCGAGAGTACTGAGGCGGAAGTAGACGCGGAAGAAAGGCAGGAAGAAGAAGCGCACGACGCGGAATACGACGCGATTTACGCCGTGCCCGCCAGCCTTTTCAAGCAGCTTCTCCCGTTCCATACCTGCGTTACCAATCCCGGCGCATTTGGTTACACCCGATCTCGGTACCTTCAAGGCAATGCGTATTGACCTCAATCGAACATTGCGCGGCGCACTGGCCGGGGCAATCGCCAGCGGGATTTGGGCGATCCAGCAGCCACTAGACATTCGAATCTTCGGCGTTCCTTACGACGACACAGAGTTGCTTGGCAAAGCGGTTACGCGCGGGCCGGCCTGGCGGCCGATCGGCGCTGTTCTGCATCTGCTCAATGGCGCCCTGTTCGGAGCCGTCTACGCCAACGTTGCGCCACACGTCCCGCTGCCGCCTGCGCTTAAGGGTCCGGCTGCGGGAATGGCGGAGCACCTCGCCTCATGGCCAGCGGTTGGCCTCAGCGAACGCTTCCACCCTGCACGCGATGAGCTGCCGAAACTGAGCGGCAGCCGCGCCGCCTTCGCTCAGGCCACTTGGCGCCACCTGCTGTTCGGTTTGGTGCTCGGCGAGACCGAGCGCGCCCTAAACCGCCCGGACGATGGGTACGATTCGCCGGTCAGTAACCAACGAATGGAGAGTTAGTAATGATCCTCGCCGTCAGCGGCCCCGTCTGGGGGCTCCTCGCAGTCATCTACTTCGTCCTGCTTGTCGTCCTCGGCGTCACAAGCCTTCGCAAGGGCCATTGGATCATGTTCATCATCGGCATCTTCATCCCGCTGTTCTGGATCATCGGCGCCGTGATGCCGCCGGTCGAACGCGACTGACGCGTAGACTGGCGACCCGCGCCGGAGTAGCTCAGTTGGTCAGAGCACCTGTCTTGTAAACAGGGGGTCAGGGGTTCGAATCCCCTCTCCGGCTCTACGTTTCGCGGCTCGCAAAAGCCAAAGTGACAACAGAGTGGTAACGGGATCGGGACGGCAAGCCGAGCGCGCTGACGTGGCGCCCGCGCCGAGCGGGTTTTGTATCGTCGCCCGATGCGTTCTTTTGCGAAGGTTTTCTGTTTGTCACTTCTAGCGGTCGCGCTGCTCGCTGGTTCGGCGCAGGCGCGCACCGTCGAAGGCTGCGTGATCAAGCATCACACGAGCTGCCATCACAAGAACCTGAACGGCAAGGATCTGCGCGGCGCTGTGTTGCATCACAGCGTGCTGCACAACATCGACCTGCGCCACGCGAACCTACGTGGAGCTGATCTGCGCTACGCCGACCTGCGCAAGGCCGACCTACGCGGAGCTGATCTACGCGGAGCGAAGCTCAAAGGCGCGAAGCTTCATCACTACACAGCACCAAAGAAGAAGGGCGCGCGCAAGTCAGCGACCCCTTCCTGCGCGCCAAACTGCTCAGGCGCTGACCTGTCCTACGCGGACCTAGGCTACGCGGACCTGGAGAAAGCGAACCTGTCCTACGCGAACCTGACCGGCGCGAACCTGAACTACACGAACCTTTACTGGGCAACCCTGACCTACGCGACCCTGACCAGCGCGTACCTCGGCTACGCGGACATGACGCAAGTGTTCGCCGAGCATGCGAACCTGACCGGCGCGAACCTGACCTACGCGAACCTAGTGACCGCGTACCTGGGCTACGCAAACCTGACCCAAGCGAACCTGACCAGCGCGTACCTGGGGCCCGGCACCCCTGGTCACCGCGCGGACCTAACCTTGGCGAACCTGACCAGCGCGAACCTGACCGGCGCGAACCTGGCCTACGCAAACCTATCCCGCGCGAACCTGACCGGCGCGACCCTGAGCGGGACCTACTTTTACAACACAGACTGCCAAAACGGAACGCGCACCCTGCCGTCAATAAACACCACGGGCGTATTCTCAACCTGTCCTGCGTCCTAGCGCCAGCACCGCAACACCCCAAGCAGCAAAGAGAAGCGCCCCGCCGGGCGAGGCTCAGATGGGGCGCGAATCGTTTTGGCACGTGTGCCGAAACCACGGGAACTCAAAGGAACTCAGGGGCGCTCAAGGGCAAGGCGTGAAAGCAGTGCACACCCCCGAATCGTCAGTAACCACAGGCGATTCGGGGCATCGCGGTGCTTCCACGCGTCGAACTTGTAAACAGGGGGTCAGGGGTTCGAATCCCCTCTCCGGCTTCCGGGCGAAACACAATCAGCTAGGGCGATTTCGCCGCCTGTTGTGTGACATCTGTGTCGCTCAAGATGCACCCCTGAGCACTGGTTAGGTGTACCAGAGGTGTACCGGATTCAGCGAGCTGCCGGCCTGCCAGAAACCAAGATCGGATCGCCGAACTGAAAGAGAAGGCTGGACTTCAGCGATCCTGATGTCGACGCGCACTAAAACGAACCGTCCCCACGGACACCGCGAAATCGCAACTGCGTCTTTGTACTCCGGTGTTCGGTATTTTGTGTCCGCGGTATTTCCAAGTCACTTGTTGGCGTGCGACAACTGTCGCCCCACTGACCTTTGACGCACCAACGCTGTTTAGAAATCGAGGACGAGTGATGATGAGTTTGGTCGACGTCGGTTCGTGGCGACGCTGTGCAACCGTGCTGGCGGGTGCTTGCGCAGCGGTCCTGTGGGCCGCGGCTTCCATGGGGCCAGCAACCGCTTCAGCAGCGATATTCGCTGGCGCCGGCAATGGGCCAGACTCGATCGCGATTGATCCTGCTGGCAATGTCTACACTGCCAACGCGAACAGCGGCAATGTGACGCGGATAACACCTGCTGGCTCATCGACCCAAAATTGGGGTCCGGGCGGCACGGAAGTCACTACCGCTGACTGCCCCGCAGGGATCGCGCGCGACTCGGCAGGAAACTTCTACGTAGCAAATTATTGCTCAAACAATGTGACGAAGATAACCCCGAACGGGTCATCAACGGAGCACTGGGGGCCCGGGGATACGGAGGTCAAGACGGGAGGAAACCCAAACCGGATCGCGGTTGACTCCGACGGGAACATTTACACCGCCAACTCCGGCCCTTCGTCGGTCACCAAGATCACGCCGGGAGGAGTCTCCAGCGGCAATGCCGGCAACTCATACAAGTGGGCGGATACCGGCAATGGCCCGACTGCGATTGCGATCGACAGCTCTAACAACGTGTATACGGCTAACTTCAGCCGCAACACGATCACCAAGATCACGCCCGACGGCACCCCAAGTGGCAGCGCAGGTGACGGCTACCGATGGGCGACCCCAACCGGCAGCGCGCCAACCGGAATCACAGTCGATTCGGCAGGCAACGTTTACACCTCCAACATAAGCGGAAGCGCAGCCGGAAGAAACGTCACGAAGGTCACGCCCGACGGCACGGCGAGCATCCTCAGCCAGTTGGACATTGACTCCCTTCCGTACGCGATCACAATTGACTCGGCAGGCAACATCTACACCTCCAATCAGGGCACAAGCACGGTCACAAAAATCACTCCCGACGGCGACCCGACAGTGCTCGGCAACACCGGCACCAGCCCCCGAGCGATTGCGGTCGATTCCGCTGGCAACCTTTACACCGCCAACAACAGCTCGAACAATGTGTCGAAGATCACGCCCGAAATCGCATCAACAATCCTTGGAGCCACCGGCACCTTCCCGTCGGCGATAACGGTTGATTCGGCCGGCAATACCTACACCGCCAACGCTGCCTCAGACAATGTGTCGAAGGTCACGCCCGGCGGCGTCTCAACCACCAACTGGGCAGCCACCGGTAGCCAACCACACGGGATCACGGTTGATTCGGTCGGCAACATCTACACCGCCAACACCCTCTCGAACAATGTGTCGAAGATCACGCCCGACGGTGCATCAATGGTCCTGGGGACAACCGGTATCCGCCCGATCGCGATCACGATTGACTCGGCCGACAACATCTACACCGCCAACAGCGGCTCGAACAATGTGACAAAGCTCACGCCCGGCGGCACATCAACGATCCTTGGGACAACCGGCAGCGGCCCGGTCGCGATCACGATTGACTCGGCCGACAACATCTACACCGCCAACGAGGGCTCGGACAATGTTACGAAGCTCACGCCCGCTGGGGTGTCAACAACGCTTGGGAGCACCGGCAACAACCCACGCGCGATCACGGTTGATTTGGCCGGGAACATTTACACGACCAACAGCGGCGACGGCAATGTGACCAAGATCACGCCCGCTGGCGTCTCAACCACCAATTGGGCCACAACCGGCTTTGCGCAGTTCGGGATCACACTTGATCCGGCCGGCAACGTCTACACCGGCAACGGGGCCACGAGCAGCGTTTGGAAGATCACGCCCGCCGGTATCACAACAAATAGCTGGGCAGGCACCGGCAGCAACCCGACCGCACTTACGGTTGATTCTGCCGGCAACGTCTACACCGCCAACCTCTTCTCAGACAATGTGTCGAAGGCCACGTCGAGCTCATACCCGGCTGCGCCCGCCAGGCCTGCGGCACCTTCTGCAGTCCTCGGCAACGCCGGGAGCCGGACTGCAACTGTCAACGTTGCAGCCAATCCGCTGTCAGCAGCGAACGGCGCGCCATCGTCCTACACCGTCACCGCGGTTCAAGACTCTTCCAAGCAGTGCAAAATCAGCTTCGTCCAGTCGTCGTGTGTCGTTCGCGAGCTGACTAACGGGACCGCTTACACGTTCACCGCAAAAGCAAAACTTGCAACTTGGCAAACCGCGGCATCGGCTGCATCGAACAGCGTCACCCCGGCAGCCGCCGTTCCTGACCCACCACCAACACCCACACCAACACCCACACCAACACCCAAGCCCGCGAAGCCTGCGGTCGCGTGGTCGTCATCAGCGAAGACGAAGACCATCACCGCCGTGATCACCCCGGTCGCCGGCGTTACGTACACGCTCACCGGAACGAGCGGCCGAACCATCAAGAAGGGCTCCTGCAAGAACGTGACGATCACACAAGGCAAGAAGAAGCTCGCTCGCCGCTCGTGCACCGTGAAGCTCGCGAAGGGCAGGTGGCTTGCCGCGGTAACGCCCAAGAAGGGCTCCGTTAGCGGCACCGCCAGCAGCAAGACATATAGCTTCAAGTAGGCCCTTGTAAACAGTGGGTAAGGGGTTCGAATCCCCTCTCCGGCGCTACGTTTACGGGAATCTGACACCCCGAAATCGATGGGGTGTCAGCAAAGTGTCAGCAATCGGACCGGGACGGCAGGCCGGGCGCGCTGATCCGGCGCACGTGTCAAGCGGAACCAGTACCTTGCCGCAATGCGTTCATTTGCGAAGGTTCTTTGTCTGTCACTTCTATCAGTCGCGCTGCTCTCTGGTTCGGCGCAGGCGCGCACCGTTAAGGGCTGCGTGATCAAGCATCACACAAGCTGCCATCACAAGAACCTCAACGGCAAGGATCTCCGCGGCGCTGTGTTGCATCACAGCGTGCTCCATCACATCAACCTGCGCAAAGCAAACCTGCGCGGAGCCGATCTCCGCTACGCCGACCTGCGCAAGGCCGACCTGCGGGGAGCCGACCTGCGCGGAGCGAACCTCAAAGGCGCGAAACTTCACCACTACACGGCACCGAAGAAGACGGGCGCGCGCACGTCACAAACCCCTGCCTGCGCACCGAACTGTCGGGGCGCGAACCTGACCGGCGCCATCCTGACCGGTGCGAACCTGACCAACGCGAACCTGATCGGCGCGAACCTGATCGGCGCGAACCTGACCCGCGCGGCCCTGATCGGCGCGAACCTGTACGGCGCGGCCCTGATCGGCGCGGACCTGAGCGGCGCGAACGTGATCGGCGCGACCCTGACCGGCACGAACCTGAAGGGCGCGAACCTGTTCGGCGCGAACCTGACCGGCGCGACCCTGACCGGCGCGAACCTGTTCGGCGCGAACCTGTTCGGCGCGAACCTGATGGGTGCGACCCTGACCAACGCGACGGGCTGCTCCACGGTCACGCCCAAAGGAGCCCTCAACGGCTTGGGCTGCGCCAACTAGCACCAACCGCAGCACCCCAATCTCTTCCTGTTGGGGCCACTGCGCAAACCTGTGTTGAAGTGCCTTGTAAACAGGGGGTCAGGGGTTCGAATCCCCTCTCCGGCTCTACGTCTACGCGAATCTGACACCCCAGAATCGGGGGGGGTGTCAGCAAAGTGTCAGCAATCGGATCGGGACACCTGCGCCGGGCGCGCTGGCCCGGCGCAGGCGTCGAACGGAACCAGTACCTTGCCGCAATGCGTTCATTTCCGAAGGTCTTTGCTCTGTCGCTTCTATCGGTCGCGCTGCTCGCTGGCTCAGCGCAGGCGCGCACAGTCAAAGGCTGCGTGATCAAGCATCACACAAGCTGCCATCACAAGGTCTTGCACCACGCGAACCTGCGCCACGCCAACCTGCACCACGCGAACCTGCGTCACGCGAACTTGCGCGGAGCTGATCTACATGGAGCTGACCTACGCGAAGCTGACCTGCGCGGAGCTGACCTGCACGGAGCGAACCTCAGAGGCGCGAAGCTTCATCACTACACAGCACCAAAAAAGAAGGGCGCTAACACATCAGCGACCCCGGGCTGCTCACCGAACTGCCAAGGCGCGAACCTATACGGCGCGAACCTGATTTACGCCGATATGAGCTACGCAAACCTGGGCTCCGCGACTCTGACCAACGCCCGCTTGATGTACGCGAACCTAACCGGCTCGGCCGTGTCGAATTCAACCCTCACCAATGCGAACGCTAGCTACGCGAATCTTAACTACGCGACCGTGAGCTGGGCGGCCCTTAACGGCACGAACCTGAGTTACGCGAGCATAATTCGAACCAACATGACTGGCTCAAACCTGTCCGGTGCGAACCTCAGCTACGCCAACCTGACGGGCGCGACCCTGACCAACGGCAACATGACCAACGCGATAATGGTCAACGCCACTGTCAACGGCACAGTTATGGATGGCATGTTTGGCTGGGGCGGCGCGATTGGCTGTGGATCGGTCTACCCCGCAGGAGCTCTAAGCGGGCGCGGCTGCGCGAACTAGCACCAACCCCGCAACACCCCTAGTCACTACCTACGCACCTGCCCGCCGTATTTCGTATCTTTCCGCGATGCGTTCTTTTGCGAAGGTTTTCTGTCTGTCGCTTCTGTCGGTTGCGCTGCTCGCTGGCTCAGCTCAGGCGCGCACCGTCAACGGCTGCAAGATCAAGCACCACACGAGCTGCCATCACAAGAACCTGAGCGGCAAAGATCTACGCGGCGCTGTGTTGCATCACAGCGTGCTTCATCACATCAACCTTCGCAAAGCAAACCTACGCGGAGCCGACCTGCGCTACGCCGACCTGCGCAAGGCCGACCTGCGGGGAGCCGACCTGCGCGGAGCGAACCTCAAAGGCGCAAAACTTCACCACTACACCGCACCAAAGAAAAAGGGCACGCGCACATCACAAACCCCTTCCTGCACACCAAACTGCCAAGGCGCGAACCTAGCCGGCGCGAACCTGGGAGACACGAACCTAGCCGGCGCGAACCTGAGCGGCACGAACCTAGTTAAAGCGAAGCTGACCCGCGCCAACCTTCACGGCGCGACCCTGACCGGCGCGAACCTAGCCGCCGTGTTTGGGCCCTGGGTAGACCTAGGCCAGTCGCTCCTCGACGGCGCGAACCTAGTTGAGGCCTACCTGGCCGCCGCGAACCTGGGCGGCGCGAACGCGTCATACGCCAACCTCTCCGGCGCGGTCCTGATCGGCGCGGACCTGTCGTACGCAGACCTGACAGCCGTGAGCCTGATAGGCGCGGAACTTTCGTGCCGAGGAACTGGGTGCAGCGGCGCGAACTTCGCTAACGCAAACCTACTCTTCGTGAACCTGAGCGGCGCGACCCTAGGCGACGCAAAGTTCGCTGGTTCTCGGGGCTGCTCGACAATCACACCCGTCGGGATCCTCAACGGCAAGGGCTGCACGAACTAGCACCAGCACCGCAACACGCCAAACTTTTCCTGCTGGGCCCCCACGCAAACCTGTATTGAAGAGCCTCGTAAACAGGGGGTCAGGGGTTCGAATCCCCTCTCCGGCTCTACGTCTACGCGAATCTGACACCCCAGAATCGGGGGGGTGTCAGCAAAGTGTCAGCAATCGGATCGCGACGGCAGGCCGGGCGCGCTGGCCCGGCGCACGTGTCGAACGGAACCAGTACCTTGCCGCAATGCGTTCATTTCCGAAGGTCTTTGCTCTGTCGCTTCTATCGGTCGCGCTGCTCGCTGGCTCAGCGCAGGCGCGCACAGTCAAAGGCTGCGTGATCAAAGCAAAAACGAACTGCTCATACAAAGATCTGCGCGGCCAAAAGCTTCGCGGCGCTGTGATGGATCGCAGCGTGCTGCGATCCATCAACCTAAGCAAAGCCGATCTACGCGGAGCTGATCTGCGTTACGCCGACCTACGCAAAGCTGACCTGCGGGGAGCGAACCTGCAGGGAGCCAAGCTCAAAGGCGCGAACCTGGCCGGCGCCATCCTCACGAAAGCGAACCTGACCGGCGCGAACCTGAGCAAGGCGACGATGACCAACGCGGACCTGATCAACGCGACCCTGACCTCCGCGAACCTGACGGGCGCGAGACTGAGCTACGCGAACCTGATGTACGCGACCCTAACCAAGGCGATCCTGACCGGCGCGACCATGACCTACGCGGACCTGACCGGCGCGAACCTGAGCAAGACGACCATGACCAACGCGGACCTGATCAACGCGGCCCTAACCTCCGCGAACCTGACCGGCGCGAGACTGAGCTACGCGAACCTGATGTACGCGACCCTAACCGAGGCGATCCTGACCGGCGCGACCATGACCTACGCGGACCTGACCGGCGCGAACCTGATCAACGCGACCCTGACCTCCGCGAACCTGACCTACGCGAAACTGTACGCCGCGGACCTGACCTCGGCGAACTTGACCGGCGCGAGACTGTACGCCGCGAACCTGACCTCCGCGATAGTGATGAACGCGACCCTGGCCAACGCGACCTTGACCAACGCGACCCTGACCAACGCGACCGGCTGTTCCACGGTCACGCCCAACGGAGTCCTCGACGGCCGAGGCTGCGCCAACTAGCACCAAGCCGCGGCACGCCGCCTTAGGACGGCAGACCGAACGCGCTGGCTCGGACCGCGATCCCACGGCAGGATTGTCTAGCCGCTAACCCTCTTAGGTGCTGCGGGGCGGGTTGCCTGCGGCTGAGGGTTGGCGCGGCTCGGCGGCGATGGGTCTCATCGTGTCTGTCCTTGCCTGCCGATGGTGCGTCGGCGGAAGATTCCCGTAATCAAACGCCGAATGGAGCTAACCGATGAGTTTTGATCCACTAATTATGGCCCTGAAAGACAACCCAGCCCTCGCTGAGGAACTAGGGAACGCAAAAACCCCACGCGAACGCAACGCAATCCTCGACGCCCACGGAATCGAAAAGCCAGGACCCGACTCAGAATTCCCCGAAGCGGGGGGACTGGACTTCAGCAGCGGTGACTTGCGTAGTTCCATGATGGACAGGGATCGGAGTCGTAGACCAGCCGGGTAGCCCTCGTAACGACCTTCGAGCCCACGGGTGGCACGGGCCGACGCGATTACGCGCAATGCTCCGCCTAGCGCCGGTCAGGTTTACCAAAGGGGTACGGGTAGGAAGGGCGGCACCGGTATGCCGCTTGCTGGGAGAGGCGCTGGTAGTCGGCGGGCGAAATGCGACCCATTCAGGACCCAAGTCGAGCGCTAAGTACACGATTGAAGTCCAATCTAACCTTGTTCCGTCTAGCGTAAACAGCCTCCACGCGCGAGCAAGCCTCGCATTCGTCGGTCTTCATTCCTAGTCCGAAGACCGGAGAGCACTTGCCCTTTAACAGGGGGTCAGGGGTTCGAATCCCCTCTCCGGCTCGCTTCAGCTCAGGTTCTCTTGAACGACCTCAGCTGACGGGTGGACGCTAACGACGCGGCTCAGCTCATCGCTCGCGCCCTCAAACCTGTGTTTGGTTTCAGCGTCAACGACGACGATGTTGCCGGCGCTGATCTCGGTCTCTTCATCGCCAGCTGTGAACTTCACCGCACCGCGTTCGACGAGGAAGAGCTCAGCGTACGGATGGATGTGTAGAGGAGGCCCGTCGCCAAGTGGGTACTCGGCGACGAAGAGCGAGAGCGGAACCTGATCGCCGCCCTGGAACCGCACGAGAGCGTCGCTGAGCCGAAACTCCTCTATCGCATGGACCGACACCGGCGAAGCGTTTTCCATCTGCCCAGATTACTCGAGGCCGGCGCAACTGAAGCGAGCGAGCAGCAGCAATCCCCGCTTCGCTTTGCGCTAGCGCCGCTCCAGCCGCGGCCACGTGTCACACTTACCGTATGCCTTCGGTACTCGCTTCCCGGCATGCGAAACTGATCTTCACGGTCGTGATCGCCGCCGCTGCGGTTTGTGCGCATGCTGGCCCGTCGTCGGCCGCAGCGCTGAACTGGCAGTCCTGCAGCAAGCCGCAGTTCGATCGCTGGAAGCAGGTCGATGGATGGGCTCTTCCGGGCTTTGATTGCGCCACCCTCACGCGCCCGCTTGACCGCAGCCAGCCGAACGGCAAGAAGGTGAAGCTGGCGGTCGTGAAGCTGCCGGCGAGCGGCACTCCAGCGCAGCGAAAAGGAACGCTGTTCATGAACCCTGGAGGCCCCGGCCAGACGGGCGTTGGACTATCGGAGATGGTCTTCTTGCTACCGCTGGAGGTTCGAGAAGCGTTTGATTTCGTCAGCTACGACCCGCGTGGCATCGGCGCTTCAACACCCGCTCTCTCGGGGCGCGGCTGCAACATCCCAAAGCCCACACGCCCGGTTACAGGATCGGTTGACTGGCGCAAGGTTCTTGCCGCGCGGCAGAAGCAGGTTTCTCATTACAACTCGCTCTGCTTTAAGGCGAACCGAAGCTTGGTCGAGAACGGCGGCAGCGTCGACGGGGCCTACGACCTCGACGCTATGCGCGCCGCGGTCGGCGACAGCAAGATCACCTACTGGGGGATCTCGTACGGCACGCTGCTCGGCTCCACCTACGCCCAGCTTTTCCCAAACCGCGTCCGTGGAATGGTCTTCGACGGCAACATGGATCCACAGGGCACGCTCTACGGAATCAGCGCCGGCGCGGTGGCCCCTGACCACTCGATCGGCTTCTTCCTCTTGGCAAACGGCCTGAAGTCGAAGTTTGATCAGGTGATGGCGCAGCTGAACAAGCGCACGATTGCACTAGAGGGGAACAAGCGCTACACGCGCTGGGATCTGCTCGACGTGCTCAACGACGACGTTGACTTCTACCCGGTAACCGGCGACCAGAGCTGGGCGCAGGCCAAGCAGGCCGTCACCTATTCGTGGAACGCGCTTTTCGGCTCAAACAGCGAGAAGGTCGCCGCGCGCAAAGCCCTTGCCGCACCCGACTTGCGCAGCCCCACTACCGGCACCGCTGGAAGTCATTGGTCGGCGGTCGTCTGCCAGGACTTCGCCGATCGAACCTCAAACTCGCGCCAGCAGGATCGTCTCCGCTGGATCACTAAAGAAGGTCCGATCTATGGTGGCTCGCTCGGCGTCGATTACCTCACCACCTGTAACGGATACGGGGGCGCGCGGCCTAGCGCGGTTCCGCGGCCAAAACGATTCGGCCCGCCGATCCCAGGCATCATCTCCAACACGACCCGTGATGGCGAGACGCCCTACCAGTGGGCAGTGAACATGGCGCGCACCTACCCGACGATGCGAGCGATCACCTTGGTCGGAGGAATTCACGGAACCTTCGGGCTCAGCCAGTCGACTTGCGTGGACACGCCGATCGCGAACTTCCTCGTCACCGGTTCGCTTCCGGCGGTTGACCTCGCTTGCCCGTTCTCTCCCCCGCCTTCAGCGCCGTAATAGCTGCCGCTCGATCGTCGCCAAGAGCGGCAAGAACCGATCTGTTCGAACCTCGTGTAGACAGCGGCGCGGCCAACGCTCCGCGTCCGGGATTAGCGTGTAGCGACTGCCGTCGGTCAACCAACCATCGAGCGGTAGCGCTCGAAGATCGCTTCGCCCGCGGGGCCCAGATCACTTATGTGAAGATCCGGCGTGTAGTGGCTAACGAGATCTGGGCGATCAAGATCGAAACCGCTGAAGTGCATTAGTGACACCTGCTCCCCATCGATCAGCAGTTGTCCGTCGTGTGCGGACAACTGGCTGCCGCCGTGCAGCCAATTCCAGTAACCAACGTTGAGCCCGGGGTCACGGAGCACCTCAAGTTGATCGAAGAAGGCCGGAGCGAGGTCGAGCCAGCGCTGGTCGTAGGCGACTCCGGCCGCGACATCGACATCGCTACGGGCGGCGGTGCGCGCGGCCCACCAATCAGCGAACGCGAGGCCCTGCGGCGCCGACGAGACGGCAACGGCGCCCGCGTTGAGCGTTCCTACAGCGCACAGCAGCATCTCCAGCCCGATCTCATCCGCGGAATCTCCACTTGGCGTTTTGAGGTGGGGTGTCAGAACGACCGAAGCCCCTCCCCGGATTGACTCGAGCAGATTGTCGAGCGGCCCGGTTACGAATGTGTCGGCGTCGAGGTAGATGACCTGGTCCCACCCGCTGCGCAGCAGACGTGCGATCAGAGGCGCCTTCAGCGCGCCCGTCAACTCGGTCGAGCTGGCGTAAGGGACGTGCTCAACTACAAGCGGCAGCTCGGGGTGCCAGCTGTGAAGCGAGTCACGCAACGCCAACCCTCGCGACTCGAACTTGTCGTCGTAGTTGGTGCAGACAACGGTGCCTCGAGGAAACCTGCAGCGGAGATGGCGGAAGGCGCGGCGGCGCAGCGTTCGAGGGCGATCCGGGCCGACCCCCAGCGCCTGCTCCGTCGGCTGCTCTAAGGGCGCCGGCGGGTTGAGAACAGCGTGCTCGATGTGCTGGGTCTCTGCGGGAGCGCCCTGCGGAAGAGTTTCCGCCACGTCACCGTCGAACGCGTAGCTCTCTAACAAGGCTGCCTCAAAGCCCTCGTCGAGCAGTGCTTGGCGGTACTGGGCCAGCAGCAGCTCGACTCCCCCAAGGTCGGAGACTTCAACGCGCTCGTTGTAGCGCGTCAGACGCTGGGGGCTCTGTGCATCAAATCCGCTGAACCTCACCAAACTTGCCCGCTCCTCGCCAACCCACGCGATGTCGTCGCGCAGCTCGACCGGGCGTTCGGTGACGTTCCAGTGGCCGACGTTGCAGCCTGGGTTCCGCACCACTCCGATGTCACCGAAGAGGCTGGGAACGAGGTCCAGCCAGCGCTGTTCCCAGTGGAGGCCTGCCTCCAGATCCCAGCGGCAGTGAAGCCGCAGACGCGCCCACCACCAGGAGAGAAACGCTTCGGTTCTGGAATCGTTGCGGGCGCCGATGATTCCGCCGTTGTAGACGCCTCCCTGGAGAATGTTGAGCTCGCGCTCAACAGCGTCGTCTCCGGGCACGGGGCTGAGCATGTGCGGCGTCAGCGCGAGCCAGTCTCCACCGTCGAGAAGCGCGAAGACCGGGTCGAGCGGCCCGGTCACGAGACTCTCCTGCTTGATGAAGACAACCTGATCGGATCCGCGCTCAAGCAGGTGCGCGATCAAGACCGGCGTGAGCGCATAGCTGAACTGCAGTTCGTCGTAGCGGCCCGCCACTTCAAGCAGCTCGGGCCGCGCGTCGCAGAGTTCGTCCAGCGTCAAGAGGTCAAACGGCTCGTCGGGCGTCGGTTCAGCCGACCCGGGCCGATCGGCAAGCAGGACGACCATCCGCTCACCCGGGTGCCAGCGCGCGAACGAGCGCGCAGTCACACGCACTAAGGGTAGATAGCGCTTCGATGCGATTGTGCAGACGATTCTCGGCTCAGCCCGCATCAGGCAGCAGAGCTCGAACTGCCGGATTGCAACCCAGCGATCATGCGGGCTACACGCTCGGGTTCGAAGACGTGCATGAAGTGCCCAGCGCTGTCAATCCGCTCATAGCCCGCTCCGGGCAATAGCGACGCCACCTTCGCGGCGGTGAAGTGCTCGTTGATTGATGACGCCACGTAGTGAACAGGGCAGCGGAGCGAGCTCACAACGGCGGGCCAATCCACCTCCAGCGCCTGACGCAGTAACTCACGGGCTTCGCCCAGCTCAACGGCCTGCATGTTGCTCAAGATCGCTTCGCTCAAAGCGCCGATCTCATCGGCCCTGAAGAAGCGATCGGTTAGGTAAGTCGCGTAGAAGTCAGCAGCGGTTTGTGGCTCCAGCTGGGCGATCCAATAGTCCAGCACGGCTCGCGTCTCCTCTTCGAGCAGGACAGTCGAGTCGAGTGCCAGCACGCCGCCAAGTTCGACCCTTTCATCGGTGGCCAGAAGCAGCGCGAGACTGCCACCCAGACTGTGCCCGCAGACGAGCGGCCGCTCAAGATTCGCCTCGACGAGCAGGTTGACGATGTCATCGCAGAGGCCGGCGAACGAGCAGTCGCTGCCGCGGATCCGCATCCGCTGCTGCCAGTCGATCGCCAGTATTGAATGCTCCGGCCCAAGCTCGTTGATCACCTCCGCGAAGTCGCCAGTCCTGCAGCACCAGCCATGGAGCAGCACCGTCGTCGGTTGGCCGACGATGAGTCGACTAATTACTGATGTCTCTCCGAATTCAATTGTCATGTCGTGGCTGCGACGAGGCGGCTCCGGCTGTTTTGCGGCCATCGCCATCATGGTCCATCAGTCGCTGGGGCGCTATTTGCTCCGCTTAGCTTCAACCGCGTCGAGCATCTCGTGAACGCGGGTCAGCTTGATTCGAGGACGGCCGTGCGGCTCGCCGCGACCCTTTTCGGCCTCGTCGATGTGGAGCCATTCGTCGTAGCTCACGTGCTCGGGGCGACGCTCGATCACGAACGCCTCTGAGCCGCCTTCGTGCGGCGATGTCGGCTCGGGCAGCAACCCTGCGCGGTAGTCGGCAATCAGGTGATCAACCGTCTCTTGCGCGTCCTTCTTGTTCGTACCAATCACGCCGCTTGGGCCGCGTTTAATCCAGCCGACGACGTAGTGGCCGGGCAGAACGTCGCCCTCGTGATGGACTCGGCCAGCCTCGTTCGGGATCAGCCCCGACTTCTCGTCGAAAGGCACTCCCTGCAGCGGCTTGCCGCGGTAGCCGATCGCACTAAAGACAAGGCCGGCGTCGAGCGTTTCGAGCTCGTCGGTCATCTGCGCGCGGGGCTTGCCGTCATCGCCCTCAACCAGCTCGTTGCGGGCGATCGTGACGCTCTCGACGCGCTCACTGCCGTTAATCGCGGTCGGCGACGCAAGGAAGCGCAGCACGATTCGCTTCTGATGGCCGTGCGGCTCGCGCGCCGCGTAATCACGAAGAATCTCAACATTCTTGGCCGTCGTCATGCTGGCGTCCTCTGCGAGAACGTCGTCGGAGAGGTCCAGCCCGTCGGGGGCGACCGCCACGTCGGCAGCGGTCAGCTCGCCAAGCTCGCGCAGCTCAGGGTTCGTGAAGGCAGCCTGTCCTGGCCCGCGGCGGCCGAGGATCACGATCTCTTTGACCTTGCTGGCGGCCAATACCTCAAGCGCGTGATCGGCGATGTCGGTTAGCGCCATCTCATCGCGCGGGAGGACCAGCATCCGTGCGATGTCGATCGCAACGTTTCCGTTACCAACGACGACTGCGCGCTCGCACGAAAGATCAAACTCGAGGTGCTCGTAATCAGGGTGGCCGTTGTACCAGCCAACAAAGTCGCTCGCCGCCCAGCTGCCGTCCAACTCCTCGCCACCGAGGCCGGCGCTGCGGTCGCTCGGCGTTCCAACCGCGTAGATCACGGCGTTGTAGTGGCTTTCGAGCTCGTGGCGCTCAATGTGGGTGCCGAACTCAACATTGCCGAAGAAACGGAAGTTGGGGTTCGCAGCAACCTTCTCGTAAACGCGCGTAACCGACTTGATCTTCGGGTGGTCTGGTGCGACGCCGGCGCGCACGAGACCGAACGGAGTTGGCAGCCGGTCGTACATGTCAACTTCGACCTCATCGCCGAGCGCCGAGATCAGCTGCCCGGCGGCGTAGAAGCCTGACGGCCCGGAGCCGATAATCGCTACGCGCAGCGCTGCTTCTTCGCTTTGATCGTCGCTCATCGTTAAGAAAAAACAGTACCGCTCAGCCGCTCAGGCGCCCGGTTTACCGCCCGCAGCGTCAAACCGAGCAGCCATTGCGTCGGCCATCGCGTGGGCGGCCGAAAGCGGGCGGATCATCACTGAAAAGCGGTTGATCAGCCCGTCCTCATCAAGCTCCATCAGATCAACGCCGTCGATCGCTTTTTCCCCCACGCGCGCGCTGAAGCGCAACATGTGGCTGTTCCCCTGCTCGATGTCGTCAACGTAGACGAACTCTTCGAAGGTATCCATCACGAAGCCCAGCAGCGCCGTTACGACAGGCTTCGAAACGAACGGCTTGAAGGCGACCGGACTGAAGAACTCAACGTCCTCTGCAAGGCAGGCGCTCATCCCATCGAGGTCGTGCGCCTCAACTGCTGCGCGAAAGTCACTGCCTGCGGTCATTGGAGAAATCTACAGCCCAAGGACGGAGCTCGGCGACCTGCCTTAGCTCGCCGGAGCCAGCTCACCGTTGTCGGATTCCTCAAAGTCGACGCTGCGCGTCGTGGCAACTGTGTAGATCGCGATTGCGAGGTAGAGCCATGGACCAACGTCGGGGACGAAGACGCCGACCACAATCGCACCGACGTAAAGCAATACGCCCGGGTTGAGGCGGCGCGTCAGCCGTGTTAGGTCGTCGCGGTCAATCTCTGGCCGAATCAGATGATCCTTCGTGCAGACGTTCCAGAGCCAGGTCAGCAAGAGCCGGCAGAGCAGCAGCGAAAGGCCGTAGAAGACGACCGCCACCTCCCCGCCGGCGCCGGTTTGCGCTAGGTCCTGCGCCATCACAGCGGTCGGGAACGGCAGGAAGGCGATCGCCATCAGCAGCAGCAGGTTGACGCGCATCACGCTCGGGTTGATCGTTCTCAGGCAGAAGAAGATTGTGTGGTGGTTAAACCAGAAGCCGCCGATAGTCAGGAAGCTGATCACGTAAGCGAGATAAGACGGCCAAAGCTCGAGCAGCTTCGAAAGCAAGCCGTCGCTCCCGGCCAGAGGCACGGCGATCCCCAGCACGATCACGGTAATCGCAATCGCGATCACGCCGTCGCTGAACTGCTCTACGCGGGCGACCGCGAAGTGGTTCAGCCGCTGACTGTTGGAGCGTGAAGCGATCGCGCAATCATCGCGATCGCGGCAGACGAACCGCGCTGGCGCTGCGAGCGACTAGTTCTCGAACTTCTTCGCTTCTTCGTCCACCTGAGCCTGGCTTGGGCCTGTGTTGCGAGGCCCAAATGCGTTCCAACCCATGAAGAGCGTCGCGATGCCTGTCCCGACAATCACCCAGATCGGCCAGAACATCCCGGCGCCCGTAACGGCCCAGATGATCGTGCAGACGATCCAAATCAGAACGAATCCACCGAACGTGCGCCAGAACGCCCTCTGCGAGTTAAGCCGCGCCTCTGCTGCCTTGTGAGCTTTATCTGCCTGTTCAGCCATACCAAAAGACTACACACCCGCCCTGCGCGCCGGCAACCGACCGGCCCCACACGCAGCGAGGGCCGGCGCAATGGCCTACCCTCGCCGTGCAGAGATTTCGCTCCAGCTATTTAGGAGAGGACCTTGGCCTTCGCTGCTTCATAGTCGGCGTCGCTCAGCGAACCGGCCTTGTGAAGCTCGGCGAGCTTTGCGAGCTCGTCGGCGGTTGAACCTGTTCCTGCCGTCTGGCGAACGTACGAATCCATCTGCTTCTGCGCCTCGGCCTGAGCTGCGATTGCGCGGTCGCGCATTCCGCCGCCACGAGCGATCAGGTACACGAGTGCGGTAAGCGGAGTTAGGAAGACAAGGAACAGAACCCAGATGGCCTTTGCCCAACCCGAGATCTCATGGTCGCGGAAGAGGTCGGTCAGGATGAAGATCAGGATCCAGATCCAAATGATCAGGAAGAAGAGCGAGAGGACCGTTAAGAGGCCATCACCGAGTTCGTAGGATGCGAGAGGCATATATGAATTCCTTTGGGGATTGATTGGTTTGCTTGTCGATTCAGTCAACCACACGGACGCTCCCTGAGGCTCTACCCTCACTGCTGTGGTTAAGAAGATTGAACAGTTACGCAGCGACGCCGGAGAGAAGGTCGAGCGACTGCGCGATGAAACCGGCGAGAAGGTTGATCGGCTCAAGGTGGAGGCCGGCGAGAAGGTTGACCGCCTCAAGGTGGAGGCCGGCGAAACCGTCGACCGTCTACGTGAAGAGGCCTCAGCGCTTGCGGCGCGCGTCAAGCCGCGCTTCCGTGGCGTGATCCACTACTACTCGTTCTGGATCGCCCTAGCGCTGGGAATCGTGCTCGTCGTACTAGCCAACGGTGAGCGCCAAACCATTGCGATGCTGATCTACGCGGCCGGGATCTGCGGCCTCTTCGGCATCAGCGCGCTCTACCACCGCCACAACTGGAAGCTGGAGCGCTCGCGGGCTTGGATGCGCCGGCTCGACCATTCGATGATCTTCGTCTTCATTGCCGCATCGATCACGCCGTTCGCACTGCTGATCCTCCAGGGCACGCTGGCCGTGACGATCCTCGCGATCGCCTGGGGCGGCGCGGCGCTGGGTGTATTGCTAACGCTGCTGTGGGTCAACGCGCCGAAGTGGCTCAGCGTAGCCGTCTACGTGGCGCTCGGCTGGGTGGGAGTTCTCGCTGTTCCGCAGATCTTCGACGCGCTCGGCTGGGCTGCGCTCGCGGGGCTAGCGCTCGGCGGCATCCTCTACACCGCCGGCGGCATCATCTACGCGATCGGCCGCCCCGACCCGGCGCCGGAAACCTTCGGCTATCACGAGATCTTCCACTCGCTGGTCAGCGGCGCGGCCAGCGCGCACTACGCCGTGATCGTGCTGCTTGTACTGCCGTTCGCCGGCTGATCGGGGCGCGCTACTTGACGGTGATGTTCTGCGTGTTGCCGGCGTGCAGCTTGCAATAGATGATGTACTTGCCGGCCTTCGTGAACTTGTGGCTGTAGCTGCCACCAGGGCCGAGCGGGCGTGAGCTGAAGTACTTTGTCCCTCGCGGGCCGCGGATGAAGGTGACGGTGTGAAGATCAATCAGCGAGCTGTCCCAGAGCCACTTGATCGTTCCGCCCTTGCGAACGGTCACGGTCGGCGCAGTGAAGCCGCTGTCGTAGACGTTTGCCGCCACCTTCAGCGGTGCCGGCTTTGCCTTGGCAGCCGCCGCCACTGAGCTGGAGGCGTGCCCGGCCCCGACCGGCGCCGCTACTGCGAGCGCGGTCAGGGCTACGAGCACTACCGGGGTTAGACGCCTGCTGATCACTTCGGTGGCTGAACCGTCTTGTTCCAAACGGAGTAGTCGGCGCCCGGCGCCCGCGGGAACGGCTTCGTGCCGCGGAAGCTGGCCGATGTTGGGTGCGGAAGCATCCCGCCTGGGGCTGAAAAGATCGTCAGCGCCAGCGCCCAATTGATCGCTTCGTTCTGAGCTTCACCATTAAACGTGTTCGTCGGGCCTGGCTGCCCTGAAGGGTTGCAGGCAGGGTAGGCAACGGTCGTGAACGCCGGCTGATCGACACCCGCCGTCAACGTGTTGTTCGAGAAGCAGTTCCCGTACCCTGACCCGTCATAGAACAGGTCGCGGCCGTTGATGTCCTTGCCGTTGTTGCCGGTCGTGTTGCCGGTCACACGGTTGTCGACAAGTACCCACGGCTCCGCGCCGACTGGCTGAGAGGCGGGTACCTTGCCCTGGTTGCCGGCCATGTCGACCTGCTCGATCAGACCAATACCAACGCCCCAGTTACCGAAGACGCGGTTGTTGCTGATGATGTTGCGGCGGCCGCCGAAGAGCAGAACGCCTACGCCAACCGGATAAGGAATCGCGCCCGTGGTCGGAGTGACCTTCGGGAACGGCGATGCGCTGTAGTAGTTGAAGTTGTTCCAGTAGATGTCGTTGTCGGAGATCACGTTGTCTTCCTCCGGCGGGTAGAGCTCACCAACGAGCGCGTTTGGAACGAGCCCGGTGCCGTTGTTGAAGAACTGCGACTTCGTGATGTTTACGTAGCGCATGTTCGTGCCCGACCAACCGAGCACGTTGCCCCATGACCGAACGTTCTTGACGTAGGTGCGCTTCGGCTTGGTTTGGAACGGGGTCTGCCCGATATAGAAGCCGGCGTCGGTGTGGTAGTAGGCGTCCGAGTTGGTGATCGTTCCGCCCTTTGAGTTGAAAGCGTAAACGCCGTAAACGCCGTATCCGCTAGCAATCAGCTTGTCCATCTTGTAGCCGTCGACGTTGACGGCAAAGAAGCCGTTGTCGGCGTAACCCTTAGATGAGAGACCTTGCAGGCTGACGTTGTTTGCTGCGTTGATGATCACGCCATTGCCGTTTCCGGCGGCGTTGATCAGCACCTTCGAAGGATTCTTGGCGTTGCCGACCAGCTTGATGCCCTGCTTCGAAGCACCCTCGATCGTTACCTGCTCCTTGTAGATGCCGTCAGCGATGCGGATCGTGTCACCGGCGCGCGCTGCTTTGACTGCTGCCTGAATCGTCTTGTACTTGCAGCCCTTCTTACAAACCTTCAGCGTCGCCGATCCTCCAGGGCGAGGAAGTGGCTTGCCTGGGTTGGCTGGCGGCGGGTATGCGGCGGAAGCCAGAGCAGGCAGCGTCAATGCTGCTGCTGCTGCGATTGCAAGTGTGCGGATCAGGGTCTTCATCTAGTTCTCTCCTCCAGAGTTGGGCCAGTGATTACCGGCCGGTCGGAATTGTTACACAGATCGTTCATGGCGTGACGAGGTAGAAACCGGCCATCCCATTGTCTTGGTGCGACATCACGTGGCAGTGATAGAGCCAGCGGCCCGGATTGTCCTCCTTGAAGCGGACCGTGATCGTCTCCGCCGGACCGACAGTTTGGTTGTCGGTGACGAAATTACCCCCGTCTTTACGCCAGCGATGGCCGTGCATGTGGAAGTCGTGGAAGGCATCGTCGATACCGAACACGTGCAGGGCAACCTCTTGCCCGACCTTCGCCTCGATCGTTGGAGTGTTGCCGGCGTAGGCACGGCCATTGATGCATTGGAAGACGCGCTTGAGGCCCGTTGTCGGTGGCGCCAGCGAATGAAGGAAGAGCATCTTCTCGACGTCCGCTCGCGGCTCACCTTTGGCGTGGACGATGATTCCGCCGAAGAGCCCCCGCATTGAGTTGAGTGTGTGGTTCGGGCCGTGGTCGTGGTAAGGCCATGCGCCGACCGACTCGGGGACCGCTTCCCAGGTGTACGTGAACTCCTCGCCCGGGCCGATGTAGCCTCCTGCGCGCGTGAAGTCGCCCATGTAGGCACCGTCGTACTCGGGCGTGTAGCGAACCCCATGAGGGTGCATCGTGATCGCCTGGGCGTACTTGTCGGGGAGACCGTTGCGGACGTGGACTCGCAGGACGTCGCCAACTTCGCATTCCAGCGTCGGCCCAGGGATTGCTGCAGGACCGGCCGGCGCTGCGAAGCCTTCGGTCATCAGCTGATAGACGAAAGCGCGAAAGACGCTTGGGCCGGCGATTGGCGTGCCGTGCCAGTAGTCGCGACGTGGGCGCGTCGGAACGACGTCCCAGAGCGCCGCGGTCGCTTCAATCCAATACTCAACGACCTTCCCACCTGGCTGAGGCGTGGGCGTTGCAAACTCAAGTTGATCGACGGCGCTGGCGCCGGGCGTCACGGCGGCTATCTTCGACTTCGCGCCGGCAGGCTTCTTGACGCGCGCGGCAGCGGCGTCAGCCTTGGCCGCGTCTCCAGCTTTCTCAACAAGGATGTTCTGGCCGCCAATCGAGCAGAGGAAGGCCCCGGCACCGACTGCGAGGAAGCCGCGGCGACCGACGCTTAGGCCGCCGTCGGGGCTGCCGTGAGAATCCTTATTCGACACAGCGTCAGAGAGTACCGGCGAGTCGCAACGGGCGCGCCGGTTGGCGCGCCACGATCCGACATCTCGCAGGAAACCGCTCAGGCAGCCACGTTGCGACTGTCGAGATGGCCACCGACCTTGCGCTTGACGCGCTGGAGGGCGTTGTCCACCGTCTTCGTGTCGCAATCAACAATTCCGCCGATCTCTTCGTACGAGCGCCCGTCGAGGTAGAGCGCGAGAACGCGCGCTTCCAGCTCCGAGAGCGTTGAGGAGAGGCAGTCGACTAGCGAGCGCAGCTCCTCCGATGAGATCACCTGGTTGGCTGGATCGTGAACGGTTGAGCCCGGCAGCATCTCTTCCAGCGTTGATTCACCCTCGCTGGCGCCGGCAGGCGTCGTCGCGAATGAGACGTACTGGTTGAGCGGCACGTGCTTGTTGCGAGTTGCCGTTTTGACGGCCGTGATGATCTGCCGCGTGATGCAGAGCTCGGCGAAGTTGCGAAAGCTCGACTGACGATCGGTGCGGTAGTCGCGGATCGCCTTGTAAAGGCCGACCAACCCCTCCTGCATTAGATCGTCGCTGTCACCACCGGCGATGAAGTACGACGACGCCTTCAGACGGACGAATCCGTGATAACGCCGGACGAGCCGGTCGTAAGCGGCTGGGTCTCCCTGCTTTGCGAGGGCGATTAGGTACCCATCATCGACCTTTAGCTGAGCGTGAGATGAAGCGGAAATTCGGGCCACGAGCAATCCTTTCTCCCCTAGTTCCCTAGGGAAAAGTCGGACGAGCTCAGTGGCGCACTCCTCCCCTGGCGCCAACTGCGAACGTTAAATATGTCTTAATCCTCACCCTGAGGTAGAGCCTCAAGTCCGAGAGTTATTTCACAGTTATGGAACCTTGTCAAGGCGCGATCACGAATTACCCGCCGGAGCGGGCCAGAAACCAGTACTTACGGGCGTTTCAGGAGCGCTGCGGGAGGATGCCGTACATCAATGCGGCGGCCGCGGCACTGGCATTTAGCGAATCAAGCTGGCCGAGCATCGGCAGTTTGATCAGCGCGTCGCAGCAGCTCGCGACGCGCGGCCGAAGCCCACTCCCCTCCGACCCGAGCACCAGCACAACGCCGCCGCGGTAGTCAGGAGTGAGGTAGTCGGTCGCTTCATCGCCGCTATCGGCGCCGTAACACCAGGCGCCTGCCTTCTTGGCGTCCTCGAGGAAGTCGGAAAGGTTGTTGACCTTGGCGATCGAGAGCCACTCAACGGCCCCGGCTGAGGCCTTGCAGACGGCCGGCGTTACGTGCGCCGCGCGGCGCTCGGTGATGATCACGCCGGTGGCGCCGATGCACTCGGCGGTACGGCAGATCGCGCCGAGGTTCTGCGGGTCCTGGACTTCGTCTAGCGCGATGATCAGCGGGTCCGGCTTGGCGAGGAGTTCAGCGGCGCTGACGTAGTGGTAACCCTCGATTCGAGCGCAAACACCTTGATTTCCCGGGCTTTCGCAGATCTTGTCGATCTCGGCGGCGCTGACCCGCTTGATCTGGCTGGCCTTGTCGAGCCAGTCCTCGCGTGAGGCGCTGTCGGTCGCCCACAGCTCCTTGATCCGTCGCCGGTTGGCGCGCATCGCTTCGTGAACCGCATTACGTCCGTAGATGATCACAGTGCCACGAGCTTCGCACCATCGTCGCCGTCGCGCACTTCCCAGCCGAGCAAGGCGAGTTGGTCGCGCAGCGAATCGGCCTGTTCCCAGTCCTTAGCGGCGCGTGCCGACTCGCGTGCGGCAAGCAGCTCAAGCGCCGCAGCGTCGGGTTCGGCGGCGTTGGCGTCAGGCAGCAGCAGCGTCTCGAGGCCGAGCACGGTCAGCATCTGTACGAGGTCATCGTTACCGGCGCCAGCGTGATCGGCCGCGCCAGCGAGCCAGCCGTGCAGCGCTGCCAGCGCGCGCGGCGTATTGAAGTCGTCTGCCAGCGCCGCAAAGAACTGCTCGCGGTGAGCGGCAAGCTCCGTTGGCGAGTGGCCATCGCTGAGCTGCGCCGCGGCGGCGCGGATACGCCGCGCGCTGGTTTGCGCCTGCTCCAAGCTTTGGTCGGAGAAGAGCAGTGGCTGGCGGTAGTGGCCGGAGACGAAGAAGAGGACGAGTGCGTCGCGCCCCCAGCGCTCCAGGACCGACGCCAGCGGCTCAATGTTGCCAACGCTCTTGGCCATCTTCTCGCCACCCAGCTGCAACATCCCGTTGTGCATCCAGATCTGCGCCAGCTCCTGCCCGCGCGCCATCCGCGTCTGCGCAGCCTCGTTCTCGTGGTGGGGAAAGACGAGATCGTTGCCACCGCCGTGAATGTCGAATCCGACGCCGAGAATCTCCTCCGCCATCGCCGAGCACTCAATGTGCCAGCCGGGGCGACCGCGTCCCCAAGGCGCGTCCCAGGCCGTGTCCTCGCCAGGCTTCTGCGCCTTCCAGAGCGCAAAGTCGAGCGGATCCTGCTTCAGCTTGGCGCCCTCTCCACCTTCGCCTTGATCGAGTGCGTCGAGCGAGCGGTGCGAGAGCTCGCCGTAAGCGGCGTCGGAACGGACGCGGAAGTAGACATCCCCTTCCACCGCGTAGGCCGCGTCGCGCTCAATCAGCGTGCTGATCAGATCGATGATCGGGCCGATCGTCTCCGTCGCCAGCGGCTCCGAATCAGGGCGGCCAAGGCCGAGGGCGTCGGTGTCGGCGATGTAGGCGGCGGCCATTTTGCTTGCCAGCAGCGCGCTCGGCTGGGGTGGCTCGCTGGCATTTGCCGCGTCGTAGATCTTGTCGTTGACGTCGGTGATGTTGGCAACGAAGGTCACTTCGTAGCCCTCGTGGGCGAGAAAGCGCTTCAGCAGCGAGTAGACGACGAAGGGGCGCGCGTTGCCGACGTGGATCCGCCCGTAGACAGTTGGTCCACAGGCGTAGATTGAAACCTTGCCGGGATCACGCGGCTCAAGCGCGACCAGCTCGGAGCGACGCGTGTCGTGGATTTGAATCGGGCGCACAGCGGCAATCTACGCCAGCGACTAGGCCGAGCGCAGCGTGGCAACGGCAACTGCGCCGGCGCCCTCGCCGCGTCCAAAGGCGCCGATCTGCTCTGCCGTCGTGCCCTTAATGTTCACGCGCGCGGCCTCGATCCCCAAAGCACCGGAGATCCGCTCGACGATAGCTTCGCGCCGAGGACCGATCTTCGGCTGCTCAATAATTACCGTTGCGTCGACGTTGACGACCTCAAAGCCGGCGCCAACGAGCATTCCGGCGACCTTGCTTAAGAGCTCGATTGAGTCGGCGCCGCGCCAGCGCTCGTCGCTGTCGGGGAAGTGGGCGCCGATGTCGCCGAGAGCCGCGGCTCCAAGCAGTGCGTCGATCACAGCGTGGGTCAGAACGTCGGCGTCGGAGTGGCCGTCAAGGCCGACCTCAGACTCAAACTCGACGCCACCGAGGATCAGCGGACGACCGGCAATCAGGCGGTGGGAATCGACGCCAAGGCCGGTCCGCGTCTCAGACACCCGAGACCCTCAATTCCCCTGATCCGGCGAGCAGCCGTTCGGCCAAGGCCAAGTCGGCGGCCGTCGTGACCTTGAAGTTTTCGCTCTCGCAGTGAACGAGCCGCACGCGCCCACCATCGGCCTCAACCAACATCGCGTCGTCGCTTGCGGCAGCCAGCTCAGCTTCGGAACGGCCCAAAGCGCTCTCCAGTGCCTCGCGGCGGAAGACCTGCGGCGTCTGCACAGCCCACAGCTCGGAGCGCGGTGGAGTCTCAAGCACGCCAACGCCGTCGGCAGAGCGCTTAACGGTGTCCTTGACCGGCGCGGCGGCGATCGCCGCGTCCCAGCGACCGTCCTGATCGAGCGCGGCGATGCAGGCCTCAATCAGCTCCGCGCTGACGAGCGGACGGGCGGCATCGTGGACTACGACCACCTCGGCCCGCGGATCGGCCGCTGCGAGCGCGTTTAAGACCGACTGAGAGCGCGCAGCGCCTCCAACTACGCCCAGAGTGCCCTGCGGCGCCTCAAAGCCCTCAGGCAGCGCTACGACGATCTGCTCGACGGCCGCGACTTGGCGCAGCGCATCGATGCTCCAATCGAGCATCGGTCGGCCGGCGAGCGGGACGAACGCCTTGGGTCCCCCAGACCCAAGCCGTTCGCCGCGCCCTGCGGCCACGACTAGCGCGACCGCGCTGACCGACATCGCAGAAGGCCTGTTAGGCCTGAACTCCAGCCGACTTAGCGAGCAGCCCGTCGAGGTGCTCCTCAGCCTGCTCCTCATCCATGTCGAGCGCGTACATCAGCTCGGACGAGAGAATCTTCTTGGCCCGCGTGTACATCTGCTTCTCACCGGTTGAGAGGCCCTTCTCGTGCTCGCGGATCGCGAGGTTGCGGACAACCTCGGTCAGCTCGTAAATGTCGCCGGTCTTGATCTTGTCGCGGTTGTGCTTGAAGCGACGATTCCAGTTCTTTGGCATCTCTGAAACGTCGTCCTGGATTACCGCCAGAACCTTCTTTACCGTCTTCGGATCGATCACGCGGCGTAGCCCTGCGATCGCTGCGTTCTCCGACGGAACCATCACAGTCATGTCGTTGTGGAGGATCTTGATCGTCAGATAGACGCGCTTCTCACCGAGCATGTTGCGCGATTCCTTCTTCAGCACCTTGCCGGCGCCGTGGTGCGGGTAGACGACGTTGTCGCCGCACTCAAACTCGATGTGCTCCAGTACGGGCATTTCGAGATCGTCAATTAGCTCTTCTTTTGTCTGCGTAATGATGGCCTCCTCGATCAGCGGCAAGGGAGTCATTCCCAGACCGCACTGTCAACGGGTTAAGTATTTCTAGCTCTGCGTGTAGCGATCAACGAGATTGAGCTCCTGCAAGCGGCGCAGCCCCTCGCGGATCTCCTTCGCACGCATCTCGCCAACTCCCTCGATGCTCTCGAGCTGCGCATCGCCGACGGCGAGCAGCTCCTCGAGTCCACCTGTGGAAGCAACGATGTTGGCGACAACCAGCTTCGGCAGTCGCGGAATGAAACCGAGGATCCGGTAGCCGCGCGGCGATACCGGATGGTCGATCGTGTTGACCTTGCGGTCGTAGCCGAGCAGTTCGGCGAGGCGGCCAAAGTCGAGTAGATCCTGATGGTCAATTCGGCCCAGCTGCTCAAGCGCGAGCGCGAAGTTGTCGTCGCTCTCGTCAACGAGGTAATCGTGAACCAGCGCGGCCTTGTCGGCGGCGGTGCCGTAGAGCGTCTCCTCGAGCTGCATCTCAATCAGACGCCCTTCGGCGCCAAGCTCAACGATGTAGCTCTCGATCTCTGCGGCCATCCTCGTGACCAGTTCGGAGCGCTGGAGGACGGTCAGCACGTCGTGCAACGTTGCGCCGCCCTCAAACTCGAGCGCCGTCAGCCTCGTTGAAACTTGATCGAGCCGCAGGCGGTACTTGTCGAGCGTCGCGAGCGCCTGGTTGGCCTTCGCCAGCACGGTCGGGATGTCTTCAAGGATGTACTTCGCTCCTTCGACATAGAGCGAGACAATCTCACGGCGCTGGGAGACCGCGATCACGAGCGAATCGCTCTGCTTGCTGACGCGCTCTGCTGTGCGGTGGCGCGTGCCGGTCTCAAGCGAGAGGATCGTCGGGTCGGGCAGCAACTGGACGTTGGCCATCGCGATCTTCGTCGCATTGGCGTTGAGGATGATCGCCCCATCCATCTTTGCGACTTGGTAGAGGAAAGCCGGCGAGTAATCGATGTCGAGACGAATACCGCCTGAGAACATGAAGCTGATCTCTTCAGGGTCGCCGACTACGATCAGCGCGCCGGTGCGGGCGTGAACGACGTTGTCGATCCCTTCACGAAGCGCAGTACCAGGCGCAACCATCTCCAGCGCACGGACGATACGCGTCTCCTGGCGTATAGCCGAGTCAGCTGAATCTCCCCCTGATTGACGCGCCATAGTGGCACATTCTACCAGAGCTGTTAACGCTTGGCGCTATGCCGCGTTGCGTGCAGAAACGGCCTCAGAGCCGATGTTTGGGAGCTTTAAGGCCTCGCGCAGCGTGCCGACGCGCTGCGGCGTAATCAATTCTGTGAGACCGAACTTTTCGGCCTCCTGCTCGCGCCGCAGGTGGTGCGCAACGGAGCGAAGTTCACCTGTAAGCCCGATCTCGCCGAAGGCGCAGAGCGGCTTTGCGCCGGGGGCGCTGAGCGCCGTTCCGCTGGCTGCGCTTGCGACCGCCAGCGCGATCGCAAGGTCGGCGCCGGGCTCATCTACGCGGACGCCGCCAACGACGTTGACGAAGACGTCGGCGCTGCCGGTCGAGACGCCGGCGTGACGCGCGAGAACTGCGAGCACGAGCGCCAGGCGGTTGCGATCGACGCCGCTACAGAGCCGCCGCGGCGGAACCATCTCACTTGGGCTGACGAGCGCTTGGACCTCAACCAGGAGCGGCCGCGAACCTTCCATCGCCGCCAGCACGACGCTGCCCGGCGCGCGTGTCGCCTCGCTAACGAAGCGCTCGCTGGCGTCGAGCACCTCAACGAGACCTCCGTCACGCATTTCGAAGACGCCAACATCATTGGTCGCGCCGAAGCGGTTCTTGATCGCTCTCAAGGTGCGGTAGGTGCGCTCGCGCTCGCCATCGAATTGCAGCACGCAGTCAACGAGGTGCTCGAGCACGCGCGGCCCGGCAAGCGAACCTTCCTTGGTTACGTGGCCGACGAGCATGATCGCCGTATCGGTCCTTTTTGCGACCTCGATCAGCCGCGAAGCAACCTCGCGCACCTGACCGACGGTTCCTGCCGCGCCGGAAAGGTCGGCGCAGGCCAAGGTCTGAACAGAGTCGACGACGCAGACATCGGGCCGCTCGCCCTCGATCACAGCGAGCACGGAGTCGAGATCGGTCTCAGCGAGGACCGGGACGTCGAGTGCCCCCGGCGCCGCGCCCGCCTCGAGCCGCTCAGCGCGGAGGCGGATCTGCGCGGCCGACTCTTCGCCCGAGACGTAGAGCGTGCTGCGCCCAGAAGCGGCCATCAGGCCCAGCGCCATCGTGATCAGCGTTGACTTGCCAATCCCCGGAGCGCCACCGAGCAGAACCATCGAGCCGGGGACGATGCCGCCGCCTAGCAGGCGATCAAGTTCAGTGATCCCGGTCGCCAGGCGCGGCGTGCTGTCGCTTGCAAGCTCTCGCAGCACTACAGGGCCGCTGGCGGCGCTGCGAGCGCCGACAGGACGCCTGGATGCCGCGCGCGTTGGCGCGCGCTCCTCGGCCAGCGTGTTCCACTCTTCGCACTGCGGGCATTGGCCGTGCCACTTGGCTTCCTGATGCGCGCAGGAGGAGCAGACGAAGACTGATGCTGAACGGGCCACTTGGCGAGATTAGGCGCCGGAGGGGACGACTTCGCCCCCGTAGATCAGTCTTGCGGAGCGCGTTCGCAGGCAGCGAACTCGGCGCCGTTGTGGGCGCCGTCGCAGAAAGGCTTGTTCTCCGAGAGGCCGCAGCGGCATAGCGCGACAGGGCGGCCAGCAACGTCGTAACGATTGCCGTCGGCGTCCTCGAGAACGACCGGGCCGGTCACCTTATATGGCCCGTCATCGCGGACCTTGATCACTACCGGCTCGTCAGTTATGAGGCTTCTCCATCATCGGGCTCGGAGGCGTCAGCGGATGGCTCGTCTGCTAGGTCGTCACTCTCGGCGACGGCGTCATCATCGCCGTCTTCGTGAGTCTGCTCAGGCGCGCCAACTGCGGCCGGCACCTTGAGCGGCTCGATCACCGTCAGCACAACCTCTTCCTCGGAGCCTTCGGGCGCCAGCTCGACCAGCACCGTTCCGCCAGGAGTCAATTCCGAGCGCAGCACGAAGTCGGCGAGAGGATCCTCGATGTAGCGCTGGATCGCACGTCGCAGCGGCCGCGCACCCATCGCTGGATCCCAGCCCTTCTCGACCAGCAGATCCTTGGCGTCTTCGGTCAGCTCTAGTTGCAGCTCGCGCTCGGCGAGCGTCTCGCGGATCCGTACGAGCAGCAGTTCTACGATCGTCTTGATCTGGTCCTTCTGCAGCTTGTGGAAGACGATCACGTCGTCGATCCTGTTGAGGAACTCAGGGCGGAAGACCTTCTTCAGCTCGCCCATGATGCGGCCCTTCATGTCGTCGTAGCTGATCCCCGTCTCGTCCTCTGAGATCGCGAAGCCAAGCGGCGTATTCTGCGCGATCTCCTGAGCGCCGATGTTGGAGGTCATGATCACGATCGCGTGACGGAAGTCGACTGTGCGGCCCTGAGAGTCGGTCAGTCGCCCATCCTCAAGGATCTGCAAGAGGATGTTGAAGACGTCAGGGTGAGCCTTCTCGATTTCGTCGAGCAGCAGCACGCAGTAAGGCTTGCGTCGTACGGCTTCTGTTAGCTGGCCGCCCTCGTCGTAGCCGATGTAGCCGGGAGGAGAACCGACGAGCCTTGAGACGGCGTGCTTCTCCATGTACTCAGACATGTCGATCCGCGTCATCGCGTCTTCATCGCCGAAGAGGAACTGGGCAAGCGTGCGCGCCAGCTCGGTCTTGCCGACGCCGGATGGGCCGAGGAAGATGAACGAGCCGGTCGGGCGCTTTGGATCCTTGAGGCCGGCGCGTGAGCGGCGAATTGCCTTCGAGACGATCTCTACGGCGGCCTCCTGGCCGATGACGCGCTTGTGCAGTTCGTCTTCCATGCGGACGAGCCTGGCGGTCTCAGCTTCGGTCAACTTGAAGACCGGGATGCCGGTCCACATCGAGACGATGTCGGCGATCTCTTCCTCGCCGATGCTGGGCCGTGGACCTTCGCCCTCGCCGCTGCGCCACTCATCCTCGAGCTCGCGCTTCTTCTGCGTCAACTGACGCTCATCGTCGCGCAATGCGGCGGCCTTCTCAAACTCTTGGTCTTCGATCGCGGTCTCTTTTTCGCGGCGCGTGCGCTCGATGTCGTCCTCAAGCTCGCGGTAGACGGGAGGAGCGGTCATCGTCTTGATGCGCATCCGCGAGGCGGCCTCATCGACAAGGTCGATCGCTTTGTCGGGGAGTTGGCGGTCGGCGATGTAGCGATCGGCCAGCTCGCAGGCGGCGCGCAGAGCTTCATCGGTGATTTCAACCTTGTGGTGCTCTTCGTAACGGTCACGCAACCCTTCGAGGATCTGAACCGACTCCTCGATCGTTGGCTGTTCAACGACGATCTTCTGGAAGCGGCGCTCCAGCGCGCTGTCTCGCTCGAGGTACTTGCGGTACTCGTCGAGCGTCGTCGCGCCGATCGTCTGCAGCTCGCCGCGGGCCAAAGCCGGCTTGAGGATTGAGGCGGCGTCGATTGCGCCCTCAGCGGCGCCGGCTCCAACGAGGTTGTGGATCTCGTCGATGAAGAGAATGATGTCGCCGCGCTGAGTGATCTCCTTCATCACCTTCTTCAGCCGTTCCTCGAACTCGCCGCGGTACTTCGAACCGGCGACGAGCGCTGCGAGGTCAAGTGTGTAGATCTGCTTGTCAGCGAGCAGAGGCGGAACGTCGGAGTTGATGATCCGCTGCGCGAGCCCTTCGACGACGGCCGTCTTGCCTACCCCCGGTTCGCCGATCAGGACCGGGTTGTTCTTCGTGCGGCGAGAGAGGATCTGCATGATCCGCTCGATCTCGGTCTCGCGGCCAACGACAGGATCAAGCTTGCCCTCGGAAGCGAGCCGCGTCAGGTTGCGACCGAACTGGTCGAGCAGCTTCGATGACTTCTTGCCCTCGCCCGAGCCGGTGCCAGCGGCACTGCCGCTGCCTTGGCCGGAGCTGCCCTGGCGACGACCACCGGGGCCGGAGAGCATGCGAATGACTTCGTTGCGGATCTTCTCCGAGTCGGCGTCGAAGTCGAGCAGGATGCGTGCCGCAACGCCCTCGTTCTCACGCACGAGGCCGAGCAGAATGTGCTCGGTGCCGATGTAGTTGTGGCCAAGGCTGAGCGCCTCACGGAGAGCAAGCTCAAGAACCTTCTTGGCGCGAGGAGTGAAGGGGATCTGGCCCGAGGTGACCTCTTCGCCGGAGCCGACGATGCGGACTACCTGAGCGCGAACACGCTCGGTCGTGATGTCGAGGCTCTCGAGCACGCGGGCGGCGAGCCCTTCCTCTTCACGCAGCAGGCCGAGCAGGATGTGCTCGGTGCCGATGTAGTTGTGCTTCAGCGTGCGAGCCTCTTCCTGAGCAAGGACGACGACCTGACGGGCACGCTCTGTAAATCGCTCGAACATCTAATTCGTGTCCTTCCTAAGAGTCTTGGTAGGTAGTCGGTTGAGGTGGTGGTCTGGGTTCTGACGCTGGTCGTTTTTGGGGTCGCTTCGATTCCGCTTCTTACCCTACTTACCGACCCTGACAGGCAGATGGATCAACGAACGGAGAAGAAATTCGGACATACCGCATTCTAACAGCGGGCCGTGGCCACCGAGCCAGCGCAAAGACGCCTAGTCACGCATCGCCGGGAACAGCACAACCTCGCGAATCGAGTCGCGCCCGGTCATCAACATCACGAGCCGATCGATCCCCAAACCGACGCCTGCCGTCGGCGGCATTCCCTGCTCGAGTGCCTGAACGAAGACTTCGTCGTAAGGCTGCGACTCTTCGTCGCCGCTCTCTGCAAGGCGGACCTGATCCTCAAAGCGGCGGCGCTGCTCGTCGGGGTCGTTGAGCTCGCTGAAGGCGTTGGCGAACTCCATCCCACTGCAGAACGCTTCGAAGCGCTCGACGAGACCGGGCTGGCTGCGGTGTCCTTTGGCGAACGGTGAAAGCGCGGTCGGGTAATCGGTTATGAAGACCGGGTTCGTGATCGCCGGCTCGACGTACTTGCTGAGCAGGTCATCAACCAGCGTTGGCCAAGCCCGATCTTCAACGTCAAGCTTCACTTTGTCGGAGGCAGCGATCGCAGCGACGAGGGTGTCGCGATCGGTCGCTTCGCTGATGTCGATCCCGGTCGCGTCCTTGATCGCCTGCGCCATTGGGATCCGCGGCCAGGGAGCCGAAAAGTCGACTGGGCCGTCGTAATTGATCACGGCGGCGATACCAATTACAAGCTGCTCGACGCGATCCATCGCGTCGCCGTAATCGGCGTAGGCCTCGTACCACTCGACCATCGTGAACTCAGGATTGTGCTTCGTCGAGAGCCCCTCGTTGCGGAAGTCCTTGCCGAGCTCGTAGACCCGCTCAAGCCCACCGACGATGCAGCGCTTGAGGTAGAGCTCTGTCGCGATCCGCAGGTAAAGGTCACGGTCGAGTGTGTTGTGATGGGTGATGAACGGCCTCGCCAAGGCACCGCCGTAGAGCGGTTGCAGCACCGGCGTCTCGACTTCAATGAAGCCGTCATCGTCGAGCGAACGCCGCAGCTCGGAGACGATCTTGGCGCGCGTGACGAAGAGCTCACGCGCCTCTTCGTTGGCGATCAGGTCGAGCTCGCGGCGGCGGTAGCGGGTTTCGACGTCCTGGAGCCCGTGGTGCTTGTCGGGCGGCGGGCGCAGGCTCTTCGCCAGCAGCGTGAAGCCGGTCACGCGCAGTGTCAGCTCGCCGCTGCGGCTTGAGAAGATCGTGCCATCGATTCCAACGAGGTCGCCGAGGTCGAACTCGATCAGTTGCGCCATCGCCTCTTCGCCGAGCACGTCGGCGCGCGCTTGAACCTGCATCCGACCGCTGCGGTCAACAATGTCGAGGAAGGCCATCTTGCCCTGACCGCGGCGAGCGGCGAGGCGGCCGGCGATGCGGTAGGCGTCGTCGCGCTCCTCGCCGGCTTCGAGCTCTTGCCACGGCGCCTGCGCTTCGGCGATCGGCGTTACACCGGGAAAGGCGTGCGGAAACGGCTCCACGCCTTGCGCGCGGATTCGCTCCAGCTTCGCTCGCCGGGCGGCGAGCAGTTCACTTGGTTGATCGGTCGGTTGGTCGCTCACTAGAGCGCCATCATGACGATTTAAAGACCGACGTCGATCTTCGTGATCTTCAGCTTGCGCGCAGCACCCTTCGGAACGGGCACCGAAACAACCGTATTGCGCTTCTGGCCGATCAGCGCGCGCCCCACCGGCGACTCGTTCGAGAGCATCATCTCGGATGGATTCGCTTCAGCCGAACCAACGATTGTGAACTTCTGCGTCTTGCCTGTCTTCTCGTCCTTGAGATGAACCGCGGTTCCGATTTGAACTACGTCGGTCGAAATCTTCTTCTTGTCGATCACCTGCGCGTCGCGGAGCCGCTCTTCGAGCTGCGCGATCCGCGCCTCAAGCATCGACTGCTCGTTCTTGGCGTCGTCGTACTCCGAATTCTCCGCGATTTCACCAAACTCACGAGCGTCACGGATCCGCTCGGCAACCTCGCGGCGTCGATCGGTCTGCAACGTGTCGAGTTCCTTTTGCAGGCGCTTAAGGCCAGCTGGGGTGAGAATCACTTCTTTAGGCATCAGAATTCACTTTATTGGAGTTGTGGCCAGTACCAATTGTGCGACTGGAACTGCTTAGGCGCGAGCGAAGCGGGCAGTATAGCGAGCGTCCGTGCAGCCTGATTCCGGCATCAGTTACGAATTAGGCGGCGCTGGTCAACGGTTCGAGCTCGGCCAGCATCGAGCGGACCTGATCGATCGACTCACTCTGCTGAAAAGCGATCAACGTTGGCTTGTCGAGCGCTAGCTGCTCGAGGTACCACGGATAGAAGGTCCGCAGGTAGCGAGCGGCGCGCTCTTCGCCGAGATGCTCGCTGGCGCGGTCGATGATCCAACTAAGCTCAGCGACGATCTCCTCGCGCGCCGGCGGCTCGCTGCGAAGCCCGAGCACGCTCTCAAACAGCCACGGATTGCCGAGTGCGCCGCGAGCCAGCATTACGGCCGCGGCGCCGGTCTGCTCGCGTGCTGCCAGCGTCGCCTCAGTGTTGCTCAGTCCACCGGAGAGAATCACCGGCACTGGAAGCTGCTCGACTAGTTTGGCCGCCAGTTCGTAGTCGGGCGAGCCCTTGTGCTTGACCTGCGCCGAGCGGGGATGGAAGGCGATCGCGGCGACGCCGGCCTCATCAACAAGCCGCAGTGCGAGTTGGTAGCCGTCGGCCTCGCCGCTCTTCTGCCCTGAGCGAAGCTTGACCGTCACCGGTAGTCCGCTGCCCTCGCCGGCCGCGCGCGCGATTTCGACTGCGGCGGCGGGGTCCGAGATAAGTGCCGCGCCGGCGCCGTTCTTCATCACTTTCGGCACCGGGCAGCCCATATTGAGGTCGATGATGTCGGCACCATGCTCGGCCGCAGTCGCCGCCGCCGAGCGCATCACTTCAGGATCCTGACCGAAGAGCTGGAACGCGATCGGGCCGGGGTAGGCGCGCTCGTCGGGGTGGATCACAAGCAGGTCGCGCATCGTCTTCTCGTTGCGATGGTGGATCGCGAAGCTGGAGATCATCTCGCTGACCGTCAGTCCGGCCCCGAAGCGCTTTGCCTGCAGGCGCACGAACCAGTTGCCGATTCCAGCCAGTGGCGCGAGCACGACGCGGTTCGGGGCTTCCACTCCGCCAATCGTGAACGGCTCCGTTAGAGGTGGCGCGGTCATCGGCGCAAGCCTAGCTTCAGCGAGCCGATCACTGGTTGCGCTCGAACAGGATCCGTAGACCCTCAAGCGTCAGTAGGTCGTCGATCTCATCGATCCGCTCTGTGAACGGCACGATGTGGTGGGCGAGGCCGCCGGTGGCGATTGTCGCCGTCTCCTCTCCCATCTCTTCGAGCAGCCGCGCGACGATCCCATCGACCATCGCGGCAAAGCCGTAGATCACGCCGGAGCGGATCGCTTCGATCGTCGACTTGCCGATCAGCGCGCGCGGCGGCTCAAGATCAACCTTCGGCAGCTTCGCGGCGCGGCTAGCCAGCGCCTCGACTGAGATCTCAACGCCGGGACTGATGATCCCACCGAGATATTCGCCTTCAGCCGAGACGGGGTCGTAAGTGATTGCCGTACCGAAGTCAACGACGATGCAGGCGCCCCGAGTGCGCTCGTAAGCGGCGACGGCGTTGACGAGGCGGTCGGCTCCGATCTCACGCGGGTTGTCGTAGCGCAACGGCATTCCGGTCTTGAACCCGGGGCCGACGACGAGCATCTCGTGGCCGAGGTAGCGCTCCGTCATCTCAAGCCACTGCGGCCCGAGCTGGGGCACGGTCGAGGAGACGATCGAGGAGTCGATCTGCTCCAGTCCAACGCCGCGAAGCTCAACGAGGTTGCGCAGAGCGGCGCCGATCTCATCGGCTGTTGAATCGCGCACGGTCGCAAAACGCCAGTGTTCGACCAGCTCGCCACCCTCATAGGTGCCGAAATGGGTCTGCGTGTTGCCTACGTCAACTACGAGCAGCATTGGGCCAGCTTACGACGCCGGCGGGAACTGCTGTGAAGCGTCGCCTGCAACGGCATCGGGCTGGATCGCGAGCAGCTGCTGGCGTTGCAGGTAAGCGATCTCGCGGTTGGTCTCAAGAATGCGGAAGATCGCAAGCAGAACCTCAAGCACGATGCGGCCGTAGATGATCGTTAGCAGCGCGACGAGCGTGCCGCCGACAACCGAGATCAGCACACCTGTGATCGAGCCGGCGATGATCGACGAGACGATCGTGATGACGAGTCCGATCCCGACAACAACGATCAGCAGGATGTAGAGCCCCTTAACTACGCGGGTCGTCAGAAGGCGCGTGAAGCTGAGATCGAAGAGGGTCGAGAAGAAACCATCGCGAGAGGTCGGGATTACCGGCGGTGAGCTCATAGTCGCAACGGTAGCGGGCTGGGCGGATTTGCGGCGCACGAACGGCTACTGTTCGCCAATAATGAAGATCAAACTTTTCGTAGTTGGCGGCTCCCACCCTTGTGCAACGGTCGAGAAAGCACTTGAAATAAAAGGTCTTCCATTCTCGGTTATTGAGTTCCCGCCACCGATGCACATGGGCGCAATGAAACTGCTCTTTGGCAAGCGAACCGTGCCTGGAATCCAGATCGACGGCGAGAAGATCAGCGGCTCACGCGAAATCCTCGCGAGGCTCGACGAGCTCGTTCCTAACCCTGCGCTAATTCCCGCCGACGCCGCCCAGCGCGCCGCGGTGCTCGAAGCTGAGGCTTGGGGCGACGAGGTCCTCCAACCACTGGTGCGCCGCGTGCTGTGGCCAAGCTTCAAAGCCCACCCGGAAATCATGGCCAACTACTCCGCTGGCTCGAAGTTGCCTCCTGTGCCGGTGCCGGTGCTGAAGCTGATCGCACCGGGCGTTACAACGATTGAGATGCGCGCCAACCGCGCCACCGACGCAACCTACGCCGACGACATCCGCACGCTGCCAATCCTGCTCGACCGGATCGACGGTTGGATCGCTGACGGAGTGATCGGAGGCGAACAGTTCAATGTCGCCGACCTGCAGATCGCCGCCAGCCTGCGACTGCTGATGACCTTCGCCGACTTCAGTGAGATCTTCGCCGGTCGCCCCTGCGCCGACCTAGCGCTGCGCTGCTTCCCCGAAGCGCCTGGCTTCGCGCCGGTCGGAACGATTCCCGCCGCGCTGCTGCCCAACGCGGCTTAGCTTGGCCGTGGGTTAACCCCGTCGCGACGGTCGGCGAGGACCGAGAGCGTGATGCCGGCCGCGAAAAGGCCAATCACGAGCGCCAAGCTGACCGGAGCCGAAGCTTTATAGACGTCTTGGATCAGCAGCTTCAGCGCGACAACACCGAGCACAACCGCAACCGTCTGGTTGAGGTAGCGAAAGCGCTTAATCAGATCCTCGACCAGAGAGAAGAGAGCGCGCAGGCCTAGCAGTGCGAATCCGTTTGCGGCCCAGATCACGAGCGGGTCCTCGGTAATCGCGAAGGCCGCGGGGATCGAATCGAGCGCGAAGGCAATATCTGCGGCAACGACGCTGACCAGCGCCAGCGCCAGCGGCGTCAAGACCCGTCGATCACCAACGATCGTTGAGAAGCGCGAGCCGTGGTAGTCGCCGATCGGGTAGAAGCGCCGAATCAAACGCACCAGCGGCGAATGGTCCGGGTCGACGTGGTCGGCCGCTCCTTTGTACATCCGCCATGCAAGCACCAGCAGCAACGCTCCGAGGATGTAGGTGACGATGTGGAAGCGCTCGATCAGCTCGACGCCGACGACGATCGCCACGCCGCGCATCGCCAGCGCCAGGATGATGCCCCAGAAGAGCAGAATCCCGCGCTGGGCGGCGGGGACGGCGAAGTAACCGAAGATCAGCAGGAAGACGACGAGATTGTCGAGCGAAAGTGTGCGCTCGATCAGATAGACGGTGACGTAGTTAACGCCGTCGGCGGGGCTCGAAAGCAGGATGATGGGGATCGTCGCCAGCAGTCCGACGATCAACCAGCCGATGCTCCAGACGATTGCCTCTTTGCGCGTGGGCTGGCGGCCGCGCGCAAAGACGAGCAGGTCAACGAGCAGTAATGCGCCGACGATTACAACGATCACACCGATCGCCAGTGGATTGGCGCCGAGGGCCGCGAGCGGGGTATTGATCAACATCGCTTGCGCAGTCTGACAGCCTCGAAAAAGTTATTGCGATGGAACGGCAAGAGCCGCGCCTTCGCGCGTCACACCCTCGTCGAAACCAAGCGCCACGAGCGCCTCTGAGAGTGGAGAACCGTCGGGCGCGCGCAGATCGAAATCGAGCTCCAGCAGTGGGATTAGGACGAAGCGGCGTGACGTTGTTTCGGCGTGCGGCAGGCTCAGCCGCTCGCTTTCGTAGACGAGATCGCCAAGCAGTAAGAGGTCAACGTCGATCGGCCGCGGTCCATGGCGGACGCCGCCCTCAAGGTCGCGGCCGAGCGCTGCTTCGATCTCTTTGCAGGCGTCGAGCAGCTCTTCGGGGCCCAGCTCGGTGCTGATCCTGACGCAGGCGTTGAGAAACGAGGGCTGATCAAGAACGAGGCCAACCGGCTCGGTGTCGTAGGTCGACGACGAGGCCAGCACAGAGATGCCGCGGGTAGGCATTGCGTCCACGGCGGCCTGGAGGTTTTCGCGGCGACCACCGACGTTGGAACCGAGGCCGAGGTAGCCAGTCTGCGCCGCAGCCATAGCTACTTCGGTTCGACGAGCAACGCGAGCTGTCGGCTGTGGGCCAGCAGCCTGCCGTCGGCCGACCAGATCTCGCCGTCCTCTTCGACGAAGCCTTCGATTGCCGTGCTGCAGCGGAAGACACCGAGAACCGATTCCGAAGCGTCGATCTCGAGCGCGGCATGCGGATCGCGGAAGTGGATCGTCAGGTCAACGGTTGGCGCACCGACCGGCTCGGTCAGGCGCGTGAAGACGGCCGGCAGCCATGCGTCGCAGTAGAGCGCAAGCGCCGCCGAGTCGAGCTGCTGTGGCTCGTTTAGCCGCATCCAACCACCGCTGATCGCCTCGTCGGAGCCGCTGAACGGCAACGCGCCGAGTGCTGGCCTCATCTGAACCTGGTGAGCGATCGGCGGCATCTGCTCAACAACTGGGATCGGCTCGATCTGGTCGGCGGCACGCGCCTTTGGCATCTGGGCGACAAACGGACGCTTGTCCGAGAACTGACCGGCGAAGGCACCGAGCGCCAGCAGGCAGCACTTGCCGTCCTGCTCAAGCCGCGCGCTGAGCGTTGTGAGCGTCCGCCCCGAGCGCTCGACCTTGACCTCGATCTGCATCGGGCCAGCGGACGGGGGGCTCAAGTAATGGAGCGTTATTGAGCGCGCTTCGCGCTCGGCGTCGCCCAGCTCGGCTGCCATCGCACGAATCATGATCGCCGCGAGGTACCCGCCGTTGGGGCCGCGAGGCGCCGACCACTCAACGTCGCAGAGCGCGCTGAAGCGGCCGCCGCCGAGCGGCTCAACCGCCGTTGCCAGTTCAAACGGTGTGCTCATCGACCGGCCGCGCTGTGCCAGACCTCAACCGAGACCGACTCAACTGCGAGCGCAATCGGCGGTTCAGGCTTCGTCGCCTTGACCCAAACCTCGCGCGCGTCGAACTCATCAAGCAGCTGGTTGGCTACCTCGGTGCAGAGCGCCTCGAGTGTGCGGTAGGAGCGGCGCTGGGCGACGAGTGATACGAACTCGCAGACGCGGCCGTAGTCGACTGTGTCCTCAACCCGGTCTGTGACGGTTGCGTCGCAGGCGCCGACGTCGAAGCGAAGATCGAAGACAAGCCGCTGGCCGATCTCCTGCTCGGCGTCGCTGACGCCGTGGTGGGTGTAAAGAGAGAGGCCGGTGATCTCGATGCTGGTCGCGGCCAGCTCGCTGCTGCGCTCGCCGAATTCCTCGTCGAACTCCTCGTTCTCCTCGTGCTCTTCGTCAGCGTCCATCGCGCGTCAACGTAGCACTTGCGAGCTTGAGGCCGTCGACATTTGCTCGCACGTCGTGAACGCGAAAAACGCTGGCGCCACGCTCAAATGCCAGCACGTTGGCCGCGACAGTTGCTGCAACTCGTTGGTCTGGCCGCTCGGCGCCGGTCAGCTCGCCAAGGAAACGCTTGCGCGAGAGGCCGATGACGACTGGAAAACCGAGCGCCGCAACCGCGCCAAGGTTGGCGAGCAGATCGAGGTTGTGATCGAGCGTCTTGCCGAAGCCAATCCCTGGGTCGACAGCAATTCGTTCGCGCTTGATCCCGGCTGCCAGCGCTAGCTCAGCGCGCTCGCTGAGGAACTCGCAGACCTCGGCGACAACGTCGTCGTACTGCGGCTCGTCCTGCATCGTCTGCGGCGAACCGAGCATGTGCATCAGGCAACAGTCGCAACCAGCCTCTGCGACCAGCTCCGCGATCGCTGGCTCGCGCGTAAAGGCGCTGACGTCGTTGACGTAGCTGGCACCGGCTTCAAGCGCTGCCTTGGCAACGTCAAGCTTCATCGTGTCGACGCTGATCTGCACCTGCGGCGCCGCTGCCGCGATCCCCTCGATCACTGGGATCACGCGCCGCAGCTCCTCAGCTTGATCTACCGGTTCGGCTCCGGGGCGAGTTGATTCGCCGCCGACGTCGATGATCGCCGCGCCCTGAGCAATCAGCTCGAGGCTATGAGCTATCGCGGCCTCAGCCGTTGGCAGCATCCCCCCATCGGAGAACGAGTCAGGCGTCGCGTTGCAGACGCCCATCACCTTCCAAGCGGCGCTCATCCGGATAGCCGTGCGCGCGGCGACTCAGGCCGGTTCAGGCTTCTCAGGCAGATCGAGGCCGCGGGCCTCGAGCGCGCCGCCGGCAAGGCCGGGCCGCGTCGTTGGCCTCGGCGCGTCGCGCTCGGCCTCTGTGGCGCCTTCAGAGGTGCCGTCGGTCGGCTGCGCTGGAGCGTCGTCGGGGCCGAAGACATCTTCTTCGCTCTTGCCGTCGAGCAGCGCAAGGAATTCATTCCTCTCGATCGTCTCACGCTTGAGCAGGATCCGTGAAGTTGTTTCAAGCGCCTCGAGATGTTCGGTCAGCATGTCCTTCGCGCGCTGATGCGCCGACTCGATGATGCGGCGGATCTCGTCATCGATCTCACGTGCGATCTCATCCGAGTAATCAGGTTCTGAGGAGAACTCACGGCCGAGGAATGGCTGGCCTTGATCGCGGCCGAAGACGCGCGGGCCGAGCCGTTCGCTCATGCCAAAGCGCATCACCATCTGCTTGGCGGTCGCGGTGACCTTCTCGATGTCGTTTGATGCACCGGTAGTGATTTCACTGAAGACGATCTCTTCGGCGGCGCGGCCACCGAGCGTCATCGCCATCGAATCGAGCAGCTCCGCGCGCGTCGTGAGGAAGCGATCCTCCTGCGGCATTGAAATCGTGTAGCCGAGCGCTTGGCCGCGGCTGACGATCGAGATCTTGTGGACCGGGTCGGAGAACTCGAGGTAGTGGCCGACGATTGCGTGACCCATCTCGTGGAAGGCGGTGACGAGCCGTTCCTTGTCGCTCATCACGCGCGTCTTCTTCTCGGGGCCTGCGATCACGCGCATGATCCCCTCTTCGAGCTCGACCTGAGTTACTTCACGCTTGCCGTGGCGGGCTGCCAGCAGTGCCGCCTCGTTAACGAGGTTGGCGAGGTCGGCGCCGGTGAAGCCGGGCGTCTGACCAGCGAGCGTGTCGGTGTCGATCTCCTTCGCCAGCGGCTTGCCACGGGTGTGAACGTCAAGGATCCGCGCGCGGCCCTTGCGATCGGGGCGGTCAACGACGATCTGGCGATCGAAGCGGCCTGGGCGCAGCAGCGCCGGGTCAAGAATGTCAGGGCGGTTGGTCGCGGCGATCAGGATCACGTTGTCGGTCATCGTGAAGCCGTCCATCTCTACGAGCAGCTGGTTGAGCGTCTGCTCGCGCTCGTCGTGACCGCCGCCCATGCCGGCGCCGCGGTGGCGACCGACGGCGTCGATCTCGTCGATGAAGATGATGCAGGGCGAGTTCTGCTTCGCCTGCTCGAAGAGGTCTCGCACACGGCTGGCGCCGACGCCGACGAACATCTCGACGAAGTCGGAGCCGGAGATTGAAAAGAAGGGAACACCAGCTTCGCCAGCGACGGCGCGGGCCAACAGCGTCTTGCCGGTGCCTGGAGGGCCAAAGAGCAGCACACCCTTTGGAATCCGCGCTCCGAGCGCTTGGAACTTCTTCGGGTTCTCGAGGAACTCTTTGATCTCGTGCAGCTCTTCGACGGCCTCGTCAACACCGGCGACGTCCCGGAAGCTGATCTTCGGCGAATCGGCCGTCATTCGCTTCGCCTTCGACTTGCCGAACGACATCACCTTCGAGCCGCCGCCTTGCATCTGGTTCATCAGGAAGATCCAGAAGCCGATGAAGATCAGGAACGGCAGTACGTAGGTCAGCAGCGAGAGCCAACCGCTCGTCTTGCTGCTCTGAATGTTGTAGCCGCCTGAGAGCTTGCCTTGGTCCTCAGCGCTCTGGAGCTGTGCTTCAAGCCTGTCGGAGCCAGCGGTCGTGAAACCGGTTTCGTACGCTTTGCCGGTGCGAGGAGTAACCACGACGGTGTTGTTCTTCGTCTTCAGGTCGACCGTCTTGAGGTCACCGGCAGCGAGCTGCGCAATGAATTCGCTGTAGGTCGGAGCCTTCTCCTTCTGCCCGCCGCTGATCAAGCGCTGCGCGAAGAACGCGAGCACGATCACGATCAGGATTGGGAAGGCTGCGCTCTTGAAAAAACGGCTCATTGGGTGGGATACGTTACGTGGATAGCTGTTGGATTACGTCGATGGGACAGATCCTTCAGAGTAACAGCCGCGATATGCCTAGGAACCGCTCTCTGGGCGCAGCAGCGAGGCAACATACGGCAGGTTGCGCCAGCGCTCAGCGTGATCGAGCCCGTAACCGATCGCGAAGCGGTTGGGAATCTCAAAGCCGACGTACTTGATCGGGACGTCGGCCTTGCGCCGCTCAGGCTTCGTCAGCAGCGAGCAAACCTCAAGCGATGCCGGGTCGCGGGCGCCCAAGTTACGCAGCAGGTACTGCAGCGTCAAGCCGGAATCGACGATGTCCTCGACGATCAGCACGTCGCGGCCTTCGATCGGCGCGTCAAGATCCTTCAGAATCCGAACTACGCCGCTGGAGTCGGTCTGTGAGCCGTAGGAGGCGAGCGCCATGAAGTCGAGCTCGCACGGCGCCGTGATGTTGCGCATTAGGTCGGCAAGAAAGAAGGTGGCTCCCTTCAGCACGCCGACCAGCAGCAGGTCGCGCCCTTCGTAGTCGGCGCTGATCTCTGCGCCGAGCGAGCGCACTCGCTCCTTCAGCTGGTCGGGCTGAACGAGAATTTCACCGATCGGCGGGTCGTCACTCATCGCGCGGGAGGTTACCCTTCGACCGGCCTGCGAGCCGCCCGCTGCGGCGAGAGTTCAAAGCTGAGCGTTCCGTTCTTGATAACTGCGCGTGCGCCGCTACCCACGTCGAGCGCCGCCGAGCCGCTGCCAGCGGCGCCAAGATCAATCAGCTCACCGATCCGCGCTGCGGCCTGCGGGCAGAGCGAACCGGTCGCATCTTCGGCAAGGCGCCGCACGACCAGCCGTGCCAGTGCTGGCGGCAGCGCAGCGAGATGCTCGGTCGAAATCTCGCTCTTTCCGGCAAGCGCCGTGTCGACAACGATCTCCAAGACCTCGGCCTCATCCCGCAGCAGTTCGGCGCTTTGCAGAATGTTCGCATCGGTCGCAGGATGAACGCTGCGCAGCGCCGGCAGCACTTGGCCACGGATTCGGCCGCGGGCGTACTTGTCAGTCTCGTTACTGGCGTCCTCGCACCACTGCAGGCCGCGCGCGCGGCACCAATCGGCGGTCTCATCGCGCGTGAAGCGGGCGCGCAGCAACGGCCGGATCAGCAGCCCGCGCTGATCGGGCATGCCAACAAGTGAGCGGCGGCCGGGCGAGGCGGCGAGGCGGTAGAGCACGGTCTCAACTTGATCACTGGCGGTGTGGCCTGCGGCGAGTTGGGCGCCCTCGCCGCTGGCGAGCTGCGCGCCGACGGCGTAGCGGACGTCGCGCGCCCAAGCCTGAACGTTGCCTTCGCGCGGGGCGCTCGCGGCCTCAACCGTAAGGCCGACGCCGAGCTGCTGACAGAGATCGCGACAGAGCTGTTCGTCATCGCCGGCCTGATCGCGCAGCCCGTAGTTGACGTGCAGCGCACTGACGTTGCCCTGGCCGCAGAGTTCAACTGCGACGTCGAGCAGGCAGACCGAATCGCGCCCGCCGGAGAGACAGACAACAACGCGCTGGCCGGCTTCGAGCAGACCACCGCCGCGGACCCGCTCAAGCAGCTCTTCGCTAGATGAGTGTGACATCACTTACCACCAGCGAGACCGGCGAGGAAGAGCTCGGTGGCGTGGCTGAAGCCCTTAAGTTGAACTTCGCCGATCCGCTCAAACTCGAGATGTTTGCCGGCCATCTCAACAACCGGCCAGGTCACGAGCACCTCGCCTGCCGCTGCGCGAGCGGCAACGCGGGCCGAAAGGTTGACCTCGCGGCCGAAGTAATCGCCATCGCGGAAGACGACGTTGCCGCAGTGGATCCCGATCCGTGGCAGCGGCCGCTCGGTGTTGAGTATTTGGAAGCCAACCGCCCAGTCGATCAGTGAGCCAGCGTCGGAGGAGACGATCATCACCTCGTCGCCAATCGTCTTTAGAATCCGCGCCTCATCGGGCAGCGACTGGTTGACGTTGGCGACGAAGCGCTCGACGATTCCCGCCGCCTCCTCGTCGCCGACCTCCTCAGTCAGCTGCGTATAGCCGGCGAGGTCGGCGAAGGCGATTGCTACACGAACCTGTCCGACTGGGCCGCCGCCCGGCTCATCTTCCATGTGACCGACGATGTCTTGCTCGACGAAGTGGTTGAGGAAGCGGCGGTGGAGATGGTCTATCACCGGCGAGAAGAGCGGCAGCAGCTCTTCTGTGATCCCGTCCATCTGCTCCGCGATCCGCTCGCTCGAAACCCCCTTGCGCAGCAACGGCTCGTGAACATGGAGATGGACTAGACGAACCTCGGCATCGGCGATCTTCGATACTGCCTGCCCGTAGACGCGGACCGTCTGCAGCAACGCGTCGCGCGGGAATCCGGAGTCGACGGCGGTCGCGAAATGCCTGAACATCTCGACGTCCTCTGCCCCAAGATCGTCGACGGCGCCCGACGGGAGGCCGATCGCGGCGATCAGCTCTTCGATCACCTCCGCCTTTAGCCCAGTCTGCTTGGCTACCTCTTTGAGCGTGAAACGCTCGCCAACCATCTCGCCGACGAGCTCATCGGCGTAGCCAACAATCCGGCCTTGATCGATCGCCTCTTGGAGCTGTTCGATCGAGTATCCGCGGTCGCGCAGCTTGACCAGCGAGCGAGCCTGCGCAATCGCGCTCGGCCCCCAGCCGCTGCTGACGTCGTGCTTTGGGAAGAGCCCGAGCGCGGCCCAGCGGCGCAGCGTCGAGAGCGAGACACCGGCCCGATCAGCGGCCTCGGCGGCGGGCAGCTTCTCGCTGGCCCGCTGCTGGCGATCGGCGGCTAGGTCGTCGTTGTCGTCCATCGCGCGAGCACCCGATTAGACGACGAGTTGCGGGTAGTCGGCTTCGAGCATCGAGCGGTAGAGCCCGTAGACCGGCTTTGTGATTGGGATCAGAGCGAGCGCCGACTTAACATCGCCGCCTGCCTTGATCCGCCTGCGTGCAATCGCCACCGGGACGTTCTCTTTGCCTTGGAAGTAGCGATTGGCCACCTCGGAGCTCATTGTCAGCTTGACCTTCGGCTCCCAGTCGACATCGTCGGTCCACTCCCAGTAGAGGTTGCCTTGCTCACCTTCGCGCGCTGCTCGGGCGTTGACTACTAGGTCCATGTCATCGAACTCAAAGCGCTGGGGCACGTCGGCGTCGCGGAGCTTCGGCCCCATATCGGGGTCTTCGCTCATCAGCCTCATCACGCAGTCGATGACCGTTCGAAATTGCTCAGTTGAGTCGAACTGAACCTGCATCAGCTCGCTGACTTGCGTGGCGCGGCTTTCTTGCGCGGAGCGGCTTTCTTGCGCGGAGCTGCCTTCTTGCGCGGAGCTGCGACTGGCTTCTTCGCCGCCGCGCGGCGGGTTGCGGCCGGAGTGGCGCGCTCCAGTGCGCCGATCCGTCGCTCGATCACGGCGAGCCGCTCTTCAAGCCGCTTCAGATCCTCGGTCGTTGGTGGCAGCGCGTCCTCGACTACATCTCGCACTCGCTGCGCGGCAGCGGCGAGCTCATCGGCGATGTCGGCGGCGCGGTCCGGTCGCAACTGCGCCCCGGCGGTCTGAAACGCCTGATCAACGGCGGAGCGAACCTGATCTCCGCGTGAGCTGCGCTTCTTGCTCTTGCTCTTCGATGACTTCTTTTGATCTTTGGCCATAGCTTCACAATACTCTCGCCCGGCTATGTCTGCTCAGCCGCGCCACGTACACCCGACCGCCCCGCTGGCGCCGCGCGCGCTGGTGACCGGCGACCCTGGGCGCGCCTTAACGCTGGCCCAACTCCTGATCAGCGAACCGAAGATGTTCAACCACAATCGCGGGCTTTGGGGCTACAGCGGCGAGGCGGAAGATGGCGAGCCGCTGACGATCATGAGCCATGGGATCGGCGGGCCGAGCGCGGCGATCGTGCTCGAGGAGCTCTGCGACCTTGGCTTAGAGCGGGCGATTCGGATCGGTTCGTGCGGTGCGCTGAGCGATTCGCTGGAGCTTGGGCAACTGATCTGCGCCGATGATCTGATCGGCGCCGACGGCACGAGCAAGGCCTTGATCGGCGAGGCGCCACTGATCCCCGACCAGCAGATGACAGCGCTACTGGCCGCTTCCGCCGACCACTCCGGCCCCGTCGTTAGCGCCGACCTCTTCTACGAACGCGGCAGCGAACGGGTCGAGCGTTGGAAGGCGTCGGGAGCTATCGCCGTTGAGATGGAGGCCGCCGCACTGCTTGCCGTCGCCCAGCTCAGATCGATCCGCTTCGCCGTTCTACTGATCGTCAGCGACGCCTCGGCCGGCGCCGGAGCGCGGCTTGAGGGAGTGGCGCTGGAGCGAGCCACTGAGCGCCTTGGCCGCGACGGCCTCGCCGCACTGCTGGCGAGCGCCTAGCTCGCCTTCGAGCTGTCGCCGGCAACCAGCAGCAACTCGATTGCGGCGAGCCGCTCGCCGATCGCTATGAGCCGCTCGTCGAGCGAGATCTGAGCGTTCTTGTCGAAACGCTCATCGAGCCGATCGACCGAATCCTCGATCCCTTCGAGCCGTTGCGCGACAGAGCGCACGCGGCGCGTCAGCCGCTCAAGGTCGGCCGCCGACGGCAAATTGAGCGCGCCCATCGCCACCTCTTGGGCCTGAGTTGCGCGCTCGCGCGCCTCGAAGGCACGCCCGATCGCGCTGCTGACGAGCGGGTTCTCAAGCAGTTCCTGAGCGAGGCGTCCAATTGCGTCCTCACTCCCGCGGGTGAAGCGGTCTTTCAGTCCATCGGCAGTTTCGTCGGTCATGTCGGTCTCCAAACGTGCTCGCTTATACCTTCACGGTACTGGGGTGCTGCCTGTTGCGACGCGCCGCGTGGTGGTAGCTTCGCTAGCCCCTGCCCGAACCACTTAACTTCCGTTTTGTTCAAGTCGAAGCGCCTTGGCCGCTTGGCCCAGCCGACGGCCGCTACATCGTGCGCGGCCACGCCGGCGAGCCGAGCCACGTGCTTGTGATCGCGACGCTCGGCGCCGAGCGTCGCCGCAGGCTGCAGCGACGCTCGCGCGCCGCCGCGCCTGAGCCCGACGCAGCAGCGGTCGCCGTCGGCCGCGCGACGCTGATCGACGCCCGCCCGATTCAAGGCGACCCAGCGGCATGGCTGCGCGGGGTCGACTGCGAAGCCGAGGCGTTGGCCGGGCTTGCGGTACTCAACTCGGTTCTGCAGCGGCAGCGGATCGTCGCCGCTGACGCCGCCGCGCATGGCATCGCGCCGAGCCAAGCGATTGCGCTTCGGGTCGGGGTAGGCGGCGGCGAAGAGGTCGCCAACGGCCGCTGGAGCTCGGCGACTGAAGTGACGCTTGGCGTTGGGCGGCGACGGCGCGAAGCGGTCCTCAGCCCGCAGGAGCGGCTGGCGGCGGTGCTCAGTGGCCGCGACGTGATTCTGGCCTGCGAGGAACTGACGCTGCGAGCGCGAGCCGACGTTGACGCTGGCCGCTGGCGCGAAGCTGCCTTTCAGCTTGACTGCGCGCTGCGCGCTGCGATCGCCGAGCTGGCCAGCTGGGCCGGACAGGGCGACCTTGACGAACGGATCGAACTACTTGCGAGCGCCGCCGAAAAGACCGCCGATGCGGCGCAGACGGCGCTGATCGGGGGGCTGAGCGCGGAACAGATCGCCGCGCTCGAAGCGAGCCTGCTGCAACTCGAGGCCGCGCTACGGGCGCGCGCCGCGACCGCGCGCTGAGCGGGCTTTTCAGTCGGCGCCGAGCGCTTCGAGTTCGAGCCGAAAGGCGGTCAACGTGCGCTGGAGCGATTCGTTCTGGGCGCGGCGAATAAAGAGCCAATCGGTGACGGCGCGAAACGGATTTGCGCCCTTCAGGCGGTAGTCGAGCTCAAGCGTCACCGTCAGCTGGCCGTCCCGAGAAACGAAGCTCACGCGCTGGCGGCCAGAGATCGCGCGGTCTTCAACCTCGAGCGCTTGCCCGACTCCGGGCTCGTAATCGATCACCGTCTCGCGCACCTCGCCGCGCCCGGCCGGCGTGGACTGCCAGAGAACGATCGAACCAACTAGGGGCGATTCACCGGCGACGCTGACTATGGCGTGAAAGCCATCGATAAAGAGCGGCCAGGAGTCACGGTCGTACCACAGCCGCTCGGCCTCGGCGATCGAGACGCCGTCAACCTTTGTCCGCGCCCGCGCGGCGCTCACTAGAGCACGCGGCGCAGCAGTTCGAGAGCCGACGCGACCTGCTCGAGCCGCGGCTTGATCTCAGCGGCAAGCCGTTGGCGCTCGACCTCACCTTGCTCGGTAATCGCATAGAAGCGGCGTGAGCGGCGCTCCGGGTGTTCCCACTCGCCGGTCACAAACTCGTTCTCCTCAAGTGAGCGAAGTAGCGGGTACATAGTGTTCGGATTGACGCTGATCAAACCCCCGGTCGAGATGCTGATCCCCTCAATCAACGCGTTGCCGTATGACGGCCCAGCGGACAGAAGATGCAGCACCAGCAGCGGCAGCAGGCCGGCACGGCGCAGCTCGCCGACGAGCGGATCGGTAGTCCCCGGACCGCCACCAGCGGCCACAGCGGCGCGCGCCGCAGAGAGCGGGACTGCTTCGGCGACGGCCTCGTCGGTCTGGCGTCGGGACACGCCCACCAGTATGACGAGCGCCGACTAGCGACGCCGACTAGCGATCGAGCAGATCGTCGAGCGAGCGCTGCTCTGGGTTGACGGCGCGGGCCGCAGCAGCGCGCGGACGACCGCCCTTCGACCAGTGCTCAACGATGTCACGGGCTTTGGCGTGGCGCTGCGTGATGCCGCGCTCAATCGGCTCGATCTGGAGCCCGGCCGGGTCGCTGCCGCGCACAACTGCGTGGAATACGCGCCCACGGATCGAGACGCGAACGATGTCACCCGGTGTTATCGAATCAAGTCGCACGAGGGCCGATCATGACGCATTTAGCCACCGCGCTCAGGCGATGAAGAAAGAGAAGGCGATGATCACGTAGACGGCCAACAGTTGGAGCCCTTCGAACCAGTTTGAGCGACCGTCCTGCGTGACTTGGCTGGCGAGCAGGGCCGAGAGAACCAAAGCTGCGAGCTCAAAGCCATTGAATACCAGCGCCATTGGGTGTGGCCCGATCACGTGTGAGGCGAGGATCAGCACCGGCGCCACGAAGAGTGCGATCTGAGCGCTCGAACCGATCGAGATGTTGACCGCGAGGTTCATCTGATCCTTCCGTGCCGCTAGCACCGCAACCCAATGCTCGGCCGCGTTGCCGACGATCGCGACGACGATCGCGCCGATGAAGAACTCGCTGATGTCGAGCTTCTGCGCCGTCTCTTCGATCGAGCCGACGAGAATCTCCGACATTGCCGCAACCGCGATACCGGCAATCGCCAGCGCGATCACCGACTTCTTGACGCTCCACGACGCACCGACCGCCTCCAAGTCGGCCGGCTCCGGATTGAAGATGCGGCGGTGCGTCTTGAGCGAGAAGACGAGCCCAGCTCCGTAGGCGATCAGCAGCACGCCTGCAACGACAAGCGAGAGCGTCTCAACACTTGAGTCGTAGTTAACGATCACTTCGTTGGGCTTCGGTAGGCCACTGCCGACCACCAGCTCGTAGACCGCTGGCATAACGATCGCGGCCACCGCGAGAAAGAGCATCGAGGTCTGCGCGCTGGCGGCTCGGGCGCTGAACTTCTGCTCGTCGCGGCCCCAGCCACCGAAGAACATCGAGGCGCCGAGCACGAGCAAAATGTTGCCGATGATCGAACCTGCGATCGAGGCCTTGACGACCTCCTGAAGCCCAGCGTTGAGCGCCACGAGAGCGATGATCAGCTCGGGCGCATTGCCGAAGGTTACGTTCAGCAGCCCACCGATACCGGGGCCTGAGCGGGCCGCGAGCTCCTCCGTCGCGCGGCCCATCAGCGCGGCCGTTGGAATCACTCCCAGCGCTGCCGTGATGAAGATCGCCGTCGAGCTGCCACCGCCGTATTGAAGGATTACTGCGATCGGAATGAAGACAACCAGCAGAATCGGCCAGCCTGCGGCCTCGAGCAGGCGCCGAAAGATCGACGGATTGGCTGGCGGCTGGGCGTTCATCGGGCGTAGAGCATACGTTGCGCCGCTGTCGACCCCGGCTGCCCAGCCGTAGCCGCGAACACCAAAGCCGCCCGTCTGCAACGGCAACTGCGACCAAGCTAATGGGACCTCTCTAGGCTTCTTGACGTGCGCCGTACGCCTGTTTTTTGCGTCGCGTCGGCGCTCGTCACGCTCGCCCTCTGTGGCGCGGCGAGTGCCAACGCCTCAACGATTCTCATTCTCGACCAGAGCGGGAACGTCACTGCGCGCCAAAACCCGCTGATACCGAGTGGCCCGAGCAGCCAGCTACCCGAGTACCCCGGGCGCCAGCTGAACGTCGCCTCAGCGGCGACAATCCCAGCGCAGACGGCATCGTCAGCAAACCTCGACGCCGCGGTTGCAAAGCTCGCCGCTGGCGGTGCAATCAGTGCCACGACGCGCGCGGCCTACAAGGCTGCAATCAGCAGCGCTCGCAATGCTGCTGGACGGTTGACTGGCCAGCGCCGACGTGAGCTGCGAGCGGTGATCGCAAACTTCGACCGCATGGCAAAAGGCGGACTGGCAACCTCCTCACGGCTGCCGGCTCTAACCGAGACGCTGCGCCGCAACGCTGAGTGGTGGACGAACGGATCGTCGCTGAGCTACGGCCAGCGCGTTGGCTTTTCCGGCAGCGAGCTGGTCTGGCAGGCCTACCCAGGCCAAGGACTGCAGATCCAGTGGCTCGGCACATTTGGCTACATGAATGCGCTCTGGACGGCAGAGAGCAAGTCCGCGGAGCTGCGCAGGCTGGCCAAAGAGGTCAGCAAGCTGGCCGCTAGCCGCGCCGGCGGAGTCGCTTGGGAGTACCTCTTCCAGTTCGGAGGTGGCCGACCACCTTGGGTCAGCGGAATGGCGCAGGGCACGGCAATCCAAGCGCTAGCGCGAACTTCAGACCGCTTCAAGGACCGCTCGCTGATGACGCTCGCCAAGCGTGGCGTTGGCATCTTCCGCACCGCTCCACCGAGCGGCGTACGACTGAAGTTGGCGCATGGCTCGCACTACCTCGGCTACTCGTACGCGCCAGGCCAGCGGATCTATAACCAGTTCTACCAGGCACTGCGCGGGCTCCACGACCTCGCCGACCTCAGCGGCAGCAAGACCGCGCGCAGGCTCTGGCTCGAAGGTCAGAGCCGCGGCCGTTATGAGCTTCCCCTCTCGAACAGCGGCTCATGGTCGTACTACGAGCCGGGTTCGCTCTCACCGCTGGGCTACCACGAGCTGTTGCGCGACTTCCTCCGCGGCCTCTGCGATGTGATGACGGCCGATAGGCAGCGTGAGACGATCGCCCTGCGCGAGAAGAAGGGCCCTACCGCGGTCTTTACCGACTTCAAGAATTGGCCAGATCCCGGGCCCTATTGCGTGATGACGAAGCGCTTCACCGACTATCTCTACAAACGCTTGGGCACAACCGCCCCATCCCCAGCGCCGCGCTGAGCGCGACTCCAGCGGAGCGACCCTTACAATGGCGCTGTGCCCGAAGCCCCAACGACTTGGATCCTGACCGGCTCGGTCGACAACTTTGCCGTCACCAGCGAGCTTGGCTTCAAACTGATCGGTTTTAAGGAGCGACGGCGCAAACAGGCGCTGTCGATGGAGGTCGGCGACCGGATCATCTTCTACCTGACAAAGGTGATGGCCTTCGGCGGATCGGTAGTCATTAGCTCCGATCTGTTCGAGGACCGCGAGCCGGTTTGGCCCGGCAAGCCCGGCAGTCCCGACCCCTACCCATGGCGTCGAAACACGGAGCCGGAGTTGATCGTCGAAGAGGCCGATTGGGTTCCCGCCGAAAGCGTCAAGGACGAACTCGAACACATCGGCAAGTGGCCCGCAGAGCACTGGAAGCTTGCCTTCCAAGGCCAGCTGAGGACCGTCAGCGACGCCGATAGCGACCTGCTGATGGAGCGAATGCGGGTAGCGGCCGGCGCGGCAGCGTGAGTACGGCCGCGCCGAAGCTGCGCGGCGCCTGGGGGACGCTCTACAGCGAACAGAAGTTGGCAACCGCGGCGGCGATCGGCTTGCTGCTCTCAATGCTGCTGCCTTGGTATCAGCAGGACGGCTTCGTCACGCGCCCCGGCCAGGCACCGACAGAGCTGAGCGACTCCTTCAACGCCTTCCAATCTTGGGGCTTCGTTGAGGCCTCGATCCTGCTCGTCGCGCTTGGCGTGATCGTGCTCTGCGCTGCGCGCGCCGACCTTCGTGCCTTCCACCTTCCGGGTGGGGACGGGATCATCCTGATGGCGGCGGGAGCATGGGTGATGTTCCTGATCTTCTACCGCCAGCTCGATCGCCCTAGCGGCAACGACTCCGGCGTCCTGCGGCCAGTCGGCAGCCCGTCATGGGGCTCGGTAGGCGTTGACTGGGGCATCTTCGTCGCCTTCCTGCTCGGCGCCGTGATCGTCTACGCGGGCTGGCAGCTGCACGCCCACCACCGCCCCGAGCCGCTGCTCGACGGCGATGACCCGCATTCACCGACGGTCGAAGGCGACCCCAACTCGGTCGTCAGTGCGGTGCCGCTCAGCAAACCGCAGTCAGCGCCCGTGCCAGTAGCTACGGCGCCGCCCTCTGCCGAGCATCCGCGAGCCAAGTCGAGCCCTCCCCCAGCCCCGCTCGAAGGCCAGCTTTCGTTTGAAGACGCAAGCGAGGAAACTCCCGGCGGCTAGGGCGCTGCAGAGCTTCCCGCCCACGAGACCTATTATCCGCTGACGATGCCCACTACGCCCGACCGCCCAGAAGAAGTCAGCGCCGGCCTGATTGACGTCGGCTACCTGCCCGATGACGCGACGGCGCTGGTCGCCTTTCTCGCGATCAAACTCGGCAAGCCGATCCTCGTTGAAGGCCCTGCTGGCGTTGGTAAGACGCAGCTGGCCAAGTCGCTGGCTGAGACGCTCGGCCGTGAGCTGGTTCGCCTTCAGTGCTACGAAGGGCTCGACGAAGCGAAGGCGCTCTACGAGTGGAACTACCGCAAGCAGCTGCTGCGGATCCAAGCCGAAGCGCAGGACACCGGCTGGACCGAGGTCCAGGACGACATCTTCGGTGAGGAGTTCCTACTCGAACGGCCACTGATGACGGCGATCGCATCGCCCGACCCTGTCGTACTGCTGATCGATGAGATCGACAAGACCGACCAGGAGTTCGAAGCGATGCTGCTGGAGCTGCTCTCCGACTTCCAGATCTCAATTCCTGAGCTGGGCCGGATCGAAGCGAGCACGATGCCGCTGGTGCTGCTGACCTCAAACAACTCGCGCGAGCTGACCGAGGCGCTAAAGCGCCGCTGCCTCTACCTCTGGATCGATTACCCGTCGCTCGAGCATGAGCTGAAGATCGTCCGTCTCCACGCCCCTGAGCTTGACGAGAAGATCTCCCGCCGCCTCGTCGAGGTCATCGCGATGGTGCGCGATCTTGACCTCAAGAAGCCACCGTCGATCGCCGAATCGATCGATTGGGCGCGCGCGCTGCTACTACTTGGCGCGACCGACATCGACAGCAAGACCTTCAACGAGACGATGTCAATCATCGTCAAGCACCGCACCGATATCGACATCGTCGCCGAGCGCGTCGGCGTCAAGCTCGACAGCGCTGAGGACGGCAGCAGTGCCGCCTCCTCCTGACAAACGTCCGTCGCGCGAGGCATCACGGCGCGCGGCGCTGTTCTCTGAGCCGCTCGAGAACCCGCTCGACGCTGGCCTGACGGCGCACCTAGTCGAGTTTGGCGAAGAGCTTCGCGGCGAGGGCGTTGCGCTCGGCACAAGTGAGCTGCTCGATGCCTTCAGCGCACTACCCGAGGTTGCTTGGAACGAGCGGACGCTCTTCCGCGAAACGCTCGCCACGACGCTCGCCAAATCGCCCGAGGACCGCGCGATCTTCGACCTTGTCTTTGAACGCTTCTTCTTCCGCGCGACCGAGCTTGCCGCGCTGACGACCGGGATCGGTGAAGCGGGCAGCGGCGAAGGCGAAGGCGAAGGCGAGGGCGGAGGCAACTCTGAGATCGACACCGAGGCGCTGCGGGAGCAGATCGCACGCGCGATCGCGGAGCAGAACGAGAGTGCGCTTCGCGATCTTGCGCGGCTCTCGATCGCGGCCTTCGCTCAGCCTGGCGAGGGCTCCGGCGTGCTCGGCGTTGACGTGCAGCGAATCCGCCGTGCGCTCGGGCTGCGGACCGACCCGCAGGAAGGCGTACCGCAGGATGATCCGCGCGCCGAAGGGCTGCCGCGCGAGGGCATCCGCCGCTTCGAGCAGCTACTGCGCCAGGAGCTGGAGCGTCAACAGATCGAACGGACCTCCTCACTTCCTGCGGCGCGGCCGCTGCATGAGCTTGACCGAGCCTTGCCGAGCGGGCCGCTTCAGGACTTGGCCAGCGTTCACCGCGTCGTAACGCAACTGAAACGCAGATTGAAGACGCAAGGCCAGGAGCACCGCGGCCATCGCCGCCACGCCCAGGTCGACATCCGCCGCACGATGCGCGCCTCGCTACAGACCGGCGGCGTGCCTATCACGCTGCGGTACCGCCCCGTGCGCCCGCGCCGACCGGAGCTGTTCGTGATCTGCGACGTCTCAACGAGCGTCACCAGCGCCTCGGTCTTCTTTCTCTCCGTGATGCACGCACTACACGACTCGTTCCGCAAGATGCGCTCGTTCGTCTTCATTGAACGCGTCAGCGAAGTGACCGAGGTCTTCGAGCGCGAGCGCGACTTCAAGGCCGTCAGTGAGGCGATCGCCCGCGACGCCGGCGTCGCCGACATCTCCGGCTACACCGACTACGGCCGCGTTTGGGGCGAGCTGCTCGAACAGATTCAAGATGAGCTTCACCCGCGCGCGACCGTGATCGTGCTCGGCGACGCACGCACCAATGGCCGCGCACCTGGCGCCGACCTCTTCGCCCAGATCGCGGCGCGAGCCGGCCGCACCTACTGGCTCAACCCGGAGCCGCGGCTCTACTGGAACTACGGCGACTCGGTGATCGACACCTACGCCCAGTACTGCGAGGCCTACGAGTGCTGGACGACGGCGCAGCTCGAGAACTTCGTCAAGGTTCTGACGGCGCCTGAAGCTACTCGGCCTTAGAGGCTGAATCCAAGAGCGCGGACGGAATCTACGCGGCGACGCCGGTGCGCGCGGCATCTGCGCCGACGCGCTCGAAGTGGAGCGCGCCATCGGCCGTCAGTTCGCTCGCCAGCTCGCGCTGATCGCGGGCGAGGTCTTGACTCATCTCCCAGTGTTCGATCGAACCCTGACGCGGGAAGAGGTGCAGCGAGCGGTTGACGTAGCCGGCGCCAAAGTCGAGCATCGGCCGCGTCTGCTGCGAGGGGTCGGGGTTGATCGCCGTGCACTTGTCAAAGCGATTGCGATCCATGTAGCCAATTACACGGCAGATGTAATCGATCACGATCCCGACTTTCAGCGTCAGCGAGACGTTGTAGTTGCCCATCGCAAAAGCGAAGTTGGGAACCTCGCTGAGCATTGACCCCTTGTAGGTCAGCATCTCGGGAAGCTCTACCTGTGAGCCGTCAACGGTCAGATCAATGCCTCCAAAGGCCAGCAGCTCAAGGCCGGTCGCAGTGACGATGATCTCTGCTTCGAGCCGTTCGCCACTGGCTAGCTCGATCCCATCCTCAGTGAAGCTGGCGATCTGGTCGGTCACGACAGAGCAGTCGCCCCTAGAGAGGCTCTTGAAGAGATCACCGCTGGGAACGGCGCAGAGGCGCTGATCCCAGGGGTCGTAGTCGGGCGCAAAGTGGCGGTCGATCTCGTAATCGTCTGGGAGCTGCTGACTGACCGACCAACGCAGGAAGCGCTTAACGAGCTTTGGTTGCGACTTTGCAAGTTTGAAGACGAAGCGCTGGCGCCAGACGTTCTTGCGCCAGGTGATTCTCGAGGCAAGATCTTCAGGAAGCAGCCGATTGAGAAGGTTGGCGACCGCATCTTTGCGCGGCACGCTGATCACGTAGCTTGGCGAGCGCTGCAGCATCGTTACGTGGGCTGCCTGCTCTGCCAACGCTGGCACGAGCGTGACGGCTGTCGCGCCGCTTCCGATCACAACGACCTTCTTGCCCGCGTAGTCGAGATCCTCGGGCCAGCCCTGTGGGTGGATGATCTGGCCGGAAAAACGCTCCTGCCCTTCAAAGTGCGGCTGGTAGCCGTGGTCGTAGCGGAAGTAGCCGCTGGCGCTGAAGAGCCAGCCGCAGGTGACCGTGATCGCCTCGCCTCGCTGCGTTGCCTCGACTGTCCAGATCGCCTCCTTGCTGTCCCAGCTCGCAGACGTAACGTGGCAGCCATAGCGGATATTGCGATCGACGCCGTACTCGGCAGCGGTATCGCGGATGTACTCGAGCACTTCAGGGCCGTCAACGATCGCGTTCTCGCCGGTCCAGGGCCTGAACTGGTAGCCGAGTGTGTGAAGGTCGGAGTCGGAGCGAATACCGGGGTAGCGGAAGAGGTCCCACGTGCCGCCGCTGGCATCGCGCGCTTCGAGGATCGCGTAGCTCTTCTGCGGCAGATCTTCGGTGAAGCGGCAGGCGGCGCCAATTCCAGAGAGCCCGGCGCCGATGATCAGCAGATCGACGTGGCTTGGTTGCTCCATCGGGGCAATGTTACTTCAGCCCCCCGGAACGACAACGGGCCGCCAAAAGGCGACCCGTTGCAAAGACTCCATATGTGGCCACAAGGGCCACGGGGCCTTAGATCGCGCGCACGTCCTTAGCGCTCGGACCCTTAGGGCCCTCTTCTGATTCGAACTCCACCTTTGCGCCTTCGGCAAGGGACTTGTAGCCCTCGCCCATGATCGCTGAGTGGTGCACGAACAGATCCTTACCGGCTTCATCAGGCGTAATAAACCCGAAGCCCTTTTCATCACTAAACCACTTAACTGTTCCAGTCGCCATCGAAATAACCTCCGCGGCTTTGTGTGCTGCTTACTCGCGGAGACGCTGTGAGGCAATCGTGCGGGCGCTGGCACTACTTTCATCACGCTTATGCGCGACATTGACCCTCCGAACGGTAGCAGGCGGGAGCTTTTTCGCAAGGCATGATCATTCAGCGGCGTTATCGTAAACGACGAGGACTACTCAATGATCAGACCACTCGCCATCGCCGCAACGCTCGCCGCGGCCGCAACGCTAACCGCCTGCGGCGCCAAGACGGACGTTGTCACGAGCCCTTCGCAGCGCACAGTTCGCGTAGTTCTCGACTATCTGCCGAACGCCGATCACGTTGGCCTCTATAGCGCGCAAGCAAGCGGCGAATTCGCCAAAGTCGGACTTGACGTCAAGCTGATCACGCCAACCGATCCCTCGCAGCCGCTGAAGTTGCTCCAGAGCGGCGGCGCCGACCTTGCGATCTCCTACGAGCCGGAAGTGCTGATGGCGCGTGACAAGGGGGCAGCGATCCTCGCCGTCGGTGCGCTTGCGCAGCGGCCGCTGACCTCGCTGATCAGCGTTAATGACAAGACCGTTGACCCGCGCAAGCTTGAGGGCGCGACGATCGGTACAGCCGGGCTCCCCTACCAGGACGCGTATCTCGATCAGATCCTCTCCGCCGCCGGTGTCGACACAACCTCGATCAAGAAGGTCGACGTTGGTTTCGAGCTCGTGCCAGCGATGCTGTCGCGCCGCGTTGACGCGACACTCGGCGCCTTCTGGAACATCGAGGGAGTCCAGCTGCGACTGAACAAGAAGCGGCCGCGGATCATGCCGGTAGACCGTGCCGGCATTCCTCCCTATGACGAGTTAGTGCTGGTCGCACGTAACGACACTGTCTCACGCAACGGCGCAATGATCCGCCGTTTCATCGGCGCGCTCCAACGCGGCACGAAGAGCGCCAAAGCCGACCCTGCTGCAGCGGTCACGGTCCTACGCGCGGCGGCGCCGAAGCTGAGCAAACGCGATGCAGCGGCGACGATTGCGGCAACGCTGCCGGTCCTCTTCCCCGCGGCGCGCAAACCGTTTGGATGGCAGGAGCCGAGTCAGTGGCAGATCTTCGCCGACTGGATGAAGCGCAACGAGCTGCTGGCAAGCCCGGTCGACAGCGCGCAGGCGTTCACGAACGAGTTTCTACCTGGCGAAGGACTCGGCTCCGAGACCAGTCCGTAGCGCTCGGGCCCGTCGGCTCAGCGCTGCAGCATGTGAACGTCGACCAAGAACGAGCGCGAAGCGGCGATCGTGCTCTGGCCTGAACGCTTGCGCCGGCGCGCAGCCTTACCGCTGCGACGGCGCGAAACGACTGCGCAAACGACGGCGCCGGCGACGAACGAGCCACCGACAACGGCGGCCTGCGTGGCGACCAGCTCAGCCGCGCTGCGGCGCGCTGGCAGCGGCCGCGCCTCGTTGACGACGACGGCGTCAACCTCCTCGTCGCGCTCACGCTGCTCGCTGCTGGCTGTGCCGGTGTCAAGCATCATCAGCGGCAAGAGTAGCTTCGTTGGCGACGCGGTGCGAAGTATCTGCGCGCCAAGGGAATGCCTCTGCGTCAGGCAGCGACGGTTCGGCGCCCTCGGCTAGCAACCGTTCATAGAAGCGGTAGCGCCGCGTGACGGTTCCGCCCATCCCTTCCATGCCACGGTTCATTGCCTTGTTCGTCTCAAGAATCCAGCCGGTTTCGCCGCCGCCCTGCGGCGTTGACTCGGCCGATTCGTAATGCATCTCATAGAGCCGCGCGGCAACACCAGCGTGCTGGTATTCGCGCTTGACGCCGAGCGCGAAGACGCGAACGCGATCGATCTTCTTGCGCGCCCGCAGAATCTTCAGCCAGCCGAATGGAAATAGACGGCCGTTGCCGGCGGCCTTGATCGCCTGGTTGAAGTCGGGCAACGTAAGGGCGGCCCCGACGACCTCGCCGGTATCGGCCTTCTCGGCGATCATCGCCCAGTTCTCATCAAGCACGAACTTGAGATTGTCAGCGTAGGCGCGGGCCTCTTTCTCATTCAGCGGCACGAAACCCCAGTTGCGCTCCCAGGCTTCGTTGTAGACCTCAAGGAAGCGGCCAACCTCAGCCTGCAGCTCCTTCTTGCGCATCGGCCGGCAGATGATCCCGTGCTCGCTCTCAACCTTGCCCGCCATCTCCCAGATCGCTGGGTGAACGTCGGCCTTGCCGCTGATGTGCAGATCCCACATCAGCGTGTCCATCGCCTTGCGCAGCCCGCAGGCCTCTTCGAGCAGCTTGCGGTAGTAGGGGAAATGCCATTCGGTGAGGATGATTGGCGTCAGTTCGTAGCCCTCGATTAGCAGTCCGCACTCATCGTTGGTCGAGAAGCTCATCGGACCAACGATTCGGTCCCGCCCGCGCTCGCGGTTCCATTCGGCTGCGGCATCGATCAAGGCTGCCGCTGCCTCTCCGTCGTCCTCGCATTCAAAGAAGCCGAACAGCCCCCAGATGTTGTCCTGAAACTCGTTGAGATTGTCGTCAACGTGGGCCGAGATGCGGCCAACGACGCGGCCGTCGCGATAGGCGAGGAAGAGCTGAACCTCGGCGTGCTCGAAGAATGGGTTGTGCTTCGGGTCGATGTGCTGTGCGCGCTCGAACCTCAGAGGCGCGACCCAGATAGGCTCGTTGGCGTAGAGGCGATAGGGAAACTCGAGAAACTCTTTGCGCTCGGCCTTTGTTTCCACCGGCCTGATCTCTACGCTCATTGCCAGCAGCCTATATGTCGAACACACAAGTTGATCTCTTCGCCAAAGTACGCGGCCACGAACGCGAGGAGCAGCTGCGGGCTGCGCGCGAGGCCGACCTGCTGCCCTACTTCCGCCTGCTCGACGGCCCGGCGCGACCGGTCGTCACGATGGAAGGCGCGGAGCGAATCATGCTCGGCTCAAACAACTACCTCGGGCTGACCGGTGACGAGCGCGTGATGGATGGCGCCCGCGAGGCGCTCGAGACCTACGGCACCGGGCTGACCGGCTCGCGCTTGCTGAACGGAACGATCCCGCTCCACATCGAACTGGAGCGCGAGATCGCCGAGTGGATCGGCGCCGAGGACGCGCTCGTCTTCACAACCGGTCACCAGACCAATCTCGGGACGATCGGGACGATCCTTGGGCCGGGCGACACCGTTATCGCCGACTCCGGTGACCACGCCTCAATTCTCGACGGCTGTATCCAGTCGAAAGCAAAACTGCGCGCCTTCCGCCACAACCGCATCGACAAACTTGAACGCGCGCTGGAGCGCGCAGCCGGCGACGGCGGCGGCATTCTCGTCGTTGTCGATGGCGTTTTCTCGATGGAAGGGGACATCGCGCCAGTCGATCAGATCGCGGCGCTCTGCGCAGCTCATGGAGCTCGCCTGCTGGTCGACGATGCGCACGGTGCTGGCGTCCTCGGCGCGCGCGGCTCGGGCACGCCGGAGCTGCTTGGTGTCGAAGATCAAGTTGACTTGCGGACCGGAACTTTCTCCAAGTCGCTTGCCTCCTGCGGTGGCTTTGTCGCTGGAAATGCCGACGTTATTGACTATCTGCGGGTCTCAGCGAGGGCCTACCTTTTCACTGCCTCAGCGGTGCCCGCAGCGGTCGGGGCGGCTCTGGCGGCACTGCGGATTATTCGCTCCGAGGACGGGCCGCCGCTCTTCTCAGCGGTGCTCGATAACGCCCGCTACCTGCGTGACGGCCTAGAGGCGCTTGGCTTCGCCGTGGTCGCGCCGCAGCAGCTCAGCTCACCAACAGCGCAGCTCGACGCGCCGGGGGTATTGAACGGCGAAATAGTCACGCCGATCGTGCCGGTCGTCGTCGGCGATGACTGGAAGGCCGTGCTGCTCTGGCGCGCGCTCTACGACGCCGGCGTCTTCGTCAACACCGCCCTCCACCCCGCCGTGCCACCAAGCGGAGCGCTGCTGCGCACGAGCGTGATGGCAACCCATGACCGTGAGACCTTGGACCGAGCGCTTGCCGCCTTTGAGTCGGTCAAGGCGAGTTTCGAGGCTGAGCACGGCCCGCTGCCAGGACCGGGAGACCACTGAGCCTCGGCAGTGGTTTCACCGGACCGGCCCGAGCGTCTTTTTAACGCTCTGAGCGCGCAAATCGTTTACACCCTGTTGACGATTGGGCTGGTTCTTTCGTAGGTTGAAGGAGTCGGCTACTTGGTGGCCGCGGAGGGGGAGCGAGAGGCGATAGTCGGGTCCGTAGGGTGACCCGCGAAGCTGGCACCGAGGCGAGATTACAACTTGATCGAAGCGGCCCTACGCCGTAACGAAACCGTCCTGACCAGAACTATTAGGTGCGCCCGACCGGCGCGCTAAGGAGTCCCTATGACACCAACTGCGACCACGGCCCCAGCACCTCAGCACCTCCGCGCACTGGAGCGCGCCAACACGGTGCGCCTCGCGAGGGCCGAGCTGAAACGCCGCGTCGCCGCCGGTGACACGCTGGCCGCAGATGTCGTCGTCGAGTCGCCGTGGGAGGCTCAGTCGATGACGATCTCCGACCTCATTACCAGCCAGCGCCGCTGGGGCCGCGCCCGCTGCCGTCGCCTACTGCAGAGCATTCCGATCTCAGAGCAGAAGACGATCGGTTCGATGACCGAGCGTCAGCGCCACGCGCTAGCTGCGGCACTGCCGAGCGACTGAACCGCTGCTACTCGCCGGGCGCGACGATCTCGATGATCTGGCCGTCCGGGTCGCGGAGGTAAACGGAGCTCAGCTTGTCGCGGCTGAAGCTCTCGGTCGTCGGTATCTCACGCTGCTGAAGGTAGTCGCGCCAAGCCTCAACCTCAGCCGCTGACGCAACCGCCAGGGCTAGGTGGTGGACGCCGCCAACCCCTTGTGTCGCCTTCGCCATCTCGGGGTACTCGAGGAAGGTCAGCCGCAGAGCCGGCTCAGCGCCGCTTGCGTTCGGGTCGCTAGTGAACCAGAAGTGCCGTGTCGCCGGATCATCGGCGTTAACGCCCTCGTCGGCAAGTGCCAGTCCCAGCACGTCGCGGTAGAACGCGGTCGTGCGCTCAAGGTCGCTGCAGATCAATGTTGCGTGGTGGAGCCCGCTGATCCGCATCGGCTGAGCGACGCTAGGGTCGCCCGCCTCCGATGGCGCTGGGTACTGCGGGTCACTCATGCTCGCCATGACATTCCTCCTGATCGACTACGGAAGAGACTACGCAGAAGCCACCAAAGAACGCCAAAGATGACGGCAGCGGCTGCCAGCAGCAGCACTTTCGACAGGCCGGTCAGCAGCGCTAAAGGCAGGGCCAGGACAACGGCGGAGCAGGCCGCGATCAGTACAGAATGAGAGCGATAGCCGGCGAGATGCTCGCGCAAGCAGAGCTCCAACGTGGCGATCAAGATCAACGCCAATCCGAAGCCAATCAGCAGCGCGCGCTGGGCACCACCAAGCAGCGCCACGGCGATCAGGATGATCCCAACGAAGATGCAGATCTCGGTCAGCGGCACCGGCGCCCAGGGCGGCTTCGGAGCTTCGTCAAGGCGCGCGCGGCGACGAGCGGCAGCGTCCGGTTTGACCGGCTTCTTTGTCGCCGACGGCTCGCCGTTGCTCGCGCCCGGTACATCGGAGAGTCCGCGATTGCGGCTTCGCCTTCCCATTGTCAGGCGGCTAAGGGACAGCCAGAGGAGAGCTTGACGCGCCACCAGCCCATCAGTCGTCCCATCGGCCCGAGGCGTGGCATCACGCTCCAGACGCCGCAGCCGCCAACACCGAGCTCGCTCTGTGCGATCCGCAGGCGACGGTACTTGGCGGGATCGAGCAGCATCTGCTCCAGCAGCTCGCGGGCCGCTGTTCGCTCAAGCTCGCGAGTGGCCAACGCTTCACGGGCCTGCCGCAATGAGCCGATCAGGGCGTCGCGCAGCAGCTCAAGCTCGCCAAGGCTCTGCAGCCGTGGCCCGCGGGCAGGGAGAACAGGTAGGTCAAGTCGGTCGGGAAAGGCCTCGCAGGCCGCGGCGCTAAGCAGGCGGTCGAGCTGCGCGACCTGAGCCCGCAGCGTGCTCCGCGCGGCAGCCTCGCCGGAGCCCAGCCCGAGCTGTGCGGGGAGTTCACTGCCAACACCGTGGTCGATGAGTAGCGCCGCCATTGGCAAAGTCTAACCGGCGACGGCGCTATCAGCCACCGCTAATCGCGGCGGCAGCGATCGTCAGCGCCTCGTCGCTAGCGATCGCGCTTACGCCGGGAACGATCACGGCCACCAGCAGCAGACGCTCGCTCTCTAAACCAGCGGAAAGCGGCGGCGCCGGAGGCGAGAAGAGCTGGCAGAGCGGCTGCTCAGCGGAGGCCAGCAGCAACGTTCCTGGCTCGACGCCGAGACCGGCCACAACCTCCCCGCGCTCCGCCGCGCGTATCTCAATCGGCGAGGAAACCGCAGCAGCGTCGAAGGCAACGACCGGCACTGAGGTTTCAAGCAGCGCTAGCAGCAGCCCATCGCTGATTCGATCCTGCGGCAGATTGCCGCCGCTCAGCAGGCGCCCAAGTACGGCCTGCTCAATCGGCGTGGGATGCTGGTCGGGGTCAATCCCGACCTGACGAAAGAAGCTGCGGTAAGCGGCTGGAACCTGCTGTTGGCGCAACTCAATTGCCTGACGACCGCTGAAGCGGCTCGCCAGCCGCGCCAGCCGTTCGCCAACGCCTGAGTCGCAGCGATGATTCCTGCACTGGCAGCAAAGCCAATCGGCGCGAAGGCCGGGGAACTCGGCTCCGAGCCCGCCGCTCAATTCAGCCCGCTCCTTCGAGCGCGCGCAGCCGGGAATTCAGATCAGCGCCGCCGACCTCGCCAACGCTGACGCCATCAACTACTCCCCCGGCCCTCAGGTAGACGATCTGAGGGCAGACCGCAACGCCGTAGAGATTGGCGAGCGCACCATCGCGATCCTCGGCCACAGGGATCTTCCAGCCGCGAGCGGCAACCAATCTTTGCGCCTCAGAGCGTTCTCCAGCGATCACGATGGCTGCAACTCGCAGCTTCCGATACTTCGCCGCCGCGCCGATGACCTGATCGAGCGTGTCAGCGCAACGCCCTTGGCTGGAGTTGATGAAGACCATTACGGCGGGGTTAAGACGCACTAGTTGGCAGGAGTTGAGAATCTCCGAGCCATGCAGGTCGCAGGCAGCTCGAACCGTTGCGCTGGCGGCATCGCGCTGGGTCACGTTGACGTCGCCCTCGAGCGAGGAATCGACTAGCGGCGCTGCAAACTGAACCATCGCGGTGCCGGCTGCCGGCCCGGTTGACGAGCCACGCTCGCCGGTCGCCGTGTTGTAGGTGACGTAGGCGACGAGCAGAATGAGCGCGACGACGAGAACGACGCCTGGCAGGCGCGTCTTGGCCTTCGCTGGCGGGCTCGGCGTTATCGGCGGCTGGCTGCTCACGAGGCTGACTTGCGCGGTGGGAGCTGACGATCGATCCAATCGAAACGGCGTCGGAGCGCGCCCGGCTCGGCCAGCATCAGCACGGCCGGGAGGACGACCAAGACGCCAACCAGAGCGACGCCAAGGTCGATCACAGTGACGAGGCCAAAGTCGCGCAGCATTCGGATCTCAGAGAGCACAAGCACGGCGAAACCAGCGATCGCCGTCGTTCCTGACGCGACTACGGCGGCGCCGGTCGACGCATAGGTCGCCCGCAGCGCTTCAGCGGGGTCGAGGCCGTCGTCACGTTCACGGCGGTAACGCTCACTGAGCAGCACGCTGAACTCGGTTGCGATCGCGACCACGAGCGTGCCGAGCACGACCGAGAGCGGGTTGAGTGGGATTCGCGTCGCGAACAGGATCAGCGCCGACCAACCGGTCGCTAGCGCGATCGGCAGAAGCGGAATCAGAGCGCGTCGCCAGCTACGAAATGCCAGCAGCAGCACAAGCCCGACAGCGAAAAGGCTAACCAGCAGCGAGAGCCCACGCCGCAGCGGCGAGGAGAGGCGATCATTGGCGGCCGCCGTCAAGACGGGCAGCCCCGCGAGCCGCGCACGCACTCCCGGCGGCGGGTTCAGTTCGCTCTCCATCACGCGCAGCACCGCAAACTGGCGATCGAGGCTCATCAGCCGCAGACCGAAGGCCAAGGTCGCGGTCTTGCGGTCGGGCGCGATCACGTTCTGCGTCAGATAAGGAGGGACAGCGGCAAGCAGAGCGTCAACGCGCTGCTGCGACGAGACCGAATCGGGCGTCGTGAAGAGGTCCGGCAACGAGAAAGCCGGGCAGAGGTCGGAGCCGCGGCAGCCACGCTCGGGGTCGTAATTGAGGCGTTTTAGGATCCTCGACTGGTAATCGGTCATCCAGGCGACGACCGCCGGTGAGGCCGCGTTTTCGGCCTCGACGACGACGTTCACTTCCCCCCCAACCCCGCTCACCTTCTGCAGCTGCTGCAGGTCACGCAGCGCCGGCAGCGACGACGGGACGAGCTTCTGCACGTCGGACTCGACCTTCGCCTGCGTGTCGAGCCCCCAGCCGATCAGTGCGAGCGCGCCGGCGATCGCAAGAACGCGGCCGGGCTTCGCCGTCGCGACGCGCAGCGTAGCGGCCGTCAAGCTGCGCAGGCGCGAGGAGACAGCCTGCCAGGCACCGGTCGCAGTGATTAGGCCGCCAGCGTCATTCCATGCTGCGCTGACGGCGGCAATCGGCCGCGGCGTCGAGCCGCTGCGGCGATCGAGTAGCGCTGCCGCGGCAACGCCGAGCGTCAGCGCGCAGGTCAGCGCGAGCGCAATTCCGATCACCAGCAGTACGCCAAAGCCCCGGATCATCGGCACCGGCGAGAGCACGAGCACGAGGAAACCGGCAGCGGTGGCAGCGGCAGCGGCGAGAATCGTCGGCGCACCTCGAGCCGCTACGGCGCCAATCGCCGTCGTCAGCGGCGGCCCCTGCTCGTCGAAGCGCGACTGCAACTGAATCGCATAGTCGACAGCGAGGCCGATCAAGATCGGCACGATCGCGATCGAAGCCATCGTCAGCCCGATACCGCTGATCGCCATCACGCCAAAGGTCAGCGCAACTGAGACCAATGCGATTGCCAGCGGCAGCAGCCGCAGCCGCGAGCGGAAGACGATCCCCAGCATCAACGCCATCACGATCACGGCGGCAACCAGCAGGATCAGAATCGACTTTGAGATCGAATCACTCAGCTCGCCGATTAGTACCGGCGCGCCGGTCACCGCGTAGCTGCCGTCGGAGAGCGCCCACTCATCCATCTCAGTAGCCGCACGAATGTTGGCGATCGCCGTCTTGCGCTCGGCTTCGCTCAAGTCGCTGCGAAGCCGCACCTGAATCAGCGCACCCTGCGAGCTGGGGAAGATCGTCGCAAAACGCGCCTTCGGAGTTCCGGCAGCGCGCGTCGAGTCGAAGATCAATCGGGCAAGGAACTGCGGGTCGTCGACGGCTGGAACCTTCGTCAGCCCGTAGCGGAGCGCCAGCCCAGCTAAGAGCTGGAAGTAGCCGGCATCGACCTTCTGGCGCGCTTTCGCTCGGGCTGCCTCGGCCGCTGCAACGTCGCCGCCCTTCGCGATCTGATCGCGGTAGGCCTTTCGGCCGGCCTCAGCCAAGTCTCGTTTCTGCGCGGCGGCGTAACTGCGCAGCTGCTCGTTGATCTGGCCAACTGCCTCGTTAATGAAGGTTCCGGGGCCAAAGACGACCTTCGCCGGCTTCGTTGCTGCCAGCCGCGCGCAGGGGCCTCTCTTTCCGCCAGGCGGTACAGCGGCCGTAGTCGGATTGCCCGCAAGGCAACCTTCGAGCCCGAAAACGCGTCCGAGATCCTCGCCGAGCGCAATCCGCACTGCTGATTCACGAACGACGACGTAGACGGCATCATCGCCGAAGCGCTGGTGCAGCAGCTCCGTCGCCGCGTAGCCGGGCGTTGAGCGGCCGACCAAGGTTTCAGTCTCGGCGCTCGGTTCCAGCCTCAATGCAAAGAGCGCGCCAACGACCGCCAGCACGAGGACGGCGAGCGAGACGGCGACCGGCCGCCGCGCCGCAAACCCCATCACTGCTGCTAGCAGGCGAGTTACCATCAAGCCAAATTACCGTCGGATCGCGATCCCCGCGCCGACCGGGCCGAGCGGATCAGGGGACGAGCTTCGGCGTTACGACGCCGGCGTTGACCTGCGGGAAGTAGAAGCCACTGCCAAATACGGGGCCTTGAAGCGGACAGGCTGGCGCTGCGACGTTGGTGGGATCGCCGATGCCGTTCGGGTTGTTGACGTTGAAGGCGTACCCGTTCACGCGCGCTGCGTACACGGGACCGAGCGCCGCCTGGGCGCTAGCGGAGAGCCCAGCAGTGATGCCACTAGTGCACGGTGTGGTCTGGAAGACAGGCATGTTCGAAGTAGCGAGCTTGTCGAATGACCTCGGCAGTGGGTAGGGGTTTGAACGGCTCGACTGGACGCGCTCTGGGTACGCGGCAAGTGAGCGTGGGTTGATCGTGTTCGTAACCCTCAAGTAGCGCACGGTCTTACCGTTGAGGTCGGTGCGCGCATTCGTCGCAGCGGCAGCGTTTCCGACGAACGCTGTGATGTCATTTGGATACTGACCGACGTATTGGAAGAGCGGATTGAGATTGGCCGCGAGCGGATCGACTGCCTCCAGCAGCGCAGGGGTCTGCGCGAGGAAGCTGTTCGTCGCCGGGAGTCCCTTCTCGGATGCGGTAATCGCCGGCCCAAGCCCAATCAGGAGGTCATTCAGCGCCGGCGCCGTCTGCTCGAGCGCAGCGGCGGTCGGCGCGAGCTGCTTGGCGACCGGTTGGAGTTGAGTGATGAGCGGATTAGTGACGTCAGCGAAGGTCACAAGACGGTCAAGGGTCTCGCGCGATTCACGCTGGAACGTAGGCAACGCGACGAACGTGTCTGCGAGCTGCTGGTTGGCCGCCGCGGTCGTCGCGAAGACCGTGTTGGAGTTGGTGATCAGACTGCTGAGCTGGTTACCGCGAGCGCTCAGGGCGGCGAAGACAACGCCTGTATCTCGGATCAGGCCGCTCAGAGCAAGCTGGTTGCGGTTTAGGACCTTCGCGAGGCTTGTTGCCTGCTCCTCGAGCGGCGCGAGCTGGGCGAAAGCGTCGTTGAGGTCACGGCCGTAGCCAGTGCCCGCAATCGCAAGCTGTTGCTGCCAGGTGGCGAACGCCTCGCGCGTCTTGGGGTCGAAGGCGCGGAAGATCTCGTCGAGCTCGACCGACGGCTTGATGTTGCCGCGCGGCAGCGTGCCGTTGTCGGCGACGAACGGCCCATCAGGGTTGCCTGGCGTCAGTTCAAGGTAGGTCTCGCCGAGCAGTGATTTGGCGCGCAACATTGCGCGCGAGTCCTGAGCCACCGGCGAATACTGCGGCAGCATCTGAATCGTCACGTTCGAATTGCCACTCGCCGGGTCGGTGACAATCGCCTTGACGGTTCCGACGCGAACGCCGGAGATTCGCACGTCGGCCTGCTGAGCGAGTTGACCGGCCTCCTTGAACGGCACCGTGATGCGATAGCCATTGGGCTTGAGCGGCGTTGGGCCACCAAACGCAACCCAGAGGAAGAGCAGCAGCGCGAAACACGACAGCGCGAACAGCACCATCGTCATGATCCGCGCGAGACTTGGCGCCTGCTTATTCATCGTGCGTCACCGCCCTGAGCCTCGGACGCCGGCGGCGCCGTCGATTGGGCTGGCTGCGCTCCGTCGGCGGTCGCGCCAACCCCTGTGGCACCGCTGTTTGCCCTCTGCTGCTCAAGCGAGCGGCGGGCGATCGCCTTACCACGTGCCACCTGAGCGGCGGCAGCTGGCGTGGCGCAAACGTCAGCCACCTTCGGAGCGTTCAACAGCTCAATCAGGGTTCCGAGCTCAGGATTGCCCTTGCCGAGATCCTCATAGATCGTGAGCGCGTCGCAGGAGCTGAAGAGCGTGCCGCGGCGGATCGGCCCACCGGCATCCTGCGCGGCCAGCATGTTGGCCGTGAGGTGGTTGCCCCACGCCAGCCAGTAGAGGTAGCCCTCCTGTGCCCCAGGGGGGTTGTAGGCAAGCTCGTTCGTCAACGTGTTCAGCACTGAGAAGCTTGTGTCTAGTTGCGGCGCCGTCGCGGCTAGATCGGCGGCGGCGGGCTTGAGTGCTGCGACAGTTGGCCCAGCCTCAGCTGTGAACGGGCGGAGCTGATCTTCGAGCACAGGCGTAGTTGCCTTGGCAAACGCTTGCAGCGATTTCAACGAAGCAGCAGTGCCGACAGCCGTCGGTTGCAGCTTCGCCAGCGCAGGGCCCATCTGGTTCGTCAGTGCGTCGCTCGCGAGAACTGCGTTATTGGTTGCGTCGAGGGCTCCTGGCAGCAGCGCAAGGGTGGAGCGGAGGTTGCTCTGCTGATCGGCAAAGACTTTGAAGACGTCGTTCGATGAGCGCACCCAACGGGCAAGCTCGGTGTCGCGCGCGCCCAGCTCCTCGGCGAGCAGCCGGAAGTTGCGGATCCCGTGCTTGATGTAGGCCTGGCGGCGACCCATCTCCTTGCCGATCTGCGCCAGGTAGACGGTAATCGGGTCGAACCGCTTGAGCGTTGCCGAGAGTTCCTTGGCGTTGCCATTGAGGCCCTCACCGCCACCGTTGACGAGCAGCTGGAGGTATGCGCGAGTGTCGGCGTCTAGGCCAGCGAGAATCTCATCGGGGTTGACGTTCGGGAGCGTGCGCGAAACCGGCAGGGTTCCGCCGGGAGCTATCTCGCCAGCGCTCGGCGAACCGGGATTAAGCTCGATCACCATGTCGTTGAGCCCCGTCTTCGGGCGCAACAGAGCGGTCGCATCTTTGTAGATGTGGGCGTACTTCTCGCGGATCTTCATCTCGACGATCGCGGTCCCGCCCTCCAGCGTGACGCCACCAATTTCGCCGATCGTCACACCCGCCACGATCACGGTCTGCCCCTGCCCTGGAGTGACCGCCTGCGCAGTCGAGAACTGAGCGTTGTAGTCGACGAAGTCGCTCCCAACGATCGGCACCCAGGCCGGCAGATAGAAGCGCTGGTTGGAGAGGATGTAGCCGCCGATCACGACGGCCAGCAGGGCAACCACGCCGAGTGCAATGAAGTCACGTGTGTGTTTGAGGATTGCCGTCTTCATCGGATCAGTCGGCCGGTCCCGTCGGGGTTCCTGCGATGTCTGGAAGTGCTTGCTTCGAGCAGAGCTCGTTCGGCTTCAAGGGAATCGTCTGCCCGCTCGTCCACGCCGGCTTCGTACCCTGCGGGGCGCCGATGCTATTGCCGTAGAGCGGCTGCTTGGCATTCAGATTGCCGCCGGTGATGGTTACAGGGTTAGGACCGCCTCCGGCCTGCAGCTCGACCATCTGTCCGTTTCCGTCGAAGGCCTGCGACTCGCCATTGAAGCCAGCTAGCGCGTCCCAGAACTCCTGCGAGTTCGGCTTGCCGGTCGAAAACGCTCCGTCGGGGATGACAGTGTCGCCAGTCGGGATCAACACCTTGCTAACGCACTGCGAGAAGTTGAGCGTCTGGGTGAGCGTTGGGATCGTCGCGGCGCTCAGCTGCGCGAGACTCTCGGTCGAGGGCTGCAGGTTGGCGGCCACGCCTCCCATCTCAGCCTGCGACACAAACGGCGTCGCCTGCGCGATCCACGGTGTCACAGCGTCGATCGTTGGCTGTGTCTGCTCAACGCCAGGCACAAAGTCAACCGAGAACTGAGCGAGGCTCGGCAGTGCCTTATTAAGCGAACCGAGGCTCACATAGGCGTTCTTGACGGTCGGGCCGAGCAGTTTGACCGTCTCGCGAACCGCGTTCTGTTCCGAAGCGATCGCCTCCATCGTCGTGTTGAAGTTGACTACGAGGTCACCGAGCTGGGCTTCGCTGCCGACGAGCTTCGTTGAGGTCGCTGCGAGGCCACGCACCAGGGCTGGCAGATCATCCGGTTCGACGCCCTGGAGGGCCTGATTGACGAGTGCGCTGTTCTTCAGCGCTGGCTCGGAGTACTTGAGCGAGTTGTTGAGCGCTTCGGCTGCCGTCTTTCCCTGCGTTAGTGGCGGCTGCTCGGCATTCTCGGCAGGGGTTGGCTCAGCGGTCAGCGAGGCGCCAAGCTCGATCAGCAGCACTTGGAGGTTCTTCCGCGTGCTCTGCTGCAGCGATGTCAACACTTCGTCGAGCTGGACCGGGATCGCCGTCTGTGAGGCTGGGATCGTGTCGCCCTCAGCAATCGTCGGCGCCTGTGGCGTCCCCGGCTTGAGGTCAACGAAGAAGTTGCCCTCGAGGAAGATTCGCGGCCTGATCTTCAGCACCGCATCTTTGTGGATCGGTAGTCCTTGATCCTGAACCTCAATCGTCACGATCGCGTTATTCGTTCCGTCCTGGCCCTCGACCTTGACGACCTTGCCGACGTTGACGCCAGCGATCCTGACCGGCGAACTCAGCCGGATCGAATTGGCCGAGCTGAACACGGCCTGGAACTGGAACGGCTGACTGAACGGATTGTTCTTCGAGAACCCGAAGTAAGAGATCAGCCCGATCACGACGATCGCGATCAGCGCGACGGTTATCGGGTTGGCACCGTTGCGATCCTTTCGCAGCACGGTCGGGCGAGCATCCTTAGAACTGCGGCGGAAGATCGACATTACTTGCCGCCTCCAGTCGAATCGAACGCCCCAGCAGAACCTTGATTACCGGGTGGGTTGCCGATCACAACCTTCTCAACTTCGTAGTTCTCTCGGCCCGCCTCGCACTCCCCTGCCGGCTGGCCTGGGGCAGCGGTGTACGGGTACGGATTGCTATGGAGGTAGTTGGTGATGTCGGAACCGGGGGGTCCGCCGTTTGCCGGAGCGCTGGCCGGAACACCCTCATTGTTCGGCGAAATTGGCTGCGATGTCGTGGGGTTCGCCGGATCAAACAGACCGCCCGGGGTCGCGATCACGGTCACTCGCTGGGCTTGGCCGGTGCTCCCGCCCTCGCTGCCAATCTCACCGGCGTTACGCAACAGCAGCGTCAGGTAGTTACAGGTCGTCTGCGCTGGGGTGACGAATGCGAGCGTCGGCCGCAGGACCTTCACAGTCTCAGTCAAATCAACGACACCGAGCGTCGTTCCCGGATTTGTCGCGAACGCAGCGACAGCCGTAAACGTCGTTGACAGCTGAGCGTTGAACGCAGGCGAGCGCTCAAACACGGGCGTTCCGACGGTCACGATGCTCGCAAGATCAGGAGCGGCGTCGGTGAGCGACCTAATCCCCGGCTGCAGCGCACGCCAGAGGGTCGCGCTATTGACCAGGAAGGGGCGCAGCCGAGGCAAGTTGACGGTGGCGTTCTCGAGCGTCTGCGGACCCTCGGTTATCGACTCCTGGATGTAAGGCCGCGCGACCGATGCCAAGGCCTCGAAGGTCTCATCGAGATTGACAAACATCTGCGCCTGTGTCTCGGCGACAGGAGCTACGACGCTGGAACTTTGCGACAGGCCGTTGATGAAACCAGCAAGATCTGTTCGCTTGCTCGAAAGGTTGCGCATCAGCGGTGTGATCGCCTCCGCGAATGGCTTGAGATCTTGGATCGTCAGGTTCAGATCGACACCGCGACCGGAGATCGCGTTACCGAACCAAGCCAGATTGGCCTGCGAAGCCCGCCGCGTCGGCTCATCAAACATGTCGAAGAACTCGTCGATCTCAACCGGCTCGGGGCGCGCTTGCGCGATCGCCAATGTGCCTCCGTTGGGGAGGCCCTGCTTCGACGCGCCGCGCGTTAGCTGAACGTACTTCAGCCCCAGCGCAGAGCGAGGGCGGATCATCACCGTCGTGTCGTCCGGGACTGGCTCGACAACGCTGTTTAGCTTCAGCGTCAGAACCGCGACGACAGAACCGTCGGGCTCTGTCTGCGGCTCAATCTTGGTGATCACTCCGACGCGCGTCCCGCCGACTCGAACCTCGTTGCCCTTGACTAGCCCGGCAGCATTGGGCACCTCAACCTTAATGTCGTATGAAGGCACGAACGGAAGCCCGTTGTTGGCGTTATAGGCGAGGAAAACGAGCACCACAAGGACGAGCGTTGTTACTGCTCCGATCAGGACCGGGTTGGCAGCGATTGAGGATTTTCTGCGGCTGGAGGTCATTTTCCGAGCAAGTAGTCGAGTAGGGCCTGGGCAGATTGCGGATCGGTAGGCCGCTTGCTTGGCTTGCGCGGTTGAGCGGCACCAACCCCCGGCGTTGCCGAGCTTGGAGCAAGGCTGGTAGGTGCCTCCAACGCAGCGCTTGGCGCCCGCTTGCCTGCCGGCTGCCGCGGCGCGGCCGCTACGCCTGCCGCCGAACTGCCGCTACCCGATCCGGTGACGAAGTTGGCGTTGCAGTTGATGTCGTTCTTGATTCTGAACGACTGGCAGGTTGTGGTTGTCAGTCGTGCTCGTAGATAGTGGCCGTATTCGTCAAAGCCATTGAGTGAGCCGCTCGTGTTGTAGATCAGCGTCATCAGGCTGTTGATGCCGCCGGTCTTCTTCAGTGAAGTTAGTAGCGCCGCGAGGTCTGTGACCGTCGGTTTTGCGTTCGCTCCGAGCGGGCCCAGCTTCTCCACCAGCGGCAGCGAGCTGACGAGCGCTGGCCCGGCAACGTCGGTTGTTTGGCCAAGTGAGACCAGCGCCGGGATTCCGGCCTCGTTGAATGCCGGCGCGCCGAGCGTGAATGTGTTGATCGAATCTGCAGCGCGGTTTAGATCTGTGAATACCGGCGTCGCGTTACGAGAAAAACTCGCCAAATCATTCATCGTCGGCCTGAGTTGCTCAAGGAAACCAGGGAACTTCTGCAGATTTTCGCTCAACGATGCGCTCTCCTCGGCGGTGGCCTGAGCGGTGTAGCCGGAGGAGTTGATGAATCCGGCGACCCGCGCCCGCTCGCGCGCAAGCGGCGTCAGCACCTTGTCGCCGTTCTCCGCCAGGGCACCGAGCTGCTTGTTCTGACGCGCAAGGATCCCGAGCACGTCGCCAAGTTCCTTCAGCGCTGGGTCGGTCACTTTCAGCGCCGCGTTCAGCGCCCGACCGTTACCTGCGAGCGCTGTGCCGAACTCGTTGAGGATGATCGTGAAGCGCTGGCGGAACGGCAGACGCATGACGTTGTTGATCAAGTCGAGGTCGACAGAGGTTGCGGTCCGATTCGACGGAAGCAGGTACTCACCCTCGCCGGGGCCAGACGCGATCGGTTTCAGCAGCGGCGCCTGCGCAATGCCGGTCACCAGCGGCTCTTCCGGCCGGCAGTCGACGTAGCGCTCGCCGATTAGTGACTGGGGGCGAATCCGGCAGAAGGCGTTCTCGCGGAAGTCATGGTAATTCGGGTTCTCGATGTTGAGGACGACGGCCGCCTTATTGTCGTCGGTGAGATCCAGCGACTCGATCGCGCCGACGCGGACACCAGCGATCTTGACGTCCATTCCGGGAATCACGAAGGCCGCGTTATTGAAGATCGCGCGGACCCGGTAGGCGCCGTCGTCACCGGAGCCTGTCGCTAGGAGAACTAGCGCAAGCCCAGCGCAGCAGACGGTGAAAAGTGCGATTAGCCGCTTCACCGCTACCAGGCTCCCGGTGGCACGATCGCCGGGTTACAACCGATCAGCGCGGTTGTTGATGGATAGAGAGGCGCCTGCCACGGTGCGCTGCCATCAGGCGGTGCCTGTGTCGCCGCGCCTGGGCAGCGCGGCACGATCGTCGGGCCATTCTGCTCCCAAGCATCCCGGTTGACGCCTAGATAATCGAGCGACGTGCCGTTGTAGTTGAAGGCCCCGAAGGCCGGTGTGGCTCTGGCGTAATGGCCGTTCGCGTCGTAGTTCGACGTGCTCTGTCCGAAGTCACGCAGCAGGCCGACCAGCTCAGGCGCGTACGGCCGCGCATAGGAGAGTGTCGGTACCGAATCGTTGATCGCCGTGATCGACGCAGGGAACGATTTTGTCGCTGCGCTGTTGAGTGCTGGCGCGTCCTGCATCAGCGAGGTGAAGTCGTTGTCGGCGCCGGGCTTGCTGACCGTCAAGGCGAGGTCCGTGAGCGTTGGGTCGGCCTGCGTGAGCAGAGGCTCAAGATCGGCGAGGAACGGCGCAAGGTTCTTTGTCGCCGGCTTCGATGCGGCAACCAGCTGGTCGACCGAATTGAGCGTCGTACGCAAGTTGACGAAGGTCGTACTGCCGCGGCGCAGCGTCTGTGGCAGGTACTGGAGCGCTTCGGCCAGCGACTCGTTTTCATCGGCGATCGCACCAAGGCTGATGTTGGCGTTGGTAACGAGATTGGTCAGTGTCGGACCCTTCGCCGCCAACGTGCCAACGACCGACGAGGTGCTCTGAACCATCTGCTCGAGCGCCGGCTGGTCGCTGTTCAGTTTCTCCAGCAGACCAATCGTCGCGTTCAGCGAGGGCGAGAGGTAAGGCAAGCCGTTGCGCGCATCAACGCCGCGACCGCGGTACCAAGTTCCGAAGCCTTGAATGACTTCCGCGAGCCCCTTCGTCGTCTCCGGATCGAGCGTGTTGAAGAGCTGGTCGATGTCGACGATCGTCGTTGTCTGATCAACCGGGATCGTCTCGCCCTCGCTGATCACCGGCGCGTTCTGCGGCCCGGGCGTCAAAGCGATGTAGCGGTTGGCGACGCCGGAGAGCGAGGTCGCGCGCATGATCGCCGTCGTCCCCTCGTGCAGCGGCGCGTAGGGCTCCTGCACCTCGATCGTGACGTTGGCCTGATTGTTCGCCGTCAGCTCAATATCGGCGACCTTGCCGACGCGCCGACCGCCTACTTGGACGTCGTTGTCCTTGACCAGCTGCCCGGCCGTCTCAAAGGTCATCACGTAGGTCGGGTTCGAACTTCCGCCGAAGAGGACGATCGCTACGAGCACGACGGCGACCGCCGCTACGAGCAGCGTCACTATGCGAGCCGGCTTCATGCCCGTCCGCCTGCCGTCATCCATGTCGGCGAGCCCTTAATCGCGCTACTCCATCCCCAGAGGACCTTGAGCCGAGCCGGAGAGGAACTGGCGCACAAAGTCGTTGTCGGAGTTGAACAGTTCCTCGGCCGGGCCGGCCTCAACGATCCGCCCGCGCCAGAGCACGGCGATGTACTCAGCGACCCGGCGGGCGCTCATGATGTCGTGCGTAATCACCGTGTAGGCGCCGCCGTTCTCCTCATGGATCTCCTGAATCAGCTCGCAGAGCAGCGCCGTTCGGACCGGGTCGAGGCCTGAGTCCGGCTCATCGAAGAGCACGATGTCGGGGTCGAGCACCAAGGCGCGAGCGAAGCCTGCGCGCTTGCGCATCCCGCCCGAGAGCTCGTTCGGCATCTTGTCGCCGGCCTCAGTCAGGCCGACTTCGGCAAGGCGCGCGTTGACGATCCCCATGATCTCGTCCTCGCTCTTATCGGTGTGCTGGCGCAGCGGGAAGGCGACGTTGTCGAGCAGGTTCATCGAACCAAAGAGCGCGCCGTCCTGGAACAGAACGCCGAACTTCTTGCGCATTTCGAAGAGCTCCTCGTCGCGCAGGTTCGGCACCGACTCACCGTGGACGAGGACGTCGCCATCATCGGGGTAGAGCAGCCCAACCATGTGCTTGATGCAGACCGACTTTCCGGTTCCTGACGGCCCAAGGATCATCGAGATCTTTCCTTCTGGCAGGCCGAGGTTGAGCCCCTTAAGGATCTTGTTTCTGCCGAAGGCCTTGTGCACATCAATGAACTCAATCGCATCTGGCACTCCCGTGGGCCGGTTCAGCCCGGTATGCCAGCGATATTCCTCTGCGCCGCCCGGCGCGGACTCCTGCACGACCTTGACGCGATCGCTCGGCTCGATTGGCCGATCAGCCTTCTCTTCCTCTGACATCACTTAGCCTCCGATTGGTGCTCGCGGGTTTGCGCCCCAGAAGAGCTGCGTGCCGAGCATCCCGATCAGATGCACGAGCACGATGTTGAGAACCATTGATTTCGCCGTTGCCGTTCCCACGCCGACAGGGCCACCGCTGGCGGTGTAGCCGTAATAACAGCCAACGAGCACAATCACGGTTGCCATTGTCATCGCCTTAATGGCGCTGAATAAGAGGTCGGGAGGGTTTTGGAACTGCCAGAAGATCAGCGAATAGCCGCCCTGCGAAACCTCGCCGATCTGAATCACGACCGCGAGGTAGCTGGCGGCAAAACCGGCGCCGACGGCCGAGATGTAGAGGAACGGCAGCACCATCCAGGCTGCCAGTAGGCGCGTCGCACAGAGGAAGGTCATCGAATCGATCCCCATCACCTCAAGCGCGTCGATCTCCTCAGTAATCCGCATCGAGCCGATTTCGGCGACGATTCCGGTGCCGACTTTGGCCGCCATCATGTAGCCAAAGGCGTATGGGACGAGCTCACGCAGGTCGCACCAAGCGGCGAATACGCCGGCGTAAGCTGGCGAGCCAACTGAGCGGTTGAAGTAGGCGCCCTCGATCCCGCACTGCAGGCCGATGATGAAGACGAGCCCCCAGATCACTAGCGCCGAGGAGACGATCAAGATTCCCGACTGGCGCAGCGCCTCACCGAAGAACTTCATCACTTTGAGGCCAACGACCTCAACGACGATCGTGCTGCAGAACTTCGTGATCTCGCCGAATGAGACGAGCAGATCGCGAGGGACGGCGAGCCAGCTATTTGGATTCATCGCTCGCCCACCCCCTTAGCGAATCACGTTGATTTCGGGGTGGGTAGCGAGCAGCGTCTGCGTGAAGACGTAGTTGAAGGCGAAGATCCCGAGGAACGAGATAACGACGGCCTGGTTGACGGCGCGCCCAACCCCGGCCGCACCACCGGACGCAGTCATCCCCTTGTAGCAACAGACGATCGCGATGATCGCGCCGTAACAGGTGCATTTGAGGATCGAACCCCAAAGGTCGGTGACCGAGGCGTTGGTGAAAAAGGTTGCCCAGAAGGGTCCCAGTGGAGCGTGGTAGACGAGCGTCGCGAGGATTCCGCCGAAGATTCCGAATAGCAGCGCGTAGATGTCAAAAAGGCCGGTTACCAGCATCAGCGCCAAGAAGCGCGGCACAACAAGGTTCTTGACCGGGTCGACGCCGAGCACCTGCAGCGCGTCGAGCTCCTCGCGGATCTTGCGCGCGCCGAGGTCGGCGGTAATCGCCGTTCCGGCAACCCCGGCCAGCACGATTGCCGTTACGAGCGGCGCGAATTCGCGAATCGAAGCCAGCACAAAGAAGCCGCCAAGACGGTCCAAAGCACCAAAAAGAACGAGGAAGTTAGCTGCCTGGAGCCCTGGCGCCCCGTAGCCGAAAGCAACCGTAGAGATCAAGAGCGGGAACCAGCAAAGCCTCAGCGCAAAGAGGAACTGAAGGATGAACTCGCCGCCGTAAGGGAATGGCGGGCGGACTGCGGAGACGATCGTCTTGCCGGTCAGGATCATCATGTCGCCGACCTGCTCGAAGAAATCACGCGCTGGGGCGATCGATCTGTCGGCGACGCTACGAGCCATCTCTCCCCCTCTCCGGTTGAAGTGCAAAAAACAGCGCGACTTACGCAGTTATCGCATCTTACGACAGGCGGCGGGGTAGTCGCAAACCGCTTTCGCCGGATTCGCCAATCGGGCGCGTCAAACCTCCCCCTCACGTCCGCCTCGCTGTGCTAGCGTCGCCCCTCGTGAGCAGCTCAGCTTCGCCAAAGATCACGCTCGGCTGCATCGCGGCAGCAGCCCTGCTGGCTGCCTCGATCAGTGGCTGCGGCGGGGGCGAAGCGCAAGACGCCAACGAGCCAACCGGCAACTACGAGGTTGCGATTTCGAAGGTTTCGTTCCCGCGCCGGCAGGGCCTTGGCGAAACCTCGCGGCTCGAAATCACGGTTCAGAATGTCGGGAAGAACGAGATTCCTGACATCACGATGACCGTAAACGGCCTTAACTACCGCAGTACCGAGCCCGGCGTCGCTGATCCCGTGCGTCCGGTCTGGGTTATCAACGCAGGGCCGATCAATGGCACGACCGCCTACGTCAACACCTGGGCGCTAGGGCCGCTGGCGGCTGGCGACGAGCGCAGCTTCATCTGGTCGCTGAGCGCCACGCAACCCGGCACGCGAACGCTTGATTACCGTGCTGGCGCTGGCCTTAACGGCAAAGCGCGAGCCGTAGCTGCGGGTGGCGGGGCCGCCGCTGGAACGCTCACGGTCAACGTCACGCGACGTCCGCAAGATTCAAGCGTTGACCCCGCTACTGGGCAGGTCGTGCAGAAGGGTGAATAGTCGAGCAGTCGGCTACTTGGCCTCATCGACTGCTTCAGGATGGGCTTGCAGGACCTCTTCGCCGGACTCTCCGGTACGGACGCGGTAGGCAGCATCGACCGGCATGATGAAGACCTTGCCGTCGCCGACTGCGCCGGTGCGGCCGTGCTTGAGGATCGACTCGACGACGGCTTCAACGTCAGCGTCTGAGACGACGCAGTTGATCTGCACCTTTGGCCGCAGGTAGTTGGTCAGTTCGGCACCTCGATAGGTCTCGACAATCCCCTTCTGACGGCCCGATCCTTTTACCTCCAGGACCGTCATTGACGGGAAGCCCAGCTCCAATAGCTCCAGTCGGATCGGCTCGAAAGCCTCGTGACGGATGATTGCTTCGATCTTCTTCATTACGCAAGCTCCTTTTAGCTGCTTATGAGGATACGCCCGGAGAACCGAGCTGGGGCGCCGCACCGTATCCGACAAGCTCCGGTGCTGGGATGAACTGTTCCGGGTAGCCATACATGCCGTGCTCGGAAATATCCAGCCCGGCATCTTCCTCGGCAGCCGATACGCGCAGGCCGTAGGTCTTCTTGATCACCCAGAAGGTGGAGTAGCTCGTGATGAATACGAAGGCGAACACAACCGCCACTCCGATCGCTTGGTCGCCTAGCTGGCCGAATGAGCCTGTGTAGAGCAGCCCACCGTCTCCGACCGCGTTGTACTCGGCCAGCACCGGCAGCGTGAAGAGACCACACGAAAGCGTGCCCCAAACGCCGCAAAGGCCGTGAGCGGTGAGCGCACCGACAGGATCGTCGAGCCGCTTGTCGATCGCGTACACCCCGAGCGGAACGATGAATCCGGCGATCAGACCGATCACGACGCCGGCCCACGGCGCGACGTATCCGGAAGGAGCCGTGATCGCGACGAGCGCGCCGATCATGCCGTTGCCGGCCATACCGATGTCGATCGTGCGCGTCTTCAGCCAGCTGACGATCAAGGCGCCGATCGTGCCAGCGCCTGCCGCGAGCAAGGTCACTAGAGCCACTTCGGTGAATCGGCCGTCCATCGCGCCGAGCGTTGAACCCGGGTTGAAGCCGAACCAGCCAACCAGCAGGATGATTACGCCAAGCCCGAAGAGCGGCATGTTGTGGCCGGGAATCGCCCGCGGGCGCCCCTCGGCGTCGTACTTGCCTTTACGCGCACCGAGTAGCAGCAGCACGGCCAGGCCGGCGGTTGCGCCGACGAGGTGGACGGCGGTTGACCCGGCGAAATCCTGCATACCGAGGTTGGCCTGCAGCCAGCCGCCGCCGAAGACCCAGCCGGATGCGATTGGGTAGATCAGGCCGGCGAAGATCACGGCGAAGATCACGTAGACGCCGAACTTGATCCGTTCCAGCGTCGTCCCCCAGACGATCGCTAGCGAAACGGCGCAGAAGACGAACTGGAAGAACCACTTCGACTCGATCGTCGCGTCTGAGAAGCCCATCACCGGGAATGCCGTCGTGGGATCGCCGTAATCGCGCAGGAAGAAGCCCTCGGTGCCGATGACCTTGCCGCTAGCGCCGCCAAAGGCAAACGCGAAGCCCACAGCCCAATAGATAATCGCTGCGATCGAGAAGTTGGTCAGGATCTTGGCGACGATTGTGCCGGCGTTCTTGCCGCGTGAGAAACCGATCTCAAGCAGCGCGAACCCGGCCTGCATGAAGAGCACGAGGCAGGCAGCGACAAAGACCCACATTGAGTTGATCCCGACCGTGTCAGGTACGCCAGCAGCATTGAAGATGTCGGCCGAAGCGACGGTTGGCGCGGCGAGCATCATCACGCAACTGGTCAGAGCGGTGGTGATCAGCGAAGAGCGCTTCATGAAACCTCCAGATCGAGTTGACGGAAGTCTTGCGCTGGAACTGCGATTCACTGTTGGCCGCAGGTAGAAAGATCGGACCGCGCTCCTAGCCAATCTGGAGAATCGCCCCGCTCGCGCCCCGACACAATCGGCAGTACCGCACGGCACTCGGTTTAGACATCGGGATAACGTGCTCAGGCGAGATCGCTTCTAGTCTCATCGGTGTCACTCGCGCGAAGAGCGAGAAAACCAACAAATCTGGAGATTAAGATGGCTTCGAAGACGCGCCAGCAGAACGTAACCGCCGCTCAGTGGGCAGGCACCGGAGACGGAAGCGGTCAGTCCGACATCACAGAGTCTGCGGCAGCCATCTACGGCGAGAACGTCTTCAACATCGCAGCGCAGAAGGCGCGCTTGCAAAAGACCGTCTTCACCAAGCTGCAGAAGACGCTCGCTGACGGTGCACCGCTCGATCCGGCGCTGGCCGACGCGATCGCTGACGCAATGCGCTCATGGGCGATGGAACACGGCGCAACGCACTTCACGCACTGGTTCCAGCCGCTGACGAACATGACGGCCGAGAAGCACGACTCGTTCTTCGAGCCCGTCGGAGACGGAACGGCGCTTGCCGCCTTCTCCGGCAAGGAGCTGATTCAGGGAGAGCCCGACGCCTCCTCGTTCCCGACCGGCGGAATTCGCGCAACCTTCGAGGCGCGCGGCTACACCGCTTGGGACCCAACTTCGCCGGCCTTCATCCTTGAAAACCCGAACGGATCGGTCCTCTGCATCCCAACAGCCTTCGTCTCATGGACAGGAGAAGCACTGGACCACAAGACGCCTCTGCTGCGCTCGATGGATTCACTCTCAAGCGTCGCGCTGCGGGCACTGAAGCTGTTCGGCGACAAGGTAGCCGCCCGCGTCTTCACAACGGTCGGACCTGAGCAGGAGTACTTCCTGATCGACGAGCAGTACTTCTACGAGCGGCCCGACCTCTACACGACCGGCCGCACACTCTTTGGCGCCAAGCCGCCGAAGGGCCACGAGCTGGACGAGCACTACTTCGGAACAATTCCCGAGCGCGTGCTTGCCTGCATGCTTGAGACCGAACGCGAGTTGCAGCGACTCGGCGTGCCTGTCAAGACGCGTCACAACGAGGTTGCGCCGTCGCAGTACGAACTGGCTCCGATCTTCGAGAACTCGAACGTTGGCTCAGACCATCAGCAGCTGACGATGCAGGTGCTTGAAAACGTCGCTCGCCGCTACGGCCTCGTCTGCCTGATGCATGAGAAGCCGTTTGCCGGCGTCAACGGCTCGGGCAAGCACAACAACTGGTCGATGGGCACTGACAGCGGCCAGAACCTGCTCGAACCGGGAGACACGCCAGCCGAGAACATCCAGTTCCTCTTCTTCTGCGTCGCCGTGATCGCGGCAGTTGACCGCCACCAGGAGCTGCTGCGGGCAAGCGTTGCCAATGTCGGCCAGGATCACCGTCTCGGCGCCAACGAAGCGCCGCCAGCGATCATTTCGATCTTCCTCGGGCGTGAACTGGAACGGGCCTTCAACGCTGTCGCGTCGGGCAAAGCCACAGACAGCGCTGCCGGAAACTTCCTTGGGCTCGGAACACCGGTGCTGCCTCCCCTGCCGCTCCACGGCGGCGACCGCAACCGCACCTCGCCGTTTGCCTTTACCGGCAACAAGTTCGAATTCCGCGCGCTCGGATCGAGCATGTCGCTCGGCTTTGTCAACACTGCGCTGAACACGATCGTCGCTGAGTCGATCGACATGATGGTCGACGAAGTTGAGGCTGCGAAGAAGAAGGGCAAGAAGCGCCCGGACGCGATCCTCGACACGATCAAGAAGACCTGGAAGGCACATAAGCGGATCGTCTTTGACGGTGACGGCTACGCCGACGCTTGGCAGAAGGAAGCCGCCGCGCGTGGCCTCGCCAATCTGCGCACAACACCCGATGCGCTTCCCTGGATCGTCGCGAAGTCAACCGTTCAGGTCTTCGAGCAGTACAACGTTCTCAATGAGCGCGAGCTCGAGGCCCGCTTTGAGGTCGCCGTCGAGCAGTATTCGACGAAGCTCAACATCGAGGCTGAGACCGCTGCCTCGATGGCGCGCACGATGATCCTGCCGGCCGCCGTCCGTTACCTGGCGGAGTGCAAGGAGGCCGGGATGACGTCGCTTGCGAGCGAACTGAAGTCATCAGCCGACGAGTTCGTCAAGCGACTCCGGGTGCTTGAGAAGGCCAACGCCTCCCATCCGGCAGCCGAAGGGCTCAAGGAGGCCGAGTACATGCGCGACAAGGTGATCCCAGCGATGGACAAGACGCGCGAGACGGCGGACAAGCTCGAAGGCCTCGTCGCAGATGATCTATGGCCGTTGCCGAAGTACTCGGAGATGCTCTTCATCAAGTAGCTCTGAGGTTTTCGGGTGCTGGTGGCCGAGAAGCGATCAGCTTTGGCGTAGGTTGTTTGCGCGGCTAAGACTACGATGGAAATAGTTGAAGGAAGATCAAGAGAAAGCCGCCGATTATTCCCAAGATCGCCGCCGCCACCCCGATCGTTATGGCGGGCGGAAGCGGCTTAATCGGCAGCAGCCAGCCTCGCAGCAGCCTCGAGAGTTGCGGCAGCCAGACCAGCATCACCAGCGACATCGCGATCGCGTTGGTCAGCAATGTCGACAGCGCGAAAGGCACTGTCACCAACTGAGCCAGAATCTCGTGGGCGATAATCACGGTCGGGTAGAGCGCCATGATCCCCGTGATCAGCTGCTTCCACTTTGTCGGTGCACCCGGCCCGGGCTTAGTACTCAGACCGAAATTCAACCAGTCCTGCTGCCCGATTCGGACCGACGAGAATTCTGAATCCCTCGTGTATGGCTCAATTTCGACGAGCAGTTCAGCGAGCTCGGAGGAGTTCGCCCAATCGTGCGATGCCTGTTTGGAATCGAACTTGACGATCTGCGTCCAGAAGTCCTGTTTACCTTCGACGGCAGGGAGCTGTTCGTAGCTAACAAATCCTGGGGTATCCGACAGTCGTGCGCCGATCTTCTCGCTCCACTGCCGATATTGGTCCTCATAATCAGAATGAACCCAACGGGTCGAAACGAAAGCCACACCATCTGTCGTCATAAGATCCAGCCTCCGGCTTGAATGGGATACGCGTCGGCAGGCTACTCCAAGGGCTAATGCGGCAACTCGCGGCGCGCTGGCGAGCTTGATTCTGATGCCGGCTGGAGCCTTGGGTTCGCAGCTACAAGGATTGCTTCTCCGCACCGATAAGCGGGAATGGATTGGCGGCCGCGAGACCTTGACACGATGATGTCAAGGTTTCGCGTTTTGCTGCTAATCTTCAGGCGATGCGGGACTATCTGGCGGCAATCAACGAGCGCGTCGTCATCTTTGATGGCGGCATGGGCGCGACGCTTGAGCAGTTCGACCTCACGAGCGAGGATTACGGCGGCCTTGCCGGAAAATGCCACGAGGCGCTGATCCTCAATCGCCCCGACGTGATCGAGGGCGTCCACACTTCAATGGTCGAAGCCGGCGCCGAGGTTGTCGAGACCGACACCTTCCAGGCCAGCCGCCTGAAGCTCGAAGAGTGGGGTCTCGCCGAGCACACGCTGGAGATCAACCGCCGCGCCGGTGAGATCGCCCGCGCCGCCGTCGGCGAGGATCGCTTCGTCGCCGGCTCGATCGGACCAACCGGGCAGCTCCCCTCCTCCGATGACCCAACGCTAGGCGCGATCAGCTTCCGCGAACTGGTGACGATCTTCGAAGAGCAGGCGCGCGGACTGCTCGAAGGCGGCGTTGACCTGCTGCTGATCGAAACCGCGCAAGACATTCTTGAAGTCAAGGCCGCGGTCTTCGGCGCGCGCGAGGCGTTCGTCACTGCCGGGCGTACCGTGCCAATCCAGACCTCGGTCTCGCTGCTGCCAAACGGCGGCAAGATGCTGCTCGGCACCGACATCGACGCGGTACTGACGACGTTGGAATCGCTGAAGGTCGACGCGATCGGACTCAACTGCTCGACCGGCCCTGAGGACATGCGCGACGCGATCCGCTTCCTCGGTGAGTTCTCCCCCGTGCCGGTGCAGTGCGTTCCGAATGCCGGGCTGCCGCTGCAAGGCCCCGACGGCGAAACGATCTTCCCTGAAACACCTGAAGCGCTGGCCGAGATTCTCGGCGAGTTTGTTGAGCGCTACGGCGTTGGCATCGTTGGCGGCTGCTGCGGCACTACTCCTGCGCACATTGCCGCGATCGCTGAGCGCTGCGGCGGCCGGCCCGTCTCGCCACGCCCCGCGCCCCGCGCGCCACGCGTCAGCTCGATGATGACTGCGACTGCGCTGGTCCAGGACCCAGCGCCGACGATCGTCGGCGAGCGCGTCAATTCGCAAGGATCACGCAAGGCGAAGGAGATGCTGCTGGCCGACGACTACGACGGGCTTGTCCAGATCGCCGAAGATCAAGTCGAAGGCGGCGCCCACATCCTCGACCTCTGCGTCGCACTGACTGAGCGTGAGGACGAGGACGAGCAGATGCGCCAGGTCGCGAAGCGCGTCTCGCTGACGCAGCCATCACCACTGCAGATCGACTCGACCGAGCCCGCCGTGATCGCCGCCGCACTTGACCAGATTCCCGGCCGCGCGGTCGTCAACTCGATCAACCTTGAGGCCGGCCGCGACAAGCTCGACACCGTCGTGCCGATGGCCGTTCAGCACGGTGCGGCCGTGATCGCGCTGACGATCGATGAGGTTGGGATGGCAAAGACGGCCGAGCGCAAGGTTGAGATCGCGCTGCGGCTCAAGCAGCTTTGCTGCGACGAGCACGGCCTCGACCCTGAGCTGCTGATCTTCGACGCGCTTACCTTCACGCTTACGACCGGCGATGAAGAATGGCGCCCGTCGGCGGTTGAGACGATTGAAGGGATCCGCCGAATCAAGGCTGAGATCCCGGGCGTGAAGACTTCGCTCGGCGTTTCAAACGTCTCCTTCGGCGTCTCCCCCAGCGCCCGCGCCGTACTCAACTCGGTCTTCCTCCACCACTGCGTTGACGCCGGCCTCGACCTGGCGATGGTCAACCCCAACCACATCACCCCTTACGGCGAGATCTCCGACGAAGAGCGCGCACTGGCCGACGATCTCGTCTTCAACCGCCGCGAGGACGCGCTCGAACTTTTCATCAACCACTTCGAAGCGCGCAGCGGTGAAGATCAGGAGGCCGAGAAGGCCAACCCGACCGAAGGAATGGAACCGGAAGAGGCGCTCCACTTCCACATCCTGCGCCGCCGCAAAGAGGGCGTTGAGGACTGGATCGATGCTTCGGTCGAGAAGATCGGCGCCGTGCCGACGCTCAACGAGGTGTTGTTGCCGGCGATGAAGGAGGTCGGCGACAAGTTCGGCGCCGGCGAACTGATTCTCCCCTTCGTGCTGCAGTCGGCAGAGGTAATGAAGCGCGCCGTTGCGCGGCTCGAGAACTTCCTTGATCGGATCGAGGGCTACACGAAGGGAACGGTCGTATTGGCAACCGTCTTCGGCGACGTCCACGACATCGGCAAGTCGCTCGTCAACACGATCCTGACCAACAACGGCTACACCGTGATCGACCTCGGCAAGCAGGTGCCGATTCAGACGATCCTCGAGGCAGCAAAGGAGCATGACGCGACGGCGATCGGCCTAAGCGCGCTGCTTGTCTCAACCTCGAAGCAGATGCCGCTCTGCATCCAGGAACTGCAGAGTCAAGGGCTCGACTACCCGGTTCTGATCGGCGGCGCAGCGATCAACAAGGATTTCGGCCTGCGCACGCTCTACCCCGGCGGGCGCCAGTCGGACGAGGTATACGAGCCCGGCGTCTTCTTCTGCAAGGACGCATTTGAAGGCCTCGCCAAGATGGACGCGCTGGTCGAGCCGGAGCAGCGCGAGCTACTCGTCGCTGAGCTACGCGCCGACGCGCTGGCACTGCGCGAAAAGGGCCCTGAGCCGGAGGCTCTGCCAACCGATGACGACAGCGTCCGCTCTGCTGCTGCGATCGATCTCCCTGTCCCGACCCCTCCCTGGTGGGGAGTTCAGGAAGTGCCCATCGACATGGACGCCCTCTACCACCACCTCGACACACACGTCCTTTTCAAACTCCATTGGGGCGGCCGCGGCGTTAAGGGCGACGCTTGGACCGAGCTGCTCGACAGCGACTTCAGGCCACGACTGGAGCGGATGTGGGCCGAGCAGGACTATCTGCGCCCGCGCGCACTACTCGGCTACTTCCCTTGCTACTCGGAGGGGAACGACATCGTCGTACTCGACCCTGACGATCGAGAGACCGTTCTAACGCGCTTTGTCTGCCCTCGCCAGCCCGGCCACGACCGAATCTGCGTAGCTGACTTCTACCGCCCTAAGGATTCGGGCGAGCTCGATGTCGTCGCGCTGCAGGCCGTCACCTCGGGCTCCGAAGTGACCGAACTGATGGCGAGGCTGGAGGCCGATGGCGAGTACGCCGAGCAGCTCTTCGTCCACGGCCTCGGCGTTCAAACTGCAGAAGGGTTGGCCGAGCTGGTCCACGGCCAGGTGCGCGAGGATCTCGGCATCGGCGCCACGCAAGGCCGCCGCTACTCGTGGGGCTACCCGGCCGTGCCCGACCAATCAGAGCACGAGAAGCTCGACCAGCTGCTCGACCTCAGCCAGATCGGAATGACGCTGACGGGCGGCTTCGCGCCCGAGCCCGAACAGTCAACGCTGGCAATCGTCGCCCACCACCCCGACGCGACCTACTTTGGAATGAAGTCCGGCAAACTTCCTACCAACGACCGTCAGCGCGCCGATGAGCTGATCGCCGGCAGCGACCGCGACCCAACGCGGCTAGGCGACATTCCTGACGAAGATCCGCCGCAGCTCAGTGAAGAAGCCGACGAGACGCCGGTCGCCGGTTAAGCGATCAGCGCCAGCTTGTCGGCCCGCGAAAGCCGCTTGATTCGCACCTCTTCGCGCTGAGCAGCAGAGCGATCTTCCATCTCGAACGAGGCCGCCAGCTCAACCGGCAGGCGGCTACGCGTGTAGCGACTGCCGGTACCCGCGCTGTGAGCTTCCAAGCGCTTCTCGAGATCGTTCGTCCAGCCGGTGTAGAGGCTTCCATCGGCGCAGCGCAACATGTAAACCCAAGCATCGGCCACCGAGAGGAGTTCGCCGCCTGCCGCGCGCTTCCTACGCGCTGGCTGAGCTTCGATCAGCAGCATTTACGCTGCGATCGGCAACCGGCCCGAGACGAACCGGCGTTGAGTGCAGCGCGCGAAGCCGTACGTCGCGCCAGCTAAGCCCTTCACCGAGCAGTGCCGGCACGCCCATCAGCACGGCGGTCGCGACCTCAACTGCCTGCAGCACAATCCCGTAGCCGAGCGCGTCGGCGGCGCTGACGCCGTAGGCGCCGGTCAAGACGGCGACACAGGCCGCTTGGAAGACGCCGACGTTGGCTGGCGTCGCCGGGACCAGCGCCGTCACGTTGACGGCCAGCAGGACGGCAGCGGCGGCGCCGATCCCTGTGCGCCCGTCAAGGCCGATTGCCAGCAGCAGCAGGTAACAGGCCAGTGCCTGCAGCGCCCAGGCGCTGAGCTGCGCGACGAGAGCGACCGAACCGTCGCGTGGATGGGTGAAGACGCGCAGGCCGCTGCGGACTTGGCGGGCACCCTTCAGCAACGGGCGGATCACGGCGCGAGTCCGCCCGAAACGCTCGCTGCCGCTGGCAGCAAGCACGGCGGGGACGATCAGGACGATTGCCAAGAGCACTACGGGGATGAGCACAACCGCAATCAGGGCGCCGTAGCGCTGATTGAAAATCGGCACGCTGGAGAGCGCGATCGCGGCGAGAATTAGGAGCGCGATCACGTTCAGCACGGTCTGCGAAACGAGCGTCCCGACGACAGTTGGCATTGTCTCGCGCGGGCGACCGGCGCGGCGTGAGATCACGATCGCACGGGCCGGCTCGCCAAGCCGCGCAGGAAGCGTCGAAGACATCAGCACGCCGATCGCCGTGGCGCGCAGAGTGTCGAGCTGCGTTAAGGGGCGATCGGGCAAGGCGGCGTGAAGGATCGCGTGCCAGGAGACAGAGCGCAGCAGCATCGAGAGGCACATAACGCCGATCGCGGCCAAAACCCAAGCCGGGCTCGACTGCAGCAGGCTCGTGATCACGCGGTCTACGCCGATCTTCTCGAGCGCAACGACGGCAAGCCCGATAGTGAGACTGGCTGCGATCAGTAGCGCGACGCGTCGGGCAGCACTGCGTAGGCGCGCACGGCGCCAGCCGCCAACCGGCTCGGGCTCAATCGTCGCTAGGCGCTGCGCCGGAACGGATGGCAGCCCGTCGGCGTCGAGTTTCATCGCAGGCGCCAACTGAGGCTGCCGCGCGGGCGCTTGCTGCGCCGCGTGGGCCGCGATCGCCTGTTCGTAGGCTTCGACCGTTTGGGCGCTGATCAGCGACCAGCTGTATTGGGCCGCGCTAGCGGCAGCACCGGCGCTGAGCGCCGCACGCCGCGCGGGCTCAAGCGCAAGTTCGCGCAGCGTCTCTGCGAGCGTGACCGGATCGCCATGTGGCACGAGCACACCGTTGATTCCGTCATCAACAACGTCGCGGTATCCGGCTATCTCGCTGGCAACTACCGGCGTGCCGGCCGCGAAGGCCTCGGTAAGGACCATGCCGAAGCTCTCTCCACCTAACGAAGGGGCGACGAGCAGATCGGCCTCAGCGAGCAAACGCTGCTTCTCAGCGTCATCGACGAGGCCGGCGACGGTGACTGCGCGCGGGTCGATCAGGAGCGGCTCGACATCATCGGCGGTTGCGCCGATGATCGTCAGCTCAGCATCGACGTAATCGCGCAGCCCTTCGAAGGCTGAGAGCAGAACCGGTAGACCCTTGCGATCAACGGCCTGACCGACGAAGACGAGCTTCAGCTTTCCGGCAGCGCCAACGGCCTTTACCGGCGGCCCTGCGGCTGGGACCTCGACGCCGTTGGCAATCACGCTGTAGCGCCCGCCGTAGAAGCGACGGGCGGTCCACGACGCGGCCTCGGAGACGGCGATCCGCGCGTGCAGGCGGCGCATCCGTCGTCGCGCTCCGAGCAGGTTCGCGAATCCTTGAGTAAGCCGATTGGTTGAGTAGGTGTGGTAGGTCGCGACGAGCGCGGTTGACTTGCAGTTGAGCGCCATCCAACTGATCAGAGGCACTACCGGCTCGTGGATGTGAACGACGTCGAAGTCACCTGCGGCAAGCGTCTGGCCTAGGCGCTGAACCGCGGCCGGCGAGAGTGAAAGGTTTGATACCGCTCCGTTGGCAGGGATTCCAACTGTGCGACCGAGGTCGACTACGTGGCCGTCGAGCTGGCGCTGTTGCGGCGCTGTGCCGCCGTGCAGGCGCGTGCTTCGCTGATCGAACGGGTCGACCGGAGTGATGATCCGAACCTCGTGGCCTGCTTCGCGATGGGAGGCCGCCAAGGCCTCAATGTGGCGTGCAACTCCACCGGGATAGCTCCACGAGTACGGCGAGACAATTGCGATCCGCATCGAACGACCGATGTTAGCGCGAGAGACCGTCGGCTAACCGTGAATCACCGCGGAGGTAGATCGAGCCGCAAATCGCAATGAAAACGGCAAACAGCAGCAACATCGGGCCTGAATCGTTGAAGAGCGCGCCAAAGACGCCAACCGCGGCTGCTCCGGCCAGCCCAGCACGCCAGCCCGGATCATCATCGACCGGCGCCAGCAGACGCTGCCGCCGAACAATTCCGAGTGCAACGGTTAGCACCGCGATCAGCGCCGCCACCGGCATCAAGCCTCGGATCAGTCCGCGGCCAGCGAGCTCGATTCGTCGCACAAAGATCTCCCACCAAGCGCCGGAACCATCGGCGCGCAGCACTGTGCGCGTGAAGTGCGAATCACCACCGCTAGAGAGATCAATTGCTGCCAGTAGGGCGAGCGCAGCGAATGGCGCGATGACAACCAGCGCAATCGTCTTTCCCGACAGCCTGCCCGGCAGCATCAGCAGCACAGCAACGCCGAAGCCGGCCGCAACAGTCATCACCCCGCCGACGTCGGCGCCGAGCCGCGCGGCGCCAAGCGCGACGCCGAGCACGAGGCCGCAGCCCGCAAAGATCGCCGCAGCTTGGCGCGAGCGGCCGCGCCCGAACCAGAGCGCTCCAAGGCCAATCAACAGGATTGCCGGTAGCGCCGACTCAAGCTCATTCCCGATCCCGTAAAAACGCGAGCCAAAGAGCGGGTTAGGGCCGATCAGCGAACGGATGATCAGCGGCGAGCCGAAAGCCAGATCAACGATGTAGGCGCCGACGGCAACGAAGGCCGGGAGTGCTGGCGCTCTCGGCCACGGGATCAAGTAATCGCTGCCAGCTCCCAGCAAGAGCGAACCGAAGACCACGATCAGAACCTCAACCAGGATCGATGGCGCCAGGGCTGCGGTCAGCAGGAGCATCGAGGGCAACCAAAATATGGCGAGTGCGCCGCATCGCATCGCCCAGCGCATTCCGCGGCGGTCGGCAACCAGCACCGCGATCAGCGTCAGGACTATCCAGCCACCGAGAAGTGCCCAGAGCGCGGGGTAACGGCGCTGGCCGACGACCTGCAGACGACCCTTTAGCGCGAGTAGCTGCTGCGCGTCGCGCCCCGGCACGACTTTCACCGGCTGGCCGCTGACAGCACCGGGGATAGCAACGTCGAGCCAGTCGAGCGCCGTCGGCAGGAGGTCAATCCCGGCGATAACTCCATCAAGGTGAGTGGTCGATGAGGTCAGAGTTCCTGACCTACCGAGGCCAGCAATCCCGACCGGCAGCAGCTGCGCGCTGCTCTTGTTGGGCGGTGAGCGCATCACGATCACCAGCTCGTTCGAGCTGCGTTCCGCCAGCAACTGAGTTAGCTGGCGAACACCGAGGTCACCGGCAGCAAGGTCCGCTACGACCAGTTGACGCTCGCTCAGTAGCGCCTGAACGCGACTTGGAAGGCTCAGCGCAGGTCCGATCGAAAGCCGCTCAATTCGCCCAGCCCGGTCGGCGGCAACAATGGCGTTTTGCTGCGGCTGCCGATCAACACCCGCGTAAGCGGCGCCTCCACCGATCGAACCGGCGAGCAAGCCTGGCTTGATCTCAGCCGGCGCGCCGCTGGCGCGCTTGTTGATCCCGATCCAGCCGCGAAAATAAGCGCCTCGCTGATCGGGCACGAGCAGTAGCGGTGGCGGCATCTCGGGGTCGTAACTGGAGAGCGAAATTCGCGTTCCCTGAGTGATGTCAAGCAGCGCTTGGGCGGCTCGGTAGCGACCCTGGACTGGGCTACTTAGGCCGATCGAGAGCTGGCTCCTGTCAGCCAACTGCTCGGTGACGGTCCGTTTCGCTGCGCCTTGCGGAGCCGTTCCAACGGCGCCCAGCGATGGCACCTTCTTCATCTGCCCCGGGAGAAAGACGATCAAGACGCGCGGCGCGCCGGCGGAGATGCTCGCTGCATCGGCGCGCGCGGGCAATGCGAGCACCAGCGTGCAGGCGACAGCGACGCTGGCAGCGAGCGCCAAACGGCAGGCCGCTGATCGGGTTTGAATCTCCATCGCCCCTATTCTGACCACTAGACGGGCGGCCCGGAAAGATTCGATTGCCCGTACCCTTCGAGTAGGAGTTGATTCGACCAATGCGCCACTTCGTCAAATACACATTTCTCAGCGTCGATCCGGCTTGGAAGCGGCTCGACCCGGCGCAGCGTTTGGCCGACAAGGAAGAGTTTCTCGCTGCCTGCGAGGACTTTGGCTCTGATCACCTGCTTCAAGCGTTTTCACTGGTCGGGATCCGCGGCGACTGCGACCTGATGATCTCGGTCGAATGCGAAAATCTTGACCGAATCCACGAGTTCGGCGTCGTGCTCGGTCAGAGCGGGCTGATGAAGTGGTGCACAACGCCCTACGCATACCTCGGGATGCGCAAGGGCTCGGAGTACTCCGACGACGTCCGCTTCGTTGCTCGTCCGTTCAAAGGCAAGTACGTCTTCGTCTATCCCTTCGTTAAGCGCCGCGACTGGTACATGCTTCCAGCCGAGAAGCGCTGGGAAGTGATGCAGGAGCACATCAAGATCGGCAAAGAGACAGCCGGCGTTGACAACCACACGGCGTACTCGTTTGGGCTTGACGATCAGGAGTTCATCGTCGCCTTCGACACAGACGACGCAGGGCTCTTCATGGATCTCGTCCACAAACTGCGCGCAACCGAAGCATCCGCCTACACCGAGCAAGACACGCCGAGCTTTACCTGCATGCGGACCTCAGTCGAGCGGGCACTGATCGCGCTCGATGGCCAGCCGATCTCGGCCGACGCTCTTTCGGCTTGAGCGCAGGCCACGACGACGCTGCGGTCCGCGCCCACTTAGCCGAGTCGGACCCAGTCCTTGCCGAGCTGCTGGAGCGCTATGACGTGCTGCTGGTCGAAGAGAACGACCGCGAACGGGAGCACTACGCGGCGCTGGTTCGCACGATCGTTGGCCAGCAGCTCTCAAACCACGTCGTAGCGATCCTCTGGGGTCGGCTGCTCGAGCGCTTCGATGGCCACCCTCCGACGCCGGCCCAGATCCTCGCCGATGACCCCGAGGAGCTGCGCGCTGCGGTTGGCCTCTCGAACGCGAAGGTCTCCTACCTGCGTTCACTTGCCGAGCAGGTTGAGTCCGGCGCGCTAGACCTCGACCACATCAGCGAGATGCCCGATCAGGAAGTAATCGCTGAGCTGACGGCGGTGCGTGGAATAGGCGAATGGTCGGCGCACATGTTCCTGATGTTCCAACTCGGCCGCCCAGACGTGCTTCCCTGGGGCGACCTCGCTATCTGCAAGGGAGTCGAGCAGGCTTATGGACTAGACCAAACTCCAAAGCGCGCGGCGCTGGAGCAGTTGGCCGAATGCTGGAGGCCGCACCGCTCAGCTGCCTGCCGAGTGATCTGGTGGACGATCGATCGTGCGGACGACTAAAGCGCGCTGACTACTTCTTGTTCTTCTTCGTCCTTGACTTGGAACGAAGAGCCGCAGCCGCAGGCAGCGACAACGTTGGGGTTGTTGACTTGGAAGCCAGCCCCCTGGAGCGATTCAACGAAGTCGATCTCTGATCCATCGACGTACGCGAGGTGCTGCGGATCTACGAGCAGCTTTAGGCCGTGATCCTCAAAGACAATGTCGCTGTCGCGCTGCTCATCAAATGCGAGCTGGTACTGAAAGCCTGAGCAGCCGCCCCCTTTGACGCCAACACGGAGGCCGGCGACTTCAACGTCAGCGCCTTGAGCGTCAAGATACTCACGCGCTTTGGTCGCGCCGATCTCGCTGAGGACAATCCCCTTAGCCTTGAATGTGACTTCTGTTGTACCCATCGCTTCACGAAGTATAGCGGTGCTCTACCCTCTCTTCTGATGCCAACTGCCGACGAAGTAAAAGCACGGATCGAAAGTGGAATCCCCGGCGCCGAGGCCGAGGTCACGAGCGACGACAACGTCCACTTCAGCGCCCGTGTTGTCGCGACCGAGTTCGCCGGCCTCAGCCTCGTCGACCAACATCGCCTTGTTTACGCGATCTTTGGCGAAGGTGAGCTCGGCGGCAGCATTCATGCCCTAGCCTTGACGACGGAGACCCAATGACCGACCAGCCCGAAAACCCACTCCGCGACGCACTTGCCGACGCGATCAGCTCCAACGAAGTAATTCTCTTCATGAAAGGCTCGCCCGAGCAGCCGATGTGCGGCTTCTCTGCCCGCACCTGCGCGGCCTTGACAGCGACCGAAACCGAGTTTGCCGCCGTTGACGTGCTTGCCGACCCGCGGATCCGCCAAGAGCTCTCCTCGCTTTCAAACTGGCCGACGATTCCACAACTCTTCGTTCGCGGCGAGCTCGTTGGCGGGGCCGACATCGTCGGCCAGATGTACGAAAGTGGCGAGCTGGCGGCAGTACTCGGCGCGCCCGCAACTGCCGGCAGTGACCCATTGCCAGAGACAGCCGAGCCTGGCTCCGCTCCACCGCTTCAAATCGAAAACCGCCTCGGTTAGCCCGCCTTGACCTCAACAGCGACTGCGGACGAGGTCGGCAACCCTCACCACGCCCGCCGCTGGTACGTCCTTGCCGTAGTCGGTGTCGCTCAGCTGATGGTTGTGCTCGACGCGACGATCGTCAACATCGCGCTCCCTTCGGCGCAGGCCGACCTTGGCTTCTCAAACGGTTCGCGCCAGTGGGTCATCACCGCCTACGCGCTGGCCTTCGGCGGCCTGCTGCTGCTCGGGGGCAGGCTATCCGACCTATTCGGCCGCAAATGGACCTTCATCGCAGGGTTGATCGGCTTCTCGATCGCATCGGCGATCGGCGGCAGTGCGCAGAGCTTCGAAGTGCTGGTCTTGGCGCGTGCGCTGCAGGGCGCCTTTGGCGCGATCCTCGCCCCCGCTGCGCTCTCAATCCTGACAACAACCTTCACCGACCCGGAAGAACGCGGCAAAGCGTTTGCGGTCTTCGGCGCTGTCAGCGGCGGCGGCGCGGCTGTAGGTCTGCTGCTTGGTGGCGCGCTGACCGAGTACCTCTCGTGGCGCTGGTGCCTTTACGTAAACCTCTTCTTCGCAATCCCGGCTGCGATCGTCGCGCTTGGGCTAATCAAGAACGTCGCATCTGCCGCGGACGCCGATCTCGACATCCCCGGAACCATTCTTGGATGCGGCGGCCTGCTGCTGCTGGTCTTCGGCTTCGCGAAGGCTGAAACGGCTGGCTGGGGCGCGCCGGTGACGCTAGCGATGCTCGGCGGCGCCACTCTCCTCCTCGTCCTCTTCTACCTTTGGCTGCGCCGCGCCGCCCACCCCTTGCTGCCGCTGCGGATCGTTGAGGACAGGAACCGTGGCGGTTCCTTCCTGACGATCTTGATCGCCGGTCTGGGAATCTTCGGCGTCTTCCTCTTCCTCACCTACTTCATGCAGCAGAACCTCGCCTTCAGCCCGATCCAAACCGGCTTCGCCTTCCTGCCGATGGTCGTCTGCATTGTCGCCGCCTCGCTCACCGCTCAAACCAAGATCCTGCCGCGCACCGGGCCGCGGCCGCTCGTCGTCGGAGGAATGATCCTCGCCGCGCTCGGAATGGTCTACCTCGCGCAGCTCGACGTCAGCTCCACTTACCTGCCCAGCGTCCTGCCGGCGCTGCTGCTGCTCGGCAGCGGCTTCGGCAGCATCTTCGCGACGGCGATCAACACCGCCACGCTCGGCGTCATTCCCGAGGATGCTGGCGTCGCCTCGGCACTCGTCAACACCTGCCAGCAGGTCGGCGGCGCCGCCGGTACCGCTCTGCTCAGCACGCTCGCTGCCACCGCCACCGCCAGCTTCCTCGCCGGCGAGGCCGCTACGCCGACGCTCGCCGCTGAGGCCGCGATCCACGGCTACACCGTCGCCTTCTGGGTCTCGGCCGCGATCTTCGTCAGCGGCGCTATCTGTGGGCGCGTCCTGCTGCGCGGCGGCCCCAACCTCACGCTCGCCGAAAGCGCGACTTAAGTACTGAAGAATCCGGCGTGAGTCGCAGATCGCTTCGCCATCTTCGGTCACCAGCAGCGGCACGACCTTCTGGCCGCTCAGCGCCTCAACTTCGCTGCGCTGGCTCTTGCGCCAGGGCACGCGTAGCTGCTCGTTGTCGATCCCCTGGGCGTCAAGCTCGCGCGCAACACGGCCGCAGGCGCAGAGGTAGTTGGTTGGAGCTGGGCAGCGGTAGAGCGTGACCACAGTTCGAGAATAACGGGCGTCGCAGTGGCCGTTGTAATAGGGTCGCCGAATGCCCGTTGCCGTCGTAACCGACTCAACCCACTACCTGCCGCGCGAGATCATCGCCGACTACGAGATCCATCAGGTCAGCCTCTACGTCAACGACGGCGGAACGCTGACCCGCGAAGCCGACATGCCGAACTTCCACGCCTTCTACGAGGATCTGCGCACACGCAGCGACCTTCCGACCACCTCGCAGCCATCCCCCGGCGATTTCATCGCCGTCTACAAGCCGCTGATCGAAGCTGGTTTCGACATCGTCTCGGTCCACCTTGGCGCCGGGATCTCAGGAACCTGCGACAGCGCGCGCCAAGCTGCCGCTGAGCTAACCGGCGACGGCTCACAGCGGAGAATCGAGGTCGTTGACTCGGCCAGCGCCGCCGGTGGCCTGGCGCTGATCGTCCTCGCCGCTGCCAGCGCGGCGCGCGGCGGCCGCGACGTCGAGGCAGTCAAGGCCCGCGCCCTGGCCGCGGTCGACGACGTGAAGATCTGGTTCTCGGTTGACACGCTCGAATATCTGCGCCGCGGCGGCCGCATCGGCGCCGCGCAGGCTTGGCTTGGCAGCGCACTGAAGATCAAGCCGATCCTTAGTTTCGACGAGGTGATCACGCCGGTCGAGCGGGTCCGCACCAACCGTCGCGCCTTTGAGCGGATGGTTGAGCTGCTCGAGGAGCGCAAGCAGTCCGGAGCATCAGCCTGGGTCGTTCAGTACGTCGAGGTGCCGGAGCTTGCCGAGCAGATGGTCCAGCGCGGACGCGAGATCTTCGGTACCGACCCCATCTTCTGCACCGAGATCGGCCCCGTGATCGGCACTCACGCCGGCCCCGGTGTGCTCGGCGTCTCGGGAATCAACCCCGACCTACTCGAGCCGTAAGCCGCTAGTAGCGGCGCTTGCGCCCGATCAGCGCGGCGATGCCGCCGCCGATCACGAAGCCAGCAACTGCTGCGCCGGCGAGAACCTTCGGCCGGTGACGGTTGACCTGCGTTCGCCAGTCGGCAACGGCGACAACTTCGCCACGTAGCTGAGTCAGCGACTGGGCGAGATCGGTTTGGCGCTGCGCGATCGAGGCGCGAAGCTGATCGGGTGTGCGTGCCGGGCTCACGAGCGGTCCTCCTCGGGCAGAACGACAGCTTCGCGCACCTGCTCGCTCGTCAGCCGTGCCTCTTCACTGATTGTCTCCCCCGTCTGACGCACGGCAGCAATTGCCTGGTCGGGGATCGGAACCTTGGCCTTCTTCAGCAACTTGGCAGCGATCGCGGCGGCGATCACAGCGCAGATGATCAGTAGGAAGGCGACCAGGAAGAAGCCCCAGAAGAATGTTTGGTCCGGGAACAGCAGATACCAAGCGAGCCAGCTCGCGCCTTCGATAATCAGCAACAGCGCGCCGACGAGGAATACTCCGGCGGCGACTGCGATTACCGTGCCGCGTCCGAATACAGCTGCCTTCTGCTGAAGCTCAACTTTGGCGAGATCGACCTGATCCTGCACGAGGCCGCGCGTGTCGGCGGTTACGCGCTGGATCGCTGCCGCGAGTGCGCTTTCGTTCGGGCCCGGTGCGTTCGCCATCAGCTAACGGCCCCTAATCCGGCCAAGGATCTGGGCGGCAACGAAGCCGCCGACCGTCGCAGCACCGATCAAGATCTCGGGGCGCTTCTCAAGCAGCGAGCGCTCTGCCACCGGTGGCTGATAGGCCGGCGGCGTGAACTGCTGCGCCGGCGCCGGCGCCGGCGGCTGGTAGACCGGGGCAGACGGGGGCTGGCCGGGTTCGCGCGGGCCTGGAACTATCGGTGGCTGACTTGGACTGCTGCTCACGAGGGTGGATCTTCGTCGAGGAAGCGCTGCCAGACGAAGGCTGCGAGGCGCAGCGCAGCGATGCTGGCCAACGCCTCAAGGCCCGCGACGAACCCCATCCATGCGAGCCGCTTGATCATTTCGTTCTCCATCTGGGCGGACGTTAGCGCACCGTGCGCCCCAAACCGCAAGCGCCCTGCCCACCGCAGCGCGCGCTAGCGGGGTTCTAGGCCGTCGCAGATCGTGCTGACGATGAATTCTTTCGCCTGGTCGTAGTCCTCGGCGGCCTCCGGCAGGATGTCGAAGATCCATCCGGTCAGGACCTGCTCGACGGCGCCGTAGAAAGCCATCGCGGCGAAGGCTGGCGTGATGTCGCTGCGAAGTTCGCCGTTCTGCTGCGCGGAAGCGACGATTGCCCCGATCAGCTCGTAGGCCTCGCGGATCTTCTCAAGGTGGCTGCGGCCGAACGAGTTCGCGGCGCGCGTGACGTCGACAATGATCACCTTCATCAGGTCGGGGTCGTGACGGTATGAGTCGATGATGAAGCCGGCGACAGCGGCCAGCTTCTCGCGGGCCGGAGCGGACTCTCCATCAACGCGTGCGATCTCCTCGAGCATCAGCCCCCAACGCTCAAGGAAGAGCGTGTCGAGAATCTCATCCTTCGATCGGAAGTAGTGATAGACCAGCCCGTAGGCGACGCCGGCCTCGTCAGCGATGTCGGCGACGCGGCAACCGTGGAAGCCTTCACGCGCGAAGACCTTGACCGCTGCGTCGAGAATCACGCGCCGTTTGTCGGTCGCCTGCTCTTGGCCGGAGGTCGCCATCAGGAGAGCCCTCTCTGAACGCCGTCGTAGGCGCCGGGTTGGCGTGAAGCGAGCGAAGGCAGCTCTCCGCGAATCCGGTCGAGTTCGGCAAAATTGAGGTCGGCGGTGATCAACATCTCGCTCGTTGTATCGGCTTTGGCTAGCTCCGTGCCCCACGGGTCGAGAATCATTGACTCGCCGCCCGCTTCCATCCCCGGCGCAATCTCACCGACCTGGTTGGCGGCAACTACGAAGCACTGGTTCTCAATTGCCCGCGCGCGCAGCAACGTCGCCCAGTGGGCTTCGGTCGTCTGCCTCGTGAAACAAGCCGGCACGACGAGAAGCTTCGCTCCATCTACAGCCTGCAGGCGGTAGAGCTCAGGGAAGCGCAGGTCGTAACAGATGCTCAGTCCGACGACGCTGCCGTCCGCAAGTTCGCTGCTGACAATCTGGCTGCCAGGCTGCTGGTTCTCTGATTCGCGATAACTCACGTCGCTGAGCGCTACGTCGAAGAGGTGAATCTTGCGGTAGACGGCTTTGCGCTGCCCGTCGGGGCCGAGGTGAACGCTGGTGTTGTGCAGCTTCTCTTCGCCTTCGATCGTCTCCGCGACCGAACCGGCAATTAGATCGATCTGTAGTTCGCCGGCGACTGCCGCGGCCCACGAGATCGCATCACCGTCAAGGCTCTGCGCGACCGCGCTCTTCTGCCTCGCAGTCCCTCCCGCCGCCCACCACTCAGGCAGCAGCACCAGCTCGGCGCCACCTGCTGCTGCTTCGCGCACGACAGCGTCGGCCTTCGCGATGTTGGTCGCAAGGTCGGGCGTGGCGGTGATCTGTACGGCGGCAACTCGCAAGGCTGGCGGCAAGGATAACCCGGTCGGGTAGCGTGGACTTGGTGAATCTCGACCAACTCCCAGTCCGCAGCGACGGCAGCCTGCGCCCAGCCGGGCTGGCGCTGCCCCCGGCACGGATGCGATTGATTCACGACCGTCGCCCGCTTAAGCGCTGGACCTATGTCGGCATCTATGGCGAGGAGCTGATGCTCTGCGCCGCCAGTGCGAGGGTCGGAGGGATTCCGCAGTGCTTTTGGGCCGTGCTCGATCGCGCCAGCGGCGAGATGATCGAGCAGACAGCGTTCAGCTCGCGGATCGTCGCGGTCGATGACGGGCATCTGAGCGTCAGCAGCCGCGAGGCGAAGATTGAACTCGTACTCCGGCCGAGCGGCGAGCCGGTTGAGGTCGTCAGTCGCCACGGCGCCTCTTACATCTGGACGCGCAAGCTGCCGGTGATCGCCAGCGGCACCGTCATCGCTGGCGGGCGCGAGCACCAGATCGAGTGCGCCGGCCTGATCGACGCGACCGCCGGCTACCACGCGCGTGAAACCGCATGGAGCTGGTCGGCCGGGGTTGGGACCGGCGCCGACGGCAGCGCGCTGGTTTGGAACATCGTCAACGGGGTTCACGACGCACCTGCCAGCAGCGAGCGAACGGTCTGGGTTGACGGAGCTGCGAGCGAACTGCCAGCGGCGGAGTTCCCCGCCGACCTCAGCGGCGTCAATTTCCCCGGTCACGGCGAATCGCTCAGCTTCAGCGCCGAGGCCGAGCGCGCCAATAGCGAGGACCTAAAGATCTTCGCCAGCGACTACCGCCAACCATTCGGGACCTTCTCAGGAACGCTCCCCGGCGGAGTCAAGCTGGCAAGCGGCTTCGGCGTGATGGAACGCCACAGCGCGCGCTGGTAGAGGCGTTCAGCTAAGGAACGAGCCGCCGGCGTCGCTAAGACCGCCGATCGCGCCGCTCTCTTCAAGCGCAGCGATCTGCTCAGGGCTGTAGCCGGCGGCTGCGAGCACTGCGTGTGTGTGCTCGCCGAGCGAGGGCGCTGGCAATCGGTCGTTGTCTACCGGCGTGCGCGAGAAGGCGAGCGGGCTGGCGACGGTGCGGACCGGATTGACGGCGCCCGGCTGGGTTAGGCCGGTGACCATTCCGCGCGCCTTGAAGAGCTCCGATTCAAGCGCCTCCTCAACTTCCAGCAGCGGCTCGACGCAGCAGTCATACTTGGCTCCAAACTCACCCCACTCGGCGCGCGTTCTCTCCATAAAGACTGCTTCGACGGCCTTGTGCGCCTCACTGCCGGGGCGCTCGAACTGCTTCTCTATCAGCTCCTCGTGGCCGGTTCCCTCGCACCAGAGCTTCCAGAACTTCGGCTCCAGCGCGCCCACTGAGACCCAGCCGTCCTTGCACTCGTAAGGGCGGTAACAGATCAACCCACCGGCCAGCTCGCCTTCACCGCGGCGCGGCGGCTTGCCACCGGCCAAAGTCACCGCCGAAGGCATAACCATCCAAGCCAGCGCGCCGTCGGTCATCGAGATGTCGATCGACTGCCCTTCGCCGGAGCGGTCGCGCTCGCGGATCGCGGCGAGAATCGCGAAGGCGGCCATCAGTGAGCCGGCGCCGATGTCGGCGATCTGCGCCGCCGACTGAACCGGCGGGCCGCCAACGTCGCCGGTGAGTCCGAGCAGGCCAGCATTGGCAAGGTAGTTCATGTCATGGCCGGCGCGCTGGGCATAAGGGCCGTCCTGGCCGTAGCCGCTGATCGCGCAGTAGACGATCCCCGGATTGACGGCCTTCAAAGCGTCGTAGCCAACGCCGAGGCGGTCGAGCACGCCGGGGCGGAATGATTCGAGCACGATGTCGGCGTCCTGCGCCAGCTTCAGCAGCAGCTCGCGGCCCTCTTCGCTCTTGAGGTTGATGCGGATCGAGCGCTTGTTGCGGTTCAGCGCGAGGAAGAGCGCTCCGGCTGCCGATCTCTCAACGCCTTCATGGAACGGCGGTGACCAGCGCGCGTAGTCGCCCATGCCGGTGTCCTCAACCTTCACGACGTCGGCGCCGCAGTCGGCCAGCAGCAGCGAGCAGAACGGCCCCGGCAGCAGCCGAGAGAGGTCAAGAACGCGGAGATCTTCGAGCGGCAGCGCCATCGATTAAGCCTAGGCGCTTGGGGTTGGAATGCCGAGCAGCCCGCGAGCCTCGGAAACCGTCGCCGGGCGACGGCCGGCGGCCTCTGTCATCTGCCGCGCAACGGCTACAAGTTCACCGTTTGAACCGGCCATCTCGCCACTAGGCAGGTAAAGATTGTCCTCAAGACCAACGCGGATCGAGCCGCCAAGGTCGAGCGCCGCTTCGATCAGCATCCATTGGTCGCGCGAAATCCCAACTACACCCCAGTGGCTCCCGTCGGGCATGTTGTCGACCATCGCCGCCATGTTGTTCTTGCTGGCAGGAATTCCGCCGAGCACGCCCATCACGCAGTCGATGTGCAACGGCTTCTTCAAGAGGCCCATGTCAACGAGCGGGTGGAGGCTGCCGATGTGGCCGATGTCGAAGCATTCGTGCTCAGGCTTGATGCCGTTGGCGTTCAGCGCCGTCAGCAGTTCGATGATCTCGTCGAACGAGTTCTCGAAGACGGTCTTGAAGACGAACTCCTTGCGCGACTTCGAATACTTCGCGTAATTCATTGAACCCATGTTGAGCGCTGCTACTTCAGGCCTGAGCGCCTCGAGATAGGCGACGCGCTTCTCGATCGAAACGCCAACGGTGCCGGTCGAATAGTTGATGATCACGTCGTCAACGCTGGAGCGGATCGCCTCCGTGATTGCGGCGAAATCCTCGATCTCGTAGGAGGGACCGCCGTCAACCGTGCGACCGTGGATGTGGATCATCACGCCTCCTTCGTCAACGATCCGCTTCGCCTCTGCGCCGTACTCCTCCGGCGTGTAGGGAATCGCCGGGCACTGCTCGCGGTTTGCGATTGCGCCGGAGATCGCGCAGGTAATTACAACTGGATCGTCTTTTGACATGTGACCTCTAGGACTGGGTTGGGAATCCGTAATCAACGCCCTGCGCGCGCTGCGGCCAGCGCTCCGTAACTACCTTGCCGCGGGTGTAGAAGAGCACCCCTTCGCGGCCGTGAACGTGAAGGTCACCGAAGAGCGAATCCTTCCAGCCACCGAATGAGAAGTAGGCCATCGGTACTGGGATCGGCACGTTCACTCCGACCATTCCGGCCTGGACGCGGCTGCGGAACTCGCGGGCTGCGCCGCCATCGGCGGTGAAGATCGCCGCGCCATTGCCGTACGGGTTGGCGTTGATCAGCTCGAGCCCGGCGTCGAACGAG
>CAMCVN010000001.1 GCA_945881845.1 Bifidobacterium breve | reverse complement strand
TGTGACAGCGAGCGGCGCGGTGTGGAAGTAGTCAGGGCGGACGAGCATGTAGTGAGCCATTCCGATCGCAAAGACGACTGCGGCGATCAGCGGCCAATCACGCTGGCGAAGGAAGCAGAGGGCGATCGTCACCAACCCGCTCAGCAGCGCGATCAGCAGCGCCAGAGGCAGATAGAACGGCAGCAGCGCCCCGGCCCAATCGTCGAAGCTGGCCAGCGCACCGTCGTAGAGCCTTGGGAACGGGAGCGCTTGATAGGCCGAGAAGTCCTCAATCGGATACCTAACGAGGAGCTCCCACGACTGGCTCAATCCAGCCGAGAAGACGACCGGTAGGTAGGCGATAGCGGCGACGACCGCCGCGACGATCACGACGCGGGCGATCTGCCGGATTCGTTCAGCTGGCGCGATCGTGCTGATCGCTAGGGCTAGGACGATGCCGACACCGAGGTAGGCCGCAAACTCGATTCGCCAGGCCAGACAGAGGCCGATTAGCGCGCCCGCCCAAAGCGGCCTGCGCTCAAAAAGAAGTAGCGCCGCGAGTGCGAAGACGAGCGCGAGTGGCGAGGGGTGGGGGCCGCTCGGGAAGGCCATCGCGCAGATGCTGATCAGCCAAACAACGAGCGATAGGTACGGGCCGGCACGTCTTCTTGCGAGCCGCCAAGCCAGTAGCGCCACTGTGGCATCGGCAAGCAGCCGAACGATCCGCCACCAAAGCAGTGACGGCCCAAGCAGCGCAGAGAGCCCTCCGAGGAGATACGGCTGGCCCGGCGGGTAGTACCACCAAAAGTCGCCGTACGGCACTTGTCCGTCGGCGATCCGCGCGGCCGCTTGCAGCATCAACCCTTCGTCGTTCGGTTGGACGCCGTTCAGGATCGTTAAGCCCGAAAGGAAGAGCCCGCCAGCGAAGAGCAGCAGCGGAACGAACCAAACCGGCGCCGATTGAAGCGATTTGGGCCCAAGCGGACGCTCCGGGCCCTGGGCGACGTCGCTGTTCATCGGTCGATCGTATGCGACGGTGCTGTCGCCCACGGCAAGCTCTACTGGTCAGGGAGGCCTGCAGCGGCCGCCATGTCGGGGCGGTAGCGCAGCTCGTAGAGCGTTGCGCAGCCGAACCGCTCCGGTGGGCGCGCGAGCAATGGTGCGAGCGATCTGTCAAGCGCGCTGACATCTTTCAGACGGCAATCGGCCAGAAGCCAACGGGCTCGTGAGTCAATAACGAAGTCGCGCGCCGCCTGCCCCGTCAGCCGACCTTCGAAGAGGTCATTCGCAGTCGTCGCTCGGTACGACCAGTTGGGCGTCCATGAGAACGGGCCGACATAGGTCTCTCGGCCGGTCCGTCCTGGCACGAGCAGGCTTGAGTAGCTGGGCGCAAGCACGCCGCCGGGGCGCGGGTCCTCTTCGAGCGCATTAAATGCATCGACCTCACCGGGGAAGACCCAATACGGGTCGGCTGCCGAGTGGACACTGTTGAAGAAGACCTCGATCTTGTGCGCGGTCCCGGGAACCGTCAGCAACCCAACGACGATCACAACAGCCCACGTTGGCGTCCTGATCGGCAGGCTCTTGACGCCGATCACGGCGAGGATCGCCAGTGGCAGCATCAGCCCTTGCCAGCTGTGGTACGGGAAAGTGCCGGTCGGCGCGAGGTAGACGGCGATGATCGCCAGCGGCCAAACGCGCAGCGCAACGTCCTGCCAGCTAGGGGCCTTTAGTCGGTAGGCAAACGCTGCGGGCAAGGCGAGTGGAATCAGCGTCGCGACCACTGCCCACCATGGCCAGGCCCAAAGATCTTGAGCACCAGCGCGGTTGACTTCGCCGGCCAGCTTCCAGCCGGGGTCGGCGCGCGACAACCATGAGTAGTAGATCGCTGGCAAGGCTGCTGCCGTTCCAACTGCGGCCAGCATCAGCCACGACGGGCGGCGGCCGCCAAGGCGCGGAAGCGCACGCAGCAGCTCGACGGCGATCACGATTCCGGCGATCTCGGCGCCCTGCCACGGCTGGAGCCAAGTGATGATCAGCACACCTAGGGCCGACCAGACGAGAATCGCCGTGCGGCGGGTGTCGCGCCAGCGTTCGAGCGCCAGCAGGACGAGTGGGATCATGAAGACGGCGATTGCCGTGAAGAGATAGCCCCAGAGGTAATGGGCCGACCAGATCTCGCCGGTAATGAAACCGAAGGTGTAAGTCCGCGGCTTGCCGCCCCAGCCGGTCCAAGCAACAATTGCGACTGCAGGCATCACGGAGAAGAGAGCCAGTACCAGCGCGGTGTGCTGAGCGCCCTTGCCGATCACGAGCCGGCGGACGTAGAGCAGGCAGCCGATGAAAGTGACAGCGATCGCGACCGGCTTCCAGAGCAGGTAGCTAAGGCCGACTGAGATTCCGACGTAGTGGTGAATCAGCCCACTGATTAGAAAGCCGGGGTGGAGGAAGCGCCTCTCACCGGGGGCAAGGTCCCACGCGTTGCCAATCAGGACGTGGTTTCCGGCGTCGCGGATCCACCAGAGGTATTGCATCTGGTCGGTCGCAAAGAACCCATCGGCAGCAGAGAGGTCGCGGCCCTTGCTGGCGAGCGCAATCAGTGGCGCCAGCGCGAGCGCGGTGAGCGCCAACAGGCAGAAGAGCTCAAAAGGATCGAGGCCGATCTTTGCGGCCGAGCGCGTGATCAGGCCCGAACGGGCAGGGGCGCGCATCTAGCTGCCCGGCGTCAATGTTCGGCGTAGGTTTCGCAGCGCGCGAGCGGAGGCCCCGCGCAGGCCGTGCGTGGCGTGGGTCTCGGCAAGCAGCGGTGGATATTGAGCGAGAGTGACGCGCCGCAGTGCAGATCGGTCTGGTGACCCGGTGGCAACCTCGTCGCCGCAGATTGCGCTCAGCGAAGCGGCCGCCTGCTGCCATGTCATCTTCGGAGCGAGCCGCTCCAGAGAGAGCTTCGCTGACGCCAGCCGCGTGGGGTCGTCGAGCAGCGCGCTGATCGCGTCGGCGAGCCCGGCCGTGTCCGCCGGTGCGACGGTCAGCCCGAGCCCTTCGCGCTCGATCAGCGCCGAGAGCGTGTCGCCGCTGGTCGCCACGATCGGCAGCGACGCCCAGATGTAGTCGAGCATTCTCGTGCGGAATGCGAGCCGGCTCTCAAGGTGATCGTGGTGAGTGCTGACGCCAAGGTCGGCTTCGAGCAGCCAGCCACCGCGCTCGTCGTAGTCAACCCAGCCGCGGTTGACGTGCACAACGTTGCCTTCGAGTCCGCTGCGCGTCAGGTGTCCCAGCATGCGTTGGCCGGCGCGCATTGCGTCGAGCTCTTCGCTTGCTGGTCGGCCCATCCCCATCATCACAAGGTGCGTGCGCGCGCCCTCTCTGCGCTGGTGTTCGATAAGGCCGATCGCGTCGATTGCGGTTTCCGGGTCGAGCCAGTTCCAAACGCCGCCGCCCCACAGCACGACCCGATCATCTGCGGCGATCGAAGGAAACATCGAACGGATCGGGGGAGAGGCGGGCGCAACCGGTGGCTGGCTCGGTAGGCCGAACGGGACAACATCAATCACGGAGCGCAATGTGGGGTCGCGCGAGTAGTCCTCTATTTGAACGAGCCCTTCTGCTGCCATCACGCCGAGCCAGAGGTCGCGCTGCTGTTCGCTCGCGCAGATCACAAAAGAGGCAGCGGCAAGCTGCGCAATCGAGGCCAAGGTAACCGTTCGCTGCTGACGCCTACGCGCCGCTGTCGGCTTATCGCGGCCAGCTTCGAGTACTTCGAAAACGGTGGGGTTGTAGAGATCAGCGATCAGCCGCGTTCCAAGCGACGGGAGCTTCGATAGAAGTCTTGGCGGCAGCGACTGCGCGACGACGAAGTCGGAGGCGGCAACGGCGGCCGAGAGCTCGTCGTAGTCGGCGAAGCCAGCTTCGATCAATGCGATCCGCTGATCGCCGGTTTGACTTGGCGCTGGCGCAGCGATCGTGACTTCGTGTGAGTCGGCGAGCACGCGCGCGAGCTCGAGCGCGCGGATTGCCGGACCTGCGACCTGCGGGCCGATCGGCTCAGCGCAGACAACGAGAACGCGTGCCATCGCGGTGCTCAGGGAACCGGTTCGCTGTTGGGCGCGCTCTGCGCAGTCGGCTGCAGATCCACGGCCGGGCGGCGCAGCAGAGACCAGCGACGGCGCTTCTCGTCAACGCGGTAGCGGGCCAGCACGGTCAGCGTCTCAAGCCCGTAACGGACCGAGGCGCGGAACGAAACGCTCGACGCTTCAAGGAAGTAACGGGTTGGAATCGGTAGCTCAACTACGCGTGCGTTGCGATCAACGATCTGAGCGAAGATCTCCTGGTCGAACACGAAGCCATCGCTGTTGCGCAGGAACGGGATCGAGCGCAGGAATTCGGTTGAGAAGGCGCGGTAGCCGGTGTGATACTCGGAGAAATCCTTAGTGAATGCCTGATTCTCGGTCCACGTCAGGGCGCGGTTGCCGATCCACTTCCAGCGCGGCATGCCGCCAGCGATCGCGCGATCCTCAAGCAGCCTTGAGCCCATCACGACGTCGGCGCGCCCCTCGATGATCGGCCGCACCATCTCGGTTACGAGGGCGGCGTCGTACTGATGGTCGGCGTGGACCATCACGACAACGTCGGCACCGTCGAGGATCGCGCGGGTGTAACAGCTCTTCTGGTTGGCGCCGTAGCCCCGGTTGGCGGGGTGGCGCAGCACCTCAAAACCCTCCGCAAGTGCAACCGCGACCGTGTCATCGCCGCTTGCGTCGTCAACCAGCAGCGCGCGGTCAAACGATTCGATTGGCAGGTCGGCGGCGACGCGTTCGATCGTTTGCGCAGCGTGGTAAGCAGGGAGTACGACGTGGACCTCGTCAGGGCCGCCACGTTCGCGCGCCAGCCGCGCCTCTGGCTCGCGGACCTGCTCGTTGACGGCAAGCATTACGCGCTCATCGCCAAGCGATAGAGCAAGCGAGCGCTGCGGCGGCAGCTTGGCGGCCGCGCGGCGAACAGCGGCAGCGGCCGGGCCGGCAATTCCTGCGAAGCCTTCGACCCAGTAGCGCGCAGAGAAGCTGCGCACCAGCGGAACATCGTCGCTGAGGATTAGCCCCTGACCGATCAGCAGCTCGCGAAGCGTTCGTCGTGCGATCAGATAGGTGTGCGCGGGCAGCAGGCCCCACCAGCGCGGGCCGGCGATGCGGGCGGTCAGAGACGCGGGATCGGGGGTGACGATGCAGAGCACGCCGCCGGGGGCGAGAAGCTTCGTTGCTCGCTCGATTGCGTCGCGCGGATGATCGAGATGCTCGAGCACGTCGATCAGAAGGACGGCGTCCCAGCAGCCGTTCTCTTCGTTACCGAGCGCTTCGAACGGCTCTTCGCGGATGTCGAGCCCGAGTCGCTCACGGCCGTGCAGCGCGGAGCGTTCCGAGAGTTCGAGGCCGCGTGTCTCCCAGCCGCGGCGGCGGGCCTCGTCGAGCAGCAGGCCGTGACCGCAGCCAATCTCCAGCATCCGAGCCGGCGCGCGGCGGCGCTCGACTAGGTCAAGCAGCCAATTGGCCGTGAGCCGCCGTCCGCGTTCCTCTGCGAGGTAGTCGCTGTCGCCCATCTCGCGGTAGAGATCAACGAGGTCAACGCCGTCCGGCAGCGACGGCTGCTGCACGGTCGCGCACTCGCGGCAGCGATAGAGATCGCCATAGGCGCGCGGCCTGTGGCAGGTGGGAGCGAAATCGCCCGGCAATGGCGGTTGGCCTGAACCAGCGAAACGCAGTTCAAGCACGCCCTGACAGATTCCGCAGGTGGCAATCGTTGACATCGGCTCAACAGCCTAACGCTGGCAGCCACGCAGCCGTGCAAGGCTGCACTCCCGCGCCGGTAGGCTGACCGGCGTGCCTGAGCCGAAGTTCTCAATCGTCGTGCCGCTCTTCAACGAGCAGTTTGCCGTTGCTGGGACGATCGGCGACATCCGCGACTACTTCGAGCGTCGTTCAGAGAGCTACGAAATTCTGCTCGTCGACAACGCCAGCACCGATGCCACGAGGGCCCACGCTGAACCGCTCGTAGATGGCGGCCAGGTCCGCCTGCTCGTGAACGACTCCAACCGCGGCAAGGGCTATTCGGTGCGCCGCGGCATGCTCGAAGCGCGCGGCGAGATCCGCCTTCATTGCGACGCCGACTGCGCCCCGTCGCTGGCGTCGCTGCCGAAGATGCTCGATCTGCTTGAGGAGAATGAGCTGGTCGTTGGCTCTCGACTTGCTCCCGGCGCTCAGCTCGGTCAACGGCAAACGTTGCCACGTCGCTTCGTCGGTCGCGGCTTCCAACAGGTGTGCCGCGCGATCCTTAGCGAACCGACGCGAGATCTCTTCTGCGGATTCAAGCTCTGGCGCGGCGACGCGGCGAACGACGTCTTCGAGCGGCTCAGCCTCGACGGTTGGACCTACGACGCTGAAGCGATCTCGATGGCGCGCGCTCTTGGCTATCGAGTTACCGAGGCCGGAATTGTATGGACCGACCGCGAGGGCTCACGGCTCCAGATGGCGCGGATTCTCGTTCCCGTTATCCGTGAATTGCTGGCCGCGAGGAGCAATATCCATAGGCAGCTGACGTTAGGCGCCAACGCTGGGGCCACGCCGTGACGACCGCTGCTGAGCGCGCGACCGGCTTGCATCGTCCGCGGATGGCCCGCGGCGACTGGGTGGTTCTGCTGCTCTTTTCGGCGATGGCGCTTGCTCCGCTGATCGGGCTGCTGGTAAGGGTTTGGACACAGGGCGGAGTGATCACCGGCGCTGACGGCTTTCTCGTCACCGACCCGATGCAATACGTCAACTGGCTTCGTCAGTCGGGCGAATCAGGGGCGGCCGCGAACCTCTATGACCTAGCGCCCGGCCCGCACAGCTTCGTCCACCCGGGTCTCTTGCTTTCTGGACTGCTCTACCGGTTGGGCTTTGGGGTCGTGCTGGCTTATCTGGTCTGGAAGCCGATTGCAGTGCTGGCTCTGTTTACGGGGGCTTTCTTCTTCGCGGGCCGGTTCCTCGCACGGGCCGGCGACCGCCGTGTCGCGGTAATCCTTGGGCTCTTCTTTGCGTCCCCGATCGCCGCGGTGGTGGGATGGACGAGCGCCGCAGAGTCGACGGTGAAGTTCAATCTCGACTTTGTCAGCGGGGAACTCTGGACGGGAACCTATCTCTGGGGTTACCTCTTCACTGCTGTCGGCGTAGGAGTTATGCCGCTGGGGCTACTCGCGTTCGAGCGCGCACGAACCGGCAGCAGCACGCGGCCACTGGTTATTGCATCGGCGATCGGGCTGATCGTCTCCTGGTGCCAGCCGTGGCAAGGCGCGACGTTTGCACTGATCCTGATAGTTGCCTCGCTGATGACCGATCGCCGCGACCGAAGCGCCATGGCGGCGTCGGCCAGGCGGCTGGCACCAGTCTTGGTGGCAACGGCGCTTCCGTTGATCTACTACTTCCTGCTGTCGAAATTCGACCCGTCTTGGCGGCTGGCGGGCGAGGTCAATAACTTCGGGCGCTGGCCGTGGTGGGTAACGGTTGTCGGCATAGCTCCGCTAGCTATCCCAGCGCTTTTCGCCTATCGCCAACGCTCGCTGGACTTCGGCGGTTGGATGCTGCGGGTCTGGCCGATCGCTGGGCTGGCAATCTTCTACTTGCCTGTCGGTACGTTCCCGTTCCACGCCTTCCAGGGAATTGCCCTGCCGCTAGCCGTACTGGCAATTGTGGCTGTTCGCGATCGGCTTGGGGATCGTCCGTTGCCGCTACTTTGGACCGCGGTAGCTGTAGCGGTGATGGTCGTTCCCGGCACGCTGTACCGCGCCGATCAGATGCGAGGGGCAGTAAAGGCCGGAAGGCAAGCCTTCTTTCTTGAGCCGGGCGAGCGCGATGCGTTGCGCTGGCTCGAACGGCAGCCAGGCCCCGGCGGTGTGTTATCGCCGGTCCCTGACGGCTCGTATATTTCGGCTTACACTGGCCGTGAAGTTTGGGCTGGGGCTGGGTCATGGACGCCTGATTTTGGCTGGCGGGGCCTAGCAATCGCCGAGCTGTTCAACGGCATGGGCGACGCCGACGCGGATCAGGCCTTGGTTGCTAGGAGCGGCGCTCGTTTTGTTTTCGCCTCGTGCCGGTCGAAGGCGAACCTTGATCAGAAGTTGGAGCCGATCTCGCTCGGGCCGGTCCATCGTTTCGGCTGCGCCCGCGTTTGGGAGATCCGCCCGCCTGCGGGGGGGTGGAAGTGAGCAACACTGCGGTTGAACCGGTAGTTGCGAGTCACGCCCGATTCCCGCTGATTGACGGCGTGCGTGCGATCGCCGCGCTGACAATCTTTGCTTTCCACATCTTCTTCCACCTCGGGCTGCTCAACACAGATCTGCTCTCGCGCTACCTCGGCAATCTCAATGTCGGAGTGCCGATCTTCTTCGTCGTCTCGGGTTTCCTGATCTACCGGCCATTCGTCGCGAAGCGGTTCGCGCAGGAACCCTCACCCGAAATCGAGCCGTATGCGATCCGCCGCGGCTTTCGCATCGTTCCGGCTTACTGGGTCGCTCTTGTAATTGTGACTCTGGTCCTGGGCCTCGAAGCGACCGTGTTCACGCCGAGCGGTCTCGTGACCTACTTCGGCTTTCTTCAGGTTTATGACATCGGCACCGTGATTGGCGGCATCGGCCAGGCATGGACGCTCTGCATCGAGGTCAGCTTCTACATTGCACTTCCTTTGTGGGCGCTGTTCGCGCGCCGTTTGCTTCCCGTCGCGGCGGGCCGCCGGGCGATGATTCGCGGCGAACTATGGGCGCTAGCAGCACTGTTCGCCGCTTCATTCCTTTGGCAGCTCTTGATCTCGCCCCTATTCGTACCCGGCGACCGTGGCTACCTGATAGCGCAGATCTCGTTGCCAGCGTTCGCCGACCAATTCGCGCTTGGGATGGCGATGGCGGTTGTCAGCGTCGCGGTCCACTCGGCTGCGAAGAAGCCGCGCGCCCTCGTTCTGGTTGAGCGGAAGCCGTGGATCTGGGTCGTGGTCGGGCTTGGCCTCTACTCGCTGCTCGGGCTCAAAGTCGGAGCGATTGGCCTCGGCGCGAGCTGGGCTGACGCCGGGCTGTTTCGTCACGTCGTCAAGGGATTGATCGGAGTATGCGTGCTAGCTCCAGCGGTCTTCGGGGCTTCGCTTGCTGGGCGCGTGCGAGGAGTGCTCGGCTGGCGGCCGCTGATGCTGCTCGGCTTGATCTCTTACTCCTTCTACCTCTACCACCTCGCGTTCATCCTCAAGCTCAACGAGGTTGCGTGGCTTCATGATCTTGGTTGGGTGGCGGTGACAGGCGCAGCGTTCGTCTGCTCGGTCGCCGCCGCCGCGATCAGTTACAGGCTTGTTGAGGCACCAGGGATTGCTCTCGGCCGCCGCCTCGCGCGGGCTGCAACTTCGCGCGCCGCGCGTCGCCGCAGTGCCGCTTAGGGCATCGCCGCTTCTGCGGCTGTGCTTGCTTCGGCGAGCGCGAATGCCTCGGCATCTGCCTCGCTGAGGCCGTGCTTGCCAGGGCCCCGCGCTGAGAATGAGAGGCCCAGCATCAAGGCCGCAAGGATCGCGTCGAGGATCAGCAATCCGATTGCGACCGATTCCAGTGAGGTGTCGCGCAGTGCCACTGTGGCAGGCACCGCGACTGCACCAAAGGCAAGCAGGATCAGGAACGAGCGGCGGCCGAGCGCGAGCAGGAACTGCAGCGCTAGGTACGAGATGCTCAGGCAGGTCATTGCTGCCGCGAGCCATGGAAGCGCGGGGGCGGCTAGCTTCGCCTGGTCGCCGAAGACGAGTGAGAGGACCAGCTCCGGTGCGAATGTAAAGAGGGCGAGGATTGGGATCGCGATCAACATCAGCAGCCCGGATGTGCGCGTCAGCAGGTGGCGCGGATCAGAGCCTTTGGCAGCCTCGCGCGCCGCTTCGGGCAGGAGGTAGAGGCCAAGCCCGATGGCTACCCAGACGACTCCCTTTGCGGCGACCGCGGCCTGAGCGTAAGCGCCCGAGAGGGTTGTATTGAAGAAGTGCCCGACCGCGATCACGTCGGCGTTCTGGAGCACGGCGAAGAGAGTGAGCGCGGCTACCGGCACCGGGTTGCGTGTTGCCAGCTCGCGCAAGCGAACGCGAGCGTGGGCATGGTCGGACGGACCAAGTCGCCGGCGCGTGAGGACTCCAGTCGCGGCGATGATCGGGAGCGTCGCCAGTGGGACTGAGCAGAGGAAGATCAGGCCGACCTGTGCTCCAAGCAGCGCGGCGGCTAGCCCGAACACCATTCGGGAGGTCTGTTCGCCGATCAGGCTGATTGCTACCGGCCGGTAGCCACCGACGCCGAGGAGCACTCCTCGCTGAAGCGCAAGTCCGGTCCAGAGCGCGGCGGCGGGCAGAACGAGAGCCGCCGCCCACGGCTGAGAAACCTGCAGAACATCTGCCAATTGGTGACGGAGCAGAAGACAGATCGCGAGCAGGACGGCGGCGATGATGAAGATTCGCCCTAGCCAACCTTGCAAAGCAGCCGCAGCGCGGCCTCCGAGCCCGAGCCGACCTAGCGTCATATCGCGCGCTGCTGCCGCTTGGAGCGCGGTCGCCGGAACCATAAGAATTGTAAATACGGAGACCATTCGGGCAAGCTCGCCGTAGTCGGCGGTGCCCAGCGCGCGCGCCAGTGCAACCGTCGTAATCAGCGCCAGAACATTCGCGATCATCTGTGCCGATGCGACACCGGCGGCGCGCGCAGTATGCGAAGCGCGGACGCGCTCACCCCGAGTAGGTGCGTCGCTCGGTGGCTGGTTTGGAGGCCCGTTCACTCGGCGGACGCTAGCGAAGGTGGCGGCCTTCCGCCGCCGGAATCGGCTCACGAGGCTATTGGCTCGTCTAGACTCGACCGGATGGGCGTATTTCAACGAATCGTTTTGGTCGGTGTTCTTGCTGCGATCGCGCTGCCCGCTGTCGCGATCGCTGGCGGCGCAGGCGACGACCAATACCTCGATCCGCTCCAGGGCCTCACCGGATCGGACGGCACAACGACCACGACTAAGCCGAAGAACTCGAGCGGAAGTCCATCCCCTAGTACACCGTCGGTTCCGGCTTCAGAGGCGCCGACCGCCGCACCAGTTGCGACCGAGACGCCGACCGCCAAGAGCAAGCGGAAAGCGGCCACATTGGCCCCGATCAAGCGTCCAGCGCTCGACGTCAATGGCCTCTCAGGCATTGGCCCATTGGTCGCCGTGCCGGTCAAGCACGTAACGCTCGTTATTGGCGACATCGCGCATGGGCGCGGCTAGCGCGTCCGTCAGCGGCTCAGCCGAAGAGACCGAGGCGCTCGCGGCTGAGCTCGCAGCAGAACTTCGCCCCGGTGACGTGATCCACGTCTGCGGCGAGATCGGCTCCGGCAAGACGACCTTCGTTCGCGGTGCCTGCCGCGCTCTCGGCTTCGACGGCCCGGTAACCAGTCCCAGCTACACGATCTGCAATCGCTACGAGGACGGCGATCTGCTGATCTCTCATCTCGACTGTCAGCGGCTTGAAGGCGCGAGTGGTGAGGAGGCGGGGCTGCTTGATGATGAGGCGGGGCCTGATCGCATCACCTTCATCGAGTGGCCGCAGCAATCGGAGCAGTCGGTCGGGATGCTCGCGACGATTCCCGCTTCGCTGCGGGTCGAGCTCGGCCACGTAAGTGAGAGCGAACGCACGGTCAGCTTCGAGCGGGAGTCGAGCCGATGAGCCGCGGGCGCGCCGTGCTCGCATTCGACACGGCAACAGCGGCAACGGTCGTCGGATTGAGCGTCGATGGCGAACTCGTCTGCGAGCTGGCCGACCGGCCCGCAGCCGACGAGCGCCCACGCCATGCCGAGAGCTTGCTCTCGCTCTGTCAAGAGGCACTCGCTGAGGCCGGTATCGCTTGGGCCGACCTGAGCCGGATCGGAGTCGGTGTTGGGCCCGGCACGTTCACGGGGCTGCGAATTGGCGTCGCGACGGCGCAAGGACTAGCTCAGGCGAGCGCCGTGCCGCTGGTTGCGGTCTCGACGCTCGAAGCGCTGGCGCTACCGGTTCGAACGGCCGAGCCGACGCTGCAGGTCGCGGCCGTCGCTGACGCTCGCAGGGGTGAGGCCTACATCGCGGCTTGGTCGTCCGGTGGCGAGCAGACGGTTGGCGATCAGGCTTGCCCGCCGCAGCAGCTTGTTGCAGTATTGGCTGCAGAATCTGCCACGACTATTGCCGTCGGCGACGGCGCGCTAATCTTTCGAAAAGAGCTGGAAATAGGCTCTATTGCAGTCCCCGAAGATCGGTCTGCGTTACATCAGCTGGCTGGCGGCGCGCTCTGTCAGTTGGCAGCCAGCAACGAGCCGCTCGGCGCAGAAGCGCTAGTTCCGCACTACGTACGCCAACCGGACGCTGAGATTTCACTGCAGAACCGCACCGAATCGAAATGACCGACACGACACTCGAAACCCGCCGCCTCGTCTTCGCCGACCTACCGAACGTAATTGCGATCGAGCGGCGCGCCTTTCCTACGCCATGGTCGCTGGCGATGTTTGTGCTCGAACTGAGCAAGCCGGAAGGCATCTGCCTCGCCGCGCAGCGCGACGGCCAACTCGTCGGCTACATCATCTGTTCGCGCTTCGATCAGGTCTGGCACATCATGAACGTCTCGGTTGACCCAGATCTGCAACGTCGCGGCATTGCGACGGCGATGATCGATGAGATTCTCCGCCGAGTAGGCGAGGAGGGGCAGATCACGCTTGAGGTCAGGCCAACTAACAGCGCCGCGATTGCGCTTTACGAACGCTTCGGCTTTCTCGCCGCCGGAACCCGCCCTCGCTACTACCAGGACAACGGTGAGGACGCCGTAATCATGTGGCGCACGCAGGCGACACTGCGCGGCGGGCTCGACGACGTCCCGGCCGCACCCGCTCGGCCGGTCGCCACGCCGTGAGTGGCGCAATCCTTGGCGTTGAGACCAGCTGCGATGACAGCTGCGCCGCAGTGCTTTCGGCCGAAGGCGTAATTCTCTCGAACGTCATCTCCTCGCAGGCGATCCACGACAAGTACGGCGGCGTCGTCCCGGAGATAGCGGCCCGCCATCACCTCGAGTTGCTGACCCCGGCGATCGACAGCGCGCTCGCGCAGGCCGGATTGGGTCTCGAACAGATCGAACGCGTCGCCGTCACGCAGGGCCCCGGCCTGATTGGCGCGCTCTTGGTTGGAGTCGGCCAGGCGAAGGCGATCGCCGCCGCGAGAGCGATTCCGCTCGTCGCCGTTGATCACCTGCAAGGCCACGTCGCAGCCAATTTCATCTCGCCGGATTCGTTTGAGCCGCCCTTCGTTTGCCTGATCGCCAGTGGCGGCCACACGCTGCTCGCGCGAGTAGACGAGCACAGCTCTTACGCGCTCCTGGGCGAAACGCTCGACGACGCCGCCGGCGAAGCCTTCGACAAGGGCGCGCGGATGCTTGGCCTGCCGTTCCCGGGAGGGCCGGCGTTGGAGGCGCTCGCTGCGGGCGGGGATTCCGAGGCGTTCAATTTCCCGACTGCGCGCAATGTCAAGGGCTTCGACTTCTCATTCGCCGGCGTCAAGACGGCGCTGCTCTATGCGATTCGAGACCTCGGCGAGGAAGAAGCGACGCGACAGCGCGCCGACCTCGCGGCCTCGTATCAGCGAGCAATCGTTGAGGCACTGGTCGAGCGTCTCGAGCGCGCACTCGATGCCGACGGGTGTGGTCGTGTCGCGATCGGTGGCGGCGTCGCCGCAAACGGCCCGCTGCGCGAGCGAGTCGCGCGGCTTGGTCTTGAAAGCCACATTCCAGCGCGCAATCTATGTACCGACAACGCGGCGATGATCGCGAGCGCCGCCCGCTTTCTTCCTGAGTGCTCGCCGGCGGCCGCGCTCGCACTGGACGCCTATCCCAGCGGGGCGCGGCGATGAAGCCGAAGCTGGCGATCTATCAGCGCGATGGGTGTCACCTCTGCGAGATCGCGAGCGCGCAGCTCGAACAGCTCCAGAGCGACTACCAGTTCGAGCTAGAGCAGATCGACATTGAGTCAGACGATCAGCTTCATCGGCTCTACTTGGAGCGGATTCCAGTGATCGCGCTCGACGGTGAGGAGCTATACGACTTCTCGATCGACCTCGCCGATCTGAAGAGTCGGCTGTCAGCAGCGTCAGCGCGGTAGCATCGCACTGATGGCAAGCGGCGAGATTACAGACGGGCCGGAAGAGCTAATCGTCCCCGGTGACGAACCTGCTCGGCTCTCTCTCGGTGTTGCTGCGCGGATGTCGCGCTACCTCCAAGTTTTGACGCAGGCTCAGAAGACCGGCCGCGAGACGCTCTCCTCGCAAGAGCTTTCCGACTACACCCGCGTCAACAGCACGCAGATTCGCCGCGACCTTTCTGGCTTCGGCAAGTTCGGCAAGCGTGGCGTCGGTTACAACGTTGACGCGCTCGCCGATGAGATCCGCGAAATCCTCCAGACAGGCGGCCAGCAGAACATCGCCCTCTTCGGCGCGGGCCACCTCGGCAAGGCGATCGGATCCTCCGACATCTTTGCCGACCACGGGTTCAACGTCGTCGCCGTTTTCGACGCCGATCCAAAGAAGGTCGGCACCAAGGTCGGCGGCCAGTCGGTTCGTCCAATCGAGGACGCCGATCGCGTAATCGCCGAAGAGGACGTGGTCGTCGCCGTGTTAGCCGTCCCGGGCGCGGCCGCGCAGGAGCTTGCCGACAAGCTCGTCGCAGCGGGCGTACGAATCATCTTCAACTACTCCGAATCACTTCTTGACGTGCCGGCCGAGGTGACTGTTCACACCTCGAACCCCGCGGTCGACCTGCTGCACGCGCTTTACTTCTACCTCTCATGAGTCTGATCGATCTCGAGAAGGCCCGCGACGCGTTCGCCCAAGCGACCGACGGCACGGTTGGAATCGAAGAAGAGTTCGCGATTCTCGACCCTCAGAACCTTGACCTGGTTCCGCGCTTCGAGGAGCTGAACGAGCAGGCGGGGGAGACCGACCTCGACTTGGCTGCCTCGATCTCGTCGGAGCTGATCCTCTCCGAGATCGAAATCCGCTCCGGCGCCGGGAGCAACGTTGCCGACGCGCTAGCTCGCCAGCGCAAGATGCGCCAGAGCCTCTTCGCCTTGGCCGCCGGCGACGACGTTGCGCTTGGCTCGACCGGGACCCATCCTTGGGCCGATTACCGCGAGCAACTCAACGTGCAGTCCGATCATTACCGCCGTGTAGTCGATGGGCTGCAGTATGTGGCGAGGCGCAACAACACCTTCTCGCTCCATGTTCACGTCGGTATTCGTGACGCCGACCGCGCTGTTCGCGTCTGTGATCGTTTGCGCGCACTACTGCCGACGCTTCTCGCGCTAAGCGCCAACTCTGTCTTCTTTGAGGGTCAGGACAGCGGACTTGCCTCGGTGCGCACGCAGAGCTTCACGAAATCGTTCCCGCGCTGCGGTGTGCCCGACGCCTACGGCTCCTGGGCCAACTACCGCGAATACCTAGAGCTGCTGCTGGCGACCGGTTCAATTGAGGAAGACACTCAAGTTTGGTGGTCGGTCCGTCCACATCTAGCTTTCGGCACAGTTGAAGTCCGCATCTGCGACGCTCAATCAACGGCCGAGGAGTCAAACGCGCTGACCGAGCTGATCGTCGGCTGCGTACTGCAGTCTGCCCGTGACGATGACGAGGGTCGCCCGATCTTCGAGCCGCCAGCGAGGCTGATCGAGGAGAACCTCTGGCGCGCGATCCGTTGGGGCGCTGCCGGTGAGCTGATCGATTTAGAGCGCGGTCTCTGCCTGCCAGCGCGGTCGGCCTTCGCCGATCTGCTCGAGTGGACGGCCCCGGTTCGGTCGGAACTTGGTATCGAGCCGCAGTTCCCAGAGCTCAACGGCGCCCAGCGTCAGGCGGCAGCGTTTGCTGAGGGAGAGAGCATCGCCGACGTCTACGCTTCTACAGTGGCGCAGACGCGCCAGTCATTCGCGGGCGATCAGCCCGCAAGCCCTACGGAGGTATCAACGTCGTGACCGACGAAGCCGCAACACCAGAGCAGCCTGAAGAAGAGATCATCACCGAGGCGGCTGCAGCCGGCCCGGCCGGCGGCCAAGCACCGCCGTCAGAAGAAGAGATGCGAGCCGCCTATGAGGCCGAGCTCAAATCACTTCGCGTTGAGGACCTCGTCGCCCAGACAGTCGTCTCACTGCTGAACCTTGGCGCCCGCAAAGCTGGCCTTCTCCCCGGCTCCGAGGACGAGACCGATCCAGTCCAGGTTGGGATCGCAATCGAAGGGATCCGTCGCTTGCTTCCATTGATCGAACCTGCGCTCGGCGAGAACGCTGCGTCGATCAAGGACGCGCTCGCTCAGCTCCAGATCGCCTTCACGAAACTGACCGGCGATCAGGGCGCTCCGCTAGCCGCCGAGGGCTCTGGCGAGGGTGGTTCTGCGCCGCCAGAAGGCGCGGCTGGTAGCGGGGAAGAGCCACCCGCCAAGCCCGCCAGCGGCCTCTGGACGCCTGGTCCGTAACGACCGCAGAGCGTTTCCGTCGGCGATACCGATAGGATCGCTGAGCTTCAGAGCGCTGGGGACAGCAAATAGCCCCTCCGCAACGCGCCTGCTGCCTTATCGGCGGCTGTTAAATCAATCACTTCGGAGGATTCAACCACCGTGTCTGCATTTCTTACCGACCATGGGGTCATCATTGCTGTTGTCTGTGCGCTGGTCGCCGTCGCATACGGCGTCGTAACTACAACGCAGCTGCTGGCGCTCTCGCCCGGCAATGCGGAGATGCAGCGCATCTCTGCCGCCGTTCAGGAAGGCGCCCGCGCTTACCTCAACCGGCAGTACCTCGTAATCGCAGGCGTCGGCGTCGTTCTCTTCATCGCCCTGCTCTTCATCCAGGACATCTACGTAGCTGTTGGCTTCGCGATCGGCGGCATCCTCTCCGGTGCAGCCGGCTACATCGGCATGAACGTTTCGGTTCGCTCCAACGCCCGTGTAGCCGAGTCGGCTCGCTCCGGTATTGGCCCGGCGCTGAAAGTCGCATTCCGCGGCGGCGCAATCACCGGCATGCTCGTCGTTGGTCTCGCTCTGCTCGGCGTGGCTGGCTACTACGGCCTGCTCACCTCGTACTTCGACCAGACGCCGAAGGAAGCCGTTGACGCCTTGATCGGCCTCGGCTTCGGTGGATCACTGATCTCAGTCTTCGCGCGCCTCGGCGGAGGCATCTTCACCAAGGCAGCCGACGTCGGCGCCGACCTCGTCGGCAAGGTTGAGGCTGGAATCCCTGAAGACGACCCTCGCAACCCGGCCGTCATCGCCGACAACGTTGGCGACTGCGCCGGCATGGCAGCAGACCTCTTCGAGACTTACGCCGTTACGGCCGTCGCCGTGATGCTGCTCGGCGTTCTGACCTTTAACGAGCAGACGACCGTCGCGCTGTATCCGCTGGTGCTAGGCGCCGTCGCGATCATCGCTTCGATCATCGGCACCTTTGCTGTTCGCAGCGAAAAGGGCAACGTTGAACGCGCGCTCTATCAGGGGCTCGCAGTCTCCGGCATCATCGCCGCGATCGCCTTCTACCCGATAACGGCTTGGATGATGGACGGCATCACCTTCAAGAGCGCCGCTGGTGCGGTTGCTGCTCCGAGCGTGCTTAACCTTTACCTCTGCGCACTGGTCGGAATCGTCGTAACAGCGCTGCTGTTCGTGATCACCGACTACTACACCTCGACCCGTTTCCGCCCGGTCCGCAAGACGGCCGAAGCGTCGCAGACCGGCCACGCGACGAACATCATCTCCGGCCTCGCTCAGGGACTTCAGGCAACGGCGCTCCCGGCGCTGGTCTTGGTCCTCGGTGTGCTCTGCTCATGGAAGCTCGCCGGTGGCGGCGTTCAGGGGATCTACGGAATCGGCGTCGCCGTGATGGGTCAGCTCTCGCTGACAGGTCTGATCGTCGCGCTTGACGCCTTCGGCCCAATCACCGATAACGCCGGTGGTATCGCCGAGATGGCGAATATGCCGGAGGAGGTCCGCAACGTGACCGATCCGCTCGACGCGGTCGGAAACACGACCAAGGCCGTTACGAAGGGTTACGCGATCGGCTCAGCGGTACTTGCCGCGATCGTCCTCTTCGCTGGCTTCAAGGCCGAGCTCGCTGCAGAGGGCGTCGTCACGAGCTTCCCGATCGATGATCCAGCGATCCTGATGGGTCTGCTGATCGGCGGCATGATGGTGACTCTCTTCGCCGCGCTTTCAATGGAGGCTGTCGGTCGTGCTGGCGGCATGGTGGTCGAAGAAGTTCGCCGGCAGTTCCGCGAGAAGCCGGGCATCATGGATGGCACTGAGCAGCCTGATTACGGCACCTGCGTCAGCATCGTGACGGCTTCAGCCCAGCGCGAGATGATCATTCCGTCGCTTATCCCAATCGTCCTGACGACCGTCGTCGGCCTGATCTCGGTTGCCGCGCTCGGCGGTCTGCTGATCGGCGTGATTGTCGTTGGTTTCTTCTTCGCCGTGATGATGACGGCCGGTGGTGGAGCTTGGGACAACGCTAAGAAGCTGATCGAAGACGGTGCCTTCGGCGGCAAGGGCTCAGAGGCTCACGCTGCTTCTATCACCGGCGACACGGTCGGCGATCCGTTCAAGGACACCGCTGGTCCGGCGATCAACCCGATGATCAAAGTCGCGAACATTGTCGCGATTCTGATCATTCCAATCATCACCTAGGGGCTGGTGGGGTAGCTCTTGACCGGCGAGACGAGCTTCTGGCATCCGTTTGCGGACATGGCCCAAGTACAGGGCCACGAGTTCGTCATCGAGCGGGGCGAAGGCTCATACGTTTGGGACGTGGACGGCAATAAGTACTTCGACGGCACCGCCAGTCTCTGGTGCGTCAACGTAGGCCATGGCCGCCACGAGATAGCCGATGCGGCCCGGGCGCAGATGGACACGCTTGCTACCTACCAGACCTTCGGCGGCTTCGCGAACAAACCGGTGCTCGAGCTGGCTGACCGCCTCTCCGCCAGTGCCGCACCGATTATCGACGATGCGAAGATCTTTTTCGGCCTCGGCGGCGGCGACGCGATCGAAACCGCAGCGAAGCTTGCGCGCCGCTATTTCGCGGCTACAGGCGAGCCGGATCGCGTGCACATCATTGGCCGCACGCAGGGCTACCACGGCACGCACGGCATTGGCACAAGCATCGGTGGTATCGCGGCCAATCAAGTCGGGATGGGACCTGTTGATCCGGCCGTCTCAAGTGTCCAGTGGGATTCGCTCGAAGCGCTCGAAGCGGAGTTCGAGCGCGTCGGCCCCGCCAAAGTCGCAGCCGTCTTCGCTGAACCGGTGATTGGAGCAGGCGGCGTCCACCGCGTGCCGCCCGGGTATCTCCAAGGCCTAGCGGCGCTCTGCACGAAGCACGGAGCCCTTTTCATCGCCGACTGCGTGATCGCAGCCTTTGGCCGGCTCGGCACAATGTGGGGAGTCGATCGCTTCGACCTGCGCCCCGACATGATCACCTTTGCCAAAGGCATCACGAGCGGCTACCTGCCTCTCGGAGGGGTCGTCATCAGCGGCCGTGTCGCTGAGCCGTTCTGGGAGGGAGACGGGCTCTGGTTCCGCCACGGGCAGACTTACTCCGGCCACCCGACCTGCTGCGCCGCCGCGCTTGCCAACCTTGACATCATCGAGAACGAGGGGCTGCTTCAGCGCGGCCGCGAGCTCGAAGACGAGATTGCCGCGGCGCTCGCCCCGCTCGAATCAGAGCAGGTTGTCGCTCAGGCGCGGGCTGGGATCGGTGCGCTCGGTGCGATCTCGTTCCAGCCGGAGCTGCTTGCCGAGCACCCCGACCTTCCGCTGCGCACATTCACTGCCGCCAAGCAGCACGGCGTGCTCGTGCGCCCACTCGGCGACGGTGTCGCTATCTCACCATCGCTAGTGACGACCGAGCAAGATCTCCAGCAGGCCTCCGCGGCGCTCTCTGAGGCACTCGCGGCCGTTTCAGAGTCGCTCTGAGCCGCTGAGAGAATGTTCTCAGCGTTTCTTCGCGCCCTTAGCCGCAATAGACTGATTTGCTCACCGATGAATGAGCTTCTGACGTAGATGGCGCGGCGCCGCCTTCATGGTCTCCAGCGTGTGCTGGGGGTCAACGCGCTCTTCTCAACTGCCTACGGCAACGTCGGTTCGTCGATTTATTACGCACTTGGCCTCGTTGCCTCGTTCGCGCTTGGCCTGACGCCAATCGTCTTCGTCATCGCCGGCTTCATCTTCTTCCTCACCGCCAGTAGTTACGCCGAGGCAACCTCGATGTACCCGGAGGCCGGTGGTTCGTCGAGCTTCGCGCGCCGCGCCTTCAACGAGTTCTGGTCGTTCTTCGCTGCCTGGGGCCAGATGCTCAACTACACGATCACGATCGCGATCTCTGCCTTCTTCGTGCCGCACTACATCGGCGGGCTTTTCTGGGAGCCGCTACGGACGGCGCCAGGCGACATCATCTTCGGCATCGGCGTCGTCATCGTGCTCGCGGCAATCAACGTCTTCGGTGCCAAGGAGTCCACAGGCGTCAACGTCACGCTCGCCCTGGTTGACTTCGCCACGCAGCTGCTGTTGGTGCTGGTCGGTGGAATCCTCGTCTTCTCTCCCGATGTACTGATCAACAACATCGAGTGGGGGGTGGCGCCAACTTGGAAAGACTTCCTGATCGCCATCCCGGTCGCGATGATCGCCTACACAGGCATTGAGACGATCTCGAACATGGCCGAGGAGGCCAAAGACGAGGCGGTAACGATCCCGAAGGCGATCAACCGTGTCGTTATTGCCGTCTTCGCGATCTACGCCGCGCTACCAGTCGTGGCGCTTTCGGCGCTGCCGGTCGTCAAGCAGCCTGACGGGAGTTACCAGACACTGCTCGGGGTATCGAGCGAAGAAGGCGGCTACGCCGGCGACCCTGTGCTCGGCGTGGTCAAGCAGATCGATCTCGGGATCTTCCAAGGCGCGGCCGAGATTTACGTTGGTCTACTCGCCGCGACGATCCTCTTCATCGCAACCAACGCTGGCATCATCGGCGTCTCAAGGCTCGTCTACTCGATGGGGATCCATCGACAACTTCCAAACAAGCTGCGCGAGCTGCACCCGCGCTTCGGCACTCCGTGGATTGGAATCATCATCTTCAGCGGCGTTGCCTGCCTGGCAATTACGACCGGGCAAGCTGAGTTTCTTGGCAACCTTTACGCCTTCGGCGCGATGCTCAGCTTCACGATCGCGCACCTCGCCGTAATCAAGCTGCGCTTCCGCTTTCCCGACTTCCCGCGGCCATACCTCGGGCCGATGAACGTGATGATCGGCGGCGTCAACATTCCTGTATTCGCGTTTCTCGGCGCGATCGGCACAGGGCTTGCCTTCATTGTTGTGACCACGCTTCATCTTGACGTTGCAATAGCTGGCCTTAGCTGGCTCGCAATCGGCTGCGTCATATACCCGCTCTACCGCCGAAGCCAGGGTCTAAGCCTGACCGAGACAGTTTCGGTTGAGATCAAGGCGCCGGTGACGGTTGGTGAGGCTGCTTACGAATCTGTTCTCGTGGCGCTCGAACCGCCGTCCTATTCGCCTGCCGCGGTCGCCACGGCAATCCGGCTCGCTGCCCGAAGGCGGCGCGGAATACACATCCTTGTGCCGATCCCTGTCCCATCTTCAGCGCCGATCAACGCCGAGATGCCTGAGCAGGAAGAGCGAGCGCAGGCAATGATCGAGCAGGCGCGCCTTCAGGGTGGCCGTCTCGTCACCGGGCGCTGGATCAAGGTCCGCGCAGGTCAGGCCGGCGGGATCATCGTTCAGGAGGCAAAAGACCTCCGCGCAAAGGCAATCGTGCTCGCTCTGCCACGTCGGCAGGGCGGCAACACCTTCGATAAGGCGATCGAAACTGTTCTGCGCGAGCGGCCTTGCCGCGTGATTATCCAGAGTGACCCAGCAAGCCACCAAGCCAGCTTGCGCGAGGAGCTAGACGCTGCCGAGGTGCCGCTATGAGCGCTCCCTCTGGTCGCAACGCCCACGCGTCAACAACGACGATCCTCTCGTTACTGATGATCGTCATCGGCGTGGGTTTGGTCGTTCGTACCCTCACGCTCGGTGGAGGGTTGTTCGCGATCGGCGTGATCATGGGCGTGCTCTTCGTCGTCGCCGGGTTAGGGCGGCTTTGGGTAGCAACGAGGGGGCCTAAATAATGGCGCCGGACAAACAGCCGCATAAGCAGACGTTCGGCCGCGAGCTCGGTTCGCCGGTGATCTTCAGCGTCATCTACACGGTGATTGCCAGCGCGATCTACATCTGTCTTGGCGTCGTTGCCGGCTACGCGCTTGGCCTCACACCGGTCGTCTTCCTCGTCGGCGGGGTGATGTTTGTCTTCGCCGCGATGACCTACGTCGAAGGTTCGTCACTCCATCAAGAGCGCGGCGGTTCGACCGTCTTCGCCCGCTTCGCTTTCAACGAGTTCTGGAGCTTCGTCGCGGGCTGGGCAATTCTGCTCGACTACGTGATCCTGCTTGCCGCGGCGGCGCTCTCCGCGACCAGCTACCTGCAGGCCTTCTGGGCCCAGCTCGGTGAAGGCGCGATCGAGGGCGTGCTGATCGTCGGCATCCTGCTCTACGTAGCGGTCCGCAACATACGTGGCTTCTCAAACACGCGCTCTAGGCGGATCGCGATCCTCGTTGTCGCTGACATCGTGTTGCAGCTTGCGCTCATTGGGCTTGGCCTAATTTTCCTGCTCGAGCCCGGGACGTTGGTCTCCTCGATCGAACTCGGAAGCAGCCCAACCTTTCAAAATCTGATCGTCGCGCTTGGCATCGCGACCGTGGTTTCGACCGGGCTCGAATCAGCATCGGGCCTTTCCGGCGAGGTTTCTGTTGGGCGATCAGGTTTGAAGCGGCTCGTCACCAGCTCCTCTCTCACTGTGATCATTGTCTACACCGGGATCGCCGTCGTCGCGATCAGCGCGCAGCCGGTCATCGACGGCCAGACGGCGCTATCGACGACTTATAAGGACGCGCCAATGCTCGGACTGGCGGCAGGTTTCGACCAGCAGTGGCTGGCGGAGGGTAGCCGCTTCGTTATCGCAGCGATCGCCGTTGTAACACTGATTGCGGCCGCCAACTCAACGATGCTCGGGCTCTCGCGGCTGGCATACTCGCTTTCAACCCATCGCCAAATCCCAAGCGCGCTCGGCCGACTTCACCCGACCCGCTTCACGCCGTGGGTTTTGATCGTGATTGCCACGATCGTCGCGATCGCACTGGCCGTGCCTGGCGATCTGCTGTTGCTGCTGAATGTTTATGCCTTCGGCGCGCTGCTAGGGCTGACGATCGCTCACGCCTCAATCGTTCGATTGCGGATTACCGAGCCAGATCGGCCGCGCCCGTACTCGATGCCGTTCAACATCAAGATCTCCGGCAAGAGCATTCCGCTTCCAGCCGTTCTCGGAATGGTCTTCAGCGCGCTGATCTGGATCAGCGTGGTCTGGACCCATCCGTCGGCGCGCTGGGTTGGCTTCGGTTGGATGGCCGCAGGGCTGCTGCTCTACTTCGCCTACCGCCTTTCGACCGGCAAGACTCTGACGCGGCGCGTGACCGTTCCGCGCGAAGCACTGCGCGGCGAAGTATCGGAGGTCGAGTACGACTCGATCCTCGTGCCGATCACCGGCAGTGTGCTTGACGACGACATCATGCAGACCGCTGGCCGTCTCGCTGCGGAGGCAAGCGAAGAGGACGGCTTTGAAGGCGAAGCGCGGATCGAGGCGATCTGGGTCACCGAAGTTCCAATGTCGCTGCCGATTGACGCCCGGCTTCCAGAGGAAGAAACGCGCCGCGCGCGCGCAGCTCTGGCGCGCGCCAAGGCTGTCGGCGAGGAGTACGACAACGTTCAGGTCGATACCGCAAGAGCTCGCGGCCGCCGCGCCGGCCAGACGATCATTGCTGAGGCGCGGAGGCGTGGCGTGCAGGCGATCGTGCTCGCGGCCGAAGAGCCGACGAGGATTACCGGCGGCGCGTTGCTCGGCGGGGGCCACTCAAGCGATCTCGTGATCGGAGAGACAGCGCGCTACGTGCTCTTAAACGCGCACTGCCCTGTCATCGTTACGGCGCCGTCGGCGGGCGATCAGGCTGTCTCCGCTGGCGTGCCAGCCGAGCCGGACGCTGAAACGCCGGAACGCTAGGATTCTGCGAGATGTCATTCGTCCTCATCGTTGGCTCCGGCCGAGTCGGATCGACCGTTGCGCGCAACCTCCTTGCCGCCGGTCACGAGGTTTCCGTGCTCGACGGCGACCCGATCTCTCATGAGCGCCTCGATGCCGGCCAGGATTCGACCTGGGAGGGGGCCGGAGGACGCTTCACGATCGGCCAGGCGATCGAGCGTGACGCGCTAGTCGAAGCGGGAATCGAACGCGCAGACGTCTTTATCGCCTCGACCAACGGCGACAACACGAACCTCACGATCGCCCAAATAGCGCAGAAGATGTTCAACGTTCCGCGCGTGATGGTGCGAGTGATGGATCCGGCGCGAGCTGAGTGGTATTCAGCACAGGGCCTGGAGACAATCTGCCCGACCAGCTACGCAGTTGAGATGTTCGAAAGGGCGCTCGAGATGCCTGAGGCTGGTGCCTGATGTACGCCGTAGTTATTGGCGGCGGCAAGGTCGGCCTTAACCTGACACGAGAGCTGCTCGCGAAGGGGACAGAGGTCACCTTGATCGAGTCTCGCCGGGATCGCTACCTGCGGATGGACGCTGAGCTTGGCTTCGTCGTCCAGTACGGCGACGGCACCGAGCTGTGGGTTCTCGAGCGCGCCGGCATCCAGCGTGCTGATCTCGTCGTGGCCGTCACCGGCGACGATGAGGACAACATTTTGATCTGCCAGATCGCGCGCGATAAGTACCAAGTCGAGCGGTTCATCTCACGCGTCAACAACCCGCGCAACCGCCAGTACTTCGAGCTACTCGACATCCGCCCGGCGTTCTCGGCAACGGACCTGATCCTCAGGCTGATAGAGCACGAGGTCCCCGACTACGGCCTCGTTCATCTGCTCGATCTACCAGACGAGCAACTCGAAGTGATTGAGATTGTCGTCTGCGAGGGCTGTCGCGCCGCTGGCCTGGAAGTTCAGCAGCTCGAGCTGCCTGAGGGGAGCATTGTGATTTCGGTGCTGCGCGACGAGGGCGGCTTCGTGCCGAAGGCCGACACCGTCATCAACGCCGGCGACGAAGTCCTTGTCTGCCTCGATCCGGGCCTCGAACCTCAGGTCACGGCGCTCTTCGAAGCAGCCAAGTAGAGCGTTTAGCGCCTATACTTGGCGACTCATTGCGGGATGGTGTAATGGCAGCACGCCTGGTTCTGGTCCAGGAAATTGGGGTTCGAATCCCTGTCCCGCAGTAGGCTGCCGCTGGTTCAGGCGGGCGGCGACATAGTGAGCGACATAGTCAGGTTGGGTTTGGTGTTCAAGTCGGGCGTTGGGACGGCAGGCCGAGCGCGCTGGCTGCTGGCGTGCAGCCGTTTGCGGGTTGACAGGGCTGTGGCCGCGGGTATCGTGGCGTTGGCTTGTGTGCTGACGCTGCGCAGGTGGAAGAGCAGATAACCCAACGACAAATGGAGCTAATCGATGAGTTTTGATCCACTAATTAAGGCCTTAGAAGAGAACCCAGCGCTCGCTGAGGAGCTCAGGAACGCTAAAACCCCTCGCGAACGCGACGCAATCCTCGACGCCCACGGAATCGAAAAACCAGGCCCCGACTCACAATTTCCGGGAGGAGGCTGGGGGGGAGGAGGGGTCTTTGACAACGAGCCGCCGTGGATGGACTACTGACATACCACCGGATCGCGAGTGGTAGGGGATTGGGTTTCGATTGGGCGGAGGGCTTAGGTTGTCCGTCATGGTGGCATGAGTATGGGGCACGGGTCAACGGCGGTGTGTGCTGACGGTGCGCAGGTGGAAGAGCAGATAACCCAACGATGAATGGAGCTAATCGATGAGTTTTGATCCCCTAATTAAGGCCTTGGAAGAGAACCCAGCGCTCGCTGAGGAGCTCAGGAACGCTAAAACACCACGCGAACGCCACGCAATTCTCGACGCCCACGGAATCGAAAAACCAAACCTCGACTCACAATTTCCAGAGGTGGGTCGTCGACAGGTGATCGGGGGGTGGGTTGCATCCCCTGGCGTTCGTTACAGAGCGAGCGACGGGGCGACAGAGTGGAGTACAAATTAGGGGGGCGTGGGTTTTTCGTTGGTAGCGCTGGAAGTTCACCCCCCTGCTGCCGCACCGGGGTTTTTTAGATCAGTCGTTCGAATCCCTGTCCCGCAGTAGGCTGCCGCTGGTTCAGGCGGGCGGCGCCACGCTCAGCGACAGCCTCAAACCCGCTTCGCCGCGACCGCCACTGTTCGTGATGACGGCTTGAATCGTCTAACTGGCCCTATCGATGACGCGAAGAAGCCGAGCTTGCTGCTGCGAAGTTGGATCGGGCGAGCATCGCTATGATCGTGGTGTCGTAGTTAAGGTCTCGTACGACGTTCTGTTCGACGCGGTTGGGGTTGGCGTCCTCCATGACGGCCCGGATGGTTCTATCGTCTCGGCTAACGCGAGCGCAGCAGCGCTCTTGGATGTCCCGCGAGAGAAACTCCTCGGGCAGAGGCGTATGGATCCCGTGCGAAGAATGATCCATCAGGATGGGTCACCTTTTCGCGAGAACGCCTATCCCGCGATGTTGACGCTGAGCTCTGGAGTAGGGGAGACCGGCGTGATCATGGGGGTGACCCATGAGGATCGAACGGTGACATGGCTGGCAACGACGTCAAGGTCGCTCGTCGCCGATGGTGAGGAGGCTGGGGCGGTGGTGGCGATGTCGGACGTGACGACCCTAATTCGACTGAATATTCAGGAGGAGCGCGCGCTGCAAGACCAGCTCCTCCACGATCCTCTCACCGGTCTTCCAAACCGCGTTCTGGTGATGGACCGCGTCGGTCAGGCGCTACGCGATACCGAGCGGCGGGGAGTCCCGGCGGTGGTCATGTTCATCGACCTGGACAAGTTCAAGGTGGTGAACGACGAGCTCGGTCACTCAGCTGGCGATTTGGCGCTGATCGCATTTGGCCAGCTTGTGCAGGAGGTGCTGCGCCCAGGCGACACCGTCGCTCGTCTCGGCGGCGATGAGTTCGTCGTCCTTTGCCTTGAGTGCACGAGCGCGGACGGAGAGGACGTCGCCAGACGCATCCTCCATGCGATTGTTCAGACCCCGATCGCTGCGGGGCTTCCCCCGCTACGCGCGAGCATTGGAATCAGCGTGTCCGATGACACAGAGATGAATCCCGATGAGCTCATCGAACAGGCCGACAAGGCCATGTGCGCCGCCAAGCGATCAGGTGGCGGCGCGTACGTTTTGTTCACGGACATCCAGGGCTGAACGCCGCAGCGCGCCGCTCCAGCCAGCCAGCATCGAGAGGAAACCGTCGGCGACACGCTCAACACCCTAGATGAGTGATCGAGGGCGCTCGAGATCGGCCACGAGTCGCAGAAACTACAACGAGTCGCTTCAAAGACGAGCGGCCGAGGTGCGTTTGAAGCGCTCCAGGCGTCCGGTCGGAGGGCCGCATGTCAGGACGCTACAACCGTCTGCCATGTCGCGCAACGTCGAACCCGATTATGATCGCCGCGTGACCGACGAATCGCGAACTACCCTCGCTTGGCCGACCCACGGCCAACCGTTGCCTTGCCCACCTCTTCCTGAAGCGCTGCGCTTCGTCGCTGATGTTGACCAGCGGCTGCACGCACCCGAGCTAGCGGCCCTGAGCGCAAGGATCGGTGAAAGCGGACTATGGAGCGATTACGTTGTGGTATCCGAGGAGTCCCGGGATTACCGACTGCTGTTTGAGAACGACTTTGTTGAGATATGGGTCTGCTCGTGGTTGAGCGGTCAGACAGCCAGGCTGCACGACCACGACCTCTCTGAGGTTGGGATTGCGGTTGTGGAAGGGGCAATTAAGGAGCGCCATCTACAACCTGGGCGGGCCGACTCTGGCCACGTGCTTCGCACAGGCCAGCAGCAGGAAGGCCCGCTTGGGTACATCCACCAAGTTGAACATTTCGCTGGCGCGCCGGCCGTCACAATCCATTCCTATTCGCCGCCGCTCGTCTGGCTTGGTCTCTACAGCGAGGCGGACGGTCAGATGAGGCGCCTGCGCGCGCCCGGTCGCAACGCAATCCCTCAGGCAGGGCCGGTCCCGCAGTAGACGCTCGCTGGCCCAGGCAGGCGGCGACACACGCAGCGACAAAGTTAGACCGGATTTGATGTCCGAGCCGGTGTTGAGACGGTAGGCCTGCCTGCACCTGCGAACGGCGACCTCAAACAACCTATGGCGCGTAATGCGATTGTTTCCGGAGGCGCCTGCTTTGTCACTTCTAACGGGTTGTCCGTTGCCGGGCTAGGAAACGTTGGCTGCGGGGAACCCTTCTGCGACGAGGGCGGCTCCGGCCGCGGGCCGCTGGGCAACGGCGTTGTAGTGCGCTTCGAGCGTCGGGTTGTCAGACCAGCGCGAGCCGGCGCCTAGGTCGCCGCTCCAGCCAGTCAGCATCGCGAGGAAACCGTCGACGACTGTGAACTGCGTGCCGATTAGGAAGGGGCCATCGCCGATCTGCGCCGCCAGAACGTCGGCCACGCGAGCGAGTTCGGCCACCGAGGCCTCTTGGATGGGCGCTAGGCCCGCTTCGTCGGTTGTGTACTGATCTGGGTAGTACCAGCGTAGGAATGAGGCCTGAGCGGTGTTTGTGAGCAGCGTGAGCCAGCGCAGCGTCGTCGCCCAATCGTCGCTCCCGGTCGCGGGCACCAGTGCAGCGTCTGGGTACTTTTCAGCGATGTATAGGCAGCAGGCCGCGGCCTCGGTCACGACGAGCTCGCCGTCCACGAGAGTCGGCACTGTGCCCATCGGATTAAGCGCGTCGTAGCCGTCTGGGGCGGTGTTGCGTCCGGCCTCGTCGCGCTCAACTTGAATCATCGAATACTCTGCGCCAGCTTCATCGAGCGCGATTCGTGGCGCGGTGGCTGAGCTACCAGGCATTGAGTAGAGAGTGATCATCTGTCGCACGCTATCACCGCTTCGCGGCCGGATACGCTTAAGGCGTGAGCGCCTCCTCATTAAGAGAACTTTGGCACCGAGGCCAGCGGGGCTGGCCGAAGGACGCCCCGATTGCGCAGTTCCCGAACGCGCCGCTGCTAACCGCGATTGCGGCCTGGATTGTTGGGCACTTCACTGGCGGCTCGGTTCACGACGCCGCATCGGCTCTGTTCTACGTCGCGCTCAGTTGCTTCGCTTGGTGGGAGGTCACCGACGGGGTGAATAGAGGCAGGCGAGTGATGGGGGCGGCAGTGTTGCTCTTCGTCGTGGTCAGCCTTGCGGGCAAGCTCGGCGCCTGAGCGCCAGAGTGCTCGCTAGGAGGCGATTGGGGCGAAGCCACCTGCTTTGTAGGTCAGCCCTGGCAGGGCAGTTCCCATCTGCTCAGAGAGCCAGCGCGACACCTCAAATAAGCCCTCGAGGTTCACGCCGGTTTCAATTCCCATCCCTTCGAGCAGATACACGAGATCCTCGGTAGCGATGTTCCCGGTGGCATTAGGAGTGAACGGGCAGCCACCGAGACCCCCTGTTGATGCGTCGAGAATGGTTGCCCCGGACTCAACCGCGGCAACGGCGTTCGCGTAACCGGTGTTGCGCGTGTTGTGGAAGTGGACGCCAACCGTCAGCCCCAGCCCGAGTGTCTCGGTGACGAGCTCGCGTACCTGAGTTGGGACGCCTACGCCGATCGTGTCGGCCAACATGATCTCCTCAACGCCGCCAGCGGCGAGATGCTCTGCTGCTGAGAGCACACGCGAGGATTCGATCTTGCCGTCGTAAGGGCAACCGAAGGCGACTGAGAGCGTGACCGCAAAGTCAATCCCGTCGGCCTTCGCGCGCGCCGCGAGATCGATGCCAACGGCTGCTGCCGCGTCAACCGTGGTTCCCTGATTCTTCTCGGCGAACGTTTCGCTGAGAGGAACGACGTATTGGACAAGATCAACGCCGCAGGCCAACGCCCGGTCGTAACCTCGCTCGTTGAGTGCCAGCCCTGCGTAGGTGACGCCGGGTTTGCGCTCAATTAGTTGCATTACCTCTTCGGCGCCCGCCATCTGTGGCACGCGCTTCGGGTTGACAAAGCTGACGGCTTCGATCCGCGACAGTCCTGTAGCCGCCAGCAGGTTTACGTATTCGGCGCGCTGCTCAGGGCTGAGTGTCGGCTCAGCATTCTGCAGGCCGTCGCGCGGCCCAACGTCGCAGAGAATCAGAGGACGGTCGGTCATATCGCTGGTTAGGACGGCGCGCGGCCGTTGACTGGGAGCAGCTCACGGTCACCTAGTCCGCGCAGCACGTGGAGGTCATTTGCTCCAGGTGGGAAGACGTCGACCGAGTATTGGACCGCGTCGCCGTCGTTGATGTGGATTGTTTCGGTGATTTCGAGTGCCCCGGTCGTGCGCGTGACGCCGAGTGCATCGCCGACCTCCTCGCCTGGCTCAAGTAGTCGCGGACGGATGCCGGTGCGGGCGAACGCGACTGGAACGCCGGCCCCAATAAGGATGTCGAGCATCATCTGGCCGCGCTCGATCGCCGACTGCAGCTTCTCCATCGACGGGAGCGGCACAGAAGGGTGGATCCAGTCGCGCATGTGGGCGGCGGGGTCCTTATCAACAAACACCGTGCGCTCAACGCACAGCGCGTCAGAGTTCTTCCGTAGGTTCAGCGCCTCGGCGACATAGCCAGGGGCGCGCTGCTGCGAAATCGACACATCGCGCGCCTTAACGGTGTGCCCTTGGCGGCGCGCGAGCGAAGCGTACGATTCAAGTACTTCGAGGCCCTCGCTGAACGCCGACGGAACTGCGACGCGGCCAACGTAGGTACCAGATCCTTGTCGGCGGACGATTTCGCCATTGGCGGAGAGCCGCTCGAGTGCTAGGCGCAGAGTGCCACGCGAAATGCCGAGCATCGCCGCGATCTCCTGCTCAGGTGGAAGGCGATCGCCGGGGCGGTGGTTACCAGGCCCGAGCCATGAGCGCAGCGAGATCTCCGCGCTGTCAACGACCGATACCCGCACCTCGGGCTTCGCTTGCTTGGGCGCCATTAGATGGCCGCTGCGGTGTCGTCTAGGGGTCGGTCAGTTCCGCTATTTCCAAGCACATTGCTCAGATTACCGGCAGCGGTCGCCGTAAGCGGCTCAAACTTGATTAAAAGAGTCCAACCGTGTTGCCGTCAGCGTCAATATCGATGTCGAAAGCAGCCGGCGTCTTGCCAAGTCCTGGCATCTGCATGATGTCGCCGCAGAGTGGTACTAGCCATCCCGCGCCTGTGTACGCGCGCATGTCGCGGACCGGCAGAGTGAAGCCCGTAGGAGCACCGAGCTGAGTTGGATCATGCGTGAGCGAGAGTGGCGTCTTTGCCATACACATCGGCAACTTGTCGAGCCCGGCGGCGGTGAACTGTTCGATCTTGCGCTCAGCGTCGAGGTAGTAAACGACATCGTCGGCGCCGTAGGCCTTCGTCGCGATCGCGTGGATCTTCTCTTTAATCGTCGCGTCCTCTGGGTAGAGGAACTGGAAGTCCGAAGGTGCGTCGGCGGCAGCGACCACCGCTTCGGCCAGCTTCGAGGCACCGTCGCCGCCCTTCTCGAAGGCTTCGTTCAGCTCGGAGGCGAATGCGCCGCCCTCGAGCGCGAGTTGACGGACCATCTCGACCTCTTCGTCTGTGTCACCAGGCCGGCGGTTGACCGCGACGACGCAGGGGAGACCAAACTCTTTGACGAGACTGAGGTGGTGGTAAACGTTCGACATTCCGTCTTCGATCGCCTTGCGGTTCACTTCGGGCGAGTCGCTTTCCTCGTCCATGCCGCCGTGGTGCTTGATTGCGCGGACGGTGCAGACGAGCACAACGGCGTCGGGGCGGAGCTCGCCTGCGCGGCAGACGATGTCCATGAACTTCTCCATCCCCATGTCGGAGCCGAAACCGGACTCAGTAAGAACGTAGTCGCCAAGCTTCAGTGCGATTCGGTCGGCAATCACGGAGTTGTTGCCGTGGGCAATGTTGGCGAACGGCCCGGCGTGCATAAGTGCCGCCTGGCCTTCGAGCGTTTGGATCAGGTTCGGTTTGAGCGCGTCCTTAAGCAGCACCGTCATAGCGCCAGCGGCCTGAAGGTCTTCGCCGGTTACCGGGGTGACACCGTCAAACTGGTAGGCCGCGGTGATCGCCCCGAGTCGCTTGCGCAGATCTTGGAGGTCGCTGGCAACGGCGAGGATTGCCATTACTTCTGATGCGGCGGTGATGTCGAAGCCGGTCTCACGTGGGTAACCGTTTGCGCGGCCACCGAGTCCAATCGCAACGTCGCGCAATGCGCGGTCGTTCATGTCGAGCGCGCGCTTCCAAGTCACTCGCAGCGCGTCGATGCTGTGCGGGTTGCCGTGAAGGATCGATGCGTCGAGCAGTGCGGCCAGCAGGTTGTTGGCTGCACCGACGGCGTGGATGTCGCCGGTGAAGTGGAGGTTCAAGTCTTCCATCGGCACTATCTGCGCGTAACCGCCGCCTGCGGCGCCGCCCTTGATGCCGAATACCGGGCCGAGTGATGGCTCGCGCAGGCAGAGAACCGGGTTCTTCCCGATCTTGCCGAGGCCCTGCGTCAGCGAGACAGCGGTAGTCGTCTTGCCTTCACCGGCCTTCGTTGGCGTCATGCCTGCGACGCAGATCAGCTTGCCGTCGGGGCGGTCCTTCAGTCGCTCGAGAACTGAGAGCTCGATCTTGCCCTTGAAGCGGCCATAAGGCTCAAGTTCGTCCGGTTCAAGACCAAGAGTTGCTCCGATCTGCTCGATCGGAATCATCTCTGCCTCTTGGGCGATCTCAAGACTGCTCTTCATGACTGCTCCTGTGTGTTTGGGTTGGTGAAACTGCTTGGAAAGGAGTGCTAGTGCGAGACGGCGGCTGCGCCAAGCTCTGAGACGAGCTCGTCGGTGTAGAAGCGCTCGACTTCGAAAGGCTTGATCAGATCCGGCGTCTTCCCGGTTGCGATCAGCTCTGCGAGCGTTACGCCGACGATCGGCGCGGCCTTGAAGCCGTAGGTTCCCCAACCGGTCGAGACGAGGAATCCGTCGACTTCTGTCTTGCCTAGGATCGGCGAGTAGTCAGGGCTGAGGTCGCACAGTCCTGCCCAGCTGCGCAGCATCCGAGCGCGCTCCAACTGAGGGAAGAGCTCCAGCGCGTGGCGCGTCGACTCCTGCAGGAAGTTAAGTGTGCCGTTCATCCTGTAGGTAGTCCACGGCTCAATCTCAGAGCCGATCAGGAACTCACCGCGGTCGGTCTGCGAGATGTAGACGTGCATCTGCGAGGAAACGATCACCTTGTCGAGGATCGGCTTGACCGGCTCGGTCACGAAGGCCTGCAGGATGTGCGTCGTGATCGGCAGTTCAAAGCCGGCCATCTCGGAGAGGATCGAGGACCAACCAGCGGTTGCAGAGAGCACCGTGCCGCCATTGACGCGCTGGTTGCCGTTGACGGTGACGCCTGTAACGCGGTCGCCGTCCTTGTGGATCGCAGTGACTTCGCTGTTGGAGTGGATCTCAGCGCCGCCGCGGTCGGCTCCGCGCGCGTAACCCCAGACAACGGCGTCGTGGCGGATGATGCCGCCGGGTGGGTGGTAGAGGGCGCCCATGATCGGGTACTCGGCGTCGTCGGTCACCTGCATTGCAGGGACCATCCGCTGAACTTCGTCGGCGTCGACAACTGAGGTGTTGATCCCGACCAAGCGGTTGACTTCTGCGCGCTCGTGCATCACGAACATTGCGCGGTCGGTGTGGCCGAGCGTTAGGTGGCCCTGCTGCGAGAACATCAGGTTGAACTGAAGATCCTTCGACAGGTTCTCGTAAAGCTTCACCGACGCGTCATAGAAGCGCGCGCCTTCAGGCGTCTTGTAGTTGGAGCGCAAGATCGTCGTGTTGCGGCCCGATGCTCCGGAGCCGATGTAGTTCTTCTCAAGGATGCAGATGTCCTTGATGCCGTGATGCTTCGTCAGGTAGTAAGCGGTTGCGAGCCCGTGCGAGCCGCCGCCGATGATTACGACCTCGTAGTTGTCCTTCAGCTTCGAAGGCGTGTGCCACATCTTGCTTTGACGGAAAATGTCACGCATTGGTTGTTGCCTCCACAGCGCCGCCCAGCGGGCCAAGCGCATCGATTCCAACCGCCCGTCCACCGAGATCTTCGGCAGCGTCGATCACTGATTCCCACATGTATTGGGCGCTCGCGGCGCCAAAGGTGTGAAGGAAGCTGTCCGAACCCTGGCGCAGCAGCAGCCCCGGAACGCGGCCGATTGAGCCGGGCTGGAAGCCCTGGAGAGGGAACTCGCGGTCACGCAGGTCGAGCGCCGTGATCCGGGCGAAGGTGTCGCGCGCCAACGGCCCGCTCACGCTGAACGTAGTCAGCGTGCTCGTGAGGTCGGTGACCGAGGTCAGTTCGCTCCGTGCATCTGCGGCGGCTTCAAGCCGGCCTCGGAGGCTTGCCGTGTCGCCGGGTGCAGTCATTGCCAGAACGCGGTCCGGCTTGACCGTGCACCACCAAGCGCCTCCAGCAAAGACCGCTTCCCCGAGCTTCGCGGCCGTTCCCGCAACTCCGGTAGTGATCGCTTCGATCACGGCTGGGTTGGCGAGCAGCTCAGTGATGCCAAGGCTTGACAGGTCGGCGACGCCGACGCTCTCGGCGCAGGCCTTCTTCTCGGCGATCGTGTCGCCATAGTTGGCGGCCACGCGCCAGCCGTCACGCTCTTCGATCTGTGCGCCGGCTGCAACGAGCTCGGCTTCGATGTTGCTTTGGAGCAGGGGAGTGAACGATCCCTGAACTTGGGCTTCGTCGGCGGATAGGAATTTCAGGCTCATGAACGCAGGCGCTCCTGGTCGGGGTCGTAGAAAGCTCCGTGTACAACTGTGGCGGTTTGACTCTTGTCGCCGTACTTGATGTGCAGCGAGCCGCCGTCCTTGCCGTGTTCGGCTGGGACCCAAGCAAGTCCAATCGACTGCCCGAGTAGTTCCGAGTAGCGCGACGAAGTAACGCGCCCGGCTGGCTGGCCGTCAACGACTACCGCCGAGCCCTCGATAGGAACATCGTCGCCGTCGATCTTGAAGCCGACGAGCGTGTTGATCATGCCGCGCTCGTTGGCGCGCTCCAGGGCCCACTTGCCCATGAAGTCCTCTTCCTTGTCGAGCTTGACGATCCAGCCCATTTGGCTCTCGTAAGCGTTCGACTCGGAGTCGGTGTCCTGGCCAACGATGATGTGGGCCTTCTCAAGGCGCAGGATCCGCTGTGGCTCGAGGCCGAAGGGCTTGATTCCGTACTCAGCGCCAGCTTCGAGCACTTGATCCCAGAGGTACTGCCCGCATGCTGCCGGGTAGTGAATCTCGTAGCCGAGTTCGCCGACGAAACCGATCCGCATCGCGAGGCACTGAACGCCGGCAATCTGAATCTGGTGCCCATCGAGGTAGCCAAAGCCGTCATTGGTGAGATCGGCATCGGTCAGCTTGCCGAGTAGATCGCGCGCCTTCGGGCCAGCAACGTTGATCGCGCAGAGGCCTTGAGTCACGTCGGTGACGTGAACTTCCATCTCCCAGGCGGCTAGCCACCATGTGAACCAGCGCTCTACCGCGTCGGCTCCAGCAGAGGTTGTAGTTACAAGGAAGCTGTCCTCAGAGACACGGCAGACCGTGCCGTCGTCGGTGATCCGGCCGGCGTCGTTGCCGAGGATGCCGTAACGGATTCGCCCAACCTTCAGGTCGCTGAGACGGTTGGTGTACATGCGGTCAAGGAACTTGCCTGCCTCTGGGCCGCTGACGATCATCTTGCCGAGCGTCGAGACGTCGATCATGCCAACGGCGTTGTGAACAGCGGCCGCTTCGGCTTTTACGTCGCCGTAGTCGTAGGCGCGGCGCCAGTCGCCAGCCCACTTGACGTGAGAGTTCAGCTCACGCTGACGGGCATGGATTGCCGAGCGCTTCGCAGGCGTGAACGGGCGACCTGCCCAAGCGCCAAGCGGCACTGTCGACCATGGCGGGCGGGCCGTTGTGATTCCTGTTTCGTCGATGCTGAGGCCGGTCTGGTCGGCGACCATCCTGACGCTCGGAAGCTGCGAGATACGACCCTGCGAAGGGCCCATCGTGACAGTCGTGTAGCGCTTGCTCAGTTCGATCGAGTCGTAGCCCTCTTCGATCGCGTACTTCATGTCCTTCGTCGTGACGTCCTCATCGAGGTCGAGGAAAGCCTTGCCCTTCGATGTTGCTGTCCGCTGGTATGCGGGAGAAGGAGCAGCAGGGGAGGGGGCAGGTAGAGCTTCGAGCGCGGCGGCCGCAGCGTTGGCGGCCGATCCGTCACCGAACTCGCACTCCTGAGCGGCGCGCGCGCCGGCCAAAGTGCCACTTAGCGCAGCCGCGTCAAGCTCTTCCTTGCCGGCGACGGCGCCTGCAGGGTGGATTCCGGGCGGTGGGTTTTCCGGAAGGAAGCAGTTCGTCTCTGAGTTGAACTTGGCCTTAGCGCCGGCTTGCAGCATCAGCGACGAGGCAGGGACTGTGCCGCCGGAGACGACGAGAAGGTCGCAATCGAAGCGCTCTTCCGTGCCGGCCTTGGCGAGGCCCTTCGCGTCGATTTCAGCGAGAGTGCAGCCCTTAAGGTGCTTGTTGCCGGTAGCTTCGACGACTGTCATGCCGCGCAGTAGCTGAATCCCTGCCGCCTCGATAGCGGCAGTCAATTCGTTCGAGCGGTTAGGCAACAGATCGGCGACGGCAGCGACATTGACGCCGACCGCGTGGAGGGCAAGCGCGGCTTCGAGGCCGCGGTCACCCGTTGTCGCGATGACGGCGTTCTCTCCCGGCTTCAGCGCATAGAGCGCCGCCAGTTTGATCGCGCCCGTCGAAAGCATCACTCCCGGAAGGTCGTTGTTCGGGAAAACGAGCGGCTGTTCGATTGAGCCGGTCGCAGCGACATGTCGCTGGGCGCGGATCTGATGCAGCGTGCTGCCTTGCCAGACCGGCACCATCCCGTCGAAGTAACCAAGGGCAGGTGCGTTGCTCATGATTTCAACGCCGGCCGCTTTGGCCTCCTCGGCTAGCTTGCGGGCCTGCTCATGGTGGCCCTGCCAGAGCAGCTGGCCGCCTGGTTCAACGTCCTCGTCGATTAGGACGACGTCTGCGCCCTCGCGGGCTGCTGCGATAGCTGCGCTGAGGCCGGCAATTCCGCCGCCGATTACAAGTACGTCGCAGTGACGACGTCGGTAGTCGGTGCGCCACTCGCGGTGGGCTTGACTCTTCTTCATGACTCCGAGGCCTGCCGCGTTGCGCAGAACCTTCTCGTACAGAGGCCAAGCGCTGCGCGGCCAGATGAAGGTCTTGTAATAGAAGCCGGCCGGCATGAAAGGGCCGCCGAAGATGTCGGATGCGCGCATCACGTCGAAGTTCAGAGAAGGCCAGGCGTTCATGTGCTTGACCTGCATACCTTCGGTTGCGCGTTCAGTCGTTGCGCGGATGCCGGGCCACTCGCCGTCTTGGACGAGAGTGTTGGCGGTCCAGCCTGAAGCGCTTACGATGCCGCGCGGACGGTGGTACTTGAACGAGCGGGAGAAAATCCGCTGGCCTTGCGCGTAGAGCGCCGAGGCAATTGTGTCGCCTTCGAAGCCACTGACGGACTTGCCGTCGAACTTGAATTTGACTTTCTTCGAGCGATCAATCCGCTCGGCGGGCTGTGGACCAAGACGACTCATTTAGCGCAGCTCCTCGCCGCCGGCCGCGCGGGCCTCGGCAACAGGTGAGACCGGCGCCTGTGTGGCGTCGGTGATTTCAGGGACGGCGGTCCAGAGGACCTCATTCGTGGAGGTATTACGTTCGGCTTGGAACCAAGTCCGGCAGCCGGCGCGGTGCCACCACCATTCGCGCTGGACACCATCGGTGTTGGCGCGGAAGTAGTTGTAAGCGTTCAGTTCACGCTCACCTGGGCGGCTTTCAGGCCGCACGACAATTTCGCCGCCGAAACCAAAGTCGGTGACTTCTCGGGTACCGCATATGGGGCAGTTCAACAGGAACGACATTCCACTCGCAATCGGTTGCTGAATTCCTTCTTTCGCGCATACTAGACAAATAGGTTCAAGGAATGCAAGTGGTCTTGACTACGACCTCGCAAAGTGGGACTAATCACCTAGGTCGTCGCGGCTAGGACGGCAACCACGTAACTGAGTCTGGGAGGGCGAGATGGACGCAGAGAGCGGAGCCGGATCTTCAACGGCAGACCACGAGGTCGACTACGAACACGGGGGCTTGACGAAGGGCACCAACTGGTGGGGCGCTTTCGTCATCGGGCTTGCTGGCGTCATCCTCGTCACCGGCATCGCGCCGATCATGGTCACCTCGCTCGGTGCGGCATCGATCCCGCTGATCGTCGTGATCACGTTCATGGGTTACCTGCTCTGTCTGATGCTTGCCGAGATGGCGGCGATGATGCCGGAGCGCACGGGCGGGCTTCCCTCATTCGTCTACCCGGCCTTCAAGGATCGCTACTCGACGCTCTCGAAGCACCTCAACGGCGGCACCGCATGGGCCTATTGGCTCGGCTGGTTCCCGGTCGCGCCGCTGAACATGATCCTTGCGTCGTTCTATCTTGCCGATCGCTTCAACCTCAATCTCGACGCCGGCTTCACGCCGATCAACACTTTCATTGCCTACTGGACGCTCGGCATCGCAGCAGTTGGCATCCTGCTCTTCCTGATCCCGGCGACGCTTGGCATCCGCATCGGCGCCGGCTTTGCGACCGTGCTCGGTCTGCTCTCGATGATCCCATTGACCTTTCTTGCTGTTGCTTGGATCTTCAGCGGTTCGGCCGATCTCGGCAACCTGAGCGGCTTCACGCATCTCGATGGCACCGGCTTCTTCACGGGCATTGACGGCACCGGATGGTTGCCGCTCTACATCGCTTATGCGTTCCTTCTCACTTGGAACGTGCTGGCGATGGAAGCCGCCGCTTGTTACATAGGAGAATGCCATGACCCTGAGCGTGACGCCAAGATCGCGATGAACCTCGAGGGCGGATACGGAATGTTCATCTACACGCTGATCCCGATCGGCTTCATCGCCGTGTTGGGCGCTGGGGCTCTGTCGAATCCAGACCTCGTCGATCCAAACACGATGTTCGTGACCTTCGCTGGAAAGATCTTCAATGCCGGTGGCGAGCTGCTCAACTGGCTGATCGCCGCGATGTTGATAATTGCGCTGCTGCTTTCCGCGCTCAACGCGATCATGGGCTGTGCGAGATCGCTGCACCAGATGTCGGTCGATGGTCAGTTCCCGCGCTTCTTCCAGCACATCAACCACCACGGCGTGCCGTCACGGGCGATGATCTTCAACGTTGGCGCCTCGCTGCTCGTGATCTTGCTCGGCGGAGCGGTCGAGATCTACACCTTCTCGAACGTCGGCTACACGGCGGCGATCATCATGTCGCTGCTCGCCTACTACATGCTCAAGAAGCACAAGCCAGACGCCAAGCGACCGTTCAGCCTCCCTGGCATCTTCAAATACATCTCGCTCGCTATCGCCGCGATCCTTTTCGTGATCTGGTCCTACGGCGGTTACAAGTTCTCTCAGATCGGCGGCACCGAGACTTACTTCTGGCTTGGCTGGGCGACGCTGCTGGCATACATCCCGTTCTATCTCTACCGAACGCGAGTTCAGGATCACGTCCACCATCCAGAGGAGCCTGGCCCGCAGGATCCCGGCCGGGTAATGGAGAAATAGCGTGGCCGGCGCCGATGCAGCGCCAGCGGAGCTTCGTGAACCGAGGATGGAGGACGCCGAACAGCAGGATGGTGCCTCGCTGGCAGTTCCAGCCGTCACGAAGTTGCTGTTGGCGAGTGAGGGGAGGCCGATCTCGCCGCGCGCGGTTGATGAAGCCGCGAGGATCGCGCTGCGCAACAACGCAGCGGTGCACGTATTCTCGATCGCGCGCGTTTGGGGCACGAGCTTTGGCTTCCCGAACCCGGGCCTGATGCCAAACCAGCATGAGTGGCAGGAGCAGCGCGACATCATCAACAAGGCGATGAAGGCGCTCCAGAAGCGTGGCGTCGCCGCGAGCGCTGGCGTAGTTGGAACGCGTCAAGGCGCGAAGCGGATTGTCACAGAGGCAACGCGACTCGGCTGCGACATGATCGTGATGGGCGCCGATCCGAAGCGCGGTTTTCTTGTGCGCGACATGATGTGGTCGCAGGAGCCGTGGCGAGTGCAGCGCCGCGCCAAGATTCCCGTAGAGCTCGTCGTTGACCCCCCAAGCGACAACGCGTGAGCGCGCTGAGACGGCCCGTCAAATAAGTGTTGGTACGAGATGTCCATAACCTGTACACTGCCGCGAGCAACATGAGCCAACGCTGAATTCAAGCGTTCTTGAAAGGAAGACTCAATGTCAGACAAAACGCCCCTAGACGAAGACGCAGTACGCAAGATTGTCGCCGATGAGGGGATCGAGTTCCTCTTCGCTCAGTTCGTTGACATGCACGGCAAGCCGAGCGCAAAGCTCGTGCCGGCGCACCACCTCGACGACCTGCTTTCCGACGGCGCAGGCTTCGCCGGCTTCGCTGCCGGCGACATCGGCCAGACGCCTGACAGCCCCGACATGATCGCGATGCCTGACGTATCGACCTTCACGCGACTCCCGTGGCTTCCCAACATCGGCCGTTTTGCATGCAACGTGACGGTAGAAGGCGAGCCTTGGCCGTTCTGCCCGCGCACAATTCTTCAGAACCAGATCGCCCGTGCTGCAGAGCTCGGTTACGAGCTGCGGATCGGCGCCGAGCTGGAGTACTTCCTGCTGCGCCGCTCGGCAGACGGCGGGATCGAACTGGCCGATCCGCTCGACGATCTCGAACAGCCCTGTTACGACATGCGCGCACTGACGCGGAACCTGCCATTCGTGACCGAGGTCGCCAACAACATCACGGCGCTTGGCTGGGACAACTACGCAACCGATCACGAGGACGCCAACGGCCAGTTCGAACAGAACTGGGACTACGCTGACGCGCTGACCACCTGCGACCGGTCGATCTTCTTCCGTTACATGGTCGAAGCGATGGCCCAGGAGCGTGGTTTGATCGCCACCTTCATGCCGAAGCCGTTCGGCCACCTGACCGGTAACGGCTGTCACTTCCACATGAGTCTTTGGAAGGGCGACGAGAACGTCTTCCACAGCGACCCTGCCGACGACCCGCGCGGGATCGGCCTCTCGGAAATTGGCTACAACTTCCTCGGTGGGTTGACGGCGAACGCCACCGGCTATATCGGCATCACGGCGCCGACTGTCAACTCATACAAGCGGCTCGTTGTTGGAGAGCCAACGAGCGGCTCCACCTGGGCACCGGCTTACGTGACATACGGCTACAACAACCGTTCGATGATGCTGCGCATCCCTGGCGAGGGTCGGATCGAGGACCGCACCGTTGACGGTTCCTGCAACCCGTACCTCGCAGCCACCGCTGTTCTCGCCGCTGGTCTCGATGGAATCGAGCGCGGGCTCGACCCGGGCGGACCAACCACCGACAACATGTTCAAGACGACAGCAGCCGAGCGCGAGGAGATGGGGATCGAGACGCTCCCGGCCAACCTGCTCGACGCAACACGCGAGCTGGAAAAGAACGATGTGATGCGTAAGGCCTTCGGTTCACATGACGGCCGCGACTACATCGACTACTTCATCGAACGCAAGCGGGTCGAGTGGACAACGTTCCACGAGCAGATCTCGAAGTACGAGCTCGACCGCTACCTTCAGTTGTTCTAAACCAATTCGTCCAACTAGCTATCGCGAGAAGGATCTCTATGTGTGGAATCGCTGGACTCTTTAGTAAATCGAGCAGCTTTGAGGAGCGGCTTGGCGACCACCTGTCGGACATGCTGATCCAGATGGCCGATCGTGGGCCGGATAGTGCAGGCGTCGCCTTCTACCGCAACCCTGCGCCGAGCGGATCGAGCAAGCTGACGCTCTTCTCTCCCGAAGAGGGGTACGACTGGGATCCGATCGCTAGCGAGCTTTCGAGTGCCTTCGGCGGCAGTAACGGGCCAGAGATTCGAGCCAGCCATGCCGTGATCGTCGTCCAGACCGACGCCGATGACGCTGGCCGCTGGGTGATTGATAACCACCCGGAGCTGCGCCTGATGAGCGCCGGCCAGACGATCGAGATCTACAAGGAGATGGGCGACCCACGCGAGTTCGTTGAGCGTTTCGGTCTCCGTGAGCTGAGCGCAACGCATGCCTTGGGTCACACGCGGATGGCAACCGAAAGCATCGTCACGACCGAGCATTCGCACCCGTTCTCAACCGGGCTTGACCTCTGTCTCGTTCACAACGGATCGCTCTGCAATCACAACCGTCTGCGCGAGCAGCTTCGCCGTGAGGGGATCACGATTCAGACCGACAACGATTCCGAGGTCGCCGCGGCGTACTTGACTTGGAAGATGCGTGAAGGAGCGTCCTTGACCGAAGCGTTGGAATCGGGCCTCGATGATCTCGACGGATTCTTCACCTTTGCTGTCGGTACCGCTGACGGTTTCGCCGTCTTGCGTGATCCGATTGCCTGCAAGCCGGCCGTTATGAGCGAGAGCGACGATTGGGTCGCGATGGCCTCCGAGTACCGCGCGATAGCCGTGCTGCCAGGCGCTGAGGATGCGCGCGTATGGGAGCCGGATCCAGGACAGGTCTACATCTGGGAGAAGGAGAAAGTCTAATGGGAACCGCTGAACAGACAGCCGAAGTCGTTGACCTTTCGGAAACTTCGATCCGCGAGCTAAACCAGCGTCTCCATGACGCCGCTGATGGCGGCCCGCAGGCTTGGCGCATCACGCACCCGGGCGGATTGCACGCGATTGCTGCCGGGATCAACGCGCCACTCGAGATCGACATCGATGGCCACGTTGGTTACTACTGCGTCGGCATGAACAAAGAGGCGAACGTGCGGATTCACGGCAGCGCCGGAGTCGGCCTCGCCGAGAACATCATGTCGGGGACGGTAATTGTTGACGGCGACGCGAGCCAATCGGCAGCGGCGACCGGCCGAGGCGGCTTGGTCGTAGTGCGCGGCAACGCAGCGGCCCGCTGTGGCATCTCGATGAAGGGCGTCAACATCGTCGTCGAAGGCAACGTTGGTCACCTCAGCGCATTCATGGCGCAGAAGGGTGCGCTTGTCGTCTGCGGCGACGCCGGAGAGGCGCTCGGCGATTCGATCTATGAGACGCATCTCTACGTTCGCGGTTCGGTCGCTGAATTGGGCGCGGACTGCATCGAGAAGGACTTCAAGGAGTTCCACACCGCCGAGCTGACCGGTTTGCTCGCCGAGGCCGGGGTGGATGCCGACCCTGCTGACTTCAAGCGCTACGGGTCGGCGCGCCAGCTTTACAACTTCAACATCGACAATGCGGACGCTTACTAATGACTAACGAACCAACACACAGCGCCGGAATGCGCGAATCGGCGCTCTTCGACCGCAACGTAATCCATGAGATCCAGCGCAAGGCGCGCGAAGGGATCTACGACATCCGCGGCTTTGGCGCGAAGCGCAAGGTCCCTCACTTTGACGATCTGCTGCTGCTCGGCGCGAGTGTTTCGCGCTACCCGCTCGAGGGCTACCGCGAGCGGTGCAACACGGCCGTAACGCTCGGCACCCGCTACGCCAAGAACCCGATCGAACTCGACATTCCGATCACGATCGCCGGCATGAGCTTCGGCGCGCTCTCTGCGCAAGCCAAGGAGGCACTCGGCCGCGGCGCGACCGTTGTCGGGACGAGCACAACTACCGGCGACGGCGGAATGACCGAAGAGGAGCGCGGCCACTCCGAAAAGCTGGTCTATCAGCTGCTCCCTTCGCGATACGGAATGAACCCGGACGACCTTCGCCGTGCCGATGCGATCGAGGTTGTTATCGGTCAGGGCGCCAAGCCTGGCGGCGGAGGAATGTTGCTCGGTCAGAAGATTTCCGACCGCGTCGCGGGGATGCGCGACCTGCCGAAAGGGATCGATCAACGAAGCTCCTGCCGCCACCCTGATTGGACGGGCCCCGACGACCTTGAGATCAAGATCGGCGAGCTACGCGAGATCACCGACTGGCGTATTCCGATCTACGTCAAGATCGCCGCCTCACGGCCCTACTTCGATGTCGCGCTTGCCGTCAAGGCGGGCGCCGACGTTGTCGTCCTCGACGGCATGGAGGGCGGCACTGCTGCGACGCAGGACGTCTTCATCGAGCACGTCGGCATTCCAATCCTTTCGGCGATCCCCGAAGCGGTTGATTCGCTCAAGGACCTCGGAATGCACCGCGAGGTTCAACTCGTTGTCTCCGGCGGCATTCGCACTGGGGCCGATGTTGCGAAGGCGTTGGCGCTCGGCGCCGACGCTGTCTCGATCGGTGTCGCGGCAATGATCGCGCTTGGTGACAATGCCCCTGAATACCAGGAGGAGTACGAGAAGCTCGGCAGTGGAGCCGGCTTCTACGACGATTGGCACGAAGGCCGCGATCCGGCCGGCATCTCAACTCAGGATGAGGAGCTTGGCAAGCGCTTCAACGCCGAGCTCGGCGGCCGCCGTCTTGCTAACTACCTCCGCGCGATGGTGCTCGAGACTCAGACTCTGGCCCGCGCCTGCGGCAAGTCGGACGTACGCAACCTTGAGCCGGAAGACCTCGTCGCGTTGACGATTGAGGCAGCCGCAATGGCGCGCGTGCCTCTGGCTGGCACGAAGTGGATTCCAGGGCTGGACGGAAAGACCGAGTAGCCAGCGATGAAGCTCGTAGTAGTCCAGCACCTGTTCTGCGAATCCCCGGGTGCGTACGACACGGAGCTTGATCGGCGGGGGGTCGAACGCGAAGTCGTCGAGATTGACACCGGCGACAAGCTCCCCGACTGGAATGAATTTGACGGCATCATCGCGATGGGTGGGCCGATGAGCGTCAACGACGAGGCCGATCATCCCTGGCTTGTAGATGAGAAGCGGTGGGTGGCTGAAGCTGTCCGCGCTGGGAAACCGTTCTTTGGTGCCTGCCTCGGCGTTCAGCTTCTGGCAAGCGCGCTCGGAGCTCGCGTCTATTCCCTGCCGCAGGCTGAAGTGGGCTTGCTGCCTGTGATCCGGACGCAGGAGGGTGTTGCTGACGCAGTCATCGGAGGGCTTGCCGAACCGTTGGTGACGCTGCAGTGGCACGGCGACACATTTGATCTGCCCGAAGGCGGTGTCCTACTCGCCAGCTCACCGGAGGCGCCGAACCAGGCCTTCCGTTACGGCGACGCTGCCTACGGGATCCAGTTCCACCTTGAGGTCACTCCAGAGATGGCTGAACAGTGGGCCGACGTGCCGGAGTACAGCGCCGCCCTGACCGCGACGCTCGGCGAAGAGGGCGGCAAAGCCTTTCTCGCCGACGCAGTGGAACGGCACGACGAACTTGGCGGTCAAGCGCAATTGCTTATCGGGGCTTGGCTTGATCTGATTGACTCGCGCAGCGGCCAGTAGCCTCCGCCGTATGGACATCACAGCTTCGCTCTCGGTACTCGCCGGCACGCTCGGGATCTTGATGGGCGCCAGCCCTTTGCTACAGGCTCTCCGCGCTCATCAGCGCCGCAGTTCGGCCGACATCAGCATGCCTTTCCTAGCGCTGCTCTGGATCGGCGGCGCCGCGTGGCTGGCCTACGGAATCGCGCTCGGCAACATCGCGATGATGATCGCCAACACCGTCGGCGTCGTCGCCTGCACTACGGCGATTGCCGTCAGTCACTATTGGCGCAACGGCGAGGCGTCAGCCGACGATTGAAGCTCCGTGCCGCAGCCCGAGCGGCTGCTCGGGCCTGCCGCGCGGCGCCTAAGCCAGCGCTTGGCGAGGGCCGGCGAGCGAGGCGACTGCCTCTACTTCGACCAGCATCTCGGGAAAGACGGGGGTACCAAGCAGCAGCGTTGAGGCTGGGTAGGGCTCGTCGAAGAGCTCTTCGCGCAGCTCTTTGAACTTGCCGTAGTCGTCGGCGTCAACGAGGAAGACAGTCAGCTTGACGGCGCTCTGGAGATCGGCGCCGAAGACCTGTAGGGCGGCCTCAACGTTGGCCAGCGCTTGGCGCGCCTGCGCTTCGAAGTCGGCGTCGAGCGAACCGTCGGCCTTGAAGCCGCCTTGGCCGGCAGTGAAGACGAGATCACCGGCCTTGACCGCTTGGTTATAGCTCAGGCCCTCGGTCCACGGGAAGTCAGGGCTGGCGGCGACTGGGGCGTTGTTTGACATGAACGGGATCCTACGCGGTTATTGGACGCGGTCGCCGACTGAGATCGTTCCGCCACTCAGGATTTGGCAGCGAAGCCCGCCGCGGCCGACCATCGCCTTCAAGACGCCCGGCAGAGTTCGGCCTTGGATGTAGTTGCATGGGTCGGCCAGCTCAGTCCCAAGGCACCGCACCTCTCCGACCGTGAACTCTTTGCCGAGCAGCGGGTTAAGTTCAATGCCGCTCGTGAGCAGATTGCGCCGCAGCGCGTTGGTCGGCAGCTCAAGGTCGATCGTCGCTAGGTAGTCGTATGCCTCTTGTTCGATTAGCGTCAGGTTCTCGTAGCTCTTCTCACCGGGTTCGTCGATGCAGTAGCGATCGCCTTCGAGGCCGCAGCCTGTGATCGCGTTCACGCTCTCCAGCGAGAGCATTGGCTCCTCGGAGACGGCGGTGATGTAGATCGCTTCGACGCGTCCAGCGGGCTGCTCTGACATCGGAGCAGCGTAACGGGTGCTAGTCGTTTCTTACAACACGGAAGCCGAGGTTGCCGGCGCAACTTTCGGGGGTGTTGTGGCTGCGTGCGTCGACGCGGTAACGCTTGCAGTACGAGGCGTGGCAGAGGTACGAGCCGCCGCGCTGAACCCGCGGCGAGTCGTCGGGCATATCAGGGCCGGTCGGATCAAGCTCATCGCTGAGCGCGTAGCAACTGGCGCTGTACGAATCAGAGCACATCTCCCAAACGTTGCCGGTCATCTCGTAGAGGCCGTACCCGTTCGCTGGGAACGATTTAACCGGCGCCGTGCCCGCAAATCCGTCGGCGCAGGTGTTGCCGGCGGGGAACTCGCCCTGGAAGACGTTCATCAAGTGCTCGCCGCCTGGCTCCAGCTCGTTCCCCCACGGGAAGGCCATCCCGTCAAGCCCGCCGCGCGCTGCGTACTCCCACTCGGCTTCGGTTGGTAGGCGTGCGCCGGCCCAGCCGCAGAACGCGGCGGCGTCGTTCCAGCTGACCTGAACTACGGGATGATCGCCGCGCTCGTCAACGTCGCTCTGCGGGCCTTCCGGGTGGCGCCAGTCGGCGCCGTTGACTTGGCGCCACCATTCGGCGCGCTGGACCGCCCGCGTCGGCTCAAAGTCCTCCGGCAAGAACATCGTGAAGACGAACGACCAGCCGAACTCCTCGGCCTCGGTTGTGTAATCGGTCTCGGCGACGAACTGCCCGAACTGGCTGTTGGTCACGGTCGTCGCGGCGACTGCGAACGGGCTAAGCGAGACCTTGTGCGGCGGCGTCTCTCCATCCTGCGGGTATCCGTCGCCGCGCGGATTGCCCATCTCGAAGCCGCCGCCATCGAGCTCGAGCCATTCGAAACCCGCGCTGGTCATCCCGCGCTCGCCTGCTCGGCCCAGTCGGAATAGAGGTCCGAGTAGACGCCGCCGAGCGCTAGCAGCTCTTCGTGCGTGCCTTGCTCGGCGATGCGGCCACCTTCGAGCACAAGAATTCTGCTTGCCTGACGGATCGTTGAGAGGCGGTGCGCAATCACGATAGAGGTCCTTCCAGCGAGCAACCTGCGCAGTGCCTGTTCGATCGCCAGCTCGGAGTGGATGTCAACGTTTGAGGTTGCCTCATCGAGAATCAAGATCCTAGGGTCTGCCACCAAAGCGCGAGCGAAGGCGATTAGCTGCCGTTGGCCAGCGGAGAGCATTCCGCCGCGTTCGCCGATCTGTGTGTCGAGCCCGGCGTCGAGCGATTCGATGAAGGGCCAAGCTCCGACCGCCTTAGCGGCGTCCTCAAGCTCTTCACGCGGCGCGTCAGGGCGAGCGAAGGCGAGGTTTTCGGCGATCGTGCCGCTGAAGAGATAGCCCTCCTGAGGCACGATTCCCATCTGGCTGCGTAGCGAATGCATCGTCACGTTGCGCAGGTCATGGCCATCAACGCTAACGGCGCCGCTCGTCGGGTCGTAGAAGCGTGCGATCAGCTTCGCGAAGGTCGACTTTCCGGCCCCGGTTGAACCGACCAGCGCGACTGTTTCGCCCGGCGCGATTGAGACGCTTACGCGATCGAGTGCCAGTTTCGTCTCGCCGGGCTCTTCGCCGCTGCCAACGCGCGGCTGGTAGGCGAACGAGACCGCGCTGAAGTCGATCGCGCCTTTGATCGGCGGAAGTGCGATCGCATCGGCCGCGTCAACGAGATCCGACGGCGTGTCGAGCAACTCAAAGATCTTGTCGAGCGCGGCCATTCCCGATTGATAGGTCGTGTAGACCTGCGAGAGCTGAGTGATCGGGTCGAAGAAGCCGTTCAGCGCGGCGATGAAGCCCACCAGCACGCCGATCTCAACGGCACCGTCGATCGCTTGAAGGCCTCCGAAGGCGATCACCAGCACAACGGCCAGTGCCGCGACCAGTTCGACCGAAGGGAAGTAGACGGCGTTGAGGTTGACGGTCGTCATGTTGGCGTCGCGGTTGCTCTGGTTGAGGTCACGGAAGCGCTCCCGGTGGACCGGCTCCTGGGCGAAGGCGCGGACCACGCGTACGCCGGAAAGCGTCTCCTGCAGGTAGCCGGTTAGCGAGCCGATTGTCTCTCTCGTGCGCTTGTAGGCGTCGGCGCTGGCGATGCGGAAAAGCAACGAGGCGACGGCCATCACGGGAAAGATCAGGAAGACCAGTAGCGCCAGCTGCCAGTCGAGTAGCAGCAGGATCACGATTGAGCCGAGCAACGTCAGTGTTGCTTGAAAGAGCGTCACGATCGTGTCGGTGACGAGCGAGTTGAGCGCGTCAACGTCGTTTGTCATTCGGCTGATCAAGACACCGGCTGAGCGGCGCTCATAGAAGCCAACCGGCATCTGCTGAAGGTGTTCGAAGATGCGGCGACGCAGGTCGGCGAGCGCACGTTGGCCGACCCAGCCGACGAGGAAGGTCTGCGCGTAAGAGCAGCCCCAGACCAACAGCACGCTGACGATGTACGCGGCAACGACGAGGTTTAGAACCGTCAGATTGCCAGGGATGATGCCGCCGTCGATCGCCTTGGCGGCTAGCGGAGCAGGGGCAAGCGAGGCGGCGACGCCGATCACGAGCGCGATCGACATCACGATCACGCGCCCGCGGTAAGGGCGCATCAAACCCATCAGGCCGCGCAGTTTGCGGCCGCGGCCGCTCGTGCCCTCGAGGCGACGGCGCACATCCTGGCGCCGCGTTAGGCCCATCTCTTGGCGCTGGCTCTTGCTCATAGCCCAGCGACCTCGCTCTCGGTTGGCTTGCGCGTCAGGAAGACTTGGTCGGGCAAGCCCTTCTCGACGATCTGGCGGTAGAGGTCGCTCTCGACGAGCAGGTGTGCGTGGTCGCCGTGGGCAACGAGACGGCCCTCTTCGAGCAGGACAATCTCCTCGGCCAGCGCGATCGTCGAGAGTCGGTGCGCGATCACGAAGGTCGTTCGCCCGGCCATCACTTCGCGCAGCGCGGTCTTGATCTGTTGCTCGGTTGAGGCATCGACGCTTGAGGTCGCGTCGTCGAGAATCAGAATCCGTGGGTCGGCCAGTAGCGCGCGGGCGATCGCTAGCCGTTGGCGTTGGCCACCGGAGAGAGTCAGGCCACGTTCGCCGACCATCGTGCTGAATCCATCCGGGAGCCGCTCGATGAAGTCGGCGGCCTGCGCGCGCTCAGCGGCCGCGAGGACATCCTCGTCGCTGGCGTCGGGGCGGGCGTAGGCGATGTTGTCACGCACGCTGGCCGAGAAAAGGAACGGGTCGTCGTTGACGACGGCAATCTGGCTTCGGAGCTCGGCGGGATCCACGTCGCGGACGTCGACGCCATCAACCAAGACACGGCCGCCTGTTGTGTCATAGAGCCGCGGAATCAGCTGAACAAGCGAGCTCTTGCCAGAGCCGGTGCCGCCGACCAAGGCGACCGTGAGGCCGGCGCGGACGTCCAGCTCGATCCCTTCGAGCGCGTCGCTCGACGCACCGGGGTAGCGCAGCGTTACGTTCTCGAACTGGACGCGGCCACCGCCATCTGGCAGTGGTCCGGCGCCTGGCTCGGTAGTGACTTCAGGCTGGCGGTCGAGGATCTGGAAGATGCGCCCGCCGGATGCGGTCGCTCGCTGAGAGAGGCCGAGCATCATTCCGAACGTCCGCATCGGCGCGATCAGCATCAGCAAGTAGGTGTAGAAGGCCGAGAAGGCACCGATCGAGAGCTCTCCGTTGATCACTTGGCGGCCACCGAAGAAGAGCACCGCGGCGAGCCCTAGCTGCGGCAGGAAGCCAATGAACGGGCCGTAGAACGCGGTCAGCCGCGTCGAAACCATCGACTGGTCGAAGACTCGCCCGACGCGGTAATCGAAACTAAGCTTCTGTCGCTTCTCGGCGGCGAAGGCCTTCACGACGCGAACTCCGGCAATGTTCTCCTCGACCTCAGCCGTCAGCTCAGCGACTCGCTGCTGAACCTCCTGTAAAGCAGGGCGCGAACGTCGTCCGTAGCGGAACGCGATCACGATCACGAACGGCACCGGTGCCAGCGAAAGCGCCGCCAAGAGCGGGTCGGTCAGGAACATCGCGATCGCTGCGAGGCCGATTGTCAAAAGCGCCTGAATTAGGAAGACGAGGCCGTAGCCGAGGAAGAAGCGAACGGCCTGAAGGTCAACCGTTGCGCGTGACATCAGCTGCCCGGTCTGTTGCTGATCGAAAAAGGCAAGCTCGAGCGATTGCAGGTGGGCGTAAATCCGCGCGCGCAGATCGAACTCGACTCCGAGCGAGACGCGACCGGCGACGAGGCGCCGAATCACGGTCAGGATTGCGCGCAGGATTCCCGCCAGCAAGACAGCTCCGGCGAGCAGCTTCAGGTTGGCCTTGTCGCCGGCGTAGATCTTGTTGATCGCTTGGCCGGTCAACCAAGGGATCGAAACTGTCATCACCATCGCTAGCAGCGCGAAGCTCAGCGAGGCAAAGACGCTGCGGCGGTAAGGGCGCAGAAAGCCGAGCAGCCTTAGGAAGGTTGTCATGCCCGAGTCGGGCGCAGCGAGCTGTTCTGAGTTCGGATTAGTCATTGAGATTGAAGAACGGCTCCTAGGCGCGCCCCTATCAGGGTACGGCGGTAATACTGGTACCCGGATGAACGAACCGGATTTTGGACTCTGTGGCGGCTGTCTCTTCCAGCGCGTCGTGCCAACGACGCGCGGTGCGGTCTACTCGCTCTGCGAGCGCGCCGCCGAGGATCCGCGTTTCGCGCGCTATCCGCCGTTGCCCGTCGGAAGCTGCGCTGGTTTTCTGCCGCGGGTAGCCAGCGCCGATCAGAAACAAGAGAAATACGGTGAGTAGATCGCCGCGAGTCGGCGCAATCGGCGCTCGCGCCGAGTAGGTTTGAGCGATGGTCGCCCGGCGACATCTGCTGGCTGGTGCCCCCGTTCTCAGCCTCGTTGCGCTGTGCCTGACGGCGTCTAGCGCAGCAGCGCTGAAGTTTGGCTCCTGCCCGCAGAGCAGCCAGTTTCGCTGCGCAACGCTAACCGTCCCGCTCGATCATTCAGGTAGATCGCCCGGCGAGATCAAACTCAGGGTTGCGGCTCAGCAGCGCTTTCCGCGCGGCGCCGGGCTGCTGGTGGCGCTGGCCGGCGGGCCGGGGCAGGCGGCAGTTCCGTTCGCTGATCAGTTCGCTTCAGCCCTCTCGCCGATGCTGCGCCGCCACCGACTCGTCGTGATTGACCAGCGCGGCACAGGTTCGTCGGGCGCTCTTTCGTGCCCGAAGTTGCAGAACATGACTGAGGCAGAGCAAGTGGTGCCGTCTCTGGTGCGGGACTGCGCCCAGCAGGTCGGGTTGAGGCGGCGCTTCTATTCGACTCTTGACAGCGTCGCTGACCTTGACGCTGTGCGCGCAGCCTTCGGCGCCCGCAAAGTCGCGCTGATGGGGGTCAGTTATGGAACCTGGGTCGCTCAGGAATACGCACGCGTCCACCCAGCGAAGACCGAATCACTGATCCTCGATTCGGTCGTTGGGCCCGGCCAGCCGAGCGGCTTCTACCTCGACAGTCTTGAAGCCATCCCGCGCGTCACGGCGGAGCAGTGCGCAGCTCGCCGGTGCGACGGAATCACCACCGATCCGGTCGGCGACCTCACAGCAGTGATGGCGCGCGTGGCGGCGGCACCGCTGCGCGGCGCGATCTACGATTACCGCGGCCGAGGTCAGGCCGCCTCTTACGAGAGCCAGGATGAGCTTGGCAACGTCATCACCAGCGGCGACGTCAACCCTGACTTACAGGCGCAGCTTCCCGCTGCGATGGCGGCGGCGCGCGGTAACGACTACGCGCCGCTGCTTCGGCTCCAGTCCGTTCGTGGCGGCGCTCCTCAGTCGACGCGCGAGCTGAGCGTTGGCCTGAACGTAATTACGAGCTGCCTTGACTCGAAGCTGCCCTACGCGCTTTCCAGCCCCACTGCAGCGCGGACGTCGGTCGTCGCGGCCGCTCTCACCGCGATCGCCCCGGAGAGCTACTCCCCGTTCACTGCTGGAAGTGTCCTCTCGCAGAGCGCGGTCAGCGATTGCCTCGTATTTCCAACCCAGTTCGATACCGCGCCAGCGCCGGGCCCGCTACCGAATATTCCGGCACTGATCTTGGCCGGCCAGCTTGATCTGCGCACTCCGGCCGAGAACGCGGCCGCTACGGCGGCGCTGATCCCGAAGTCGAGTCTCGTGCAGCTTCGCGGCGCCGGCCACGACGTCCTCGGTGGGGACACAACCGGTTGCGTCTCGACGGCTTTGAAGCGATTCGCCGCTGGCGTCAAGGTCGGATCGCCGTGCGCCAATCGCGACAACGCCGTTCGTCGGGCTCAGCTTGCGCCGCGGAAGGTTGCCGATGCTGAGCCGCTGCGGGGAGTTGGTGGTACGCGCGGCCGCGCGCTGTCAGTTGCGCTTGGCGGCGTCGACGACGCCGTCAGTGCGGCCTACATGATGCTCGCCGCGGGAGCCGAACCGCGTGGGGGCGGCCTGCGAGGAGGCAGCTTCGACGCCAGCAACGGGCCGATGGGAGTGCTCGCACTACGCAATTATCGCTACGCAGCCGACCTCGCTTTGAACGGATCGCTGCGCCTCTTCTCGTCTGGTCCACGCGGCACGCTGACGCTAAGCGGAGTAGCGACCGGCACGGTGAAAATGAGTTCTTGGAACTCGGCTAGCGGTGTGATCGACGGGCGCGCGGTCAGCTGGCATAGGCCAGCGGGCACAGCGGCGCGCAGCCCGAGAGGGCAACGCGCCGCGCCGCAGTTCCGCTGAGCTACTTCTTCTTCGCCGTGCTGCAGACGGTCGTTGTGTCGCCGTTGCAGAGCGAGTACTCGATGTTCGCCTCCATCGGTGACTGGGTCCCGATTGCCGTCGGCACGCCGCTCAGCGTCGGATCGATCGTCGTCACGATGTAGTGCGTGCCGTTGTTCCAGCTAAAGCCGCCGAGCGCAGCCGACGCACCAGCGGCCGTTCCCGAGGCTGTCCCTTCCTTGATCCCGTCGGCGTTGCCGGTCTTGTAGCCGACCTGCTTGCCGTAGCGGGCGCCGGTCTTCTTGCCTGCTTGGTCTCCTACCGCTGCGCCTGCCTGGGCGCCTGCGGTGTAGATCTCTTGGTAGCCAGAGGCTCCCGGCTTGTAATTGTCAGCCTCGTGGCTGCTGCCGAGGAAATAGCCGCCGATCGCAAGCGCGATAGCGACGACCACGGCTCCAGCCCACCAAAGTCCTGACGGTTTACCCGAGGAGGCCTGTGCGTCCGGAGCGCCAGTTGAACCGGGAGCTCCCCATGCCGGAAGGTTGGGATTGCCTGGGCTCTGAGGTGGGGTAGGGGGTCCGCCAGCTTCCATGGGAGATGCCTTCCGTCGTAGGGGCTACTTGACGGGACAGAAACTATCTAGCGATGCGGACGCGGGGTGACGGTTTCGTTAACGTTCGCCGCGAAGCTCGTTCGCCACTGCTGGCAGGTTCGAAGACTGCGGCACCGAGTTGGAGGCAGCCGCTTCACGCGCGGAGGAAGCTGCGGCTGCTGCGCGATTGCGCGCTAGTGCAACCGTGACCTTCCCAAGCAGCACCCAAGTGCCACTGCCGATCTGGCCGTCGGCAGTCAACTGGTGCGAGCTCTGGAACCTCTTGACTGCGGCGACGGTGGCACTGTCGAAGATGCCGGTCGCCTTAAGCGTGGTCGAACCGGCTGAGGCCAAAAGCTGTTGCGCACGGACGACCGAGTCGCCCTTCGCGCCGCGCCGTAGCAGAGGCCAACCGGGGTCGGCCGGGGCGCTCACGGTCGGAAGTGTCTGCCCGAGCGCCTTCCAAATCCTTGTTGGGGTCGTCGACCATTCCCACCAGCTGTATCCAGGGGCCTTGTAGCCGGCCGCCAAGCGCCTGAAGCTGAGAATGTCGCTAGTCGATGGAGACTGGTAGGTCTGGCCAATCGGATGGATTGGCCGACCGTAGATCCGGTTCTCGCGCCACGTGTGCTTCATCGTCGTTGCCACCGAGTCACCGATGTCGCGCCAGTAGACCTGTGGCATGTTGACTTCGGCGCCGCCTGGCCCGAGGAATACGGAGTACGGCAACGACGGGTGGTAATCGACGTAAGGGAAGCTCGTGAAGCCGAGCGGGAACTTCGCCCCGACAAGCCGGCGCAGCTCTTTCATGTAAGTGCGTGCCGAGCTGTAGCGGCCTTCGTAGGTCGATTCTGCGTCGATGATCAGGCAGTCGGCGCCAGCGCGCTTAGTCGCCGCAGCAGCCCGCGCCTCGCCGGTCGGCTTGGATCCGTAAACGAACTGCCAGCCGCAGACGCGCAGGCCGGCGGAGTGGAGGGCCGTGACGAGCGACTTGCTGAACTGTTGCCATGCCCCGGTGCCATCCGCCGACTTGATGTAGACCGCCTTTACGCCGGCGGTCTTGGCGCGCGCGACGATCTTTGCGACGTTGCCGCCCTCAGTTTGAGGCATGTTCCAAACCCACATTGACTGGCCTTTGAAGGCCGTGTTGATAGTCGCAGCGTCAGCTTGGCGCGAGCCGAGCGCAAGGCTGATAACCACGCAGAGCGCCGCTGCGGCCGCGAGCCGACCGGGGTGGGTAAGGGCGTGGCGAATCGTCGTCACCGCTCTAAAAGTAGAGCCAGTATCTAAAGCGTTGATCATTTGCACTACTTCCACCAACCCACCGTGTAAGCCTTTGTTGCGCTACTTCGTGCTATTCGCTGTGTTGATTAGGTAGGCGCCCGTTCAAAGCGGCGTGGCAGTTTTCGGAATCTGGAATACTCAACAGCACGGTCGGCATGGTGCCTACTGGGGAGAGGGAACTCAAATGGCTCGTCGCACCGCACTCAGTCTGTCGATCGTTGCGCTACTCGCAGCTTTCGCGCTGCCGTCGGCCGCATCGGCTCAGTCCACGAAGCCCAACGTGCTCGTCGTGATGACCGACGACATGAGCTACGACAACCTCCAGTTCATGCCGAAAACGACGGCCTTCTTCAAGAAGAACGGCACATCGTTCACGAAGAACTACGTCACCTACCCGCTCTGCTGCCCGGCACGTACGACCTTCCTCACCGGCCAGTTGACGCATAACCACGGCGTTGACAGCGTCTTCGCACCTGACAACTTCATCGGCTGGAAGACGAGGGACAACAACCTGGCCGCTTGGCTACAGAAGGGCGGCTACCGGACCGGTGTTAGCGGCAAGTACCTCAACGGTTACGGCGAGCTCGATCAGCTCGAGGTCCCGAAAGGTTGGGATGACTGGCAGGTTTCGATCGACGAAACGACGATCGACGCCTTCAACGTTCGCTACAACCGCAACGGCAAGCTGGTCGAGTATGGAGACCCTGACTGGATCAACCGAACCTATGCTTTCTCTCAGGTCGTCGGCCAAGAGTTGATCCTCGACTACCCGGGGCTGGTCGGGAACCTCTTCCAATTCTTCATGACACGCGACCGGCCGTGGACCTTCGGGACGACCGTCGACGCCAACTACACGACCTCCGTCGAAGCCGACACAGCACGGCAGTTCATGGCCACCGGAGCGAAGTCGAAGAAGCCGTGGTTTCAGTACTACACTCCGCCAAGTCAGCACCGTGAGGATGTAGCCGAGCAGGCCAACGCAGGTCAGGACATCGGCATCAACCCGCGCGTCCCTTCGAAGTACCTGCCGAAGGTTGAGAACCTCAAGCTGCCGCGTCCGAAGGCGTTTGCTGAGAAGGACATGAGCGACAAGCGAGCCGTGCTGCAAGAGCCGACGACGCCGAACACCAACGGCGCTGCCTGCGTCGTTAAGCAGTGCATCCAGAAGCTAACGCACTACTACCAGGGCCGCGCCGGCGCTTCGATGGCACTCGACGACGAGGTCGGCAAGATGATCGATCAACTCAAGGCGAGTGGACAGCTAAACAACACGTTAATCGTCTTCACCTCCGATAACGGATGGCTGATGGGTCAGCACAACATCAACGGCAACAAGTACCTGCCTTACGAAGAGTCGATCCACGTGCCGCTGATGATGGCCGGCCCGGGCGTTCCAAAGGGCAAGGTCAATAACGCGCTCGTCGCCAACGTTGACTTGTCGCCAACGATCGTCGCCGCCACTGGTGCGAAGCCATTGCGGGTAACCGACGGCATGTCGCTTTTCTCGGTGATGAAGAACCCGTCGAAGGGCCGCAGCGCAATCCCGCTTGAGGCGACGCGCAAGCTGTTCGTCAAGCCGGGTGCATTCCCGAACCCTGAGGACACGCCTTACTACGGCGTGCGCACGAAGGATTGGATGTACGCCAAGTACCTCGAGACCGGCGACCAAGAGCTCTACGACATGGTCCGCGACCCCGCCCAGATGAACAACCTTGCCAAGAAGCCCGGCTACTCCAAGCAGCTCGCCGCGCTGGCCAAGCTCGCGCTGCAGCTGAAGACGTGCAAGGGCAAGGCCTGCGTCCGGTAGGACCGCGCGTTTCCGGATCCTTCGAAGGGAACAGCTACTTGTCCCTAGTGGGAATGCTGGCGGCTACTCGTGGATTGTGCCATCGGGCATCGTCGCGCCGCTCAGGTTCGCCTTCGACAGGTATTGCGCGTGGTCCAGGGTCGCGCGCCACAGGTCTGCTTTGGTTAGGTTCGTATTCCAGAACTGAGCGCCGTCCAAGGCCGCGTATTGCAGGGTCGCGAAGCTCAGATTCGTCAGCGTCAGGCTTGCCATAACCAGGAATGCGTTGTTGAGGTTCGCGTGGGAGAGGTTCGCTTCGGTCAGGTCCGCCCATTGCAGGGTCGCGAAGCTCAGGTTCGCGTAGCCCAGCTTCGCGCCGCGCATGGCTGCTTTATACAGTTGCGCGTGGGTCAGGTTCGCGCTGGTCAGGTTCGCCATGCGCAAGTCTGCGCAATCAAGGTCGGCCTCCTCAGTTTTATTGCAGCCGATTTGCGCGTTGGCCAGATTCGCGCCGGTCAGGTTCGCGCCGGCCAGGTTCGCGGCAGTCAGGTTCGCGTCAGACAGGTTCGCGGAGGTCAGGTCGGCTTTGGCTAGGTTCGCATTTGACAGGTTCGTGCCTTGGCAATTGGGTGCGCAGGCGGGTGTGTCTGATGTGTGCGCACCACTCTTCTTTGGCGCCGTGTAGCGATGGAGCTTCGCGCCTTTGAGGTTTGCTCCGCGCAGGTCGGCCCCTCGAAGGTCAGCCTGTCGTAAATCGGCGTAACGGAGATCCGCCCCGCGTAGGTTTGCTTTGCGCAGGTTGATGTGATGGAGCACGCTGTGATGCAACACAGCGCCGCGTAGATCCTTGCCGTTGAGGTTCTTGTGATGGCAGACGGTGTGATGCTTGATCTTGCAGCCGTTGACGGTGCGCGCCTGCGCTGAACCAGCGAGCAGCGCGACCGCTAGAAGTGACAGACAGAAGACCTTCGAGAACGAACGCATTGCGGCAAGGTACTGATTCCGCTCGGCACGTGCGCCGGATCAGCGCGCTCGGCCTGCCGCCCCGATCTCTGCTGGCACTTTGCTGGCACCCCCGCGATTTGAGGGCGGCCAAGCGGCTCTCGATCGCTTGATCTTCAGTCTTTACGGTATGCCGGAGGAGGGACTCGAACCCCCGACACGCGGATTATGATTCCGCTGCTCTAACCAGCTGAGCTACTCCGGCGGGAGGCCACGATCCTACCGAAAGAAACCGCGCGGCCTGCCCTCGGGCAAGTAGCGTGGCGGCGTGCGAGCCGATAGCCAAGCCGTCCAGTGGCGCCTACGGGCAACGACCTTCGTCTCCAGCTTCGACCGCTTTGCGATCCCGCCGCTGCTCGTGCCGATCAGCCACGCCTTCGGAGTGCCACTCGGCACAGCGGCGCTGGTGGCCAGCGCCTACTTCATTGCCTACGGACTGAGCCAGCCGCTCTGGGGCGCGCTTTCGGACCGCGTCGGTCGCGTGAAGGTGATCCGGTTCTCGATCGTCGCCGGTGGGCTCTGCTGTGTCGTCGCCGCGATCTCACCGAGCTTCACAGTGCTGCTCGCTTCGCGGACTGTTAGCGGTGTGCTCTTCGCGGCGATCGTGCCGACGGTCGTCACCTACATCGGTGACACCGTGGACGTCGAGCACCGCCAGCACGCGCTTACGCTGACAATTGCCTCGGCGTCGGCCGGGATTGCCGTCGCGACGATTGTCGGTGGACTCTGCGCGCAGCTAATCAGTTGGCGCGCCGCGTTCGTGGCGACTTCGATACTCGCGCTACTTCTGTCACTGGCGATAACGAGGCTTCCCGAGCCGGTTCGGGTGCCGTCACCGCACACCTACATGCGGCTTGCGGTGAACGCGCTGAGCCAGCGCTGGGTCTTGGTCGTGCTCGCGATTGGATTCACCGAAGGCGCGGTCATCCTCGGCTCCTTGACTTTCATCTCCGCTTCGCTGCAGCAACAGGGCGTTGGAGCTGCGGTAGCTGGCTCGGCAGCTGCCGGTTTTGGAATTGCCAATGTCTGCTGCGTTCCCGTCGTGACGCGGGCTATCCGCCGCTTCGCCTCGCCGGTAATGATCGCGATTGGGTCTCTGCTCGCGGGAACAGGGCTGATCGTTGCCGCCTCCGACACGGTCGTCGCGACGGCGATCGTCGCGGCATTGGGGCTGGGCGCTGGGTTCGGATTCCTTCACCCAACGATGCAGCTCTGGGCGACTCAGGTCAACGCGCAGGCGAGGGCGGTGACGGTCTCGTTCTTTGCTGGCTCCGTCTTCGTCGGCGGCGCCGTCGCGAGCGCTGCCTCAGCGCCGCTTGCCGACCAAGGCCACTTCAGCGGGATCTTCCTTGGCGCCGGTGTGCTGGCGTTCTTGCTAGCGACCGTTGCAGCTTGGCTTCGTTCACGCTACGTCAGCTCGGTGCAGGCGGACCGCGGCGCGGACGGGGCTGCGCCGGCGCCGCTCTGAGCCGCTCGGCGGTGCTCACTCTCGCGCCGGCTGTGGCCTCCACCAAAGCGCCTGGGGCTTCCCGCAGGCGCGGTTCACGGCGACGCCAATGATCGTTACGGCGAGAACGCCGATGAAGACTGAAAGCCAGTCGAGGGGGTCCTTCAGCAGGCCGGCAGCGATGATCATCGCCGTAGCCACAGCGGGGGCATGGAGCGATCGGAAAACAATGATTCCGGTGACTCCGATCGCCACGGCGACGACCAGCGCGCCAGCGCGAACCCATGTCAGGTCAACGAGGTCTGGCGGCACGTTGATCAGTCCGAAGATCGCTAGGCCAATGATTCCGGCGACGATTGCGATTGCCGTCGAATAGAGAATGTTGCGTGGGTGCGCCTGCTCCGAGAGCGGGAAGCCAACGATGATGAAGATTGTGGGCCCGATCGACGGCACGACAAACGGCTCGCTGGTCACAACCGCGAAAGCGCAGAGCACGGCGGTCAGGAAGGTGGCCATCACGACGATGTAGGTTGACCCCGAGCGGTAGGGGACGCTGAGGTCGTTTATCGTCGCCCGGCGCGGCAGCATGTCGGAGATGTTCGAGGTGGGGCGAGCCATGATTCGGCCAAGACTATCCCGGCTAGGGTCTTCGGCGTGCAACGAGACGACAAGACCGGCCGCGCCGAGGCCACTATTGAGGTCGAAGGACTCGAACGGATCTACCCGGGCGGCCTTCGCGCAGTAGACGGCGTGGACCTGGCCGTATCGGCCGGCGAGATCTATGGCTTCCTTGGGCCAAACGGGGCAGGCAAGTCGACCACGGTAAGGATTCTGACGACCTTGCTGCGACCAACAGGTGGCCACGCGCGCGTTGCTGGCTATGACGTCGTGAAGCAGGCTTCGCAGGTTCGCCGTTCAATCGGCGTCGCGCTGCAGGAGGCGGCGCTCGATCCTCTGATGACCGGTCGTGAGCTGTTGCAGCTCCAAGGAGCACTTCACGGGATCCGGCGAGCGGAGTCGAAGCTGCGCGCCGAAGAGCTGCTCGAGCGCGTCGACCTCGTCGCAGCCGCTGATCGCTTGCTCAACACCTACTCGGGCGGCATGCGTCGGCGGCTTGACTTGGCGATGGCGCTCGTCCACCGGCCCAGCGTCCTCTTCCTCGACGAACCGACAACCGGGCTCGACCCGGTTAGCCGCTCGTCGCTCTGGACTGAGCTACGCAAGCTCAACGATGAAGGCACGACGATCTTCCTGACGACGCAGTACCTCGAGGAGGCCGAGCAGCTGGCCGATCGCGTCGGGATCATCGACCAAGGAAAGCTCGTCGCCGAAGGGACGCCGCAGGAGCTCGGGCGGCTTGTCGGCGAGCCTGGCCTGTACGTGAAACTGATCGATGAATCGAAGAGCGACGATGCGCGCCAACTACTAGCGGTTCACGGTGCGGTCAGCGATCGCGCGGAAGGCGGACTGACTATCCGCACGGCGCTCGGTGCGCGGGCAATCGCCCCAATCGTCCGCACTCTCGACGAGGCAGAGATTGAAGTTGACGCCGTTGAGGTTGAGGAGCCGACGCTCGACGACGTGTTTCTCGCCGTTACCGGCCACCGCGCCGAAGGGGACTCAGGGGAGGACGGGGCTTGAGTAGCTTCGCGATCGAGCGCGACCTTGCCACGCAAGGCCGTGTGATCGCAGCACTGGCGGAACGGGCCTTGCGCGTCCAGCTCCGCCGAGCACAGTTCCTACTTCCATCGTTTCTGCTGCCGCTACTGCTGCTCGCCGTGATCGCCAGCGGCACCTCGGCAGCCCAGCAGCTGCCGGGATTCCCGTCTACCGGTTCATACGTTGGCTTTGTTGTTTCGGGGACGATCATGCAAGGCACGCTCTTAGCCGGGCTGATGGCCGGCATCGCGATTGCCGGTGACATTGAGGGCGGCTTCTTTGATCGGCTGCTCTCGGCGCCGGTTCACCGCGCCAGCATCGTGCTCGGCCGCGTGCTCGGGACGGCGCTGATCGGCGTAGCGCAGGCAGTTCTCTTTCTATCCGTCGCGCTGGCGCTCGGCGCCGACTTCAAAGGCGGCGTCGTCGGCGTGGTGCTGACAATCACCCTCGCCGCGCTCAGCGCCTCAGCGGCCGCCGGGCTCGGCGCGACGATCGCGCTGCGGACCGGATCTCTGTCGCTGATGCAGAACCTCTTCCCGTTCGTCTTCGTGTTGCTATTCACCGCGCCTGCCTTCTTCCCGCGGGCGCTGCTGAACCCTGTGCTTGAGACGATCTCGGTCGCAAACCCGCTCAGCTACGTCGTCGAAGGGATGCGCGGTGCGCTCTTTGACAGCGCAGCGCTCGGGAGCGTGTGGGCCGGCTTCGCGGCTGGCATCGGCTCCGTGATTCTGACTTGCACGCTCGCGGTCTGGGCAATGCGATCGAGGGTGCGCTCGTGAGTACGCATGGGCTTGCGTACACGGGCAGTGTCGGGTTTGCGCTCTGGCGCAGGTCGCTGCTTGAGCTGGCCCGCGTCCGCGGCGGGCTACTGCCGACGACGGTCGCGCCATTGATCTTCCTGCTTGGAAGCCTCGGCCAGTTTGGTCGGCTCGACCAGCTCGTCGGTTTTCCCACAACCTCATACATCGCATGGCTGGTGCCGCTCTCCTGCCTCCAGGCAGCCGGTTTCGCAGGCGGCGCAACCGGCGCCAACTTGGCGCGCGACATTGAAGCCGGGTGGTTCGACCGCCTGCTCAGTTCGCCGGCTCCGCGCCCGCTGTTGCTGCTCGGGCCGGTGATGGCAGCGATGACGCGCTGCCTCGTGCCGGTCACCGTGATTCTGATCGCCGGCTTGGTGATTGGCCCGGGCCTGACCGGCGGTCTGTTCGGTCTCCTGATGCTTTATCTCGCGGCGATCTCGTTCAGCGTGGTTGCTTCGCTGTGGGGGATCACGCTCGCCTTGCGAGCACGCAGCCAGCAGGTCGGGCCGCTGATTCAAAACGGAGTCTTCATCGCCGTCTTCCTCTCGACGGCGTATACGCCGCTGCCTTTCCTCAAGGGCTGGCTGGCGGTCGCGGCGCCGTACAACCCCGTTACTTATGTACTGCAGATGGGGCGTCAGGCGACAGTGTCAGGGATTGAACCGAGCTGGGCCCACACCTGGCCGGGGTTGCTCGCGCTCGCTGGAATGATCCTCTTCTTCGGTCTACTCGCGCTGCGTCAACTTCGGCGCGTCGATCTGTAGGCCGCAGCGGAAGTAGGGTTGGCGCGTGGAACTCGATCCGGCAACGCTGCTGACTGCAGTGCCAAATGTCTCCGACGGCGCCGACCACGCGGCGCTTGCCGCTGTCGCCGCCGCGTTCGAGCAGAGCGGCTCCGCGCGCTTGCTCGCGCAGCCGCACAGCGACCCCGATCATGGGAGGACTGTTTTTACGCTCGCCGCCGAACCTGGGCAGCTCGCGGGCGCGTTGCTCGACGGCGCGCGAACGGCGCTGGCGCGATTTGACCTGCGCACACACGCCGGCTCGCACCCCAACGTTGGCGTCGTCGATGTCGTGCCGGTTGTCTTTCTCGACGAGGAGCGGCGCGCTGCGGCGCTGAGCGAAGCATTGGTGACAGCGGAGCTTCTGGGAAGCGAGCTAGAGCTTCCAGTCTTCCTTTACGGCGCGCTCGCCGACGGCCGTACACGGGCCGAGCTCCGCCGTGGCGGACTCACCGAGCTGGCGGCTCGAATCGCGCGTGGCGAGCTAGTCCCCGATTTCGGCCCAGCGGAGCTCAACCCGGCCAAGGGCGTCACGCTCGTTGCAGCGCGCCCGCCGCTCGTCGCGTTCAATCTTGAGCTCGCGCCGCCCGCGAACTTGTCCGATGCGAAGGCGATCGCCGCTGCGCTGCGCGAAGGCGGCGAGGCCGGGCTGCCCGGCCTGCGAGCGATTGGCCTTGAGCTGCCCGCGCGCGCTGGCGTGGCACAGGTTTCGATGAACATTGAGGATCACAACGCGCTCTCCTTAGCCGACGTCGTTGCCGCCGTTAGCGCGCGCGCTGAGGTCGCAGAAGCCGAGCTCGTCGGCCTCGCGCCGCGAGCCGCCTTTGATCGTTGGCCGGAGTCGCTCGTCTGCCGTAACCGAGCGACGCTTGAGGACGCTCTAGGCTTCTAACCGATATGGCTCAAGCTAAGAAGAAACGCAACTCCAAGCACCGAGGCAACGCTGCCGGCGTCGTTGAGACGCGCGGACGGACCGGCCGCCCGCTGAGCGAACGCGAACAGAGCAAGAACAAAGCTGCGAACGGCGCCAAGGGCGGCGCGCCGCGGAGTGCTGGCGGTAGGTCTGTGCGCCAGCCGAGTTGGCGCAGTGCGGCGACCCGGTCGCTGGTCGCCGTCGTGATCTTCGTTGCGGTCCTTAGCTTGTTGCTGAAGGTTCCGATCAACGAAACGTTGCCGGTGGCTGGACTGATGCTGGTCTTCTACGTCCCGCTCAGCTACTACACCGACCGCTGGCTTTACCGCCGTCGCTTGGCCAAGGACGCCGCAGCGCGCAAGGGCAAGAGCTAGCCGAATGGAAGTTCAGGTACTTACGGTCGGGCCGGTGCAGGAGAACTGTTATCTACTGCGCAGCGGCCCCGACTCAAAGACGGCGTTGCTGATCGATCCGGGCGACGAGGCGCCGCGGATCCTCGAAGCGATCGAAGCGCTCGGCGTCGAGCTGGAGGCGATTCTGCTCACGCACACGCACTTCGACCACGTCGGGGCGGTTGCGCCGATCGCTCGCGTCACCGGCGCTCCGGTCTACTGCCCTGAGCTTGAGGGCCACGTGCTGGCCGACATCATGACCTACGTCCGTTACGAGGGGATCGGACCGTTCGAGAGCTGGGAGGCGGAGGAGTTCGTCGGCGGCGGCGAGCGGCTCGACCTGGCCGGGTTTGAGATCGAAGTCTTCTTCACGCCGGGTCACAGCCCAGGGCACGTCACTTACGCTTTCTGCGACCCGGACGACGGCGACGGCGGCTACGTGATCGCCAGTGGCGACGTGCTCTTCCAAGGCTCGGTCGGGCGGACCGATCTGCCTGGCGCCGACCACGGCGAACTGATGCGCTCGCTGGCGATGCTGGCCGACTCGTTTGCCGACGAGACGACTGTGCTTCCCGGCCATATGGGAATCACGACGATTGGCCAGGAGCGCGCCACCAACCCCTTCCTGCAAGACCTGCCGAGCGTTTCGTGAGCGCTCCGCTGCAGGCGCCGCGCGGCACCTTCGACATCCTGCCCGAGCAGGCCCCGCTCCGGCTAGCGGTTGAGAACGTCACGCGCTCAGTGCTCGAGGGTGCCGGCTACGAGCGAATTGAGACGCCGAGCTTCGAGCCGACCGAACTCTTCACGCGCAGCGTCGGCGAGGCGACCGACATCGTTCAGAAGGAGATGTACAGCTTCGTTGATGGAGGCGAGCGCTCGTTGACCTTGCGCCCCGAAGTGACGGCGCCGATCATGCGCGCCTACCTGCAGCACGGGATGCACAAGCTGCCTCAGCCAGTCAAGCTCTGGTACCTCTCGAGCTGCTTTCGCTACGAACGCGCGCAGAAGGGTCGTTACCGCCAGTTCTGGCAGATCGGCGCCGAGGCGATCGGTGGCGACGATCCTGCCGTCGACGCCGAATCGATCGCTCTTCTGGCCGAGATCCTCGAGCAGCTCGGAGTGCAGGGACTTCAGCTGCGGATCGGCAGCCTTGGAGGCGCAGCAGCGCGTGAGAGCTACCGCGAACTGCTGAAGGCTCATCTGCGCGCAAACGAAGACCAACTCGCCGACGACGTCAAAGCTCGCATCGATCTAAACCCATTGCGTGCCTTCGATTCGGCTGACGACTCCACGCGCGCGGTGATGTCAACCGCGCCGCTGCTGCTCGACCATCTCGGCAAAGAAGATCTCGATCATTTCGCGCAGGTCCGTTCGCTGCTCGACGCGATCGAGCTGCCGTACGTGATCGATCCGACGCTCGTTCGAGGTCTCGATTACTACGCCCGCACCGTCTTCGAGTTCAGCTCCGAGGCGCTTGGGGCGCAGAGCGGCGTTGGCGGCGGCGGCCGTTACGACGGTCTCGCCGAGCAGATCGACGGCCCACCGACTCCCGGCTTTGGCTGGGCGGCTGGGGTCGAGCGGATCCTCTTGGCGGCCGAGGGTCTTCCCGCGCCGGAGCCGCTGACGGTCTTGTTTGTAGCGCGCGCAGACGATGCCGCGGCGACGACGGCAACCAGCTTCGCGCTCAGTACCGCTGCTCGGCGCGCCGGCGTTCCAACCCAAATTGAGCTTGCCGGCCGCTCGATCAAAGGGCAGTTCAAGCACGCAGACAGGGTCAAGGCGCGTTACGTTGCCGCTGTCTCTTCTTCCGGGATCGAGCTGAAGGATTTCGAAAACGGCGAGACGACACACTTCGAGGACGGCGACGCGGCATTGGCCGCCGTCCTTCGTGGCCGAGGGATCTCTTGATGCGTGCGCCGCAGCCAAACCAATACCGCGACAGTTGGTGCGGCGAGCTGACTCCGGACGAGGTCGGCCGCCAGGCGCGTGTCGCGGGCTGGGTTCATCGGCGCCGCGACCACGGCGGCTTGATCTTCATCGATCTGCGTGATCGCTCAGGAATCGTCCAGATCGTCTTCCATCCCGAGCGCGGCGCGGAACTCTTCGCGCTCGCTGAGCAGCTGCGTCCAGAGCACGTTGTCTCGGTTAGTGGTGAGCTGCTGGCCCGAAGCGCTGAGAACGTGAACCCGGAAATGGCGACCGGCGCGGTCGAGTTGGAGGTCTCGCAGGGCGAATCTCTCGCCTCTAGCCACACGCCGCCGTTCGCGATCGATGATGACGGCCCGGTCGACGAGACAACACGGCTCCGTTACCGCTGGCTCGACCTTCGTCGCGCCGGAATGCAGCAGACGATGATTACGCGGGCGCTGATCACGCAAACGTTGCGTCAGCAGCTTGTCGAGCGCGACTTCCTTGAGATCGAGACGCCGATCCTGACGAAGTCAACGCCTGAAGGCGCGCGCGACTTCCTCGTTCCGAGCCGGATGAACCCAGGCGACTGGTACGCGCTACCGCAGTCGCCGCAGCTCTTCAAGCAACTGCTGATGATGGCCGGCTACGAGCGCTACTTCCAGATTGCGCGCTGCTTCCGCGATGAGGATCTGCGCGCCGACCGTCAGCCGGAGTTCACGCAGCTTGACGTCGAGATGGCGTTTGTCGACGAAGACCAAGTAATTGAGGTCAGCGAGGCTGCGATCGCCGCAGTATTCGAGGCGACCGACTTTCCGATTGCTCCGACTCCTTGGCCGAGGATCGGTTACGACGAGGCAATGCTGCGCTACGGCAGCGACCGCCCCGACCTTCGCTTTGGGCTTGAGATCAAGGACGTCAGCGAGCAGCTCCGCGGCTCCGAGTTCAAGGTCTTCGAATCGGTCCTCAGCGGCGGCGGAACCGTCCGCGCGCTCAACGCCGGTGCGCGCGAGATGTCGCGCTCCGAGCTAGACAGCCTCAACGAGGTCGTGCAGGTTCACGGCGCCAAAGCTGTCGCGCCGATCGTCGTCGGTGACGGCGGCTGGACCGGCAACCTCGCCAAGTTCTTCACTGCCGAACAGATCACGGCCGTTAATCAGGCACTCGAAGCGAGCGACGGCGACCTGCTCTGCTTTGTCGCTGACAGCCCGTCCGTCGCGCCGGTTGCGATCGGGGCGCTCCGCTTGGAGCTCGGCTCGCGCTTCGGCTTGATCCCTGATGATCAACACTCCGTCTGCTGGGTTGTTGATTTCCCGATGTTCGAAGCTGATGAAGAGAGCGGGGACCTGACCGCGCTGCACCATCCCTTCACGGCGCCCGAGGGCGACCTCGACGATCCAGCGGCGCTGCGCTCACGCGCCTACGACCTGGTTGTTGACGGCAATGAGCTTGGCGGCGGTTCGATCCGCATCAACACGCCTGAGGTGCAGAGCCGCGTCTTCGACGCGATAGGGCTCGACGCCGACGAGGCCAAGGAGCGTTTCGGCTTTCTGCTTGAAGCGCTCGAGTACGGCGCACCGCCACACGGCGGCATCGCTTTCGGGCTCGACCGAATTGCGGCGCTCGTCTGCGGCCGCGATTCGATCCGCGACGTGATTGCCTTCCCAAAGACGGCGAGCGGCGCCGACCCGCTGACCGGTGCCCCGGCTCCAGCCGACGCCCGCCAACTGCGCGACCTCGGCATCAAGCCGCAAACGCCCCCCGCCGCCAGTTAATCGCGCGCTAGGCGCCTAGACTGAAGCGTCAATGGCTGACGAGCGTTTTGAGGATCATCTGCGCCATCCGCGCGGGCAGGGCGATGTGCCGGAAGGCGCTCACTGTGGCGTCGCCGGGGGCGCTGCTTGCGGCGACCTCGTACGTATCGCAATCCGAGTTGAGGGTGAACGAGTCGTCGGAGCGACTTTTGCGGCCTCCGGCTGCGGCGCTGCCAGCGCTGCCGCCAGCGCGGCCGTTGAACTGGTAGACGGCGCAGCGGTGCTCGAGGCAGCGAAGGTCGGTACGGCCGACGTCAGCAAGCAGCTCGGAGGGCTGAGCGCAGGGAAAATCCACGCCGCAGAGTTGGCCGCCGACGCGCTGGCGCGCGCGTTGGGCGGCGCGGTAGCCGCGAGCGCGCAGCTCGAGCCGCAGCCAGGCCGCGTCTTGATCGCTATGAGCGGCGGCGTTGATAGCGCCGTTGCGGCTCATCTCTGCGCTGGGCGCTCCGATCAGCCGCCTGTTGCGGTGACACTCGAGCTCTGGCGCGACGAACAGAACGACGCTGAGGGAAGCTGCTGCTCGGCAAGCGCAGTCCAACGCGCGCGGTCGCTGGCGCATGGTTTGGGTCTCGCCCACCTAACGCTCGACCTGCGTGAGGCGTTTCGCGCCGGCGTTGTGGAACCGTGGATTGCCGGGCATGCCGCGGGCAAGACGCCGAACCCGTGTGTGCGATGCAACGGCGCCGTTCGCCTCGACGCGATGCTCGATCTCGCGACGCGCCTCGGTGCAGTCGAGCTAGCAACTGGCCACTACGCCCGTGTAGGCGACGATGGCCTTCTGCGCGCCGCAGCCGACCCTGCCAAGGATCAGTCGTACATGCTCGCGGCGTTGGCGCCGGAGTCGGTCGCACGGATGCTCTTCCCGCTCGGTGAGATGACAAAGCCGGAGGTTCGCCAGATCGCCGCCGACGCTGGCTTGTCGGTCGCGCAGACGCCCGATTCTCAGGATCTCTGCTTCCTTGCCGGAACGGCCAGCGACGCCTTCCTCGCCCGACATGGCGGCATTCCCGATCGCCCGGGACCGATCGTCGATCTCGACGGAGTCAAGGTAGGGAGCCATAACGGCGCCCACGGTTTCACGGTCGGTCAGCGGCGCGGGCTTGAGATCGGTGGAGTCGCCGAGCCGCTCTACGTCGCAGCAACCGACGCCGAGGCCAACACGGTCACCGTCGCAACGCGCGATCAGCTTCATCGCAGCGAGGTCGAACTGACCGACGTGAAGCTCTATCGCCCGGCTGAAACTGTCGATCAAGCGCGGCTTCGCTCGCATGCGCCAGCGCTCGAATGTCGACTCAACGGAGCGGTCCTAGAGCTGAAGAAATCGGCCTGGGCGCCCGCTCCGGGGCAGACGGCGGTGCTGCTCAGCGGCGATCGCGTCGTCGGATGCGCCACAATCGCCTGATGCCGGCTCGCAGCTCCGACCAGATCCGCACGACCTTCCTTGAGTTCTTTGAGGCCAATGGCCACACGCTGCGCCCGTCCGGATCGCTTGTTCCAGCTTCTTTTGATTCGTCGGTGCTGCTGACGACGGCCGGGATGCACCCCCTGAAGGAGTACTTCATGGGTCTGGAGCAGCCCCCGGCGCCGCGCCTGACGAGCTGCCAGAAGTGCTTCCGCACGACCGACATCGAGAACGTTGGCAAGACCGCCCGTCACCTCACATTCTTCGAGATGCTCGGCAACTTCTCGCTTGGCGACTACTTCAAAGAGGGTGCGATCGAACTGGCCTGGAAGCTCTCGCTCGAGGGCTTTGGCTTTGACGCCGAGAAGATCTGGATTACCGTCTTTGAGGGCGACAAGGAGCTCGGTCTCGGCCCAGACGAAGAGGCAATCGCTGCCTGGGAGGCAGTAGGAGTCCCGCGCGAACGGATCGTCCTCTGTCCTCGCTCTGAGAACTTCTGGCAGGCCGGGCCGACCGGTCCGTGTGGCCCTTGTAGCGAGCTCTACCTCGACCGCGGCGAACAGTACGGCTCGCCGGATGACCTTCCCGGCGGCGAGAACGATCGCTTCCTTGAGTACTGGAACCTCGTCTTCATGGAGTTCGACCAAAGCGCCGGGGGCGTGCTCACGCCGCTACCGGCGAAGAACATCGACACCGGCGCTGGCCTCAACCGCCTTGCGCTGATTGAGCAAGAGGCTGAGAGCGTCTTTGAGACCGATCAATTCGCTGGGCTAATGGCGCTTGGCCGCGAACTTGGCAGCGGCGACGCTGACGTGCGCGCTCTGCGGATCCTTGCCGACCACTCGCGCGCGATGACCTTCCTGATCGCAGACGGCATCGTTCCGTCGAATGAGGACCGCGGCTACATCCTGCGCCGCGTTATGCGCCGTGCCGTGCTGCAGGGCCAGAGGATCGGGATTGAGGGTCAGTTCCTACCGGCTTTCGCCGAGCAGGTCATTGACGTGATGGGCGCGGCCTACCCGGAGCTCGTCGAACGCCGCAAGACGATCCTCGAATGGGTCCGCGGCGAGGAGGAGAGCTTCGGTCGCACTCTCGTCCAGGGCAGTGGCCTGCTCGAGGAGCTGCTCGCTGCGGGCACTCTCAGTGGCGACGATGCCTTCCGCCTCCACGACACCTTTGGCTTTCCGATCGAACTGACGCGGGAGCTGGCCGAGGAACGCGGCGTTCCGTTTGAGCAGCAGGAGGACTTTGATCGCCTGATGGGCGAGCAGCGGACGCGCTCAGCGGCCGGCGCAGGCGAGCGCAAGGTTGGAGTTTCGGCCGAAGCGGTTCGCGCGGTCGGCGGCGACCAGGCACGGTTCGTCGGCTACGAGTCGCTCAGCGCTCGAACCAACGTTGTTGGAAGCGCAGAGCAGGATGGTCGAATGCTGGTGAAGCTCGCCGACTCGCCTTTCTACGCCGAAGGCGGCGGCCAGGCTGGGGACACCGGGAAGTTGAGCTCAGCCAACGGAGATCCGATCGCCACCGTTGTTGGTGTAATTCGCGCCGGTGATGATCAAGCGCTAATCGTCGAGGGCTTGAGCGAGTCGCCCGAGGTTGGGGCAGAGGTCGTCGCTGAGGTTGACGCAACCGCTCGCCACGCGACGGAGTGCAACCACACCGCCACGCATCTGCTTCATGCCGCGCTGCGCGAGCGGCTTGGCGACCACGTTCGTCAGGCCGGCTCCTACGTCGGGCCAGAGAAGCTCCGCTTCGACTTCAACCATTCGGCGCGGCTCAGCGACGATGACCGCCAAGCTGTTGAAGACGAAGTCAACGCCAAGATCCTTGCGAGCCTGAATGTGCGAGCACTGACAACGACGATCGACGAAGCACAGAAGCTTGGCGCGATGGCTCTCTTCGGTGAGAAGTACGGCGAGATCGTGCGGATGGTTGAGATCGGCGACGGTAGCTTCTCACGCGAGCTATGCGGCGGTACCCACGTCGCACGGACGTCGGAGATCGCCTGCCTGAAGATCATCAGCGAAGGGTCGAGCGCCGCCAACGTGAGGCGGATCGAGGCCGTGACCGGGCCTGTGGCGGTCGAACTGCTGCGCGGTCACGACGCGCTGCTCAGCGCCGCCGCGCAGGCTTTGAAGACAACACCTGACCAAGTCCCTGCGGCTGTCAGCAAACTGAAGCAGAGCGCTCGAAGCTCAACCGATGAGGCTGGCGCGGGCGTCGATGAGGAACGGCTCGCCGCCGCCGCTACCAAGCTCGGCGACGCGCAACTACTAGTCGCTGACGTTGGCGCTGTCCCCGCAAAGGCTCTGATGGATGTCGCCGACCGCCTAAAGGGAAGGCTCGGCGAGCTCGCTGCGGTCGTCGTCGGCAGCGTCGTTGATGGGCGCGTTTCGCTCGTCGTTGCCGTCACGCCGGCGCTCGTTGAGAGGGGCGTCAAGGCCGGCGATGTTGTCGCCGTCGCGGCAGCCGTAGTCGGCGGAGGCGGGGGAGGGCGCGACACGATCGCCCAAGCCGGCGGCAAAGACCCGGAGAAGCTCGAAGAGGCGCTTGCGTTGGCAGCGAAGACTGTCGAAGCGGCGCTTGGCTCCTAAGCGGTGCGAGTATTGGCACTCGATCACGGTTCGGCCCGCTGTGGCTGCGCGATCAGCGACCCGACCGGCACTCTTGCGACGCCGATCGATCCGATTCTCCGCCCCGAGACGAAGGCTGGGATCAAACAGCTTCGCGAGCTGGTCGAGCTGCGCGATGTTGACCGCGTGATCGTCGGCTTGCCGCTGTCGCTCTCCGGCGCCGACTCTGACCAAACGCGCGAGGCGCGCGCGTTCGCAGATAAGCTCCGTTCAGCGCTCGGCGCGAAGGTTCCGGTCGAACTCTTCGACGAGCGCTTCACGACCACGATCGCTGCCAGCAGTGAGGGCCGTGAGAGTGAAGATTCGCGCGCCGCCGCGGTCTTGTTGGATGATTGGATGGCCCGCTTTGGGCACGAGCATTGGAATCGCGATGAGTGACGAAACCCGCCGCAGCGAAGAGCAACGTGAAGCAGCCCGCCTTGAGCGGGAGCGTAAGCGTGCCGCCGAACGCGGTGAGGCAGCGCCGCCACCGGCGCCAAGCGAGCTTCCGCCGCAGGCGCCGCCGATCGGCGCGGGCCCGCCGCGAAAAGCGAAGCCCCCGGTTGAGCCGCCGAACTCGCCGCAAACGTCAAAGCCTGTCGCTCCACGAAGCAGTGAAGACGCGCCGACCCAGCCAGCGCAACCGCTCCGCAAGCCTCCGGCCCGAGACGTTGCTCCCGCGCCGCCGCGCAAGGTAACCGACGACGATGAGAGTCCAAGCGGCACGGTGCGACCACCCGGCGCTACGGCAACGCCACCGCAGGCACAGAGTCGGCGCCGTTCGCCAGGGCGTCACGCGCTTCTGTTCGGAATCATCGCCGTCGTCCTCGTTGTCGTGCTGTTCTTCGCCAATGGGATCTTCGAGCCATTCAAGGGGGATGGTTCGGGCGCTGTAACGGTGAGGATCCCTGCCGGGGTTAATGCTGGCGACATCGGCACGCTGCTCTCCGACCAGGGTGTAATCGGCTCGCGGTTCTTCTTTGAGCTGCGGGCGACAATCGGTGGCGACCGTGGCAAGCTGCGCGCCGGCACCTACAAACTGCGCAAAGATATGAGTAACGGGGCGGCTCTCGCCGTCTTGACCAACGTGCAGAAGGGCGCTGCGGTAATCAACGTGCTGGTCCCTGAGGGGCCGGCGCGCGAGGAGATTGCACCGGTCGTCAAGAAGCAGGGCGTCAGCGGCAGCTACCTCGCAGCCTCCGTTTCGTCTCCCGAGCTAGACCCAAAGCGCTACGGCGCGCCTAGCAGCGTCCGTTCGCTCGAGGGATTCCTCTTTCCCGCAACCTACGAGCTGCTGAAGAGCGCACCGACTGCGAAGCGGCTCGTCGCGGATCAACTGAAGGCCTTCAAGCGCAATATCGCTGACGTCAACATGAGCTACGCGAAAAGCAAGAATCTAAGCGTCTTCGACGTCATCACTTTGGCCTCGATCATTGAGCGTGAAGCGCTCTTTGACCGCGATCGGCCGAAAGTCGCCGCTGTCTTCTACAACCGCCTCCGCGAGTCGATCTCGCTTGGCAGCGACGCGACGACGCGATTCGCCGTCAGGAATTGGGATCAACCGCTGACCGTCAGTGAGATCAACAGCAAGTCCCCCTACAACACACGGCAGGTTTCCGGCCTGCCGCCGGGGCCGATTGGCAACCCCGGCTTGGCGTCGATCCAAGCTGCCGCGAATCCGCCGAAGAGCGACTACTTCTACTTCATCGTCGAATCATGCAAGAAGGGCGGCCTTGTCTTTGCAAAGACGCTGCCGGAGTTCCAGAAGCTGATCGACGACTACAACAACCGCCGCGCTGCGCAGGGCGGAAAGGATCCGGCATTTTGCCGTTAGCGGGGACCCGATCGTGACCGCTACGCGGCTTGGCGTGATCGGTTGGCCGGTTGAACACAGCCGCTCTCCGGCGATGCACAACGCCGCGCTCGCTGCTGTCGGTTTAAGCGACTGGGAGTATCAGCTCCTTCCGGTCCCGCCAGAGGAGTTTGTCGCTTCGGTTGGCAGCTTGCGCGCCGCTGGCTACCGCGGCGCGAGCGTGACGATCCCGCACAAGGAAGCGGCCTTCGAGCTGGTCGATCGCCTCAGCGAAAGCGCCAAGGCGATTGGCGCCGTCAACACGTTGATCTTTGAGCCGGGGGGAGAGCTGGTCGGCGACAACACCGATGCGCCCGGTTTCATCGCCTCGCTGCCCGAAGCGCCTGCGCCCGGTTCAACGGCGATTGTGCTCGGCGCCGGCGGCGTCGCCCATGCTGTTGTCTGGGCACTGACGAACTGTGGCGTCGAGGTTGCGATTTGGAACCGAACGGCGCAGCGCGCTGAGCAGCTCGCCGAGCGTTTCGGCGCGGTCGCGATCGCAAGCGTCGGGCAGGCCGACATGCTCGTAAACTGCACTGCCGCTGGCCTAGATGGCGATCCGTTCGCGAGCCTGTCGATTAGCGCCGCTCAGCTCGGCGACTATTCAATCGTCGCCGATCTCGTCTACCACGGCGGGCCGGGAGCACTGCTCGAAGCCGCTGACGCCGCCGGAGCAACGACCGTTGACGGGATCGAGGTGCTTGTCCAGCAGGGCGCGATTGCGTTCGAGCAATGGACCGGCCTCGCCGCTCCAGTTGACGTTATGCGGGCCGCTGCGTTAGCCGGCTAGGGAAGCGCGCCTACTCGAGCTTCTCGCCGACGTGGTGGAGCTGAAATGCTCGAACCAAGTCAATTAGCCCTGACATCAGCGCCCAGAGGCCGACGAACAGAACCAGCAAGTTGGCTTTGACGTTAACGTCGGATCCGGCGGCGATGAATGCGATCACCAGCATCAGTGTGCCGCTCACAAGGCCGAGCCACCAAAGGTCATTGTGCCCGCGCTCAGAGAACGCTTGCACGATCCAGATGAACGCGACAAGAAGGAAGATGAATCCGAGGATGTCGGCAAAGGCGTTGAAGGTGCTGACCGGGTTGAAGATCGCGACAACGCCCCAGATGATCAGTAGCGCGCCGAGAATCAGCCAGACCCAGCGCCACTTCGGCACCAGCGCTGAAATCGCCATGTATTGAACTCCGGCGCCGATGAACATCGCGCCGATCATGACCCCGATCACTGCGAAGGAGGACTCACTGAACTGAAGTACGACAAGCGCTACGACGATCCAGATGACGCCGAAGACAAGCCACAGCCACCAGAAAGATGCAAGCTTCTTGATCGCTTCGCGCTCGGTTGGCGTCGTGTCCGCTAGCAGGGCGTCGTCAACTTCGCTCATCGGGTCTCCTTGTTGTTGGGATCGGTCTTAAGCGACTGGTGTGCGCTGGACTGTGTTCTGTTCAGCTGCCGGTGGATTATCCAGCAGCAGCTGTGGGACGGTCACCATCTTGTAGCCCGCTTTGGTCAGGCCCTTCAGGATTATCGGCAATGCTGCGGACGTTGTCGTCCGGTCGCCGCCACCGTCATGCGCCAGTACGATCGCGCCGGGGTGGATCTCCGCGAGCACCTGCGCCGCCATTGCCTCCGCGGCTGGAAGCTTGTAGTCGTTTGTATCGAGCGACCACATCACGGTCAGCATCCCTGCTCGGCGCGCTTCAGCGACGACGAGGTCGTTGACAGCGCCGTATGGCGGGCGAAAGAGCTTCGGGGCCGGCAGGCCCTTGCCCGTGACGGCGTCGATATGGTCGGCCATCTGGGTACGAATGTCCTTAGGGCCAAGGCGCGTTAGATCCTGATGGTCCCAAGTGTGGTTGCCGACCACATGGCCTTCGGCGACGGCCCTCTGCATCGGCAGCGGGAACTCACCGATCTGATTACCGAGAGTGAAGAAGGTTGCCCTGGCGTCGTACTTCTTAAGTGTGTCGAGAATCCCGCCGGTGTAGCTGCTTGGGCCGTCGTCGAAGGTCAGCGCGACCTCCTTGTTCTCCGGGCCAGCCTGGCTGATGATTCCGCTCTGCTGGATCACACGGTCGATTGCCGCATTCTCGGCCTTTATCTCCTCCTTGCGCTTGGCAAGAACGGCAGCAGCCGCGCGAGCCTGAGCCTCAAGTTCCATCTTCGGCTTCTCGGCCGTGGCGCCCTGCTCCAACTGCTGCGGATCCCAAGTTCCAGAGCTGCCGACACTGACAGCAACGATTCCGACAGAACCGACGGCGACAGCGGCGCCGACGGCGATTGCGACGATGCGCCGACGACGATGGTGATCGGTCGCGGCGCGGGGGGATTTCGGCTTCGGCTTCGGCATCTAGGGTGCGACGGTTGTCCACACCAAATGTAGCGAGCGGCGCAGCCGGGTACGCTGGTTTACTACGTCCCTATAGACACCGACCCGCCTGGTGGCCCCCAACGATTCTGGAGATCCGATGCACAACGTCAACGTCGAAGCGATCGAAGCAACCGCGGCGAAGGCAGCCGCCGACCCTGCCTCGGGCATCAATCCGGTTGCGCTGAGCGGTGACTGGAACGTCGAAGAGGGGGCGACGCAGTTCACGACCGAAATCCCGCTGCCGAACGGCGGCACGGTCGCGTTCGCGGCCGACTTTCCGCCGCCGATGGGCGGCACCGGCTCGGCCCCGAGTCCGCTCGCTTACTGCTTCTGGGGTGGGCTGGCGTGCTACGCGATGACCTTCGCGCAAGAGGCCGCGCGCGAAGGCGTTGAGCTGCGAGCGCTACGCGGTCGTGTGGCGGCCGAGCTCGACATGGCCCGCGCTCTCGGGGTCGGCGATCAGCCGCCGCTTGAGCAGATCAACTGGACCTTGGAAGTTGACTGCGACGCCGATGACGCCACAGTCGAGGGGCTGCGGCAGATCGCTGATGCGCGCTGCCCTGGTGCCTGGTGTCTCCGCAACGCGCTTCAGGTCAACACGGCCGTCGAGCGGGCGTAGTTCCGGTTACTCGCCGACAACTACGCGCAGCTGATCATCTATCCGCAGGCTCCGCTGCCCGCGCAGGAGCGCTAGTAGCTCGTCTCCGACGACGGCGCGGCGCCAGCCCCGCAGCGTGCGAACGTCCGGGTCGCGGCTACCGCTGCGCACCGCACTGACGACGGCCTGCAGGTCGGAGCGGGTGGCCAGTAGTTCGTAGGCGAGGTCTTCTCGGACCGCACAGGCGCGGACGAGTGATTCGGCGAGCACGATCAGCGCCGCGTCGCCAGAATCGGACTGCATGCGCGTGCTGCGTTCGGCAGCTATCGGACGATCGTTCGCCGCGCTGGCGACGACCTTGACGATTTCGCTGCCACGGCGCCGCGCTATCCCCTCGTGGATTCCGCGCAGATCGCTGAGCTGGCGTTCGTTAGTCGGCTGGCGCTTTGCGATTTCAACGATTGCTGCGTCGGCAAGCACCTTCTGGACCGGTTTGTCCTCGCGGTCGGCGCACTCCTCGCGCCAGATAACGAGCGCGTGCGCAGCAGCGCGTTGTTCTCCGCTGAGCGTGTTGATCTTCGGCAGCTTGTTGAAGACAACGTCGATGTCGCGCTCGTCGGTGGAAGCTTCAAGCGGCAGGCACTCTTCGCGCGCCCATTCGAGCCGACCACGCTCTTCTAGCCGCTGCTTCAGCACCGTCGCGACTTCGTTGAGCTGCAAGACGTCTCCGCGCGCGTAGCGTTGTTGCTCTTCGCTGAGTGGTCGCGCGTCCCAGTGCGAGAAGCTCGCGCCCTTGTCGAGCTGGACCTTCAGCAGGTCGCGCAGCAGCGCTTCGTAACCGATCTGCGATCGCATGCCGGCGAAGGCAGCCGCGACCTGCGTGTCGAAGCAATTCCGCGGGTGGGCGCGCCAGAGGCGTCGGAGCAGCGCGATGTCTTGTCTGCCAGCGTGGACGACGATCTCGACCTCAGGGTCATCGATCAGTTCGACGATCGGCGACGGGTCGATCTCGCGATCGAACGGGTCGATCAGCTCGGTCCAGGCAGGCTCGCCTTCCTGCTCGGCGTCTACCGCGACTTGAACAAGACAGAGCTCAGTGCGGTAGCGGCCCTCACCCATGAACTCTGTGTCGAGCGCTAGCGAGCCGGTCTCTTTGGCCCTGGCAGCGAGCCCGCGCAGCATCTCGTTCGTCGTCAAGGCGTGAGACCTACTCGCCAGGCCAGTGACCGGTGCGGTCGTAATGTTCGCGGGCGGCCTCTTCGCGGCCGCGGTCCTTGTCGCCGCGGACGCCGACGCGATAAAGCAGGTTCAGCAGTGCAACCGAAACTCCGGCGCTGATCAGTAGCGCACCGACCTCATAGGCAGATTCGTTTTGGCCGATCGCGGCCAGCAAGACTCCGGAGAGGACGATCAGCGCGGGCAGCACAAAGCGGACGAAGGTCAGCAAAGCGCGCGTGCCAGCGCGCGTCTGGGATCCGGTGTCGGTCGTTTCGTTCACTCTGCTGATTCTACGAGGATTGAACTGAAGCGGCTCACTAGCTGATCGGCCTCGAGCTCTTCTCCCGGCTCGCAGAGGCCAACCGAGCAGGCCAGCGCGCTGCGGACCTGCTGCGGGCTATGACCCAGTGCGGTCTGTCCAGCCAGAGTCGCCGACGAGTCACGTTTCGACATCCGCTGACCGTCCGCGTCGCGCACGAGCGGTAGGTGGACGTAGCTCGGCCGCGGCAGCCCGAGCTGGTCTTGGAGCCAGCACTGCGCAGCGGTCGACTCGAGCAGATCATCGCCGCGAACGACTTCGTCGATCGACTGAGCAGCGTCGTCCACGACGACGGCGAGCTGGTAAGCGAAGGCGCCGTCTTGCCGCGCAACGACGAAGTCGTCAACCGTGCCTGTCATCTGTCCGTGGACGCGGTCGAAGAAGCTGAGTTCGGCGCTGTCGGCACGTACTCGCAGCGCCGGCCGGCGGCCACTGTCGCGCTTCACCGCCAGTTCGGCCGCGCTTAGGTCGCGGCAGCTCCCGGGGTAAGCGGTCGGCGCGCCGTGTGGCGCCGAGGAAGCCTCGCGGATCTCAGCGCGAGTGCACCAGCATTCGTAGAGCAGGCCGTCGCTGCGGAGCTGCTCGAGCGCTGCGCCGTAGAGCCCCTCGCGCTCGCTCTGCACGGAGACCGGCCGGTCCCATTCAAGTCCGATCGCGTCGAGGTCTCCGAGCTGCTGTTCTGCTGAGCCGGGGCGACGCCTTTCGTTGTCGAGATCTTCGATCCGGATCAAGAACTCGCTGCCAGTTGAGCGCGCACAACACCAGGCGATCAGTGCGGTTCGAAGGTTGCCGAGGTGCAGTGGGCCGGTAGGGCTGGGAGCGAAGCGGCCATTGCTTCGATCGGGTGGGGGAGCGAGTTGAATTAGCCCTTCGGGCACGTTGCCGACGCTAGCAGCGCTACTCTCCGGCCTCGATGGCAGAAGCTAAAGAAGAAGCGAAGGAGCCGGAAGGCCCGATCCCATGCTCGCCATGTCGCGGCACCGGCAAGCTGAACTCCAATGCCGGCGGCGAGCCGCATCAAGTTGATTGCCCGTGGTGCGAGGGCAGCGGCGTCTTGATCCCGGAGCACGACGCTCAGGCAGCGCAGCGGCCTGAGGGCGAAGCGGCCGATGACAAGCCGCAGCCGGCCGTAGATTAGTCGCTGACGACGATCTTGCCGACGCTCCGCTTCGCGACTTGAAGCGTCACGTCGAAGCTTCCGCTGCTCGGGGCGATGAGCACGATCTCGCCGGGCACGTCGGGTCCGACCGGGACCTTTAGGCCAAGCTCGCTGATCGCGGCGATGTCAGGGCTGTCGGAGCGAATCTGGAGTGTCAATTGCTGGCCCGGCGCGAGTTTCACCTTCGGGTCGGCGGGCATCACTGCGCTCACGCCGCTCGGGGCTGGCTTAGTCGCCGGTGAGACCGAGGTTGTCGTTGTGGGTGTCGTCTGCTTCGTCGACTTCTTCTCCGAGCTCGTTCTCAGCGACGAGAGTCCGCTGAGCAGCAAGACGGATGTCGCTAGAAGAATTAGTAGTCCGCGGCCGCGCATCGCCCAATTGTGACCGCTTTCGCGGCCGAAGCGTCAACTTATGATCTGAGCCGTGAAGAGCGCGCTGATGTTCTACCTCTCGCCGCTGCTCGCCGCGATGTTCGGCGCAGTGCTCGGCGCGGCGCTTGAGCGCTGGGCGGCGAAGCTCAGCGGCGGCCGTCCTGCCGTCGGCTCAAGATGCCTCGTATGCGCCGTAGTTGTGGCCTGCTGGGCGGCCGCGCTTGCCGCCTCCTCGAGTTCTCTCGGCGGCCTTGTCCTTCCAACTGTGCTGCTCTGCATACTCGTGCCGGCGGCGCTTACCGATCTTCAAACGCGGCGGATTCCGAACGTGCTGACCGGAGGCGGCCTCGCCGTCGTCCTGCTCGTAACGGCGCTATTGGAGCCCCGCTTTGCAAACGAACGGCTGATCTTCGCCTGCGCGGCGTTCACATTCTTTCTTGCCGCAGCGCTACTGCGCCCCGGCGGCATCGGGCTCGGTGACGTGAAGCTGGTGGCCGTGATCGGCGCTGCTCTGGGCGCCGCCAGCGTTGCTGCGATCGGGGCTGCGCTCGTTGGCGGCGCGCTAGCCGGCGTGGCTATTGCGGCCCGTCACGGATGGGGGCAGGCGCGTACCGCGACGCTCCCTCTGGCTCCGTTTCTTGCCGCTGGTTCGCTAGCGGTGCTGCTGCTGAGCGGGTGAACTCGCCCGTCGAGAAAGTCTCTCGCTCGCTAGCCTGCCTTGCAGAATGTCGATTTCGCTAACAACCGCCGGAGAGTCCCACGGTCCCGGCCTCACATGCATCGTCGAAGGCCTCCCAGCGGGGCTTGAGATCGATCGCGCTGCGCTCGACGCCGATCTCGCCCGTCGCCAGCTCGGCCACGGGCGTGGCGGCCGGATGAAGATTGAATCCGACGGCGCCGAGGTCACGGCAGGAATTCGCCATGGGCGCCTGCTCGGCGGCCCGGTCGCGCTCCAAGTGATCAACCGAGATTTCGAGAACTGGGAAGAGCGGATGAGCCCGTGGCCAGTTGAGGCCGATGTGCCTGAGGTGCACCTCCCGCGCCCAGGCCACGCAGACCTAGTCGGCGCATGGAAGTACGGCACGACAGATATTCGCGACATCCTTGAGCGTGCCAGCGCGCGTGAGACCGCCGCGCGCGTAGCTGGCGGCGCGCTCTGCCGCCAGTTCCTTGAGGCGATGGGAGTGACCGTTCGCTCGCACGTCGTCCGCATCGGCACCGTCGCAACCCCAGATCGCAGCGAGCCGCTTGTCGTAGCCGACTTCGACGCCGTTGACGCCGATCCCGTTCGCTGTCTCGACGCCGAAGTCAGCGCGCAGATGGTTGACCACATCAACGTTCAGCGCAAAGCGAACGAGTCGATCGGCGGCACCTTTGAGGTCGTTGTCTTCGGGCTCGTCCCGGGTGTCGGCTCGCACATCTCTTGGCAGACGCGGCTCGATGGCCAGATCGCCGGCGCTATCTGCTCAATTCAGGCCGTCAAGGGCGCAGCGCTCGGTGACGGCTGGGACCTGCCGGCGCGGCCGGGCTCGCAGGCTCATGACGAAATCTTTTACTCCGACGAGCGCGGCTACTACCGCGAAACGAACCGCTCCGGCGGTCTCGAGGGCGGGATGACGACCGGCGAGCCGCTGATCGCTCAGGGAGCGATGAAGCCGCTGCCAACGTTGACAAAGCCGCTCCGTTCGGTCGACATCAGCACGCGCGAACCGGCCGAGGCACTGCGCGAGCGAACAGACTCCTGCACCGTCCCCGCGGCCGGAGTCGTGGCCGAAGCGATGGTCGCCTTCGTTCTCGCCGATGCTTACCGCGAGAAGTTTGGCGGCGATCACATCAACGATGCGCGCGCCGCTCTCGCCAGCTACTGCGAGCGGATCTCATGGACCCCGCGCTAAACAGGTCGCTTGTCTTCATCGGCTTCATGGGGGCCGGCAAGACGACAGCCGCTCGGCTCGCCGCCGAGCTGCTCGGCATCCCGTGCAGCGATAGTGACGAGATAATCGAGCAGAGCAGCGGCTTGACGGCCGCTCAGCACTTCGAGGCCCACGGCGAGCCCGCTTTCCGCGAAGCCGAGGAAGCCGCTGTTCTAGAGCTGCTGGCCGGCATGCCACAGGTGATCTCGCTGGGCGGCGGTGCGCTCGGCTCTGCCGCCGTGATCGAAGCGCTCCAGGACCACATAACGGTTCTCCTTGACGTTGATCTCGACGTAGCTTGGGAACGGATCCAAGGCAGTGATCGCCCCCTTGGCCAGGATCGGGCCGGCTTCGAATACCTCTTCCGCGAGCGCGAGTACGTCTACCGCGAACTCGGTGACGCAAACCTCTCGAGCAGCGATGCCGACGTGATCGAGGCGGCGCTCCCGTCGCTCGTCGCGATGGCCCACGGAGCGGCCGGCTCGCTGCGCCTGCTCTGGGCCGCTGGCCCGGGCGGCGGCTACCCGGTGTGGGTCGGCGAGGGCGCTCTCAGTGACGCGCCCTGGCCGCTGCCCGATCAATCACGGCGCTTCGTGATTAGCGACAGCAACGTGGCCGAGCTGTACGCCGGCGATGTCCCGCAGATCGCTGGCCTAATCGAGATTGAGGCCGGCGAGGACCACAAGACGCTGGCAACCGCAGAGACGGTCTGGGACGCGCTCGTCCAGCAGCAGGCGACCCGCGCTGACCACATCGTCGCCGTCGGCGGAGGGGTCGTTGGCGACCTTGCGGGCTTCTGCGCAGCGAGCTTTCAGCGAGGTATTCCGATCGTTCAGGTGCCAACGACTCTCGTCGCGCAGGTCGACTCAGCGTTCGGTGGCAAGACCGGCGTTGACCTTCCTCAGGCGAAGAACTACGTCGGCGCCTACCATCAGCCGGCGGCTGTGCTCGTCGACCCGGCGAACCTTTCGACGCTGCCCCCCGACGAGCTGGCGGCCGGCTACGCCGAGGTCGTCAAGACGGCTTTGATCGGCGGCGGCCTGCTCTGGGAGCGAGTCAGCGAAGGGGACCCTGTTGACGAGCGGATCATTCGCGAATGCGCGCGGATCAAGATTGGTGTTGTTGCCAGCGATCAGCGTGATGGCGGCCCGCGCCAGAAACTCAATCTTGGTCACACAATCGGCCACGCGATTGAATCGGCGACCGGCTACACCGAGCTCCGCCACGGTGAGGCGATTTCGCTCGGCCTGCTCGCTGCGCTGCGGATCTCTGAAGCCCCTGAGCTGCGCGAGCAGGTGCGACTGATTCTTGACGGCGCGGGGCTGCCAACGAGCTTTCCCGGCCTCGATGTTGATGCTGTGTTGGCAGCCACATCGCTTGACAAGAAGCGGCTTAGCGGCCCGGTGCCGTTTGTCTGCTGCAGCGCTCCGGGCGAGGTCCACTATGGCGTTCAGGTCGAGCCGGAGCTGGTCCGCGCTGCGGTTGAAGAGCTGGCTGCCTGACGGGCGCCCGCCCGACGTGGCAAACTGGCAAGCGTGCTCGCTCATAACCGCATCGCCGTCCTTCACGGCGTCAATCTCGATCAGCTAGGTCGCCGCGATCCGGCGATCTACGGCGATCTTGACTACGACCGACTGACCCAGCGAATCGGCGAGTTCGCCTCCGAGCTGGAGCTGGCAGCGCAGTTCTTCCAGACCAACTTCGAAGGTGACCTAGTCGAGCATCTGCACCGCGTCCACGACATCGCCGACGGAATCATCATCAACCCCGGGGCTTGGACGCACTACTCGTACGCGATCCGTGATGCGCTCGAAATCGCCGCGCTGCCAACGGTCGAGGTTCACCTCAGCGACATTCAGAATCGTGAGGAATTTCGGCGCACCTCGGTGATCGGCGACATCTGCTTGACGACTGTCAGCGGCCAGGGTGTTGACGGATACCGGCCGGCGCTCGAAGCACTGCGCGATCACCTCGCTACTGCGGCGAACTAGTGGCCGAACGGATCGAGCGGCTGGCGGCGAAGGTCGCCGAAGCGGGGCTCGACTGGCTATTGGTTTCGGCGCCGCTTAACGTGCGCTGGCTGACTGGCTTCACCGGCAGCAACGGCGTCGCGCTCTGCCCGGCCGACCCTGGCCACCACCCTGCCGTGCTGCTCACCGATTTTCGCTATAGCGAACAGGTCGCCGCGCAGGCGCCGTCGGCCTGGCAGATCGAGATCGCAAGCAACGATCTGCTCGGCGCCGGACTGGCCGAACATTTCCCCGTGCCTGACACCGGCGGCGATAGCTACGGAGCCGTTGGCTACGACGACAGGCACCTAACGGTTGCGCAGCTCGGCGCATTGCAAGCCGCGTTCGACGGGCGGGCCTCTTTCGAACCGCTCAGCGGCAGCGTCGAGACTCTACGTCTAATCAAGAGCGCATCCGAGGTCGAGAAGATCGGTGCCGCCGCGGAGCTCGCCGATGCGGCGATGATCGAACTGCTTGACGGAGGGCTGGTCGGGCGCACCGAGCTTGAGGTTGCGCTGATCCTTGAGTCGGCGATGCGGCGGCTTGGCGCGCAGGAGCTGAGCTTCCCGCCGATCGTCGCGGCCGGAGCGCACGGCGCGCTGCCGCACGCCGAGCCACGCGACGTGACAATCGCGGCCGACGAAATGGTGACGATCGACTGGGGCGCGAAGTTAGATGGCTACTGCTCGGATTGCACACGCACCTACTTAACCGGTGAGGTCAACGACGTTCGCTCACAGATCTACGATCTTGTACTCGAAGCGCAGATCGCGGCAGCCGCGGCAGTGAGGCCCGGGCCGACCGGGCGCGAAGTCGACCTCGTCGCGAGGAAGATCATTGAGGAAGGTGGCTACGGCGAGAACTTTGGGCACGGCCTCGGCCATGGCGTTGGCCTCGATGTGCACGAGGCACCGCGGCTCTCACGCCACGGTGACGCGCCGCTTGAGGCTGGGATGATCGTCACGGTCGAGCCAGGGATCTACGTCGCCGGGGAGTGTGGCGTGCGGATTGAAGACCTGCTGCTTGTGACCGCCGATGGCAGCAAGGTGCTAAACGGCCTGCCGAAAGCGCGGCAGCTAGTTAGCTGAGCGGCGGCGTTGCAGGAGCAGGGGCTGTGCTCGTGATGCTCGCGTTGTCGCGCAGGAAGGCCCAGCCGACGCCACCAAGGAAAGCGAGCGTGAGCACAGGGACTAGCGCTTCGACAACGCTCACATCGATCAGCTCTGCGAGCTCTGCCAAGCCGCCGTAAAGCAGGTAGGCGGCGAGAATCAAGACCAGTAGTCCCGTCACGAGGAAGAAGCGGCGGAGGTCAAGCTTGAGGCTGCCGCGATAGAAGGCAACGCCAAGGGCGATCGCAACGATGCATCCGATTATGCCGCCAATGATCGTCGCCGTCGCGCCGCTCTCGCCAACAGAGACGAAAAGGAAGAGCGCAGTCTCGAATCCTTCACGCACAACAGCAACGAACGCGACTGTCGCCAGTGCCAGTGTTCCGCCACCGGCAATCGCGGTCGTGACCTCGTTGCGAAGGTCACTGCCCATCGTCTTGGCTTGACGGCGCATCCAGAAGACCATCCAAGTAAGCACTGCGGCCGCGGTCAGCATTGCTACCGCTTCAAAGAGAATCTCTGCTCTTCCTTCGAGTTTGCCAACGGTGGCGAAGAGGATCGTGGCCGCGATCGCGCTCACCAGCACTGCCGCTGCTGCGCCTTGCCAGACGGCGCGGCCGTGCGTCTCGAGTGCGCCCGTTTTCTTCAGGAAGGCGAGGATCAGCCCGATGATCAGGCTGGCTTCGAAGGTCTCACGCAATGTGATCAGAAACGCGCCCATGAGCCCTCATCTGTCGAAAGGTCGGTCATCAGTTAGGAGACCCTAACATAAACCAACACCCGTGGTCGGGAATGGGCTTGGGACGCTACCTGCGCCAGTCACGGGGAGAGGTAATACAATGCCAACGCTGTGGTTCGTTTCGTAACAGCACTCAGCGTCCTGCTCGCCGCAGGCGCACTCGTAGTCGCTCCAGCGCAGGCTCAACAGAGCAGTCAGACGACGGCTCAAAAGATCGTTGCTATTGCCCAGCAAGAGCTGGCGCTGGGCGTACGCGAGAAGCCGATGGGTTCCAACAAGGGCACGCGGATCAAGATGTACGGGCTCGCCACTCAGGCGCCGCTGCGCTACTACCCCGCCGCCTGGTGCGCCTACTTCACTTCTTGGGTAACGCAGCAGGCAGGTTCCCCGATTGGCTGGGACGGACTCGGCGACGGTCTCGTCTCGCGACTGCGCGATTGGGGCCGCAAGACGGGGCTTTGGCGCACCGCTCCGCAGCCCGGTGACCTGATCGCCTTCCCGCAGCACATCGGCATCGTTGAAAGCCTTCAGCCGAATGGGCTAGTGACGACGATCGAAGGCAACACAGGCGACGCTGTCCGCCGCCGTCTGCGCCTCGTCAAGAGCGCCACCGGCTTCATTCGCGTCGCCGCACTCAACCCACCGGTACCCGTTCTGTCGGCTCCCAGCGACACCGTCTACCGCACCGAACCGGTGACGCTGACGGCCAAGAACAGCTCGACTTCCAAGCGCGCGATTAAGAGCTACCGCTGGGACCTAAACGGTGACGGCAGGTGGGATCACACGACGAGCGTTGGTCAAGTCACGCTTGCATTCCCTGAGAACGGCGTCTTTCCGCTCACGGTTCAGCTCGTCGACGTGAATAGCGTCTCGGCCAAGGCCACTCTCAGCCTGACCGTGATCAACCGCCCCGGCGCATTCAGCGCCCCCTGAGTCTGGGCAATAGGCCTCGTTGCGCTGATCGTCTAGTCTGCGCCGATGCTTGAAGCAGGTGTATTCGCGGCCATTGGCCAGGTCGCACTAGTTGTGGGGGCGCTGCTCGTCTGGCGTTTTCGCACGCTCACGCGAGCTGCGGTAGTTGGTTCGCTGATGGCATTTGGCGCCGGCGCCGTGATTTCGGCCGTCGGCACCGACCTAGTGGCCGTTGCTTATGCAGAGGCTGGGGGAGGCGCCACTGCGCTGGGCATCGGCATTGGTGGCCTCGGCTATTTCCTGATCATCACTTTGCTAGAGCGCAGCGGCGCGCGTGAGAAGCCCGAGGCACCGCTGGAAGCGGCCGCCAGTTCTGAGGACGGTGAAGTCGCCGCCGCTACCCCGACCGAAGCGCGAAACCTTTTCGTTGGAATGATCATCGACGGCGTTCCGGAATCGGTCGCGGTCGGGTTGAGCGTCCATCTAGGATCGGTCGGCGTATCACTGGCGCTCGTCGGCTCGATCTTCATTGCTGGCCTGCCGGAGGCGATCGGCGTGGCAGCGGCGCTGCTTGCTGGCGGCTACTCGATCTCCAAGATTCTGATCCGGTTCGGCTACGTCGTCGTCATCGGCGCCGTCTCGGGCGTCGTTGGCTACAAGTTGCTCTACGGCCAGAGCGACGCATTGATCGCGCTAATCCAGTCGATCGCCGCTGGCGCGCTGCTGGTGGTCGTGATCAACGAGATGGTCCCGATAGCGATCCGCGGAGTGCAGCGCTGGGCCGGCGTCCTAGCTGCATCAGGCTTCGTCTTCTCAGCCGCGATCACCTGGATCTCTGGCGGCTGATCAACTCCAGCCGCCTGGCTGAGATCGCGCGAGAGAGTAATCCGACAGCTCGCCTTATCCGTATAAGGCTGGTGCGCCCAATCGATCGAGATTGGTTACGTGTCAACTAAGCCCGTCCAACGAAGCAGAACGGAAGAGAAATAATGGATATGACAATTGGCCTCAAGGCGATAGCTGATGCGAGTTTTGACTCGGTCATGATCACAAGCGCTGGCGGTAAGAATGAGATCGTCTACGTGAACAAGGCATTTGAAAAGCTCACCGGCTATAAGGCCAAGGACGTCCTCGGCAAGGACCCGAAGTTCCTCCAGGGCGCAGCTACCGACCCTGCCACGATCCGGCAACTCGTCAAAGATTTGAAGGCCGGCAAGACCTTCGAGGGCCGCACGATCAACTATCGCGCCGACGGTAGTCCGTTCATCATGCACTGGCGCGTACTGCCCGTTAAGAGTGGTCGTGGCGCTTCGGCAAAGGTCGAAAACTTCGTCGCGATTCAGCGCGTTATCTCCGCCTAGCCCTCAATCGCGGCTATCGGCCTGTGGGCTCGCCGCTCGGCCCCGATGCTGCCGTCCCATCCGTCTCTCCGGGTAACTTCGCGACGCAATGATGGCTCTTCTCTTTCTCGGCTGGTTCGCGGCCTTCGTCTTGGCGTGGACGGGGCGCAGGGTCGCTTCGGTCGTCATAGCGCTGGTCTCGCTGCTGCTCTGTGTAGCGCTCCTGCGCCTGCACATGTCCGACGACATCAGGATCAGCCTGTGAGCAGCAATTCGCCGGCGCCAGTCTGGACCACCCGGAGCATCGTCCAGATCTTCAACGGGCTTGGGGCACTCACGGTCTTCGGAGTTGTCTTCGGTGCCTACGGTTTCCAGTTCGTGCTGCTGGAACCGCCGTGCCCACTCTGCCTTCTAATCCGCGTCGGGATGATCGGAGTCGGCTTCGGCCTGGCGCTCAACGTTCTCTTCGGCCCACGCGTCCTTCACTACGGCTTGGCCCTACTGGCAGCGATGTTCGGGGCACTGACCTCGCTGCGACAGGTGATGCTCCACATTGTTCCGGGAACTGGGTCATACGGCGATCCGGCTTTCGGGATGCACCTCTACACGTGGGCCTTCATCGTTTTCGTGACGATCACGCTCGCAATCGCGGTCGTTCTCTTCTTCCACGATCAGTTCGACGAGCCAGCCGGTCCGGCTCCAGCCGCCGTTCGCTGGATGGCAATCGTCGTGATGTCCGCCGGGCTTTTCCTCGCCGGAGCCAATGTGATAACGACACTGCTCGAATGCGGCATCGGTGCCTGCCCCGACAACCCGACTACCTACCTGTGATCGACGTAGCCTCAATCTTCGTCTTCGGGCTATCGCTGCTCTGGCAGCTCCCGCCGATCATCCTTGCGATTGCCGTTCTGGTGGCGCTCTTCGCCGTGCTCCGCGAGCATCGCGGCGCTCTCGGCAAACGTGAGTCGGACGCCCGCGACCGTCGTTGAGGTCCGGCGTCGGTTCTTCGATCTAAGCGGCTGAAGGGACTCGAACCCTCGACCTTCTGCATGGCAAGCAGACGCTCTAGCCAACTGAGCTACAGCCGCAGTGACGGCGGAGTATAGAGCGCGGCGGCCGCGCTAGGGAACGACGTCGAGCTGGGCGATCTGCGTGGCGGGGTGAAGCTCGACTTCGAAGCGGCCGGTGTCCTTCGCGACGAAGCTGAACTTGGCCGGCGCTCCGGGCGCGGTCGCCTTCTCAATGTCGTAGCCGTGGATGTGGACGTCGGTCTCAGCGCCATCGGTCGTGACGGTCAGCTTGACCGTCGTACCTTGCTTGTAGGTCAGCTTTGCCATGCCGCCGACCGGCTCGCCGTTCTGGATCACGATCGTCTCCGGGTTCTTTTTCACCGGGGCGGCCGCGCTCGTCGTTGCTGTGGCGGGCGTCGTCGCGGCGCTGGTAGTCGTCGTCGCCGGAGTCTCGTCCTTCGGCTTCAGCAGCAGGAAGCCAATCACAAGTACGGCGGCGGCGGCGAGCAGGATTGGCAGCGTCTTCTTCGTGTCCATCGAGCCAGTCTATTGGGAGCGCTAACCCGAGCGGGCTGTCACGCTCGCCAGTAAAACTGGCGCTTCGGTTAGTCCGCGGGGTGACCGCGACACATAAGGTTGGCGGAGATGTCGTCAGCAGCCCAACGCCTCTACCGATGAGCAGCGAACTACGTTTCGACGGTCAGGTCGCGATCATCACGGGGGCTGGCCGCGGCCTCGGGCGCGCCTACGCGCTGGCTCTAGCAGAGAGGGGCGCGAAGGTCGTTGTTAATGATCTTGGGGGAGACGTCGCAGGAATCGGCAGCGACGCCGGCCTGGCCGAAGCGGTTGCGAGTGAGATCATCGAGGCGGGCGGCGAGGCAGTCTCCAACTGCTCGACGGTCGTGACGGAAGAGGGGGCACAGGCGATTGTTGACGCTGCGCTGAACCAGTGGGGAAGGGTCGACATTGTCGTCAACAACGCAGGCAATCTCGAGCCCGGCGGCTTGCCGGAGTTGACGACTGAAGGCTTGGAGCGCCACATCGACATCCACGCGGTCGGGGCCTTCAACGTCACACGCGCAGCCTGGCCTGCGATGGTCGAGCAGGGTTACGGGCGCGTCGTGGTGACCACATCGCTGAGCAGCTTCGGGGCCGGTCACATGATCGCTTACTCAACTGCAAAGGGCGCGACTATTTCGCTCGGGCGCTCGTTGGCTGACGCCGGTGCGGGGCACGGCATCCTCGTGAACATGATCGCTCCGACGGCGGAAACGCGGATGGTCACCGATCCTGAGTTCCGTGAGAAGTGCGGACTTCCGCCCCTGCCAGACGATCACGAGCCAGACCCAGGCAGAGGCCCTGACCCGGTCCTCCCAATGCTGTTCGTCCTTGCGCACGAAAGCTGCCCCTCGAACGGCGAGACGTTCATTGCCGGGCTCGGCCGTTACGCCCGCATCTTCTGGGCTGAAACTCCCGGGATTATCGCTCCTGGGATCGCTGCGGAAGAGCTGATCGACAGATGGGATGAGATCTCCAACCCCGCCGGATACGTGGCGCAAGCTCTAACTGCCGACTCGGTTCGCTTCCGCGAGGGTCTACTCGCCGACGTGCTCGCCGACGGCAGCTAAGGCGACGACCAGAATCGAACTGGTGTACACGGCTTTGCAGGCCGCTGCGTAGCCACTCCGCCACGTCGCCAATCGGTTCGAAGAGTAGCGCCCGCGATCGGCGGCGCGGAATGTGCTTGCCCGCGCCGCGCTGATACTCTTTCGCTTCTTCCCAGGGCGATTAGCTCAGCTGGGAGAGCGCCGCCTCGACAAGGCGGAGGTCACTGGTTCGAGCCCAGTATCGCCCACTCCGTAGAGCCCGATCGCTGAGGCTCTGCCAGACTCCGCCCCATGACCGAATCCGCCGTGCTCTGCCCCGAATGCTCCAGCGAGCACTACTACGAGCGTGACGAGTTCACCGTCTGCTCGATCTGCGGCCACGAATGGATCGCCGGGTTCGCCGCCGCGGAGGCTGCGCCCGAGTCCGACACGGTTATCCGCGATTCGGTAGGCAACGTGCTCGCCGACGGCGACACCGTCACAGTCGTCAAGGATCTAAAAGTCAAAGGCAGCGCGACGTCGATCAAGGTCGGCACGAAGGTCCGCAACATTCGCCTAGTCAACGGCGTTGGCGACCACGACATCGACTGCAAAGTTGACGGCTTTGGGCCGATGCAGCTGAAGTCGAGCGTCGTAAAGAAGGCTTAGGCCCTCTACGGGCCGGTAAGAAGCTCTGCGATTGATTTCGCCTGGCTAAAGACCGGTTCGGCGCCTGGTCGGCTTACGGGCCAGTTCGGGGCCTCGTAGATCGCGATGCGGCCTCCCTGCGCACAGTCGCCGGTCGTGCTGCAGTCAAGCGTCCCTGAAAGACCGGAGTAGCCCTTGATGTCCAGTAGCGCTGAGCGAAGTGCTTCGCGGTCGATCACAAGGCCACCTCCTGGCTTACGTTCAGCGGCTTGACGGATCGCGCCGAAGATCAGGTTGGCCGCGTCGAAAGCGTTTGTATCGAAGACTCCAGCCGGGGCAGCGCCGGCGCTGCGTTTGAAGGCCGGTAAGTACTCGCTTTGGTAGAAGAGGTCGTCGGCTGTGTCGCCAGCGTCTGGGCCCGAGGCGTATACGCCATTGGCGCCCTTGCCGACAGCGGTTAGGAACGTTCGATCTTGGCAGGCCTCGGAGACGATGATCTGCGCCGACCGAAGCGCGGCAGAACTGCGGATCGCCTCGACCGTCTCGGCGCAGGAGGGCTTTGCAGACATCTGCACAGGAACGAAGATCACATCCGCCTTCGTACGTTCTGCCGCCTTCAATGCTGCCGGCAGACCTCCGCTGGCTTCAATGTCGGAGCTTGAGGCAACGACACCACCCCGCAGTTTGAAGCGATCACCAAATGCTTTACCAAGCTGGCTCGAATATGCGGTCGGGCCGAACATTACGGCGGCTCTGCGGCGAGCGATCTTGTTGTAAGCAAACTCCGCCACGACCTCGCCTTGGAGAAGGTCGTTGAGCGCAGTGCGGAAGTAGAAGCGCTGGTGGCGATTAGCGTCGGTCAGCGAAGGCGCACTGTTGGATGGGCTGATAATCGGTGTCTTGCGCGCCGTCATCAGAGTGTCGGCTGCGTCGAGCGAAGACGAAGAGCAGGTAGTTCCGATCACACCGAGAAGTTTCTCCTCTTCGAGTAGCCGCTCCGCACCGAGTCGCCCGCCTTCGGGGCTGCAGTCATCGTTCTCGCTGATCAGTGAAATCGGATGATCGAGCAGGCGCCCGCCGATCCCATCAAACCTGCCGTCGAGATAGTCAATTGCCAGCTCGGCAGCGGTCAAGGCATCGATTCCTTGAGTATCGGAATCGGAGAGCAGGCTGCCAAGGAATATTGGCTCGCCTGCCGCGACCGTCGTGCAGCGCGAGCCAGAGCAGCCGTCAGTTGGTCCCTGCGACGGCCAGAGTGCCACTGCTAGCAGCGCAACGATGGCGCAGGCTGAGGCAGCTCCAATGATCAGCTTCGTCTTCTTCGTCATCGGCTGTTGACCCAAGGCTTATAGCGACCGTCTTGGATTTCCTCGACGAGCTTCTCAATCGGGGCTGCGTTGGCTATAAAAGGCCCTTGAAATGGGTCCTTAATGGCCAGGATCGCAGACGTGTCGAGCGCGACAAGTAGCATTAGTCCGGTGGCCAAAAACGAGTATTTGGTCCCCGCCTTGACGACGTGCACGAGCGCGTTGACGATCAGTGCCGCGCCAGCAACTAAGCAGAGCACCAGAAGTGGCAGTGGCAGCGAGCTGGAGCCGATCACCAAGCGTTGACGACGTGCCTGCGTCATCTCCTCAATTCCTCCGGCCATCGAAGAGAGTGCCGCGGTAGATGGGTACTTGCGCTCTGACAGCGTGTAGACCTGCTGCTGGAGGTCACTGAGGTGCCGACCCGATGGCGAGTCCTCGGGTTTCTTATTAGAGAGCGAACTCCACTCTGCTCCAGGCAGCGAGGTCAGATAGACGACCATCTGATCCTGTATCCGGTCGGCGTCCGGTGGCGGCAGCGTCGCGCTCGCAGAAGCCAACTGGGTCGCCGCCGCCACCTCCTGGCCAACATAGGACTGAGCCGACTTGAGCGTCGCGTACTCAGAGCTGATCAAGAATGCGGTGAGAATAGCGAAAAAGGTGCCAAAGGCCCCCATGTAGTTGCTGGTGATGTAGGTGGCGTCTGCGCGGGATGACTCCGGCAGGTAACGGCGTAGGAGGATTGCGACAAGCCAGGCGAAACCAAACGCGCCCAGCAGGCAGATCAACAAAATCACCATTCCCGGCAGCGAGCTGATCGAAAGATTCATCGCTGCACCCCGGCAGCATCAGCGGCCTGTTCCCACTCTTTGTTCGCCTTCTTGATCTCATCAGCTGGCAGTGCGACGCCGGCAGCATTGCCTTCGGCGACGAGCCTCTCAGGCTCGAGCGCGAAAGAGACAAACGCCGCCAGCGTCGCGTTGTTGGCGGCAGCTTTTGTGTTGACGTAAAGCAACTGCGAACGGGAGAGCGCGTACTCGCCGCTACGGATCGTGCTCGCCGTGGCCGGGACGCAGCTGCGGCCGGAATTGACCTTTAGGAACCGGACCTGATCTCGCCAGCGCTGAGCCTTCTCGAAATCCGCGAAGCCAATGCTGCTGCGTTGACGGGCGACCTCGCTGGGAATCATCGCGTCACTGGCCAACGTGCGGTAGTCGGGTCGGATCTCCGAAGCGCTCTTACGGATCGCTGAAAACGGCGCCACGGTTTGGTCGATAAGAAGATCAACGGTGCCCGAGGTCGGCGGCGGGCCGATCAACGTCAACTTCTCCTTCGGCAGCCCATCCTTCTCTCCCAGGGCGCGGGCGATCTTCGCGCCTCCGTTCCAAGTGTCAACTCCGGCAGATTCGGGGCCCACCAGCGAGTAAATCTGAGGGACCGAAAGGCAGCTCACGCCGGAGGGGTTTTCCTTGCTCGTGAATAGGACGATTGCGTCGCGGGCGACGGGAATTTTTGCCAGTGGGATTCCCGAACCGTCGCATGCCTCGCTCTCCGTCGGCGACATCTCGCGTGCAGTTACGGCGAGGTCAACGATTCCATCACAGAGCTTGCCAAGCCCTTGCTCGCTACCTGCCATCGAAATGTCAAAGCGCGCCAAGGGATTCTCCGGCGCAAAGCGATCGACCGCAAGTGAAACGAATGGCTGTGAGGACGGTGAACCACCAACCACGACTGCTTGGTCAAGTGCGCTGTTGCCGCAGCCGCTGACGGCAATGATCAGCGCCGCGCCGCTGGCGACAGAAAAGGCGAAGTTTCCAAACATCGGCGAAAGCGTACCGAGGCGGCTCAGGCCGCGAGCGCGGCGCGCAGAACACCCGCCATCTCGCAGACAGCGTCATGCGAGGTGCGGTTGGCGCCGGAGAAGTTGATGAAGCCGTGGATTAGTGATGAGTGGCGACGGAGCGTCACCTCGACGCCGTCAGCCTTCAGCTTCGCTGCGTAGGCCTCTCCCTCGTCGCGGAGCGGGTCGAAGCCGGCAGTGATGATGTGCGCGGGCGCGAGGCCCGTTAGCGGCCCGGCCTTTAGAGGCGAGGCCTTCGGGTCATTGAGGTCGTCGTCGGCGCTCAGGTAGTGCTGACCGAACCAATCCATCTGACTTTCGGTGAGGAAGAAACCCTCAGTGAAGAGGTGATAGGACGGGTACTTCTCGGCGAAGTCACAGACCGGATAAATCAGAAGCTGAAAAGCCGGCGCTGGGCCGCCATCGGCGAGTGACTGCTGCGCCGTGACGGTTGCAAGTTGGCCGCCGGCACTGTCACCACCGACGGCAATCCGGGAAGGATCGGCGCCGAACTCGTTCGCCCTCGCGACCACGTCGCGGAAGGCAGCCAGCGCGTCGTCGGCGGCGGCTGGGTACTTGTGCTCCGGGGCGAGCCGATAGTCAACCGAGAGAACGCGGCAACCGGAATGTTGGGCAAGCAGGCGGCAGGGGCCGTCGTGCGTGTCGAGGTCGCAGATCACAAAGCCACCGCCGTGGAAGAAGACGAGCAGCGGGCTCGCGCTGTCCTTGCACTCCTCAGGTACGTACAGGCGCGCTGGCAGTGGGCCTTCAGCGCCGGCGACCGTTGTCTCCGTGACGCTCGCCATCGGGATCTCCGGCGCGGCGATCATCGAGCGCGTTGCGGTCACGCCAGCGCGGGCTTGGGCCGGGCTCAGCGTCTCCATCTCGGGCTGCGGCGCCATCGCCATCAGCTTCAGCAGCAGTTGAATGCCCGGGTCAAGGGTCTGACCGTCGAGCACCGTCGGCGTGCCACCGGCCATCCGTAGCTGTGCCGCTGGGCCAAGCCGCATCAGACCGCGGAGGACGGCTCCTTGGGCTTTGATTGAGGCTGCTGCTGAATCCATCGCGCAGACGCTAACTGGTTGCGGCCGATGGCGCTGCGACGAACTCCAGGAGCACGTCATTGAACTGGGTCGGCCGCTCAAACATTGGAACATGCCCGGTGTCGGCCATCGTCAGCAGTCGCGCGTTCGGAATCCGCTCGCAGAACTCGATCGCGTCACCTAGCGGCACGAGGATGTCGTCTTCTCCCTGAATAACGAGCACCGGGCACCCGATCTCTTCAAGTCGGTGGCGGAAGTCGTAGGCGAGAATCGCTTCGAACGCTGCGCCGAAACCCGCGTCGCCGAACGTCAGTAGCTGTTCCGACAGAAGCTGCTTCGAGATCTTCGTCGGATAACGAGCAACCAGGCCCATCCCGAGCGCGATGAACCCAGGCCGTGTCAGCATCTTCTTTGCGCTCTCAGGGTCGCCTTGGCCTCGCATCATTAGCTGCCGTGCGAGCCGCTCTCCGGAACGTGAGCTGGTGACGTTCGCGGAGCTGATGCCGGCGGCGTCAACGAGGACCAGCATCTCGGCCCGCTCGGGATGCTGAATCGAAACCTCGGCCGCAGTGAAGCCGCCCATCGAGTTCCCGACGAGGACCACCGGTCCGAGCTCGAGCGCGTCGCAGAAGGAATCAACCGATGCTGCGAAGCCGGTGATCGAGATCGGCTCAACGGGCATCTCCGAGCGACCGAAGCCGGGCAGGTCTAGCGCGATCGCGCGGCAGTTCTCGGCTGTCCGCGGCAGATTCTCGAGCCAGTTCTGCCACGAGCCGCCGAGGCCGTGGATGAAGAGCACGGTTTGGCCGCCCTCACCAATGTCGACATAGTTGACCGAGCGTCCGTTGATCTCAACCTGCCGCGTGTGGGCTGGCCAGTCGATGTCGCGCCAGTTGGGAACGTCCGAGACGCCGTACGAGGAGTCCGCTTTGCGAGCCTCGCGGTGCGTCAGTGGTCTCGCTGTCGAGGGCCACACGCTACGCAGCGGCCCGCGGCGGTATGGACGCTGCGTAGGAGCATCAGCCATACGACCACGGTAGCGGAGAGTGACGCTCAGTTCGCCACGTAACGCCCCACTTGCAGACGCCGAGTAGTGCGGCTGGCAGTGATCTCCCTGCCGCTCGCGTAGCATCAGCCCCGTGCAAGTAACACTTCCAGATGGCACCGCCCTAGAGCTCGCAGACGGCGCGAGTGGGCTAGACGCGGCCGAAGCTATCGGGCCGGGTCTCGCGCGCGCCGCGCTCGCCTACCGCCAGCAGGGGGAGACGCGCGACCTCGCGGCGCCTCTAACGCCTGACGAGCCGATCGAGATCATCACCAAATCGTCCGGCGATGACGCGCTGGCGCTGATCCGCCACGACGCCGCACACGTGCTCGCCGCCGCCGTCACGGAGCTTTACCCGGGCGTGAAGGTCTCAATCGGCCCGGCGATCGAACGTGGCTTCTATTACGACTTTGAGTTCCCCGAAGGCGTCGTGATCAGCGAGGACGACTTCGAAACGATCGAAGCGCAGATGAAGAAGCACATCAAAGCGGGGGAGGGGTTCGCTCGCGAAGAGATAAGTGTCGAGGACGCACTAAGCCGCTTCCGAGACGAACAGCAGGATTACAAGGTGGAGCTGATTGAGGACCTAATCCGCGACGAGGGCGTCGAAACTGTCTCGCTCTACACCAACGGACCATTCACCGACCTCTGCCGCGGCCCGCATGGCCAATCAACGAAAGCGATCGGCGCTGTCAAGCTGCAATCGGTCGCCGGCGCATACTGGCGCGGTGATTCCGATCGCACGATGCTGACGCGGATCTATGGCACGGCTTTCTTCGATAAGAAGGAGCTCGAAGCGGAGATGGAGCGGCTCGATGCGGCACGCGCCCGCGACCACCGCCGGCTCGGCAAGGAACTTGAACTGTTCGAGTTCTCCGAGATCTCGCCCGGGTCGGCTTTCTGGCTTCCGCGCGGAACCACGGTCTTCAATGAGTTGGTCGCGTTGTCGCGGGAGATGGGATCAGCCCGCGGCTACCAGGAGGTCAAGACTCCTCAGCTCTACGACGCCGAGCTGTGGAAGACGTCAGGCCACTGGGAGAAGTACCGCGAGAACATGTTTGTCACCAGCACAGAGGACCGTGAGTTCGGGCTCAAACCAATGAACTGCCCCGGCCACGCGCACCTCTTCGGCGGCCGTCGCTGGAGCTACCGCGACCTTCCCGTGCGCTACTCGGAGCCCGGCCTGCTGCACCGCAACGAACTGAGCGGCACGCTCCACGGCCTGCTGCGCGTGCGCCACTTCGCGCAGGACGACGCGCACATCTTCTGCACCGAGGATCAGGTCGCCGAAGAGGTCGCCGCCTGCCTTGAGTTTGCGTTTGCGACCTATGAGCTCTTCGGCTTTGACGTTCACCTTGAGCTCTCAACGCGCCCTGAGCAGAGGATCGGCAGCGATCAGATGTGGGACCGCGCCGAGGAGGCGCTGACCGGTGCGTTAGATGCGCGCGGGCTCGAGTACGAACTGAACCCGGGCGACGGCGCGTTCTACGGGCCGAAGATCGACCTTCACATGACCGACTCGCTCGACCGCTCCTGGCAGCTCGGCACGGTTCAGCTCGACTACTCAATGCCGGAACGCTTCGACCTTCAATACACAGGCGCCGACGACAGCGTTCATCGGCCGGTGATGATCCACCGTGCACTGATGGGGTCATACGAACGCTTCGTCGGGATCCTGATCGAGCACTACGCCGGCGAGTTTCCTGTCTGGCTGGCACCGCTGCAGGCAGTCGTGCTGCCGGTCTCTGATCGCCACGGCGAAGCGGCAGAAGCGATCGCCGCGCAGCTTCGCGCGCGTGGGCTGCGCGTCGACGTCGACCTTCGCTCGGAATCGGTTTCGAAACTGATTCGCGATAACGAACTGGCGAAGATTCCCTACATGCTCGTCGTCGGTGACAAAGAGGCCGAAGAGCAGAGCGTCGCCGTTCGCCGTCACGGTGAGGGCGACATTGGCTCGTTCGCGGTTGACGCCTTCGCCGACCATCTCGTCGCTGAAACCGAGACGCGACGCGACGCGCCGTTGAACGCTTGACGCCAACGGTCGCCAGCAGTCTTGTCCAGCGAGCACGCGGCCTTGCCTGGCGAAACAGCATTCCCTCCGGCTCCGCGCTGCAGATCAACCGTTGCCGGTCGGTACACACTTTTGGGATGCGCTTTCCGCTAGACCTGCTCTGGCTCGACCAGCAGGGACGGGCGATCCGAGTTGACTACGACGTGCCGCCGCGTCGGCTGCGCAGCTGCAGGCAGGCGCGCTCGGTGATCGAGGTTACGGCCGGAGAGGGGCGAGATCTCCTTGAATCTGGCTATACTGCTGCGCGTTGACCCCAATGTTCGTCCAGCCGCCGCGCCCTTGACGCGCTGCCTCCGAAGCTAGTGCCGGTTCCTCGGCGCTTCGACCGGCGTATGCCGGATCGTGACACGACTCGGATCAACGAGAAAATTCGCGTTGCCGAAGTTCGGGTAATCGACGACGAGGGCGGCCAGGTCGGCATCCTCAAGGTCGACGACGCCTTGAAGCTCGCAGTCGAGAAAGGCCTCGACCTCGTCGAGGTTGCTCCTGAAGCAAGCCCGCCGGTCTGCCGCATCCTTGACTACTCGAAGTACAAGTACGAGCTGGCGCAGAAAGCTAAGGCCGCGAAGAAGGGCCAGAAGCAGATCACGATCCGCGAGATCAAGTTCCGCCCGAAGATCGCCGAACACGACTACGCGACTAAGAAGGGCCACGTAACGCGCTTCCTGATGCACAAGGACAAGGTCAAAGTTACGATCATGTTCCGCGGCCGCGAAGTAACGCACCCGGAACTGGGTCGCGCGATCCTTGCCCGTTTGACGCGCGAGCTAGAGCCGGTCGGCACGGTCGAGCAGCGCCCCAACCTTGATGGCCGCAACATGACGATGGTTCTAGGACCGAGCAAAGAGGTGATCAGCGGAGAGATCACCGAGTTCGAGCCGCTTGATTTCAGCGCTGAGATTGCTGCCGCGCAGGCCGAAGCAGACGCCGAGGCATTCGCACGGTCGATCGCAGCGTCGGCGCCACCGCCGCGCCCTGCCGCCGTTGCACCGCCTGCCGAAATTATCGAAGAGGTCGTCGTCGAAGACGGCGGAGCGGCTGCGCCGGAAGTAGCCGAGGCTGTTGTCGAGGAAGCCGTCGAAGTAGTGGCGGAAGTTGTGCCTGAGGCTGTGCCCGAAGCGCCGGCTGAAGCGCCGGCCGAGACACCCGAAGCCTCTTAGCGCGAGACACGTTTGTACCCCCGTCGGGCTTGGCGCTAAGCCCTTCTTCCGCCGAGTTTCTATACTCCCGGTTCGCGATGCCCAAGATGAAGACACATTCCGGCGCAAAGAAGCGCTTCAAGCTGACCTCGAAGGGGAAGGTTCGTGCGCGCAAAGCGATGTCGAGCCACATCCTCGAGAAGAAGTCACCGAAGCGCAAGCGCGGCTTCCGCAAGCCGGCTGAAGTAGCCGCGGTCGACGTCCCTCGCGTGAAGAGACTGCTGGGCGATCGATGACGCGCGTAAAGCGGTCGGTTTCGGCCAAGAAGAAGCGGCGCGCAACGCTCGAGCGGGCCAAGGGCTACCGCGGCACAGCGAACTCGAACTATCGTCGCGCGAAGGAAACGCTGATGAAGGCGGATTCCTACGCCTACCGCGATCGGCGCAACCGCAAGCGCGACTTCCGTCGCCTTTGGATCACCCGTATCAACGCCGCTGCGCGGCTCAACGGGATGACCTACGCAACCTTCATGCACGGCCTCAGCGAAGCTGGGATTGAGCTCGACCGCAAGGTGCTGGCTGACATCGCCGTGCGCGACCCTGAAACGTTCCGCCGATTTGTAGACGCCGCCCGAGAGGCGACGGCCGCCGAGTCCTAGACTCAGCCGCCGTTTCGCCGCTATCGGGCGCCGCTTCCGCAAGGAGGGGCGCCCTTTTTTTTGGAGCAAAACGGAAGCCAATGACGATCCACAACCCACAACATCCAAACCTGAATCAGGTAACGCTGCTGCGCACGCGCCGCGGCCGGGATCGCAGCGGGCGCTTCGTCGCCGAAGGCGAGGACCTGATCGCCGCGGCGGCTGCGAACGGCTGGCAGCCGGTCGACTCTTTCGTCGCTGAGGGCAGTGGCCTGATCGGCACAGAGGTCAGTGAAGAGGCTCTGGCCGAGGTGTCGGCTCTGGGATCGGGAACGCGCGCGCTCGCGATCTACGAGCAACGTTGGGCAGAGCCGGCCGGGCCTTTGGCTCTCTGGCTCCACGGCGTCGGCGACCCCGGCAACGTAGGAACGATCATCCGTAGCGCTCACGCCTTCGGCGCGGCAAGCGTGATCCTTGGCCCGGGCAGTGCCGACCCGTTCGGGCCGAAGGCGGTGCGGGCGAGCATGGGCGCGATCTTCAGCGTCGCCGTTGCGCGCGCCGATCGGCTCGACGAGTTGCCAGGAACGACCGTCGCGCTGGCGGCTTCAGCGGAGGTCGAACTTGACGGTGCGCTCTGGCCGGAGGGCGAACTGACATTGCTGATCGGAGCTGAACGGGAGGGCTTGCCGGAGTCGGTTACTGCCGCTGCCGACGAGGTTCGCTCGATCGCGATCGCCGGAGACTCCCTAAACGCCGCCATGGCAGCGACAATCGCGCTCTATTCATGCACGAGGAAGCTTTAGGGTGGCGACGATGATCGAACGCGTAACTGAGATTCAGAAGCAAGCCGAAGCTGAAATCTCAGCCGCGTCGAGCTCGGCCGCGCTCGAAGATCTTCGGGTTCAGTACCTCGGGCGCAAAGCTGAGCTCCCGCAACTTCTGCGCGATGTCGCGCAGCTCCCGCCAGAGCAGCGCGGTGAAGCTGGCCGGACTGCAAACCAGGCGAGACAGTCACTCGAGGCGATGATTGAGGCCGCCGCTGCTGGCTTCGAGGCAGCCGAGATGAGCGCCGCGCTGGCCGACGACAACGTTGACGTCACGCTGCCGGGTTCGCCTCTCGAAACCAGAGGCCACCACCATCTACTCAGCGCGACGCGGCGCGAGATTGAGGACGTCTTCTGCGGGCTGGGCTACAGCGTCGTTGAGGGTCCTGAGGTGGAGACCGTTCACTACAACTTCGACGCGCTCAACCACGACCCGGCGCACCCGGCGCGCGCTCGCAGCGACACCTTCTACATCGAAGGAGGCGGCGAAGGCCCGGAACAGACGCTGCTGCGGACGCACACCTCGCCGATGCAGATCCGGATCATGGAGCAGGCGCCGCCGCCGATCGCGCTGATCGTCCCCGGCCGCGTCTTTCGCCGCGACAGCGACGCAACACACACACCACAGTTCCACCAAATCGAAGGGCTTCTCGTTGACGAAGGCGTCACGCTGGCCGACCTCAAGGGCACGCTACTGGCGTTTGCCCGCGCGATCTTCGGCGCCGACAGAGAGCTGCGGCTACGGCCGCACTTCTTCCCGTTCACCGAGCCGAGCGTTGAGGTCGACGTCTCCTGCTTCATGTGCGAGAAGGGTGCGACATCGGGTGGGGAGCGCTGCTCTCTCTGCAAGGGGACGGGCTGGCTCGAAGTGCTCGGCTCCGGAATGGTTGACCCGAACGTCTTCGCGGCCGTCAGCGAGCACGGATACGACCCCGACACGCATCAGGGCTTCGCCTTCGGCCTCGGTATTGAGCGGATCGCGATGCTCAAGCACGGCGTGCCGGACCTGCGGTTCTTCTATGAAAACGACCTGCGCTTCCTGCGCCAGTTTGGCTGAGGCGGAGTCATGCGCGTCCCAATAGATTGGCTAAGTGAATACGTCGAGGTTGAGCTCACCCCGGTCGAGCTCTCGGAGCGGCTGGCGATGACCGGCACCGAGGTTGCGCGGGTGCTCCATCACGGCCCTCTATCGGCCGACAACTTTGTCGTTGGCAAGGTCTTGAGCGCTGAGCAACATCCCGACGCCGACCGGCTCCGCGTCTGCAGCGTCGATACCGGCGACAGCGAACCGCGCACAATCGTCTGCGGCGCGCCCAACGTCGCGGCTGGCCAGACGGTCTCGGTAGCGCTTCCGGGCGCCGTGATGCCTGACGGCACGAAGCTCGGCGAAGCGAAACTGCGCGGAATCAAGTCCTCGGGAATGATCCTCGCTGAAGACGAGCTCGGGATCGGCGGCGAACACGACGGGATCATGGTCCTGACAGACGATCTTGCGGCCGGCACGCCGCTGGCTGGCGTCTTCGCGGTGTCCAGCGATGTTCTGGAGCCCGAATTGACGCCGAACCGCGGCGACTGCGGCGGCCTCTATGGCATCGCTCGCGAAGTTCACGCCGCCACCGGCGCTGCGCTGAGCGCGCCGCCCTGGTCCGACGATCCAGGCGCGTCGACGTTGGGCAGCGCCCCGGCCGGAATCAGCGTCACGGTCGACGACGCCGCACTCTGCCCGCGTTTCACCGCCCGCATCTTCGAGAACGTCACCGTTGGCAGATCTCCGATTTGGCTGAAAGCGCGGCTCGCGGCTGCAGGCCAGAGGTCAATCAGCAATGTCGTCGACATCACCAACTACGTGATGCTCGTCAGCGGGCATCCACTTCACGCCTTCGATCTCGACCGCATTGCCGGCGGCGAGTTGACGGTGCGAGCGGCCCGTGACGGAGAGAAGCTGACAACGCTCGATGGTGAGGAGCGCACACTCGACGGTGACATCTGCCTGATCGCCGACGCCGACGGGCCAACGTCGCTGGCCGGTGTGATGGGCGGCAGTCGCTCTGAGGTCAGCGATCAAACAACAAGCGTGCTGCTCGAGGTCGCGGTCTGGGATGGGGCCAACATCAACCGCACTTCGACGCGGCTCGGCCTGCGTAGCGAAGCGTCGTCACGGTTCGAAAAAGGACTCTCTCCTGAGGGCGCGCTCGAAGCGCAGGCAATGGCGAGCGCGTTGATGCTTGAGCTCACTGGCGCGACGCTCGTCGACGGCACTCTCGACGTCGGCGGCGACGGGCCTGCAGCGAACGTAATCAGGCTGCGTGACGCACGGATCATCTCGCTGCTCGGTACCCCGATCGCCCGCGAGCGCTCGCAGGCCATTCTCGAAGCGCTCGGCTTTACCGTCACCGCCGCCGATGACGGGCTCGATGTGACCGTTCCGCACTGGCGGAGGGACGACGTGACCCGCGAAGCCGACCTGATCGAGGAGGTCGCGCGGATCAACGGCTTGGAATCACTGCCAGCGACGCTGCCGCTGAACCGCACTGGGCTCGCCGGGGGCTTAAGCCGCGAGCAGCGCATGATTAGGCGCGCCGAGGACGTGCTTGTTGGGCGTGGTCTCAGCGAGATCGTCGGTTGGTCGTTTACCGATCCGCAGATCTGCGACCGGCTGTTGCTTGATGACGACCACCCGCTGCGGGCGCTCGTCGTGATCGAAAACCCGATGAGTTCGGCGCAGTCGGTGATGCGGCCTTCGATCCTTCCGTCACTGCTCGACGCTGCCGCCTACAACATGGCACGCGGCGCTGAGGGCTGTGCGCTGTTCGAGTCCGGCTCGGTCTACCGTGCCGGACCGAGCGATGACGGGATGGCAGCAAGCGAACATCATGGCCTCGGCGCGATTGTCACGGGCCCCGTCCGTGAGCCAAGCTGGGCAGATGCCCAACCGCCAGCGGCGCGGATCGAAAGCGCACACGCGCTGGTCAGTTCGGTGCTCGGCGCGCTCGGCATCGAATGGGAGGTAGAAGATGGAGAGCTGCCGTTCCTTCACCCCGGCCGCACAGCGATGATCCGCACGGCAGAGGGCTTGCTCGGTTGGTTTGGCGAGGTTCACCCGGCCGTCGCCGCAAGTTGGGAGATTGAACAGCCGATCGCTGCGCTGGCGATCGACATTGGCCGCGCCTCAGCACTGGCCCCAACTCACTCAATTTTCAGCGACCTGACGAGCTTCCCGCCGTTGCGCGAGGACCTCGCCGTAATCGTGCCGTCCGGGGTGGCAGCCGCGAGCGTGGTCTCCTGCATCATCGCCGCTGGCTCGCCGCTAGTCAGCCGAGCCGAAGTGTTTGACGTTTACAGCGGCGAGCAGGTAGGGGAGGGGCGAGTTTCACTCGCGCTTCACGTTGATTTCGCGGCCGGCGACCGCACGCTCAGCGACGAGGACGTAGCGCCTCTGCGCGAGAAGATCGTCGCTGCGCTCAAGGTCGAGTTGGACGGTGAGCTTCGTGGCTGAGAAACGGATTCTTGTCGCCGGGGCTTCCGGCTATGCCGGTGCGCTCGCGGCCGAGCTGGTCGATCGCCACCCAGCGCTATCGCTGGCTGCGGCAACCAGTCGCTCGGAGGCGGGCACGCCGCTCTGCGCTCTCTATCCGCAGTACCGCTGCGACGCCGTGCTCGAAGAGTTCGTGCTGAGTGCCCACGGTCAGCTCGACGGCGCGATCGTCGCCTACCCTCACGGCGCCGCGGCTCCCGTTGTCGCCGAACTGCGCGCCGAAGGGATTCCGGTCGTAGACCTGAGCGCCGACTTCCGCTTGAACGATCAGAGCGTTTACGAGCAGTGGTACGTGGAGCACCAGGCATCAGAGCTCCTCGACGGAGCCGTGTACGGCCTTCCTGAGCGCTACCGCGAGCAGATCAAGGGCGCGGGCCTCGTCGCCAACCCTGGCTGCTACCCGACTGCCTCAGTGCTCGCGCTGGCGCCGCTCGCACCGTTCATCGCTGACGTCGTGATCGACGCCAAGAGCGGGGTGTCGGGCGCCGGCCGTGGAGCGAGCGCCGTTACCCACTTCGTAAGCGTCGACGAGAACGTTAAGCCGTACGGCGTCGGCCAGCATCGGCACATGCCTGAGATAGACCAAGAACTCGCGCTGGCAGGCGCAGAGGACCTCTCCGTCACATTCACGCCCCACCTTGTTCCTCTCGACCAAGGTGAGCTGGTCAGCTGTTACGTCACGCTGACCGAAGCGGTTGACGTCGCCGCGCTCTACGCCGCCGCCTACGACGACGAACATTTCGTCGAGGTCGTCGACCATCTCCCAGGCGTCCGCGAGGTGCGCGGAACGAACCTCTGCCGGATCAACGCCACGCTTGACGAACGGACCGGCAAGGCGTTCGTCTTCGCCGTGATCGACAACCTCTGGAAGGGCGCTGCATCGCAGGCAATTCAGAACCTGAATCTGATGCTCGGGCTTCCTGAAGCGCAGGGGATCGAACTGTGAACCTCTTCACCTCACGCTGGGCTCCCGTTCCGGTTGGTGTTCGCGAAGTAACCGAGGGTGGGTTGCCGGCGGGCTTCCGCGCCGGTGCGCTTGCGGCCGGTATCAAGGCTTCCGGGAAGCTGGATCTTGGGCTGATCATCTGCGACGAGCCCGACGCAACCAGCGCTGCGCGGTTCACCCGCTCCGGCGTCCAGGCTGCCCCGGTGATGCTTACGCGCGAGCGCTGCCACCTCGGCCAGCTGAGGGCTGTAGTCGCCAACAGCGGTAATGCGAACGCGGCCACAGGGCATGATGGCTACGAAGTCGCTGCTGCGATGCAGAGCGCCGCTGCTTCCGCCCTGGGAGTCGGCGCGCACCAGGTCGCGGTCTGCTCGACCGGCGTGATCGGGGTTCAGATGGATCCCGAGCCGGTGCTCGCTGGCATCGCCGAATGTGCGCAGCATCTTTCAGCCGATGGCGGCGAAGATTTTCAACGGGCGATCATGACGACCGATGCGTTCGAGAAGCGCGCGACGATCGAGGTAGCTCTCTCTGGCGGGCCGGTGAGGATCAGCGCTCAGGCCAAGGGCGCGGGGATGATCCAACCTTCGTTCGCAACGATGCTTTGTTTCATCGAGACCGACGCCAAACTCGAGGACCACACCGCCGAACTGCTTCTCAGCGTGACCGTTAAGCGCAGCTTCGACCGCATTTCCGTCGACGGGCAACTCTCAACCAACGACACCGTCGTCCTTATCGCCAGTGGCGCCAGCGGCGTCTCGATTGACCCTGAGAGCGACGATGAGCTCCGCTTCGGCGAGGCGCTCGACGGGCTTCTGCGGGCGCTCGCTATCGCGATCGTGCGCGATGGCGAAGGCGCCGTGCGGGTCGGGCGTGTCGTCGTTCACGGCGGCAGCGGCGCGAACGTTGAGCGGGTAGCGCGGACGATCGCCAATTCGCCTCTCGTCAAGACGGCGCTCCACGGCGGCGACCCCAACTGGGGGCGCATCGCCCAAGCCGCAGGAATGGCAATTCCCGACTCGGCTCCACTGCCGATCGATATCTCGATCGAGGGGATGCAGGTATGCGTCGCCGGGCAAGAGTTGGAGCACGATCGCGACGCGCTCGCGGTCCGCGTCAGCGGCGACGAGATCGAATACACCGTCGGGCTGCCCGGCGAAGGACATCAGGCTGAATGTTTCTTTTCCGATTTGAGCCCGCAGTACATCAGTATCAACGCCGACTACACGACCTGAGGCCATGAACCCAATCAAGCCCACAAGAGACGTTGCAACGCTGCTCGAGGCGCTGCCCTATATCCGCGAATTCCACGGCCAGACGATCGTGATCAAGTACGGCGGTGCAGCGATGGAGGATCCTGCTCTCTGCGAGGAATTCGCGCGCGACGTAGTGCTGCTCAAGTACGTCGGCCTCAACCCAATCGTCGTTCACGGCGGCGGCCCCGAAATCACCGATTACATGGAACGGCTCGGCCTCCCGGTCGAGTTCCGCGGCGGGCTACGGGTCAGCGATGAGGCGACGGTCGAGGTCGCAAAGATGGTCTTGATCGGCAAGGTCAACAAGGAGATCGTGCTGCGACTCGGGCGCTACGGCCAGCCGGCGGTCGGGCTGAGCGGCGACGACGGCAACCTCTTCAGCGTCTCTCGCCGCACCGCCCCCGACGGCAGCGACATCGGCTTCGTCGGATCGATTGATCACGTCGACGTCGACGTCCTCAATCACATCGCAAAAGATTACATCCCGGTGATCGCGTCAATCGGCCCCGGAGTCGATGGTCAGAGCTACAACATCAATGCCGACGATGCAGCCGCTGCCGTGGCGCTCGCTACCTCGGCCTACAAGGCGATCTTCCTCACCGATGTTGCCGGCTGGCTTGCTGACGCTGATGATCCTCAAAGCCTGATCAGCCAAGCCACTCCCGACGATCTGCGCGCGGCTCTTGATTCGGTCGAAGGAGGAATGCGGCCGAAGCTTGAGGCCTGCTTAAACGTCGTTGACGGCGGCGTCGGTTCGGCCCACATCGTCGATGGCCGCGTTGCGCACTCGCTGCTGCTCGAGCTTTTCACCGATGCCGGCATGGGAACCAAGATCGCGGCCGCCCAGTGAAACTCAGCGACCTTCAATCGGTCGATGATGCGAACGTCGTAGGTACCTATGCGCGGCTGCCGCTACAGATAGTCCGCGGCGCTGGCAGCTGGATCTGGGACGAGGATGACAACCAGTACCTCGACCTGCTCTGCGGCATCTCAGTCACCAGTTTGGGGCATTGCCACCCGCAGATCGTTGACGCGATTCGCGATCAAGCGCGAACGCTGATTCACGCCTCCAACCTCTTCTACACAGAGCCAGGGATCCGGCTCGCAGAGAGGTTGTCGGCATCCTCTCTCGGTGGCAAGGTCGTCTTCGGCAACTCTGGCGCCGAAGCGATCGAAGCGGCGATCAAGTGCGCACGGAGGGCGAAGCCGGGCGGCGAGATCGTGACGCTCGAAAACGCCTTTCATGGCCGCACCTACGGCGCGCTGTCGGCAACCCATCAGGAGGCCAAGCAGGCGCCGTTCGCACCGATGATCCCCGGCTTCAGAGCGGCGGCCGCGACGGTCGAGTCGCTCGAGCAAGCGATCGGGCCTGATACTGCTGCGTTGATAATCGAGCCGATCCAAGGCGAAGGCGGCGTTCACCCGATCCCCAGCGAGGTCCTGCTCGCTGCCCGTGAGATCTGCGATCGTCACGGCGCGGCATTGATCTTCGACGAGATTCAGACCGGGATGGGGCGGACCGGTTCGCTCTGGGCTTACCAGCAGACCGGCGTGACTCCCGACGCGATCACGACCGCCAAGGCCCTAGGTGGCGGCCTGCCGATCGGCGCGCTGATTACCGGCGAACGGCTCGCCAGCGCACTGCAGCGCGGGGATCACGGTTCGACCTTCGCTGCCGGGCCGGTCGTGGCGCAGGCCGCGTTGGCCGCACTCGCTGTGACCGACGATGAATACCTGCTCGGCCGAGTCAACATGGTCGGCGAGCGGCTGCGCGAGGCTATCGCGCTGCTCCCCGGCGTCTCCGAGGTCCGCGGTCGCGGCCTGATGATCGGCTTTGACATCGAGGCCGGTGACGCGCCCGGAATGGTCAACGCCGCGATCGGCGGGCAGCGAGTCTTGATGAACGCAACCGGCCCAAACACGGTGCGCTTGCTGCCGCCTCTAACAATCGACGACGACGAAGTGGCCGAGGCAATCACACGAGTCGCCAGCGCGCTCGCCGACCACGTTGCCCACAGCTAACCGCCAACTCTGACTACACTGCCGCCGATGACCGAGCCAGCGCGAACAGCCAGCTACGTTGCCAATCCAGATGAGGTGGGCCGCGTTCTGCTGCTCTTCTCCGGTGGCCTCGACACGAGCGTGATGTGCAAGTGGATCCAGGACGAGTACGACGCGGAGGTCGTCGCGCTGACGATCAACCTTGGTCAGCCGGGAGAGGACTACGCCGTCGTCGAACAGAAGGCGCTTGATCTTGGCGCAGTCGCTGCTGAAGTGATTGACGCGCGTGACGAATTCGCGCGCGACTTCGTCACTCCTGCGATCCTCGCCAACGGCACCTACGGCCTCAGCTATCCGCTGTTCACGGCTCTTGGGCGCCCGCTCATCGCCAAGCTCGCCGTCGATGCCGCTCGTCGTCATGGCTGCGACACGATCGCCCACGGTTGCACCGGTAAAGGCAACGACCAGGTCCGAATCGACGGAACCGTAGCCACGCTCGCGCCCGAACTGAAGATTATTGCGCCGGTGCGTCAGTGGCAGATGGGGCGCGATGAAGAGATCGCTTATGCCCGCGAGCACGGAATCCCAATTAAGGGTGGCGCCGAGCAGACGCCGTATTCGATCGACGACAACCTTTGGGGCCGGTCCTCAGAAGGACGCTGGATTGAAGACCTCGATCACGCTCCGGACGACGACGTCTTCCAACTTGTAACGCCGCCGGAGCGGGCACCTGACGAAGCGCAGACCGTTCGGATCGGTTTTGAGAGCGGCGTTCCGGTTTCACTCGATGGCGATCGACTGCCACTCGTAGAGTTGCTCGACCGCGTCACCGAGATCGGATGCCGCCACGGGATTGGGATCGTCGACCACATCGAAGATCGGATTGTCGGCCTTAAGGTGCGCGACATCTACGAGGTCCCAGCGGCGACGATCATCCTCAATGCCCACGCTGAGCTTGAGCGGCTTGTCTCAACAATTCATCAGAACCAGTTCAAGGCCAACCTCGACCGCCAGTGGGCCTACCTCGTCTACGCCGGCCTCTGGTGGGAGCCGCTGCGCGAGAACATCGACGCCTACATGCTGAACGCCAACGAACGCGCGACTGGAGTGATTGGGATCAAGTGCTTCAAGGGCACTGCGCGCGTAGTCACGCGCTCGTCGCCGAACGCGGTTTACGACCCCGCACTCGCCACCTTCGACACCTCCGGCGGACTCTTCAGCCAGAACGCCTCGCCCGGCTTCATCGAGCTCTGGACGCTGCAGTCGCGGATGGCGCATCGGTTGCGCGAGTCGCAGTCGGACGATCGCGGTTAGTCTGGAGCTATGAGCAAACGGCGCGCCTATCGGACAGTCGGGTTCCTCGTTCTTCGCGGTGGGCGCTTCTACATCCGTCTCCGCTACCCAAATCTGCTGCGTCAAGTGATCACCGTGATCGCCTCAGTCGTCGCTGTCGGACTAGTCGTCAGCTTGGTTTCGGCGCTGACCGGTCGTAGCAACGTCAACTCGTTGACTCCCTAGCCTGCGCGCTGGGTAGGACCGGGGCGATCGCGCTAGTCAGGCCTGAAACGCCTCGACGGGCAGATCCCGCTCTCCATCAACGATCCCAGCGATGAGCCTGGCTGCGACTACGTTGGGGTCGAGCCCGACGGGTAGTTTCGGTGCGGTGCCACTGAGGGGGCGTGTTGCCAGGCCCGTTTCGGTGTGTGGGGGACGCGCGTCAATCACGTCGATCTGTTGGCGTCGGAGTTCTCTTGCGACGCTGGTCATTGCGCTCCAGGCGGCTGCTTTGGATGCACTGTAGGCGGCTAATCCAGCCATTGGTTGGAGGGCTACTACTCCAGAGACGTTGACGAAGAATCCGCCTTCTTTGATGTGGGGTGCGCTCTCGCGGAGCGCCACCATTGGACCAATCGCATTGATGGCAAAAAGCTCTGTCAGGGTCTTGTCGTCTAACTCGGCGAGGGTGCCAAAGGCCACTGCTCCTGCAGCGTTGATGACTCCGTCGATCGGTCCAAGGCTGGCAAAGGCGCTGTGCAGAGCAGCGTGGTCGGTGATGTCGGCGACTGCGTGCGCAGAGATTACCGCTGGATCGAGCGAGGCACTGTCTCGCACCACCGCCGCCACGTGAACGTCAGCATCTGCGAGCTGTTGAGCAAGGCAGGAGCCCAGTACTCCGGTTGCCCCGATGATCACGATCGTGGTGCCCGTCAGATTACGCGCCATCAAAATACCGACTCTCTTTGCGGATCGCTTGGCATGGTCCATGCCGTCTGTGTGGGGTAACAACTACCGCACTGTTCAGGCATTGCTTGATCGAGGGCGTCGACGATCGCGATGCCCCAGCGTGTACTTTGCGCATGGTGTGGGTACGACGTCCGTCCCGTTTTGGCTCTTCGCCCTGCCCGAGGTGACGGTGGTGCGGGTAGTGGGGTAGGGCCAAACGTCCGACACTCCCCCCAATAACGCTGATTTGTCTTCGCCGTCGGAGACTCTGTGGATGCGCACCACGTGCGCGCCGACCGGCGGCACGCTGGCCGCGAGAGCGCAAACCGTGAAGCTAACGCGCAAGCGCTAGTTGCGCGGGCTGCTAACCGAGCGACGCTCCTAGCCTGCGCGAACGGTACGGTTCGAGCAATGGAGCAGGTTAACCCTTCTCAGAATGACCCAGAGCGCTTCATTGACGAGGGCGTGCTCGCCGATCGCCGCGCGCGCCGAGCCGAGCTTGCTGAAGCTGAACTGCGCGAAAGGCTTGCGGGCGCTGAGCAGCGAGTTGCTGAGCTCGAACAGATCGCGGATGAGTCTTCACGCGCGCGCGCCGAACTGGCGCAGAGGGCGAAGCGCGACCTCGGCATTGCCGCTGTCCTCGGCGAAGCTGCTGACGCAGTACGCGCTGCGCGTGAGGCTGTCGATCATGAGATCCACGCTCGCGAGGCCGCCGAAGCTGCGCTCCGGGCCGAGCGGATCGCTCGTGAGGCCGCAGAGCAGTCGGTGGTGGCTGAGCGCGCCGCGCGCGACGCTGCGACTGCAGCAATCGTCTCGTCTCGGGTTCGGAGCAGCGAGAGCGCGCCACCGGCGCCTCCATTCCAACCAGTCGGACCGCTCGCCCAGCCGCCGTCGGCCGCCACTCCTGAAACCGAAGAGCTGCTTGCAGGGCTAGCGAGGGCAGCCGAGCGGCTTCGGGCCGAGGCACCGATCGTTGCCGATGGTGTCGCTCCGAGTGCTGCGCGGCCCGCTGCTCAAGGGGGCGCGCCTGCTGAGCTCGGGCCGAGTGCGGGGCGCGGCGGCGGAGGACTCGTCGGTCGCACGGCTCGGGCGCTTCGCAAGCTCCGCTCAGAGCGGCCTTAACAGATTTCGAGGGGTGGTCCGCGTCCGGTCCGGCGCCTATCCTCAGCGCTCGGTGTCCGCCCCTCAATCTGTCCATCTTCACGTCCACTCCGAGTACTCGCTGCTCGATGGCGCCTGCGCGATCGATGCGCTCGCCGAGCAGGCAGCGAGCTTCGGTCAGTCTGCACTCGCCCTGACCGACCACGGCGTGATGAACGGAGCCGTCGAGCACTATCAGGCGTGCAATAAGCACGGAATCAAGCCAATTCTCGGCTGTGAGATCTACTACGCCGAGAAGCCGAAAGCAGGGGTCAGCGGCAAGAACGAGCACAACCACCTGACTCTGCTGGCTTCCAGCGACGCTGGCTACCGCAACCTCGTAAAGCTCTGCTCAGACGGCTTCCTTGAGGGGCTCGAGCGCGGTAAGCCAACCGTTGACATGGCCCAGATCGACAGCCACAGCGAAGGGCTGATCGCGCTTACAGGGTGCCTCGCATCGCGCTTCGCTGGGCGGCTTGCCGACGGCCGCGAGGATGAAGCTCGCGCGCACGTCGACCAACTAGTCGGAGCGCTCGGGGCTGAGAATGTCTACTTCGAGATCCAGAATAACGGCATCGCCGCGCAGGACCGAGCGAACGAAGGGATCGTCCGTATCGCCCGCGAGATGGGCGGGTCGCTCGTCGGCACCGGAGACGTTCACTACCTGCGCCACGAAGATCACCGCCACCACACGGCGCTGCTCTGCGTACAGACGAAGTCAACGCTCGCCGACCCGCGGATGATCTTCGAGACGAACGAGTTCTACCTGCGCAACAACGAGCAGATGGCAGAGTCGTTCAAGGAGTGGCCCGAGGCGATCGCTTCGACCGTTGAGATTGCTGAACGTTGCAACGTTGAGTTGGAGTTGGGACGGCAACTGATCCCTCGCTTCCTGCCCGACGGCGAGGATGAGAAGGCCTACGTCGCCCAGCTCGTCGGCGAGGGGCTGCACGAGCGGTACGGCGAGCCGCCGCCAGCCGAAGCGATTGAGCGGATGGAGATGGAGCTCGCCGTAATCGACCGGATGGGCTTCAACGCCTACTTCCTGATCGTTTGGGATTTCGTCCGTTGGGCACGCGAGAACGGGATCGTCGTAGGGCCAGGCCGTGGTTCGGCGGCAGGCTCAATCGTTGCCTACACGCTTGCGATCACCGACGTGGACCCGCTCCGCTACGACCTTCTGTTCGAACGCTTCCTAAACCCCGAGCGCGTGTCGATGCCGGATATCGACATCGATTTCTCGGTCCGCGGCCGCGAGCGTGTGATCCAGTACGTCACCGAGAAGTACGGCCGTGAATCGGTCGCGCAGATCGTCACCTTCGGCCGCATGTTCCCGCGGCAGGCAACGCGCGACGCAGCGAGAGTTCTCGGCCACGATTACGGAGCGGGCGACCGGCTCGCGAAGTTAATCCCCGACCCAATTCAGGGTCGCCCGCCAAGCTTCGATGACTGCATGAAGGAAGGCCAGCCGCTGCGCCAGGCCTGCGATGACGACCCAACCGCGGCACAGATCGTTGACGTAGCGCGCGGCCTCGAGGGCGTCGTGCGCAACTCATCGATTCACGCAGCCGCGGTCGTGATCGCCGACCGGCCTCTGACAGAGATCGTTCCAGTTCAGCTCGCTGACGCCAACACGACCGACGAGGACGGCAACCGCGTCTACAAGGTCGTGACGCAGTTCTCGATGAAGCCGGTAGAGCAGCTTGGCCTGCTGAAGATGGATTTCCTCGGTCTGCGAAACCTGGACGTGATCGAAGACGCGCTCGACATCATTGAACGCTCGGATCGCGAGCGTCCCCACATGGCAACGTTGCCGCTCGACGACGAAAAGACCTACGCGATGCTCTCTCGGGGCGACTCCGGCGGCGTCTTCCAGTTCGAATCTGAGGGGATGCAGGACGCACTGCGAACCGTCAAGCCGACCGAGTTCGACGACCTCGTCGCGCTCGTAGCGCTCTACCGCCCAGGGGCGATGGATCAGATTGGCACCTACGCCAAAGGCAAGCGTGACCCATCAACAGTCACGATCCGCGATCCTCGGCTGGCACCGATCCTCGGCAAGACGTACGGCGTCATTCTGTATCAGGAGCAGGCGATGCAGATCGCCACTCAGCTAGCCGGCTTTAGCGGCGCCAAGGCCGACGACCTTCGCAAAGCGATTGGCAAGAAGGACCGCAACGCGATGGGCAAGCTCGAACCTGAATTCCGCGAAGGTTGCAAGGCGTCGAGCACGGAAGCGCACGTGATCGATTGGATGTGGACAACCAACGAGAAATCGGCCGACTACTCGTTCAACCGTTCACACGCCGCCTGTTACGCACTGATCGCCTACCGCACCGCCTGGCTCAAGGCCAACTACCCGGCCGAGTACATGGCGGCGCTGATCTCCTCCGTGATGGACACCAAGGACAAGGTGCCGATCTTCATCAACCGCTGCGAGGAGATGGGGATCGAGATTCTTCCCCCCGACGTCAACCTCTCCGACCACACTTTCGTCGTTGACAACGGCGCGATTCGCTTTGGCCTTGATGCCGTCAAGGGCGTTGGTTATCAGGCGGTTGAGGCGATCAAGGAGAGCCGCGAGCGAGACGGTGACTTCAGCTCGCTGTGGGATTTCTGCGAGCGGGTTGACGGCCGCCTCGTCAACAAGCGTGCGCTCGAGGCGCTGATCAAGTGCGGCGCATTCGGTTCAACCGGTGCGACACGTCAAGGGATGATGCACGTGCTCGAGCAGGCACAGGGCGCCGGTCAACAGGCTCAGAACGACGCGCAGATCGGGCAGTCCTCGATCTTCGATGAGGTTGGCGAGTCCGACGCGCCTAGCGTGGGGAAAGTTCATCCGCCTATTTCGGGCGCTGAGTACAGCGAACGCGACCTGCTCGCCGCCGAGAAGGAGGCGATCGGCTGTTTCCTTTCGACCCATCCGCTGAAAGAGGTCCGCGGCGCGCTGCTCGGCGCCTCCGACTGCTCGCTGGCCGCGCTTGCCGACCGCCGCGACGGCGACTCGGTAACGGTTGGCGGCATCATCACAGCGGCGCGCAAGATCCGCACGAAGAAGGGCGATCAGATGATGTTCGCGACGCTCAATGATCTCGAGACCGACATTGAGTTGGTGATCTTCGGCAAGACGCTTGAGCAATATGGCGAAGCGCTCGGCGTCGATGAGATCGTGCTGGTGAAGGGGCGCGTTGACCACAAGGACAGCAGCAAGGTCTGCGTTGTCGCACAGTCAATTCAGCGCTTCGAGCCGAGCGCCGATCAGATTGAGAAGGCCGCCGCAGCGGAGGCGCTCGAAGCGCTTGGGCCGCAGCCGATCCACCTCAAGGTCGACGCGACCGACGGCGGCTTGCTGGCGAGCGTAATTGACGAGCTCAAACACATCCTCGGCAACCACAGCGGCGATCACGAAGTTGTGCTCGACATCGCGACCTCCGGTGGAGGGCGAAGCCTCAAATTCGGAGAGCGGTACCGCGTCGCGCCAACGCCGAGTTTGCGCGCCGAGCTGGAGCATGTGCTCGGGCCGGCAGCAATGCGAACCACCGGCCAAGCAGCCTGAGCGCTAGCCGCGAGCTTTGAGGCCGCGCTCGCGCAGCGCGAAGGCCTCTTTGATCTGTTTCTTTGTAGGACCCTTCTTCTCCGGCCCCGGTGTTTCGAGAACGCACGGGAGATCGGCGAAACGTGGTTCGGAGAGGAAGACAGCGCAACCGTCGGCGCCAAGTTCGCCTTTGCCGAGGTCGGCGTGACGGTCTCGATTGGAGCCGAACTCCATCATCGAATCGTTGCAGTGGAGTGAACCGATCCGGCCTTTTCCGGTTGCTTTGACGCATTCGTCGATCGCAGCGGTGAGCGCATCGGCGCTGCGGATCTCAATCCCGGAGGCGAGCATGTGGCAGGAGTCGAGGCAGATTCCAAGCCGCTCGTCGCCGCCGGCGGCCTCAATCAGTGCTCCGAGCTCATCGAATGAGCGGCCGAGCGTTCCTCCGGCGCCCGCCGTGTTCTCAAGGTGCAGCGCGCAACCTTCGCTCTGCGCGAGCGCCTCGGCGATCGTCGCACCGGCCCGCTCAATCGCCTGACCAACGTCGCCGCCTTTGGCAGAGCCGGGGTGGAGGACGACGGCAGTCGCGCCGAGCGCCTCTCCGGCGTTCAGTGACGCGGTCAGTGAAGTCAGAGTCTTCTCGCGGATATCTCGATCCTCGCTGGCCGCGTTGAGGAGGTAGACGGCGTGGATCAGTAGCGCGCCTACTTCGCTGGCCGCCATCGCCTCGCGAAACTCCTCTACCTGCTCGTCGCTGTAGATCGTCGGCTTCCAGGCGCGCGGGTTCTGATTGAAGATCTGAATTGAGCGCGCGCCGAGCGCTTCGCCGCGTTCGATCGCCTTGGCCGGGCCGCCGGCGGGGGAGACGTGAGCGCCGATCAGCATCTTGTCGCGCCGCTATTTGAAGTGTCCATCACTAGATTCCTATCGCTATGCGCGTTCGCTTTGCTCCCAGCCCTACCGGTCAGCTGCACATTGGCGGCGCTCGCACGGCGCTTTACAACTGGCTCGCGGCCCGGCACGCCGACGGAACCTTCGTGCTCCGAATCGAGGACACCGACCGCGAACGCTCGACGCCAGAGAACACAGCGCAGATCCTCGAGGCGCTCGTTTGGCTTGACCTTGACTGGGATGAGGGGCCGCTGTCGCAGGCCGATCACGAGCCGCGCCACCGTGCCGTTGTCGAGCAGCTGCTGGCCGATGGGCGCGCGTATCGCACCAACGCGAATGCGGACGATGTCCGGACTTGGAAGGACGAGCACGGCGACGATCGCGGCTTTCGCGGTACGCCGGAGGATGAGGGTGCGGTGCGACTGCGAGTGCCCGATAGCGGCGAAACGGTGATCGAAGATCTGATCCGCGGAACGACAACCTTCCAGAACGTCCACCTTGACGACCCGGTGATCGCACGCGCCGACGGCAGCCCGCTCTACAACCTTGCCGTCGCCGTCGACGACCTCGATGCCGGCATCACAGATGTGATTCGCGGCGTCGACCACCTGTCAAATACGCAGAAGCAGGTGTTGGTCCTCGAAGCGATGGGCGAGAAGCCGCCTCGCTACGCCCACCTTTCGTTGCTCCACGGCCCCGACGGCAAGAAGCTTTCGAAGCGTCACGGGGCGGAATCGGTTCAGGAGCTGCGCGACAAGGGCTACTTGCCGGAGGCCGTGCGCAACTACCTCGCTCTGCTCGGCTGGGGCGACGCCGACGATGAGACGCTGATTTCAACCAGCGAGTTGGTTAAGCGCTTCGACTTCGCGAGCGTCACGCAGGCACCGGCGCAGTTCGACGAGGCGAAGCTTCGCTGGATTAACGGCCGCTACCTCCACGAGCTCAGCGACGAGGACCTGACGGCGCGTGTCGAGGCCTTTGTTGGACGAGACGGGCTCGGGCCGGCAGTCGCGATTGCCGGCGAGAAGATTCAAACGTTGGCCGAGTTCTGGCCGCTCTGCGGCTTTATCTGGGACGGTCCGAGCGACGACCCCAAGGCGCGTGAGACGTGGCTCGGGCCAGAGAACGAGGCTGCCCTGAGCGCAGCGCGCGCAGCGCTTGACTCGCTCTCCGACTGGGAGCTGCCGTCGATCGAGGCCGCTCTCCGTGGTGTCGTTGAGTCTCAGGGCGTGAAGCCGAACTCTGTGTTCCAGCCGGTCCGCGTAGCTCTGGCCGGCACGACCGTCTCGCCGGGGATCTTCGAGACGCTAGAACTGCTTGGCCGCGAAGAGTCGCTCAAGCGGCTCGACGGCGCGATCTAATCAGCAGATAGGCAATAGCGACTCCTGCTGAGTCGATCAGGACGTCGACGGGGCTTCCGTGGCGGCCGGTCACGGAGAGCTGATGAAGTTCATCGCTGGCGGCCCAGGCGACCGCGATCAAAGCCGCCGCGGCCGGCCAGCGCCAATCAAAGGCGCGCCACCACAAGCCGAACAGGAGTCCGTACTCGGCAGCGTGAATAAGTTTGCGTCCGATCAGATCGATTGTTCCCAGCCCTGAGTTGAGGTCCGACTGAGCGCTGAGGAAGTAGATCAGTCCCATCAACGCCAGCGGCGGCGCGAAACGCGAGATCCAGTTCTTAGCTTTCGCCGCAGTCATCAATCTGGCAGGGTAGACGGGTGATTTCGATAACGACCAAGTCTCCATACGCCGTCGCCGCCTTGACCGAGCTGGCCCGAAGCCCCGACCAGCCGATCCCTGTCGGTGAAATTGCCCGCCGCCGAGAGATCCCGGCCCAGTTCCTTGAGCAGCTCGTCGCCACGCTGCGGCGCGGCGGCGTGCTTCGTTCCCAGCGCGGCGTAAAGGGCGGCTACACGCTCGCCCGCGCCGCTGACGAGATAACTGTGCTCGAGGTTGTCGAGCTGCTTGATGGCCCGCTGGCAGCCGAAGGCGACGACGTCTTCGCCGATTCCACCACCGCCGCGCGCGCGGTGCTCGCGGCAACAACGATCGCCGACTGCCTTGCCCGCGAGCAAGAGGCCGCCGGTGGCCCGATGTATTACATCTGAGATGGAACAGGTCTCGTTTTCGGCGATGGAGGACGGCACCAAGGCCGACTTCGAGCTGCTTGATCGGGCTGAGGCCGAGTTCGTCCGCGAACTGCCGGCGCGTTTGCTGGCGGCGCTTGAAGGACTGAAGAGCTCGTTCGCCGGCTATCAAGTGAGCCGTTACGAACACTCGCTCCAGTCGGCGACGCGGGCGCAGCAGGACGGTCGCAGCGACGAGTATGTGGCCGCCGCGCTGCTCCACGACATCGGCGATGAGCTTGCGCCGTACACGCACGGCGAAATGGTCGCCGCAATCATGCGGCCGTACATCGCGCCGGAGATTTGCTGGATCGTCCAACACCACGGCGTCTTCCAACAGTTCCATTACGGCGAAGTGACCGGGGACGATCCCAACGCTCGCGACGTCTACCGCGATCATCCCTCGTTCGACGCCTGCGCCGAGTTCTGCGCGCTCTACGACCAGAACTGCTTCGACCCAAACTTCAAATCCGCGCCGATTGAAGAGTTCGTGCCGATCGTTGGCCGCGTCTTCTCCGACCGTCGCTACCTAGCCACCAGCTAACGGTCTAAGCAAACGGCGAGATCGGCTGATCCCCATGTGGCTGGCGCGCGTAAGCAATGTATGTCCAATTCTGAGCGCCCTGACACGACAAAGCTGGCTCGCTGGTTGATCATCGCTGCGGCCGGTATATCGATGGCCCTTTCGGTCGGCATCTGGTTCCTTGCCGACGACCAACTCGCCGGGATTTTTGTCGGCACCTGGGTGCCGAGCATCCTCGCGCTCGGCGCGCTGATCCTTCCGAGGAAGACACAATGAGCAATCTGCCGCTCTTCATCGCCGGCTTTCTGATCAGCATGATCGTTGTCGCAGCAATCGGGCTCCTGCTCTATGCAGCCGTTCTCGACGGCCGTTATGAGAAAGAGCAGCAGTCTCAGCGCGACATCGATACCGCCTGAAACACTCGCAGGCGTTCCCTCTCGCCGTTAGACTGGCGCAATGGGTTCAATTCCGATCAACATTGCTGAGCTTGTAGGGAAGACTCCGGTCGTCGAGATGACGCCGCTGCTGGGCGCTGGCGCGGCTCCCGGTGCGCGACTGTTTGCGAAGCTCGAAGCCTTCAACCCAGGCGGCTCAGTAAAGGACCGCATTGGCGTTGCGATGATTGACGCCGCCGAACGCGATGGTTTGATCGAGCCTGGCAAGACGACGATCGTCGAGGCCACTTCTGGCAACACGGGGATCGCGTTGGCGTTCGTCTGCGCCGCCAAAGGCTACGAGCTTCAGGTCTTCCTCCCTCAAGGGATGAGCCGCGAGCGTGAGGCGCTGCTGCGGATGTACGGGGCCAAGGTTGAGGTCGTCGAATCGATGGGCGGGATGGGAGAGGCGGTCGACGCGGCCAAGGCGATGGCAGCGAGCGACGACGCCTATCTTCCCGACCAGTTTTCGAACCCGGCCAACCCGGAGGCTCACCGGGTCGGGACCGGACCTGAGCTACTCGCCGCGCTCGACAACAAGATCGACATCTTTGTCGCTGGTGTTGGCACCGGCGGCACGATCACAGGCGCGGGGGAGGCGATCAAGGCCGTCAACCCCAAGGCGAAGGTGATTGCTGTCGAACCTGAGAGCTCGGCTGTTCTCTCCGGAGGGTCAGCCGGCGTCCATCGAATCCAAGGGATCGGAGCTGGCTTTGTGCCGGCCGTTCTCAACCGCGAGCTGCTCGACGAAGTGATCGCAATTCCCGACGAAGTTGCGATTGCGACGGCGCGCGCAGCGGCGTCGCAGTGCGGCGTTTTGGCGGGGCTTTCATGCGGTGCTGCTCTGGCCGGGGCGATCGAGATCGCGGCTCGGCCTGAGTCGAAAGGCGCTCGGATCGCCGTAGTTCTGCCGGATTCCGGCGAGCGATACATCTCGGCGCCATATTTCGCCCCGTCGGCCTGAGCTTTCGCCGCTACGCTGGGTTCGTGTTTGGCCTCTCAACATTGGCGCGCGTTGCCAGCGAGCTACGCCGTGATGTAGGCGCTGCGCACCAGCGCGATCCTGCCGCCCGTGGCGTCTCCTCGACCGAGATCCTGACTTCATGGCCGGGCGTTCACGCTGTGATCTCGCACCGAATTGCGCACGTTCTGTTTGAAGCCGGGGTGCCGCTTGCGCCCCGGTCGATTGCCTACATCAGCCGCTCGATCACAGGCGTTGAGATTCACCCAGCCGCAAAGATTGGCAAGGGTCTACTAATCGATCACGGCTCCGGAGTCGTGATCGGCGAGACGGCCGAGATCGGCGACGACGTCACGATCTATCAGGGAGTCACACTCGGCGGCACAGGGTTTGCGACGGGCAAGCGTCACCCGACGCTCGGTGATGAGGTAACGGTGGGCTCTGGAGCCAAGCTGCTTGGCCCGATAGAGGTCGGGCGCGGTGCGAAGATCGGGGCCAACAGCGTCGTCATCACAGACGTCCCGGCCGACGCGACAGTCGTCGGTAACCCCGGCCACGTCGTCCGCGTAGACGGCCGCAAGGCTGTCGGCCCTGACGCCGACTGGATACACCTTCCTGATCCTGTCGCCGAGGCGATCAAGCGGCTCTCAGAGCGAATCGAGTCACTCGATTCCCGCGTTGCGGAGCTGAGCGGCGATGAAACCGAGGCTGCACCCGTGCGCCCGCTGCGCTCGGTCCGCGGCCCCAACCCCGCCGGCGGCTGAGCACCGATCTCGGCGGCCAAGGCCGCCGCTCGCGTGCCTATCCTCGACTGTGATGCCCGCGCAGCCGACAGCCGACCGAATAGAACGCCTCCTTGATGGACTGAACGACCCGCAGCGCGAAGCCGTCACTCACGACGGCGGCCCGCTGCTGGTATTGGCAGGCGCAGGTTCCGGGAAGACGCGCGTACTAACCCATCGGCTCGCTTGGCTGGTTGAAACAGGACGCGCGAGCGCCGGTGAGATTCTCGCGATCACGTTCACGAACAAAGCGGCTGAGGTGATGCGAGGCCGCGTCGAGCACCTGCTCGGCCATTCAACCCGTGGCATGTGGGTGATGACCTTCCACTCCTCCTGCGCGCGGATACTTCGCGTCGAGGCAGAGCGGATCGGCTACACGCGCGGCTACACGATCTACGACCAATCCGACAGTCGGCGCCTGATCAAGCAGTGCCTCGACGAGCTCGGCGTCGATTCCAAACGGTTCACGCCGGCCGCGGTTCAGCGCCAAATCTCCGATGCCAAAAACAAGCTGCGCGGACCGGCCGAGTACAGCCAGATGGTCGGCGACTACTTCGAACGGACGGTCGCAGAGGTCTACGCGCTCTACGAGAAGTCGCTGCTGCGAATGAACGCGATGGATTTCGATGATCTGATCGGCCGCACCGTGACGCTCTTCGAGCGCTTTCCGGAGGTGCGCGAGCGCTACGGCAAGACCTTCCGCTACGTGCTCGTCGACGAGTATCAGGACACCAACCACGCCCAGTATCGGCTGCTGCAGCTGCTCGTCGCTGACCATCGCAACATCGCAGTCGTCGGCGACGACGCGCAGTCGGTCTACGGCTTCCGCGGCGCCGACATTCGCAACATCCTCGACTTCAAGGACGACTTCCCTGACGCCACAGTGATCAAGCTGGAACAGAATTACCGCTCCACCCAGACCGTGCTCGATGCCGCCAACGCGATCATCTCGAACAACCGCGACCAGATGCCGAAGACGCTGTGGACCGATCTAGGCGAGGGTGATTCGATCGTCCTGAGGACGCTCGACGATGAACATTCCGAGGCCCGCTACGTCGCTGGTGAGATCGAGCGGCTTGTAGACGAAGGACTCTCTCGCTCCGAGATTGCCGTCTTCTACCGGATGAACTCGCAGTCGCGCGTACTCGAGGACACGCTCGTCCGCCGTGAGATCGCCTACCAGGTTGTCGGCGGAACAAAGTTCTACGACCGCGCTGAAGTGAAAGACGCGGTTGCCTACCTAACGCTGCTGATCAATGGGCAGGACGCAGTCAGCTTCCAGCGTGTCGCGAACACACCCCGGCGCGGCCTTGGTCAGACATCGCTCTCGCGCGTACTGACTCACGCTCAGACGACGGGCGTGAGCGTCTGGGAAGCGGCCGCCGACCCAACTGCCGTCCCAGGGCTCGGGAAGGCAGCGGTCAAAGCGCTGGGCCGCTTCATGGAGACGATGGAAGGGCTGCGACAGCGTCACCAGCAGGGCGTCCCGATCGGAGACCTGCTCGACGCCGTCATTCACGAGAGCGGTTACGTCGAGTGGCTCGAGAACGAACGCACGATCGAAGCCGCGGGGCGGCTCGAGAATCTCGAAGAATTGGTCGAGGTCGCGCGCGAGTTCGACGCGGCCGCAGACGCCGAAGACGACAGCCTCGACCTCTTCCTCCAGCAGGTCTCTCTCGTCGCCGACGCCGACAGCCGCCAGGATGATGAGTCGCTAGTGACGCTGATGACGCTCCACAACGCGAAGGGGCTCGAGTATCCAGTTGTCTTCATCATCGGCTGCGAGGACGGGCTCTTTCCGCACTCCAGATCGATCGACGAAGGAACGCTCGAAGAGGAGCGTCGGCTCTGTTATGTCGGCATCACTCGCGCGATGCGCAACCTGACGATGACAAGCGCCCGCCAGCGCAATGTCTTCGGTGCACAGACGAGCGGCGTGCCGAGCCGGTTCCTAAGCGAATTGCCTAGCGGACTGCTGGATCAGGAGGACGATCAGTACTCAGCTCCAATCGGCGCTCGGCCACGCGCGACGGCGGGCTCGTGGGAGTCGGCTGCTTCCAGCGCGCACCAGCCAACATCGATTCCGACAACTAATTTCGGAGTCGGCGACGACGTCGTTCACGCCGCGTTCGGCGAAGGTGTAGTGATCGGCGCGGAGCCGGGCGGGATCTTGGTTGTCCGCTTCGCCGGCAGCGGAGAGGAACGGAAGCTAATGGCTCAGTACGCACCGATCCGCGCGCGCTAGTAAGAATGCGTACATGACCGCAAAGATGATTGATGGAAAAGCAGTTGCAGCGAAGCTTCGCGAGCAGGTCGCGATCGACGCCGCAGCGTTCACCGAGCAGTACGGCCGCCCTCCCGGGTTGGCGACGATCCTGATTGGGGACGACCCGGCAAGCGCCGTCTACGTCGCCAACAAGCAGCGTTCCTGCGCGGAAGCCGGCATTGAGGGCTTCAGCTTCAACCTCCCAGCCGACGCTACGCGCGAGCAGGCAATCGCGACGATCGAGGAAGCCAACGCCAATCCTGCGATCAGCGGGATTATCTGCCAGCTACCGGTTCCCGACCATCTTGATGGCGTCGAACTGACTGGGCTCGTAGACCCGCTCAAGGATGTTGACGGGCTGACCACGACAAGCGCAGGACTTCTGGCGCTCGGTCGGCCGGGGCTGCGGCCGTGCACGCCGCGCGGCGTACTGATGCTTCTTGACGAGGTCGGTGTCGAGCTAGAAGGCGCCGACGCGGTCGTGATCGGTCGCTCCAATCTGTTCGGCAAGCCAATGGGCCAGCTTCTACTCGAGCGCAGCGCGACGGTAACGATCTGCCACCGGCGGACGCGTGGCTTGGCAGAGATCTGCGCTAGGGCCGATGTACTGATCGCCGCGGTAGGCCGACCGAGGATGGTCGAGGCCAACTTCGTCAAGCCTGGCGCCATCGTGATCGACGTTGGGATCAATCGCGTTGACGGCGTTATGTGCGGCGACGTGGACTTCGATGCCGTCAGCGAGGTAGCGGGAGCGATCACACCGGTCCCCGGCGGTGTTGGGCCGATGACGATCGCCTGTCTGCTTGACAACACCGTGATTGCCGCGCGAATGGCGGCCGAGCAGGCGTGAAGCACGTTCGCGCAGCCGAGTGGACTGTGCTGGTCGGTTCGATCGGGATCCTCGCGACACTTTGGCAGCCTTGGTTCTCTTACGGTCTAACGCAAGAAACCTTTCCTCCACGTGAACTGACCGTCGTTGTCAGCGGCTGGGACGGCCTCGGATGGCTGATGGTCACGCTGCTGCTGATCAGCTCTCTGCTTGGCATCGGGCTCTTTGTCGCTTTTGCCTTGAACGCAGGCGATGCGTCGACGCTTCCGTTCGGAGCGACGCTCGGCGCCGTTGCGATCCCGACCCTGATTTCGCTGATGGTCGTGCTCTTCACGCGGCCCGGGCTCGGAATGGAGCTGCCTTCGGCCGCGGTTGGAATCGAACCTGCCGGATGGGTAGGTGCTGCGTCGATGGTGCTGCTGACGGCGGGTTCATTGGTGTCGATCCGAAACGAGCGCACCGAAGGGGCATCGCGCGCCTACACGCCGCCGCAGCGGCGACCGGTGCCGTCACTCGACGCCGAGCGTCCTTCGGCATCGTAGAATTAGGCGGCCGATGATCGACCGCGACGAACTTCTCCACGTAGCCCGCCTTGCCCGCCTCGCGCTGCATGAGGATGAGCTCGACGCGACAGCCGCAGAACTCTCGTCGATCCTCGAACACGTCGCCGTCATCGAGGAGCTCGATCTCGAAGGCGTGGAACCAACAGCTCACATCGGCGACGTCTCCGATTCGCTCCGCGCCGACACGGCGAGGCCGTCGCTTCCGCGCGACGTCGCACTCGCCCCGGCGCCCGCCGTCCGCGACGACGGCTTCCTCGTCCCGAGTCCTCAAGGCGAGTAGATGGCCGACGAGATTCAAGAGCTCAGCGCGAGTGCCGCTGCCGCCGCAATTGCCGATGGTGGGCTAGCGCGCGCCGAGCTCTTCGAGCACTACCGCGCCCGCGCAGCCGGCGACGAGCTAAACGCATTCACCTGGGTCGCCGAGCAGCCGCCAGCCCCGGTCGAAGGACCGCTCTCCGGCGTCCCCGTAGCGGTTAAAGACCTCTTCTGCACAGAGGGCATCCCAAGCCAGGCAGGTTCAAAGATCCTGGCCGGGTACTGCCCGCCTTACACCGCGACCGCGGTGGCCAACCTCGAAGCGGCCGGTGCGCCTGTCCTCGGCAAGACAAACCAAGACGAGTTCGCGATGGGCTCCTCGAACGAAAACTCTGCCTTCGGCCCGGTGCTCAACCCGTGGGACCACAGCCGCGTTCCGGGCGGTTCGTCCGGCGGCAGCGCCGCTGCGGTCGCTGCTGGCCTCGCGCCGTGGGCACTCGGTACCGACACCGGAGGCTCGATCCGGCAGCCGGCGGCGCTCTGTGGAATCGTCGGTCTGAAGCCAACATATGGAGCGGTCTCGCGCTACGGGATGATCGCCTTCGCCTCGTCACTCGACAGCGCCGGTCCGCTGACGCGCGACGTCGCCGACGCCGCGCTTTTCTACCGCCATCTCGTCGGCCGTGACAGCGCTGACGCGACCTCGGTCGCCTTCCCGGAGGCGATCGAGATCCCGACCGGCGAGCGTCTTGACGGCATCACTCTCGCCGTGCCGACGGGGTTAGTAGATGGCGAAGGGATCGAGGCAGGAGTGCGCGAATCGTTCGAGGCGTCACTTGAAACAGCGCGCTCGCTCGGTGCAACGATCGTTGGCTGCGAGATCCCAAGTGCCCGATACGCGCTCAGCGCTTACTACGTGATCGCCCCGGCCGAGGCCTCGTCGAACCTCGCTCGCTTCGATGGTGTGCGCTATGGGCTTCGCGTCGAAGAGGGCAGGCTCGACGAGATGTACACCGAAACGCGCCACGATGGCTTCGGCGCAGAGGTCAAGCGCCGGATCTTGATCGGCACCTACGCTCTCTCTTCCGGCTATTACGACGCTTACTATGGCCGTGCGCAGCGCGTGCGGACAGTCGTTGCGCGCGAGCTCGGCGCAATCTTCGAAAGCGCAGACTTCATCGTTACGCCGACCAGCCCAACCGTTGCTTTCGGTCTCGGCGACCGCACCGCTGATCCGCTCTCGATGTATCTCAGCGACCTCTTCACGATCCCGATGTCGCTTGCTGGCACGCCGGCGATCTCAATCCCGTCCGGTCTCAGCGAAGGGCTTCCTGTAGGGCTGCAGATCTGCGGTCCGGCGTTCAGCGAGAACCGCATCCTTGGCGCCGCACACGCGCTCGAGCAGGCGATCGGCTTCGACGGTTCGCCAGCCAGGGGTGGAGCGAGCTGATGGCTGGCGTTGAGCTGGAGCCGGTGATCGGGCTAGAGATCCATGTTCAGCTTCGAACGGCAACGAAGATGTTCTGTTCCTGCGCGCTCGGTTTTGGTGAGCCACCAAACACGCGGACCTGTCCTGTCTGCCTCGGATTGCCGGGCGCTCTGCCGGTCGCCAACGCCGAGGCAATCCACTACGGCCTGATGATCGGCATGGCGCTCGAGTCGGAGCTCGCGCCGGTCTCGACCTTCCACCGCAAGAACTACTTCTATCCCGACCTGCCGAAGGGCTACCAGATCAGCCAATTTGATCTCCCTCTCTGCTCGGGTGGCAAGCTCGGCGCCGTCAAGATCCACCGCGTCCACCTCGAGGAGGACGCTGCGAAGCTGAACCACGCAGGCGCTAGCGGCCGAATTCAAGGTGCCGACAGCTCCGTCGTCGACTTCAATCGCGGCGGCACGCCGCTGGCCGAGATCGTCACAGAGCCCGAGATCCGTTCCGCCGAGCAAGCCGGCGAGTGGCTGCGACTGCTGCGCACAACGCTGAGGACGCTCGGCGTAAGCGACGTCAACATGGAGGAGGGATCGCTGCGCTGCGACGCCAACATCTCGCTGCGCCCAGTCGGCACCGATCAGCTTGGAACGAAGACGGAGCTGAAGAACATGAACTCGTTCCGCTTCATCGAGCGTGGGATCCGCGCCGAGGTCGAGCGGCAGCGGGCGCTGATCGAAGCGGGAGAGAGCGTCACTCAGGAGACGCTTCACTTTGACCCCAAGACTGAGTCGATTACGTCGCTACGGTCGAAGGAAGAGGCACATGACTACCGCTACTTCCCGGAACCTGACCTTCCGCCGGTTGTGATCACCGAAACGATGCTCGATCGCGCCGCCTCCGCGCTGCCCGAGCTGCCAGCGGCGCGCGAACAGCGCTATGTCGAGCAGCTCGGGCTTAGCCCCGAGACCGCGAGGCTGTTCGCCTGGCGTGCCGAGCTGGCCGACTACTTCGATGCAGTCTGCGCAGCGGACACGTCGCTGGAGCCTCAGCTTTGCGCCAACTGGGTAACCGAGCTGCAGGGAAGGCTCGGCGAGCAGGAAGCTGAAGACTCGAAGGTCAGCGCCGACGCGCTGGCTCAGCTTGCCGCGCTCGTCGCTTCGTCAGCGATCAACCAAGGTGGCGCGAAACAGGTCCTTGACGAGCTTGTCGCCAACGGCGGGCATCCAGCGGGAATCGTCGAAGCCGAAGGGCTAGAGGCCGTCGGAGGCGCCGAGGAACTGGCGCCAATCGTTGCAGCTGCGCTTGAAGCCAACCCCGATTTAACCGAGAGGCTGCGAGGCGGCGACATGAAACCGATCGGCGTAATCATCGGCGAAGTGATGAAGCAGACGCGGGGCCGTGCAGATGGCAAAGAGGTAACGGCGCTGGTCCGTCAGCAGCTCGGCCTCTCATAACGGCCGCCGCCTCCTAGACTTAAGCAATGGCTGGCGGCGGCTACCTGATTATCGCGTTCTGCTTCGGTCTGGCCGGCGGCATTGTCGGCAAGATCAAGGGCGGCTCGTTCGTTATCTGGTTCGTAATCAGCTTCCTAATCCCAGTTTTCGGTCTGCTGGCGGCGATCTTCATGCGAAATGAGGCAACCGAACCGCGCCGCGAGTGCCCTGGCTGCGGCAAGGTGGTTCCCGCGCACGACGCGCTCTGCACACGCTGCGGCACGGAGCTCTATCTCCCGCCGGACGATCAGCTGCTGCCATCGAAGTTCGCCGAGAGGGTCCACGGGGGCTGACCTCTGAAGCCGTTCGGGCGGCTCGCTGCAGCAGTGGGAGGGTCAATAATCGTTGTTAGAATCTGGCATTCGGCCATATCGGTCGTGCAAACCTCGAGCAGGGAAAGGAACGACGCCAATGCGCGCAGTAGACGCAATCATGGAATGCCTTAAGGCAGAGGGCGTCGAAGTCGTATTCGGCCTGCCCGGCGGCGCCAACCTGCCGACCTACGACGCTTTCGTTGACTCCGAAATCAAGCACATCCTCGTGCGCCACGAAGCCGGCGGCGGCCATGCTGCTGAGGGCTACGCAAAGGCGACAGGGAAGGTCGGCGTCTCCTTCGGCACATCTGGCCCGGGTGCGACCAATCTCGTAACGCCAATCGTCGACGCGATGATGGATTCAGTTCCGGTGGTCTTCATGACGGGCCAGATCCGCAGTGACCTGCTCGGCACCGACGGCTTTCAAGAGGCCGACACGATCGGCATCACGATGCCTGGCGTCAAGCACTCGTTCATGGTCACCGACGCGGAAGAGATCCCGCGCACGATCCACGAGGCCTTCTACATCGCTCGTAGCGGCCGACCAGGCCCGGTCGTCGTCGACATTCCCGTCGATATCTCGCGCGCTGATATTGACTACGTCCCGGTGACCGAAGTTTCGCTGCCCGGATATCAACCCAACGTTGAAGGCAATGCGAAGCAGATTCGTCAGGCGGCGAAGGCCTTGGCGGCTGCCAAGCGGCCGGTGCTCTACGTCGGTGGCGGCGTCGTGCTCGGTAACGCCTCGGAGGAGCTGCGCGCGCTCGCGTCGAGCGACCGCTTCCCGGTCACAAGCACGCTGATGGGGCTTGGATCGTTCCCTTCGGAAGGCCCGCAATGGCTCGGGATGCTCGGCATGCATGGAACGCGCACGGCCAATTACTCAATGGATCAAGCCGATCTGATCTGTGCGATTGGCGCTCGTTTCGACGACCGCATCACCGGCAAGCTCGATGAGTTTGCCCCGAATGCAAAGTTCATTCACATCGACGTTGATCCGGCCGAGATCTCGAAGAACGTGCCGGCTCACATTCCAATCGTTGGCGACGTCAAGTCGGTCCTGCCTCAGCTCACGAGCGAGTACCGCGCGCTCGGCGCCGACTCAGCCCGGCTCGACGACTGGCTTGCCAAGATCGACGCTTGGAAGAAGGAATTCCCGCTCGGCTACAGCGACACCGACGACACTGAGATCCGCCCGCAATTCATGGTCGAAGCGGTCTATCAGGCAACCGGCGGCAACGCGATTATCTGCTCCGACGTCGGCCAGCACCAGATGTGGACGGCGCAGTACTACCACTTCCCTGAGCCGCGCCGTTGGATCAACTCCGGCGGCCTCGGGACGATGGGCTTCGGCCTTCCGGCAGCGATGGGAGCGAAGGTCGGCTGCCCAGATCAAGACGTCGTGCTGATCGCCGGTGACGGGTCGATCCAGATGAACATGCAGGAGCTTGCTGCCTGTTCGCAGGAAGGCATCGCCGTCAAGGTGCTGATCATGAACAACGGCTGCCTCGGGATGGTTCGCCAGTGGCAGGAGCTGTTCTGGGAGAAGCGCTACTCGCACGTCGACATGGGCGATTACCCGGATTTCGTCAAGCTCGCAGAGGCTTACGGAGCGACCGGCATCCGCTTGACCGACAAGACGACTCTGGTCGACGACATCCGCGCCGCGATCGCGACTCCCGGCCCGGTCGTGGTCGACGTTCGCGTGACCGAAGAAGAGAACGTCTATCCAATGATTTCGCCCGGAATGCCAGCCCGCGACATGGTCGGATGATGAACGCCGACGGGGGAACATCAGAGACGCTCAGCCTCGACGCGCTCCACGCCAGCGTTGGCGTGCGCAGTGGCCGCAAGCACGTCCTTTCGATCCTGGTTGAGAACAAGCCTGGCGTACTGACGCGCGTTGCTGGGCTCTTTACGAGGCGCGGCTTCAACATCGACACGCTGGCAGTCGGCCCGACCGACGATGACGCGATCTCACGGATCACGCTGACTGTCGACGGCGCTGTACATCCGATCGATCAGGTCACGAAGCAGCTGCACAAGCTCGTCAACGTGATCAAGATTCGCGATCTCGAGCCGGGCGAGAGTTTGGCGCGCGAACTCGCGCTCTTCAAGGTGAACGTCGCTGGCCCGCAGCGCGCTGAAGTGATGCAGATCTGCGACATCTTCCGTGGCAAGGTCGTCGACGTCAGTAAGGAGTCGGTGATCTTTGAGGTGACCGGCACAACCGAGAAGATCACCGCTTTTGATCAGATGCTGAAGCCTTTCGGACTCGTCGAAATGATGCGCACCGGCGAGATCGCAATCGCACGCGGCCGCGACGAAACCTAAAGCCCTGAGCAGTCCAAGCGGCTGCCCTAACCCGTATATAGATGCAGTGACAACAACTAGCTCTAAAGGCGACCAGGCCTTCGCCCTGACCGGCGACGACAAGGAGCGGCTGCTGCTGCAGATCACGGCCGCGATCAAAGAAGCGCGGCGCGTCCAAGGCGCCGAGGTCCTCGCGGCGATCAGCGTCGTCCTGCCCGCGGCAACAGATCCCAGCGCTGTGATTGCGGCCTCTAGAAGATCAGACGAGGCTTGGTTCTGCTTCGAGCAGCCGGAGCGCGACCACGCCGCTCTCGCTGCGCTCGGTTGCGCGAAACTGATTGAAGCGGCCGGCGCCGATCGCTTTGCGCAAGCGGCGGCGATCTGGAACGGACTGGCTCGCAGCGCCCACTTCGACGGCGCCGACGGAATCGTCGGTGGCGGACCTGTTGCGGTCGGCGGGTTCGCCTTTGCCGATGATGGCGGCAAAGCGCCGCAATGGCTTGGCTTTGCGCCGGCATCGCTGATCGTCCCGGAGCTCTCGATCAGTCGACGCGGTAGCGACGTATCGATGACTTTCAGCGCCGTCGTTACCGCCGACGACGACGCGCTCCAGATTGCTGAGCGGCTTTCGGACAGGGCCGCTTCTCTCCAGCAGAGGCCGCTGGCGATGCTTGACCCAGACCCGTCGCAGCAGAGCAGCGTCGTTGGCACAATGCCGCCGGAACATTACGAGCAGGCGGTCGCTCGGGCGGTTTCGCTGATAGACGCTGGTGAGCTCGAGAAGATCGTCCTCGCGCGTGAAGTGCAGATCCATTCAGCCCAGCCGTTCTCAGTCGATGCGATCTTCGGCGTCTTGCGCGAAGCATTCAGCGGGTGCCATGTCTTTGCCGTCGGCCGCGGCGAACAGACTTTGATCGCTGCCAGCCCCGAACTGCTCGTTCGCCGCGAGGGGATGCGCGCCGCAACGCTCGCGCTTGCCGGTTCGACGCGCCGCAGCGCCGATCCAGCGGTCGATAGCCACCTCGGCGAGCAACTGCTCCGCTCAGCAAAAGATCGCGAAGAGCAGCAGATTGTTGTGCGCAGGATCGTCCAGACGCTGCAGCCGCTCAGTGTCTGGGTCACGGCGCCCGATGAGCCGGTGATTGCGCAGATGGCGAACATCCAGCACCTCGCAACGCCGATCCGTGCGCAGCTGAGGGACCAGGTCGGTGCGATTGAACTAGCCGGCGCGCTGCACCCAACGCCCGCCGTCGGCGGCGAACCACACGACGTTGCAGCGCCGCTGATCCCGGCGCTAGAGGGGCTCGACCGCGGCTGGTACGCCGGGCCGGTGGGGTGGACCGACCTCAATGGCGACGGCGAGTTCTGCGTTGCGCTGCGCTGCGCACTAGTCGGCGGCAATATTGCCCGCTGCTACGCCGGTGTTGGCGTCGTTAGCGGTTCGGACCCTGCTGCTGAGCTCGCTGAGACGGAAGTTAAGCTCGCTGCGCTGTTGCCGGTACTTGCCTCTTAGCGCGCCAGCGCAACGGCAACGGCGTTCCACAATTGCTTGTGGAGGCTTACGTTCTCGGCGCGGTCGGTGCGCAGGTGAATCAGCTGCGTGCCATCGCTGGTCAGGCCGTAATCGAGTGCTGCAGCGAATTCGTCCAGTGTTGACGGTTCCAGCAGATGCAAGCCGAAAGCTTCGGCCACTGCTTCGATCTTCAGGCCGGTCGGCGTAAGTACGTGCTGCTCGTAGAAGCGGTCATGTTCGGCGACCTCGAGGAAGTCGAAGATGCCACCGCCTTGATTGTCGATCAGGACGATCGTCAGTGGCACGGCGAGGCGCCGAGCGGTAAGTAGCGAGCCGACATCATGAGCGAAGGCGACATCGCCGATCAGCAGGACTGTTGGCCCTTCACTGGCAGCCGCTACTCCGTAGGCGGTGGCGATCGTCCCGTCTATGCCATTCGCACCGCGGTTGCTGAGCACGCGAATTGGCTGATCGCGGTTAGGGAAGAACGACTCGACATCACGGATCGGCATCGACGAAGCGACAACGAGGTTCGTCTCTGGGGGCAGTTGAGCACCGAGTTGGCGAGCGACAGCAGGCTCAGAGAGTTGCTCACCGAGTAGCTCGTCAATCGCCTCATTGGCGAATGCGTCGGCCTGCTGCCAGCCAGCAGCCCAACCTGCGTCGCCGACCGCGCAGCTCTCGGCCAACAGCTCCAAGACGGCTGCAGGTTGTGCGTCCAAGACGAGGTCGCTCACCATCGCTGGGTCCTGCCAAGCCATCTCGGGGTCGATCAGCACCTGCACCGCATCGAGATCTGCCACCCAGCTGCGCAGCGCCTTCGAGGCAGGCATATCGCCGATCCGCAGCACGGCGGTCGGCCGCGCGCTGAGCGCCAAAGGCTCTGCCCGCAGGAGCGCGTCGTAGTGAGCGACCGACTGCTCGCCAGAGCGGGCGCCACTTAGTGGGTCGGCGATCAACGGCCAACCGCTGGCGGCGCTGAACGCCGCGGCCGCTGCCGCGAGCCGGCGGCCGTTCAGGTCGCCCTCAAGCCGGCCTGCGATGAGAACCCCTTTCGGCGCCGCAGCGACGATTGGCGCCAGCATCTCAGCGGCAAGTAGCGGGTCGCCAAACGATTGTGCCCGCGCAGTCCACGGCCGCCGCTCGTCACGGCCAATCTCGAACGCCGTTGGCTCTGGAAGCTGCACCGCCGGGAGCAGGGGCTCGCGGAAGGGAAAGTTGAGATGAACTGGCCCGCGCCGCTGGCCGAGAGATGTCCACGCTGCTCGGCAGGCGAGAGAGCGAATCCAGCGCGCCGTTTCAGCCGTCAGCACGTCGACGCCCACCTCTGTGAAAGAGAGCACGCTGTCGCCGTAGAGCTTGACCTGGTCGATCGTCTGCCCGGCCCCGATCGCGCGCAGTTCCGGAGGCCGATCGCTGGTGCAGACGATCAGCGGTACGCGAGCTTCGTAGGCCTCAATCACCGCCGGCAGGTAGTTCGCGGCCGCCGTACCCGAGGTGCAGGCGAGTACGGCGGGGCGGCCGGTCGCTTTCGCTAGTCCAAGTGCAAAGAACCCGGCAGCTCGCTCATCAATCTGAGAGTAGACCGGAAAGCCCCGATCGGCTGTTAGCGCAGCGACCAGCGGCGTCGAACGGGACCCCGGCGATGTGACGGCACCAGAGATGCCGCAACGCGCGAGTTCGTCGCAGAAGGCGCGCAGCAGCAGGTGGCTGTCATTGGTGGCGGTCATGATGGTTCTAACGATGGATACGGTTCTCCTACTCCACGGGTTTGCCGGTACGGCTGGCAGTTGGGACGCCTTCAGCGGGCATCTTGACCGCGAACGCTACCGGCCGCTGGCCGTCGAGCTGAGAGGACACGGCCAGAGCGGCGCCCTGCGCCCGATCTCGTTTGACCTCTGTGTAGAGGATCTGCTCGCCGCCGCACCACCTCGCTTCACGCTGGCGGGCTACTCGCTTGGCGGCCGAATCGCGCTCCAGCTTGCGTTATCTGCACCTGAGCGGATCGAACGGCTTGTGCTGATCTCGACCAGCGCTGGAATCGCAGATGAATCTGAGCGCGCACTAAGGCTGGGACAGGACTTAACCCTCGCCGACGAGATCGAGGCCGGACCGATCTCACAGTTTGCCGATGCTTGGCTCGCTGGCCCGCTGTTCGCAAACGACCCGCCCGACGTGAATGACTCGGCGCGCAGCGAAATCGAGAAGAATTCGCCCGCGGATTTGGCGGCAGCGCTGCGTGGCCTGAGCATCGGTCGAATGGAATCTCTCTGGCCGCGGCTGTCAGAGATCGCAGCGCCGACCACGATTGTCGCCGGGCGGCTCGACGGCCGCTACGTCGAACTTGCTGAGCGCCTCAGGGGAGCAATTGACGGAAGCGAACTCGAAGTGATCGACGGCGTCGGTCACGCCCTGCCGCGCAGCGCCCCTGAGCGGCTCGCAGCACTCTTCTAAGCGGAGCCTAGGCCTCGGCAGGCCCAACGCCTAGGCCAGGGCCGAGCGGCACGGTAATCGCTCCGTCACTAGGCGCGAGCAGCCCGCCATCGAGGCCATCGAAGAGCTCAAGCGTCGCGAGGCCGGACGGAATTGTGATTCGCAACGCTGCCGCGGCATGGACCGCGGCGGCAATTCCAATCGGGCCGTCAAGCATTGAAGCTAAGTAGACCTCTGAACCGGAGCTGCGAACCAGCGCCGCCTGGGCGAGCAAAGCCGAAATTCCCCCGGCGCGCCCCAACTTCAGACAGACGAGCTCTGATGCGCCGCTGGTTAGTGCGCCGTCATCGGCTGCGCTCTCGTCAATTGCGATTGGTGTAGCGACTAGAGGACGCAAGCGCTTGATCTGGTCAAGGCCCGTGACCGGCTCCTCTACAAGTTCAATTCCGAACGGTTCAAGCGCCGCTAATGCCTCGACCGCTTGCTCGACGTTCCAAGCGCCGTTGGCATCGATACGGATCGCGACCTTCGGACCAATCTCGACGCGGATTGCTTCAAGTCGCTCAACGTCTCGGCCGGCGCCAACCTTGACCTTGATCGTCGTGAACCCCGCGCCGACGGCTGCTCGTGCCTGTGCGGCGGCGCTCTCCGGCGCGTCCGCTCCAATTACGGCGTTCACTGCGACGCGAGCGAGGGGTCCGGCGGCGAGTAACGACGCCAGCGGCGCGCCTTCACGCTGGCCTGCCAGATCCCACAGCGCCGTGTCGATCGCGGCGAGCGCTTGCGGTAGGGGATCTGCCCGGCGCGCGCTTTCGAGTAGTTCAGCGCCGCTAGCGCCGGCCGGCGCCGCCCTCAGCGCCGCAATCTGGCGCTCCAGCGCGGCTAGGCATTGCTCGTCGCTGACGCCGTCGAAAGGCTTGAGTGGGCCTGCCTCGCCCCAACCGACTAGGCCGTGCTCTGCTTCCAAACAGACGAGCATCAAGTGACGCTCTTCGATCGTCTCGCTAGCGCTCACTAACGGTTCGCTGAGGGTCAGTGAGATCCGTTCTAGGTCGGCCTTCATAGCTAATTCAGTAGCAGGCCGATGGTTAGGAGCACACAGAACGCGAGCTCCAGCAGGCCGGCCCTTGCCAGCGCCGAGTTGAGCGTTGGGCCATCGGTGTGTGAGGCAACCGTCCTAACCAGCCCGATAGAGATCGGGATCGTGAGCACGATCAACAGTGGCCAGGCGTTAAGCGAACCGACCAGAGATGGAATCAGCGCAGTCGGGTAGGCGAGCGCCACCATCACGGCGAAGAGGCGGCGTGTGTTGGAGCGCCCGAGCCTGACGGCAAGCGTCTTCTTGCCTGCCCGACGATCGGTCTCAAGGTCGCGGACGTTATTGACGACGAGAATCGCCGAGGCCAGCAGTCCAACCGGAACTGCAAGCACAAACGCTTCCCATTCCAACGCGTGGCGCTGGACGAAGTAGGACCCGGTCACGGCGACAATGCCGAAGAAGGTGAAGACAAATAGTTCGCCGAAACCCTCGTAGCCGTATGGGCGCGGGCCGCCGGTGTAGAGCACGCCGGCGAGGATTGAAGCTGCGCCGATCAGCAGCAGAACCGGGCCGGCGATGATGATCAGATAAATCCCGCAGAGCACGGCCATGCCAAAGCTGGCGTAGGTCGCGAAGAGAACCTGCTTTGGCGGCACTAGTCCGCCAGCGGTAACGCGGACGGGGCCGAGTCGCTCCTCGGTGTCTGCGCCTCGGCGGGCGTCGGAATAGTCGTTCGAGAGATTGGTCCCGACTTGGATGAAGAGCGCTCCGAGCGATGCCGCAACGAACGCCAGCCAATCGAGTGGTCCAACCGTCCACGCGAGCGCGGTACCAACCAAGACAGGAGCGACGGCGGCTGGAAGCGTCCTCGGTCGGGAAGCAATCAGCCAGATCTGGAGACTCGAAAGCGTCCCGGGATTCTTCTGGGTCCGTTCTGCAGACACTTTGTTTATGGCCGCTTCGGGAACTTTGAGAAGTCCGGCTTGCGCTTCTCGACGTAGGCATCTCGTCCCTCTTGTGCCTCTTCCGACATGTAGAACAGCAGCGTGGCGTCGCCGGCAAGCTGCTGGACGCCTGCGAGCCCGTCGTCGGCGGCGTTGAATGAGGCTTTCAGCATCCGCAGTGACATCGGCGAGAGCTCGAGCATCTCACGGGCCCACTGAACGGTCTCCTCTTCCAACGACTCGATCCCGACAACGGAATTGACGAGGCCCCAGTCGAGCGCCGTCTGGGCGTCATATTGGCGGCAGAGGAACCAGATCTCTTTGGCTCGCTTCTGGCCGATCTGACGAGCCAACAAGCCGGAACCGAAGCCACCGTCGAATGAGCCAACGCGTGGGCCGGTCTGGCCAAAACTGGCGTTCTCCGCGGCGATCGAGAGGTCGCAACAGATATGCAGGATGTGGCCGCCGCCGATCGCGTAGCCGGCAATCATCGCGACGATCGGCTTTGGGCAGCGGCGCATCTGAATCTGAAGATCGAGCACGTTGAGACGGCCTATTCCCTTCTGCGCCATCTCGTCGTCGCCGATGTAACCGTCGTCGCCGCGGACCCGCTGATCGCCGCCGGAGCAGAACGCCATGTCGCCTTGCCCCGTGAGGATGATCACGCCGACCTCTGGATCGTTCTGTGCCCTGTTGAACGCTTCGCTCAGTTGGAACAGTGTCTGAGGCCGAAACGCGTTGCGCGCGTCTGGGCGGTTGATCGTGATCTTGGCGATCCCGTCGCCGCTCAACTCGTAGAGGATGTCGCTGTATTCGCCTGCGGCGCTCCATTGCGCGGCTGGCCGGATCGTCGTCTTATCGCTCATAGAGGGGAGAGGCTAGCTTTCTCTCTGTGCTCGTCGATGCCTGGCTACCGCGAGCGGCTGCTTCAGCACCGCAGTCGCTGGCCGTCAACAACCTCACCTACGGCCAGCTCCTGGAGCAAGCGCAGCGGGCAGCTCGCCAGTTGGTCGCTCTCGGCGTGATTGAAGGGGATCGCGTAGCGCTGCTCTTGCCACCCGGGGAGCGGTTCGCAGTTCACTTCCACGCTGTGCTGCTGCTGGGAGCAGTCGCCGTCCCAATCGATCCGACTGCGGCAGCCGATCAGATCGCCGCTCGCACTAGCGGCGCGCGCGTGGTGATAGACGCAGCGCTCGAATCGCACGAGGATCCGGCGGCGACGCTGCTTACGACGCACGATCTCGCCGCGCCAGCGGTCGTGATCTATAGCTCGGGCAGCAGCGCAGCAGCGAAGGCGGTCGTTCTCAGCTACGGAAATTTCTGGTGGAGTGCAGCCGGTTCGGCTGTCGCCATCGGAGTGGACGCCAATGAGCGCTGGCTCTGCCCGCTTCCGTTCAGCCACGTCGGCGGCCTGTCGATCCTCGTGCGCTCGGCGATTCACCGCGGTCAGGCACTGGTTCAAGACCGGTTCGACGTTGATGCCGTTCTCGCAGCCCTGCAAGCCAGCGACGGACCAACCTTGGTGTCGCTGGTTCCGACGACGCTGCAGCGCTTGCTTGACGCCGGGCTGCGCGAAGCGCCGAACCTGCGTTGGGTTTTGCTCGGGGGTGGGCCGATTAGTGACGAGCTGCTCGCGCGAGCGGCCGAAGCATCGGTACCTGTTGCGCCGTCCTACGGCATGACCGAAGCCTGCTCGCAGATTGTGACTCGCGGCGCCCCTCTCTTCTGCACGCGGGTCGAGTTGGGCGAGGGTGACGAGATTCTCGTTAGCGGTCCGACTGTGGCCGCACAGTGTCAGCCGCAGCTGCGCAGCGGCGACGTTGGGCGCTGGGGAGAGGACGGGCAGCTTGAAGTCGTCGGCCGGATCTCCGATCTGATCATCAGCGGCGGTGAGAACGTCGCTCCCGAGACCGTCGAAGCGGCTTTGGCGCAGCACGCCTCAGTTGCCGATGTGGCAGTGGTGGGCCGCGACGACGCGCAGTGGGGGCAGAGCGTGACGGCAATCGTCGTGCTCGAACCTGGGTCGAGCGTCACCGCTGACGAGCTGATCGAATTCTGTCGCCCGCGGCTCTCCGCGCACGAGCGGCCGAAGCAGATCGAGTTCCGCCAGTCGCTCGGCCGCAGTGCCACGGGGAAGCTGCGGCGCCGTGAGCTCTAAGCTCGTCTCGTGAGCGACCCGAGCGAACTACGAGGAACGCAGCGCGACCGCTGGGAGGCTGCCGCGCCTGGCTGGGAAGAGCGCGCGGCGACGGTCACCGCTGCCGGGGCGCCGGTCGCTGAGTGGCTCGTTGAGGCGGTACGGCTTGAGCCCGGCGACCGCGTGCTCGAGGTCGCAGGCGGCCTCGGCGACGTCGGTTTGCGCGCGGCCGAAGCGGTCGGGCCAGACGGCGAAGTTCTGATCACCGACGGTGCCGAAGCGATGGTCGAGGGCGCAGCGCGCCGCGCCGAGCAGAGCGGGCTGGCGCAAGTCAAGGTCGCGCGGATGGAGGCCGAGTGGCTCGATGCTGAGACCGCAAGCTTCAACGCTGTTCTGAGCCGATGGGGCTACATGCTCGTTGTCGACCCGGAGGCGGCGCTGCGCGAGGCGCGCCGTGTTCTGGTCCCTGGTGGCCGCATCGCTGTCGCAGTCTGGCGCGCGCTTGCCGTCAACCCGTGGATGGCTATTGCCCGCGCCGAGTTCGAGAGCCGCGGGCTGACCGTCGCGCCCGAGCCGGACGCGCCAGACCCGTTCCGCTTCGGCAGCGGTGGGATGATCGACGAGGTCCTGCTCAACGCTGGCTTCATAGAAGTCAAGACCGAGTCCGTTGAGGTCATCTGGACGCTTGCGAGTCTTGATGACTGGTGGGAGCACATGCGAAGCACCTCCAGCATCCTTGGGCGCGCTGCGACGGAACTCTCGCCGGCAGAGCACTACGAGTTGCGCGAGGCTCTGGACGAGCAATATGCCCAGTTCGTTCAGCCCGATGGCTCGTTGGAGCTGCCCGGCAGTACCTGGGTCGCCGTCGCCGAGGCCTAGCCGCGCGGCAAGAATGCGCGGCACTGTCCTACCATCAGCGCCATGCTCTATGACGAACACGCCGACCTGACCCTTCTCGAAGGAAAGACCGTTGCGATCATCGGCTACGGCTCCCAAGGCCATGCTCATGCGCTCAACCTCAAGGATTCCGGCGTCTCGGTAGTCGTCGGGCTACGCGAAGACTCTGCAAGCGTCGCCGAAGCACGCGCCGAGGGTCTCGAGGTGATGTCGGTCGCCGATGCCACGAGCAAGGGCGATCTAGTGATGGTTCTGCTTCCGGACGAGCGCCACCACGACATCTACAACGCCGAAATCGCCGACGGCCTGGCACCCGGCAACATGCTGCTTTTCGGCCACGGCTTCTCGGTCCACTACGACGAAGTAACCCCGCCAGCAGAGGTTGACGTTGTCCTCGTAGCGCCTAAGGGCCCAGGCCATCTCGTCCGTCGTCAGTTCGTCGAGGGAAGCGGAGTTCCCGGGCTGATCGCCGTCGAGCAAGACGCAACAGGGAACGCGCAGCAGCTTGCGCTGGCCTACGCGATGGGAATCGGCTGCACGCGCGGCGGCGTGATCGAAACAACCTTCAAGGATGAGACCGAAACCGATCTCTTCGGAGAGCAGGCGGTCCTCTGCGGCGGCGCTAGCGCTCTGGTCCAGGCCGGCTTTGAGACTCTGGTAGAGGCAGGCTACGACCCACAGATGGCCTACTTCGAGTGCCTCCACGAGCTGAAGCTGATCGTCGACCTCATGTACGAGAAGGGTCTGGCCGGAATGCGTTACTCAATCTCCAACACGGCCGAGTTTGGCGATTACAGTCGCGGTCCTCGCGTGATCAACGACGCCGTCCGCGCGGAGATGAAGCAAATCCTCAGCGAGATTCAGTCGGGTGAGTTTGCGCGCGAGTGGATCGCCGAGAACCGCGCCGGCCAGGAGAACTTCCTGCGCATGCGCGCCGAACAGGCCGACACTCAGATCGAGTCCACGGGCCAGGAGCTGCGCTCGAAGATGGACTGGATCAAAACCGATTTCTAAGCAAGCGCCGGCAAGCGCCGACCCAGCGGCCAGCGCCGTGATCCCGGCCGCGATCAAACCTGGCGATGGTCGCTTTGGCTGTGGCCCGTCGAAGGTACGTCCGGCGCAGCTCGACGCACTAGCGAAAACTGGCGGGCAGCTGCTCGGCACTTCGCATCGACAGCCCGCGGTCGTCGATCTCGTTGGCCGCGTCCGCGGCGGGCTGAGCGCGCTGTTCTCTCTTCCCGACGGCTACGAAGTGATGCTCGGCAACGGTGGGGCGACAGCTTTCTGGGATGCGGCCACGTTCGGACTCGTCAACGAGCGCGCATTGCACCTCGTCTACGGCGAATTCACACGCAAGTTCGCCGACTGCACAAACTCGGCCCCATTCCTCAGCGATTCGATTTTGGTTGAAGCCGAGGTAGGCGACGCCCCGACGCCTGTCGCTGATCCGGCCGCCGACGTGATCGCTTGGGCCCACAACGAAACTTCGACCGGCGTCATGGTCCCGGTTGTCCGTCCCGATGGCGCGCCCGATTCGCTCGTCGTTATCGACGGCACATCCGCTGCCGGTGGACTGCCGCTCGATCCGTCGCAGTCTGACGTCTACTACTTCGCACCACAGAAAGCTCTCGCATCCGACGGTGGCCTCTGGTTAGCGCTTGCCAGCCCGGCCGCAATTGAGCGAATCGAGCGCGTCGCAGCCTCGGGTCGTTGGATCCCGCCGTTCCTTTCGCTGAAGACCGCGCTCGACAGCTCACGCAAGGATCAGACCTACAACACACCCGCGATCGCGACGCTGTTCCTGCTCGCCGAACAGCTCGATTGGATGCTCGACCTCGGCGGCCTTGACGGCTGCGTGGCACGTACTACGGCTTCATCGGATCACCTCTACGGTTGGGCCGACGCGTCGGATTACGCGGCGCCGTTCGTCGCCGACATGGCGAAGCGCTCACTCGTAGTCGGCACGGTCGATCTCGACGACGCGATCGACGGAGCCGCCGTCGCAGCAGTGCTGCGGGCCAACGGCGTGCTCGACGTTGAGCCGTACCGCAAACTTGGCCGTAATCAGCTTCGGGTCGCAATGTTCCCGGCTATCGAAACAACCGACGTTGAGGCTCTAACAGCGTGCATCGATTGGGTCGTCGAGAACGCAGACGTCGGGAGCAACCAATGACCGAGCCGACGCGCGTTCTGGTCTGCGAGAAGATCGGCGACAGCGGCGTGGAGCTGCTGCGCGATTCCGGCTTCGAGGTCGAGATCGGCACCGATTGGGACCGTCAGGAGCTCCTCGACAGCGTCAGTCGTTTCGACGGGCTGCTGATCCGATCGGCCACCAACGTCGACGCTGAGCTGCTTGAAAAAGCGACCAGGCTGAAGGTCGTCGGCCGAGCCGGTGTCGGGGTTGACAACGTCGACGTCGAGGACGCCACTAGGCACGGCGTGATCGTCGCGAACGCGCCGGAGTCAAACGTCGTAACTGCTGCTGAGCACACGATGGCGCTGCTGCTTTCGCTCGCGCGGAATGTGCCACAGGCGCACGGCGCGCTAACAGAAGGTCGCTGGGAGCGCTCACAGCATTCAGGTGTCGAGCTCCTCGATAAGACGCTCGGAATCCTTGGCTTTGGACGGATAGGCCAGCTCGTCGCCACACGCGCCCAGGCCTTCGGAATGAAGGTTGTCGCATTCGATCCGTTCATCGGTTCCGAGCGCTACCGGGAGCTCGGCGTGACACAGGCCGAGAGCCCAGACGAGCTTTACGCGGTAGCGGATTTCGTCACGCTGCACCTTCCAAAGACGCCTGAAACCGAGGGCTGGCTCAACGCTGAGGCGTTCGCGAAGATGAAGGACGGCGTCCGCATTCTCAATGTCGCCCGCGGCCCGCTAATCGTCGACGAGGATCTCCAAGCTGCACTCGACTCCGGCAAGGTCGCCGGAGCTGCGCTCGACGTCTTCCAGAGCGAACCGATGACTGAGCACGCGCTCTTTTCCTATCCCAACGTGATCGTCACGCCTCACCTTGGCGCCTCGACTAGCGAAGCGACCGACCGCGCCGGCTACCAGGCCGCCGAGCAGGTCGTAGCGGCGCTAACCGGCAAGGGCGTCACCAGCGCCGTCAATGTTCCCTCGGTCGCGCCGGAGGATCTGGAGGTTCTTGGACCATTCTTGCCACTCTGCCATCACCTAGGCAAGCTCGTTTCGGCGCTCGCCGACGGCGGGGCGGTCGACCGGATCGAGGTTGAGTACTTCGGACGGATTGCTGAGCGGGACTGTCGTCCACTAACGACGAGCGTTCTGCTCGGTCTGCTCGAAGGGCGCACGGCGGAAACCGTCAACGAGGTCAACGCACCGTCGATTGTCGCCAAGCGCGGGATCGTCGTTTCGGAGACGAGTAGGACCAGTGCGCGTGATTTCACAGAGCTCGTCCGCGTCACGCAGATCTCCGGCGATGAGCGCACGCGCGTCGTCGGAACAACGCTCGGCCGACGCCACCGTCCTCATCTGCTGGAACTGTGGGACCGGCGCTTCAACCTGCAACTCCATGAGCATCTCGTGCTGTTCCAGTATGAGGACGTCCCGGGGATGATCGGGCACGTCGGCGTAGTTCTCGGCGAGAACGGCATCAACATTGACAACGCCGCAGTTGGCTACGACCCGGACGTTGACGACGATGCTGCGCCCGCGACTCGAGCAGTGATGGTGCTGACGACGAGCACGCCGGTGCCGCCGGATGTCGTCGCACAGGTAGCCGAGCATCCAGGCATCGTCGCTGGCCGCGCCGTCGATCTCGACTGAGCAGCGCTGAGCTCGGAGGCAGTTTGCACGAACGCCGCAGAAGGCGTACTTTGTGACAATGGCTACGCAGTCAGTAGGTTCGATAGATCAAGGCCCGGCAGGGTCGGGGCCGGGCGATAAGGGCCTGAAGTCGAACGCCATCGGCTTCATCTCCGGCGTTGTGATCGGGGTCGCCTCGACCGCGCCCGGCTATTCGCTCGCTGCCTCGCTCGGGCTCGTAGTGGCAGTTGTCGGAGTTGGAGTCCACGCCCCGGTGATCATGATCGCGGCATTCATTCCAATGCTGCTGATTGCCTCGTCCTACTACTGGATGAATCGCGCCGACCCGGACTGCGGCACAACTTTCTCGTGGGTGACTCGCGCAATGGGGCCCGGGCTGGGTTGGATTGGCGGCTGGGCGATCATCGTCGCCGACGTGATCGTGATGGCGAACCTCGCTCAGATCGCTGGCCTCTACCTCTTCCTGCTGATTGGCATTGACGCTCCATCAACGATCGCTGTAACGATCGTCGGCGTTCTCTTCATCGCTGCGATGACTTGGATCTGCGTGATCGGAATCGAGCTGAACGCCAAGACGCAGATTGGGCTGCTCGCCGCCGAGCTGATCACGCTGGCCATCTTTGCCGTTGTTGCGCTCGTTCGCGTCTACGCCGGGGACGCGCCGAGTGGGTCGGTTAAGCCGTCTCTCGAGTGGTTCAATCCGGCCGGGTTAGGATCGGTCACGGCGCTGACTAGCGGCGTCCTGCTCGCGGTCTTCATCTACTGGGGCTGGGACACGACCGTAACCGTCAACGAAGAGACGGAGGACTCGACTGAGACGCCAGGCCGAGCCGCAATCGTTTCGGTTTTCGTGCTCGTCCTTACCTACGTGATCGTCACCGTCGCCGCGATCGCCTTCGGCGGCCCGGACCGGCTCGCTAACGACGAAAGCGGCGACGTATTGGGCCTGCTGGCCAATGACGTCTTCGGCAGTGTCCTACTGGGCAAGATCGTGATTATCGCTGTGCTCACCTCGGCCGCCGCCTCTTGCCAGACGACGATTCTGCCGACCGCACGTACTGCGCTTTCGATGGCTCGCGCCAAAGCGTTGCCGGCAAAGCTGGGCGAGGTAAGCCCGCAATACATGACGCCGGTGTTTGCAACTTGGTTGATGGGGATCGTCTCAGTGGCTTGGTACGTCGGGCTGACGATTCTCTCCGAGAACATGCTGTTCGACGCGATCGCGGCTCTCGGACTGATGATCGCCTTCTACTACGGCCTGACCGGCTACGCCTGTGCGATCTATTACCGCCGGGAACTGTTCAAGAGCATGCGCAACTTTCTCTTCATTGGTTTAGCTCCCGTTGTCGGCGGGCTGATGCTGACCGGGGTCTTCGTCAAGTCGTGCGTCGACCTTGCCGACCCCGCCAATTCGGAATCCGGCTCGTCATGGTTCGGCCTCGGGCCGCCGTTGGTAATTGGGCTAGGTTTCCTTCTGATGGGCGTTGTCCTGATGATCTTCTGGCGACTAGCTGGACACCCTGAGTTCTTCGGTCGCAAGCCAGAAGTTGCCGACCCTGCGCTGATCGCGCGTTCACCAGCAGGACGTGCCTGAGATGCCCGACAAGATCATCACTGGATACGACGGAAGCGATGGCGGCAAGGCCGCCCTTGTTGAAGCTCTGCGGTTGGCGAAGGACCTTGGCGGTGAGGTGTTGGTTCTATTCGCCTACGAAAAGGTCGTTGTCGGCGGCGAGTCACACGATCTCGATGAAGCGGTCGAAGCGATCGGTGCGCGAGTTCTCGCCGAGGCGGCAGAGTCCGCCGAGGGCGCGGGCGTTGCGCTTGCAACAGAGTACATCGAGGGTCCTGCGGCGCAGACGCTAGCGGACGTCGCCGAGCGCGAAGCTGCGCGCTACATCGTCGTTGGCGGCAACGGCGAGCCTCCACTTAAGGCCTGGGTCCTCGGTTCGACGCCGAGCAAGCTCTTGGCGCTGGCGAAGTGCCCGGTCCTGGTTGTCCGCGCGCAGTAGTCGATAGTCGTTATTGTTTAGTCGGTACCGATGAGAGGGGTGGATGTGAGTGAAACTGACGTAGCGCTGCGCGGACTAACGAAGCGTTTCGGAGAGATGGTTGCCGTTGACAACCTCGACCTCGACATTCCTCGAGGTGGCTTCTTCGCCCTGCTTGGGCCTTCTGGTTGCGGAAAGACAACGACGCTGCGGATGATCGGTGGTTTCGAGGAGCCAACCGCGGGAACAATCGAGCTTGCCGGAAAGGACATCACCCAGCAGCCGCCGCACAAGCGCGACGTCAACACCGTCTTTCAAAGCTATGCGCTCTTTCCGCACATGACTGTCGCCGAGAATGTCGCGTTCGGTTTGGAACGAAAGAAGGTCGACAAAGCCGAACGCAAAACGCGGGTCGCCGAAGCGCTCGAACTCGTCGAGCTCGGCGCGCTGGCCTCCCGGCGCCCAACGCAGATGTCCGGAGGTCAACAGCAGCGCGTTGCTCTGGCGCGCGCCCTCGTGAACCGCCCGCGCGCTCTGCTGCTCGACGAACCGCTCGGAGCGCTCGATCTGCGTCTGCGCAAGCAGTTGCAGCTTGAGCTCAGTCAGATCCAGCGTGACGTCGGAATCACCTTCATTCACGTCACGCACGATCAGGAAGAAGCGATGACGATGGCCGACACAATTGCAGTGATGCGCGACGGCCGGATCGATCAGCTCGGCTCAGCAACAGAGCTTTATGACCACCCGCGGACTGCCTTTGTCGCCAACTTTCTCGGCAATTCGAATTTGATCGACGCCGACGTCGTTTCCAGCTCCGGAGCCTTCGCTGAAGTTGACGCCGACGGCGGCGCTCGCCTGCGGGTGCCAGCCAGAGCGCTTAGCCCGAACAGTTCGGCAAAAATTCGGATCGGTGTCAGACCCGAGAAGATGAAGCTCGAGGCAGCTAACGGCACGCCGCAGGCCGGCGACTCAAGCGCGCTGCTCGGCCACATCGTCGACGCTGCCTACATCGGGCTGGCAACTCAATACGTCGTCCGTACCGACGGTGGCGCAGACCTTCAAGTGTTTGTTCAGAACAACTCCGACGCGAATAGCGGGTTGAACGAAGGCGACCGCGTCGTCGCCACCTGGGATCCAGAGCACACTTTTGTTGTCGAAAGGGAGGAACCAAATGCCGGATGAATCACTAGATCATTTTTTCGATCGGCTCGTCAGCGGTGAACCGATATCAAGGCGTTCAGTTCTGCGCAGGATGGCCGCAAGCGGCATTGCCCTCGGCGGAGCCAGCGCGTTCCTCGCAGCCTGCGGCGGCGTAGAAGGGACCAGCTCAAACAAGGAGACAGTTGACACCAGCAACGTCAACCACCCGAAAGCACCGATCGGGACGCTCGTCTTCTCGAACTGGCCGCTCTACATCGACGAGAAGGTCATCCCCGGCTGGGAAAAGGCCAATGACGCAAAGATGCGTTATCTCGAGGATTACAACGACAACGAGGAGTTCTACGCCAAGGTGCGGCAAGAGCTCGAGCAAGGGCAGGGCATTGGCCGCGATCTCGTGGCACCGACCGACTGGATGGCCGGGCGTTGGATCGACCAGGGTTACGCGATTCCAATCGACAAGAAGAATGTGCCCAACGCCAAGAACCTGCTGCCGAGCCTGCAGAACCCGCCATTCGACAAGAACCGCGATTTCACGCTGCCCTGGCAATCGGGCATCACCGGAGTTGGCTACGACCCGACGAAAACGGGACGCAAGCTCAACAGCATCAACGACCTCTTCGATCCGGCCTTCAAGGGGCGGGTTTCAATGTTTAGCGAGTGGCGCGACTCGGCCGGGCTCGTGATGCTCGGCCAAGGGGTTGACGCAAGTAAGGCAACCAAGGCGCAGTGCTCGGCGGCGATTGAAAAGATCAACGAGGAGAACGAAAAGGGTCAGATCCGCCGCTTCACGGGCAACGACTACACGAAGGACCTTGCTGCCGGAAACCTCTGGGCATGCGTTGCCTGGTCCGGCGACCTCGTCCAGCTACAGGCCGACAACCCCAACCTTGAGTTCCTCGTGCCTGATGACGGCGGGATGAGCTGGTCGGACAACATGCTGATCCCGCAGGGGGCAAAGACACCATACGGGGCGGAGACCTTCATGAACTACGTCTACGACCCGGAGGCAGCCGGCGTGATCGCCGAGTACGTCAACTACTTCTGTCCCGTTGACGGGGTGCAAGAGCTCGTCGCCAAGAGGAACCCTGAGCTTGCCAACAACCAGTTGATCTTCCCTGACAAGGCAACGCTGGACAAGCTGTACGCCTATCCGTCGCTCAGCGCGGCCGACGAGCGCGAGCTGACCGCGCAGATGCAGAAGGTCACCGGGGCGTGAGTGAGAGCGGGGAAGCGGCGGCTCCCCGTGGGCAGGCGGGGGGATGGCTGACGCTGCGGCGGCGCAATACGCTTCTGCCGCTGGCGTTGGTGATCCCCGGCATGCTCTGGCTGATCATCTTCTATGCGATTCCGATCATCTCGCAACTGTGGATTTCGCTCCAGACCGGAAACCCCGACGACGGCTTTGCTCAGACATGGAATTGGGCTATCTACGCCGATTCGATCTCCGAGTATTCGGAGCAGATGTTGCGCTCGCTCCAGTACGCCGGCACGGCGACGATCGCCTGTTTCATAATCGGCTTTCCGCTCGCCTACTTCATGGCGTTCAAGGCAGGGCGCTGGCGCAACCTCTTCCTGCTGCTCGTGATTCTGCCTTTCTTCACGAGCCTGATCGTGCGCACCGTCGCATGGCAGACGATCCTCACCGACGACAGCTGGATCACCAACGCGCTCAAAACGGTCGGTCTGGTGCCGCAGGATGGTCGGCTCCTCGCCACCAGTTTCGCGGTCATCGCAGGCATTACCTACAACTTCCTGCCCTTCATGGTGCTCCCGCTCTATGCCTCGCTGGAGCGGATGGATCGCACGCTGGTCGAAGCTGCGACCGATCTCTACGCCAGTCGCTGGACCGCCTTTCGCAAGATCACACTGCCGCTCGCCGGGCCGGGAATCTTCGCGGGGGTGCTCTTGACGTTCATCCCGGCGATCGGCGATTACATCAACGCTCAGCTGCTCGGTACTTCACAGCAGTACATGATCGGCAACGTCATCCAATCGCAGTATCTCGTCGTTCGCGAGTACCCAACGGCGGCTGCGCTCTCGTTCATCATGATGGTCGTCGTGCTCTTGATAATCGCCGTGGCCGCGCGCCTAATCGGCACTAAACGACTCTCCGAGGCGGCGGTCGCGTGAGAACCCCGCTCGACCGCCTCCGCGACGGTCTTCTCGGCGTCTGGTCACTTGGCGCCGTCGTTTTTCTGTTCGTTCCGATCTTCGTGATCGTGCTCTTTTCGTTCAACGACAACCAAGGCCGTTTTAACTTCACCTGGCAGGGGTTCACCTTGCGTCATTGGGCCGACCCTTTCGGTGTTGAAGGGCTCCAACAGGCGTTCGTAACCTCACTCGGGCTCGCAGCGCTGACGACAATCATCGCCGTGATCTTGGGTGTCTGCGTAGCGCTGGCGCTCGTGCGCCACAAGTGGCGCGGCCGCGGCGCGACCGGCGGCCTCGTCTTTCTGCCGTTGGCAACGCCCGAGGTTGTGCTCGGCGCGGCGCTTCTGGGCTGGTTCCTCACGCTCGGCCTGATCCGCGGCTTCGTAACGCTGGTGATCGCCCACGTAATGTTCACGCTCGGATACGTCGTGATCACGATTCGCGCCCGCCTCGAAGGAATGGACGTCCACATCGAAGAGGCAGCGATGGATCTTGGGGCCAATCAGTGGACGACGCTGCGCAAGATCACGCTCCCCCTGCTTGCCCCTGGGATCGCGGCCGCTTCGCTCCTCTGTTTTGCAATCTCAATAGACGACTTCGTCGTCAGCAACTTCAACGCCGGCCAAACGGTCACATTCCCGCTGTTCGTCTACGGCGCAGCGCGACAGGGCGTGCCACCTCAGGTCAACGTGCTGGCGACCGCAATGTTGCTTTTCGTCGTGCTGTTGATGTTTGTCAACCTTGGCTTCCAGCGTCGCTCCGCGCGGCGTCAGAACCGTGAGATGGAGACGACTCCGGCTCTCGGCCTGTAGGGCAAATCTTTTTGCCGCGCCTTAATCGTGCTTGCTAATCTGGTTAGGCATGTCGAACAGCCTGCTCATTCGTCGTCTTCTCCTCCCCCTTCGGGGGGAATAACGCGCTGGCGGCCGCGTAGCCGCGACAGATCACGAAGAGGCATCGGTTAAGAGCAAGCAGAAGGAGTTTTCGGCATGAATCCCAATCAAGTACTGATTTTCGACACGACGCTGCGAGACGGCGAGCAGTCGCCTGGAATCTCGCTCAATACGGAGGAGAAACTCGAGATCGCGCAGCAGCTCGCGCGGCTCGGTGTTGACGTGATTGAAGCCGGCTTCCCAATCGCCTCTCCCGGCGACTTTGAAGCTGTTCGCGAGATCGCGCGGCAGGTCGAAGGGCCGATCATCGCTGGCCTCGCGCGGGCCAACGCGACCGACATCGACCGCGCCTGGGAGGCCGTAAAGGACTCCGACCGACCGCGGATTCACACCTTCGTCTCAACCTCCGAGATCCACATTGAGCATCAGATGCGCAGCAGTCACGATGATGTTCGCGGCCTCGCTCGGGCTGCTGTCGCGCAAGCGAAGGCACTCTGCGATGACGTTGAGTTCTCGCCGATGGACGCGACGCGCGCCGACGTTGGATTCACCGCTGAGATCTGCCAGATCGCGATCGACGAAGGCGCGACGACAATCAACATCCCGGACACCGTTGGTTACACGATGCCGGAGGAATACACGCGCTTCTTGGAAGGGCTGTATGCCGCCGCTCCCGGGCTCAAAGATGTGATCCTCTCGACCCACTGCCACGACGACCTTGGCCTCGCGGTTGCCAACTCGTTCGCTGGTGTCCTCGCCGGCGCACGGCAGGTCGAGTGCGCGATCAACGGAATCGGAGAGCGCGCCGGCAACGCCGCTCTCGAAGAGTTCGTGATGCTGCTGAACACGCGCGCCGCGGATCTCGGCGGGCTCTACACCGACGTCAATACGAAGGAGCTCTCTCGCGCGAGCCGTCTCGTCTCTCGATTGACTGGCTACGCGGTCCAGCCGAACAAGGCGATCGTCGGCCGCAACGCCTTTGCGCACGAATCAGGGATTCATCAGGACGGCGTGCTGAAGGAACGCACAACCTTCGAGATCATGGATGCCACAAGCGTTGGTCTTGACGCCAATTCGATCGTGCTCGGAAAACACTCTGGTCGCCACGCGCTGCAGCAATCGCTCGATGAGCTCGGCTACAAGGTCGATGGCGCCGCGCTGAACGCTGCCTTCAAGCGGTTCAAAGAGGTGGCGGACAAGAAGAAGCAGGTCACGGCGCTCGACCTTGAGGCGCTCGTCGGCGACGAGCTGCAGCAAGAGACGGGATTTTCGCTGGAGTCATTCGAGTTGACCGACAAGAGTGGCGAGCAGCCGCGCGCGAGCGCGAAGGTGACGATGCCAGACGGCACTAGCTGCGAGGGAGAAGCGACCGGAGACGGCGCCGTCGACGCTGTCTTCCACGCGATCAACGCTGCGACCGGGATCGACGTCAAGTTGCGTGACTTCCGTGTCGACGCCGTTACTGCCGGTCAGGATGCGCTCGGTGAGGTGCACGTGATGATCGAACGCGACGGCGAAGCGGCGTCCGGCCGTGCTGTCGCTACCGACATCATCGAAGCCGCTGCGCGCGCATATATCAGGGCATTGACGCTCGCTACACGTCGTCTCGACGCAGATGACCCGACTTCCGAGCGCCCAAGCGCGGTACCGTGATCGCCGTGAACCAATCGACGACCGAACCGACAACGCTATTCGAGAAACTGTGGGCCGCTCACGAGGTCAGCGACGGGCTGCTCTACGTCGACTTGCACCTCGTCCACGAGGTGACTAGCCCGCAAGCATTCGATGGCCTCAGGCTCGCCGGCCGCACGCTCCGTCGCCCCGATCGCACGATCGCCACGGCCGACCACAACGTCCCAACCGATGGCACGGCGACGGCCGCTCTGATCAAGGACGAGCTCAGTCGCGTGCAGGTTGAGACGCTCGAAACAAACTGTGCCGAGTTCGGCGTTCCGGTCTACTCACTCGGCTCTGAACATCAGGGAATCGTCCACGTAATCGGCCCTGAACTTGGGCTCACGCAGCCCGGGATGACGATCGTCTGCGGCGACAGCCACACGGCGACCCACGGTGCCTTCGGCGCGCTCGCGTTCGGCATCGGCACGAGCGAGGTCGAACACGTGATGGCCACGCAGACCTTGGTTCAGCGGCGGCCGAAGTCGATGCGAATCCGCTATGAGGGCGAGCTCGGCTATGGCGTCACAGCGAAAGATCTAATCCTCGCCACAATCGGCCAGATCGGCGTCGAGGGCGGAGTCGGCCATGTGATCGAGTTTGCTGGCCCAGTGATCGAATCGCTCTCGATGGAAGGGCGGATGACGATCTGCAACATGACTATTGAGGGCGGCGGGCGCGCGGGAATGATCGCCCCCGACCAGACCACGTTCGACTTCGTTGAGGGCCGTCTAGGGGCGCCCACCGGCGAAGACTGGGAGAAGATGGTCGAAAGCTGGAAGGGGCTTCGCACCGACGAGGGCGCCACCTTTGACACCGAGCACGTCGTCGACGTCTCGGCGATCAGTCCGCAGGTCACATGGGGCACGAACCCAGAGATGGTCGTCGGCGTCGGCGAGCGGGTGCCGGAGCCGAAGAGCGACGGCGATCAGCGCGCGCTCGAGTACATGGGCCTCGAAGCGGGTACGCCGGTCGAAGAGATCACAATTGAGCGCGTATTCATCGGCTCCTGCACGAACTCACGGATCGGCGACCTGCGCGCCGCGGCCGAAGTAATTAAGGGCCGCAAGGTCGCTGAGTCGGTCTACGCGATGGTCGTTCCAGGTTCGGTACAGGTGAAGAAGCAGGCCGAGGAGGAAGGGCTCGACAAGATCTTCACCGAGGCTGGCTTCGATTGGCGTGGCGCAGGTTGCTCGATGTGTCTGGGCATGAACCCCGACACGCTTCAGCCCGAGGAGCGCTGTGCCTCTACATCAAATCGCAACTTTGAAGGCCGCCAAGGGCGCGGCGGACGGACGCACCTCGTCAGCCCGCAGATGGCCGCCGCCGCTGCAATAGAGGGCCGCTTCGTTGACATTCGAAGCTGGGGAGAGGGCTAACAATGGACCCGATCGACGTAATTGACGGCAAGGTTTCGTTCCTTGACCGCGACGATGTAGATACCGACCAGATCATCCCGAAGCAGTTCCTCAAGCGGATTGAGCGGACCGGCTTTGGAGAGTTCCTCTTCCATGATTGGAAGCAAGAGGAGGGTTGGGAGCTGCACCCGCACCCAATCCTCGTCGCCGGCCGAAACTTCGGCTGTGGCTCATCGCGCGAGCATGCCCCGTGGGCGCTTGAGGACTACGGTTTCCAGGCGATTATCGCGCCCTCGTTTGCCGACATCTTCTTCTCCAACTCAACCAAGGTCGGGCTCCTTCCGGTTGCGCTCAGCCCCGACGAATGCAAGGCGATTGCGGCCGCCGGCTCGGCACGGATCGATTTGGACGCGCAGCAGGTGACGTACGGCGAAGGGCAGGTCGCGAGCTTCGAGATCGACCCCGAGATCAAGCGCCGGTTGCTCGATGGCCTCGACGACATCGCGCTGACGATGTTCGAAACCGAGCTAATCGACGCTTACGAGTCGACGATGGAACGTCACGGCCCCGTTACAACGGCGCTATGAGCGGCGCAGCGCAGGTCGCTCTGCTGCCTGGTGACGGCATCGGCCCGGAAGTGATCGCCTCCGCCGTTGAGGTCTGCGAAGCGCTCTGCCCGGGCGAGTACGAGTTCGAGCCGCAGATCTTTGGTGGGGCCTCGATCGATGCCAACGGCGTCGCGATGACAGACGAAACACTGGCAGCCTGCCGCGCCGCCGACGCAGTTCTGCTCGGCGCCGTCGGCGGTCCGAAGTGGGACAGCACCGACCCAAGCGCGCCTCGCCCTGAGCAAGGCCTGCTCGGGCTGCGCAAGGGGCTCGGGCTCTACGCCAACCTGCGCCCAGTAAAGGCGATAGAGGCTCTGGTTGACGCAAGTCCGCTGCGCGAGGAGCGAATCTCGGGCACCGATCTGCTGGTCGTCCGTGAACTGACCGGCGGCATCTACTTCGGCGAGAAGAAGCGCACCGACACGATGGCCAGCGATCTCTGCGAGTACAGCGTCTTGGAGGTGGAACGGATAGCCCGCGTCGCGTTCAGCGCCGCGCGCAGCAAGGTTTCGAGCATCGACAAGGCGAACGTGCTTGAAACAAGCCGCCTATGGCGCGAAGTTGTGACGCGCGTCCATGCAGAAGAATTCCCCGACGTCGAACTCGAGCATGTGCTGGTCGACAATGCAGCGATGCAGCTCGTTTCAACGCCGACCCAGTTCGACGTGATCCTCGCTGAGAATCTCTTCGGGGACATTCTCAGCGACGAAGCCGCGATGATTACCGGCTCTATCGGGATGCTCCCTTCAGCGAGTATCGGAAACCCTGACGGCCCAGGCCTCTTCGAACCGGTTCACGGGTCAGCCCCCGACATCGCTGGGCAAGGGCTGGCCAACCCGCTAGCGACGATCCTCTCTCTAGCGATGATGATGCGACACGGCTTCGGCCGCGAACAGCAAGCAAGCGCAGTAGAATCGGCCGTTGCTGCCGCTCTGGCATGTGGTCTACGGACTGCAGATCTGGGCGGCGACGCATCAACAGAGCAGGCGACAGCCGCGGTCTTGGCTGAGCTCGCGTAGCGAGACGATCTAGGAGCTAACGGTGGAACAGAGCGAATTCATCTGGATGAACGGCGAGTTCGTGCCGTGGGAAGACGCCCAGATCCATGTCCTCACGCACGCGCTTCACTACGGAACTTCCGTTTTTGAGGGCGTGCGCTGTTACGACACTGAGATTGGGCCCGCTGTGTTCCGCCATCAGGATCACGTCGATCGCCTATTCCGCTCGGCGCAGGCCTACTTCATGGATCTGCCATTCACGCCCGAGCAGATCCGCGCTGCGACGCTCGAGCTGATCGCCCGCAACAAGCTTCGCTCGTGCTACATCCGCCCGATCGCCTACCGCGGCTACGGTTCGATGGGTCTTTTCCCGCTGACGGTCGATGTCGACGTGACTATCGCCGTCTGGGAGTGGGGCCTCTACCTCGGCGAGGACGGCAAACGCGATGGCATCCGCGCAAAGATCTCAAGCTGGCGGCGGATCAGCCCCGAAACGCTGATTCCGTATGCGAAGGCTGGGGGTCAGTACCTCAACAGCATCCTCGCGAAGGTCGAAGCTCACAACGCGGGCTACGACGAAGCGATCCTGCTCGATCACGTCGGCAACGTCTGCGAGGGAACCGGAGAAAACATTTTTGTCGTGCGCGACGGAGTGATCTCCACGCCGCCGATGACGTCGTCGATCCTTGAAGGAATTAGCCGCGACTCGATCATCAAGATCGCAGCAGACATGGGCCACGAGGTCGTCATACGCGAGATTGCCGCCGACGAACTCCCAATCGCAGATGAGATCTTCCTAACCGGCACGGCTGCCGAAATGGTCCCGGTGCGCGAACTCGACGATCGCCCTGTCGGCACCGGTAAGCCTGGCGAGCTGACGAAGGCTCTGCTCGCGGTCTACGAGGACGCTCTCTACGGCCGCGACGAGCGCTACCGCGACTGGCTCGACCCGGTGCCGGACAGCTCGCTGCCGAGCTAATGAACTCCACGATCCAGCTCTACGACGCAACCCTCCGGGACGGAATGGGTGGCGGCGGGATGAGCTTGACGGCACAGGAGAAGCTGCGCGTAGTCGAACGCCTCGACGCGCTCGGCGTCGACATGATCGAAGCTGGCTTTCCATCGTCTAATCCGAAAGAGGCCGAGCTCTTCGAGCTGCTCGCCGCGTCGCCGCTAAGCCACGCTGAGATCGTCGCCTTTGGAATGACCCGCCGCCGCGACCGTAGGGCTGAGGATGACGAGGGGCTGAACGTTCTCGCGGCTTCGATCGCCCCGATCGTGACGCTGGTCGGCAAGTCGTCGATGCTCCACGTTGAGAAGGTCGTGCGCGTCTTGCCCGAGGAGAATCTGGCGATGATCTCCGAATCGATCGCCTACCTCGTCTCGCAGGGGAAGCGAGTCCTCTTTGACGCCGAACACTTCTTCGACGGCTGGCGTCAGGACCCGCGCTATGCGATCGAGACTCTGCGCGCCGCCGCCGAGGCCGGCACTGAGCGCGTAGTGCTCTGCGACACCAATGGCGGTTCGCTGCCAAGCCAAGTGACCGCCGCTGTTAACGCCGTCCGCGAGGCATTGCCGGAGATCGCGGTCGGCATTCACACCCACGATGACGCGGGCTGCGCAGTTGCCAACTCACTCGTCGCTATTGAGGCCGGCGCAACTCAGGTCCAAGGCACGATCAATGGAATCGGCGAGCGGACCGGCAACGCGAACCTCGTCACCGTGATCGCTGACCTCGAGATGAAGATGGGGATCGAGGTGCTCCCCGCCGGTCATCTCGCAAAGCTGACCGAGACGGCGCACTTTGTAGACGAACTGCTCAACAGAGCGCCTAACCCAGCCCAGCCGTACGTCGGCAAGAACGCCTTCGCACACAAGGCGGGGATGCATGCCGCTGGCGTCAGTGCCGATTCCAGCACCTTCGAACACGTTGAACCAGGGAGCGTCGGGAACCGCAGCGATGTCATCGTTTCCGAGCTAGCGGGGAGAGCGACGATCGCCGATAAGGGCAGTAGCGCTGGCCTTGAACTGGACGATCAGACAAGCGCAAGAATCGTCGAGCGCGTCAAGCAGCTCGAACACCTCGGCTATCAGTTTGAGGCAGCAGACGGCTCGTTTGAGCTACTGATGAGGCGTGAGTCAGGGCAGTACGAGCCGCTCTTCCGGCTCGAAAGTTGGCGTGTAACCGTCGAGCAGCAGGCCGATGGTGATGTGCTGAGCGAAGCTACGATCGCTATCTGGCTGGGTGACGAGCGCTACGAGCGTACGGCCACTGGCAACGGTCCCGTCAACGCGCTCGACAGCGCACTGCGCAGCGCTGTGACCGAGGTATACCCCGAAGTCGGAAAGGTCGAGCTGGTCAACTACAAGGTCAGAATCCTTGACGAGAGCCACGGCACCGACGCGATAACGCGGGTACTGATTGATGCCTCCGATGGTGAGACGGTCTGGGGCACTATTGGCGTCGGCGAGAACGTGATCGCCGCCTCTTGGCAGGCGCTCGTCGATTCTCTCGAGTACGGGCAGCAGGCCGGCCGCCGCAAAGGCGACGGCTGACGATGAGCGAGCCGATCCCTCTCGCCAAGCCGGTAATCGGCGAAGCCGAGGAGCAGGCTGTGCTCGAAGTGCTCCGCTCCGGCCAGCTTTCGCTTGGGCCGCGGGTCCCGGCCTTTGAGCAGGCCTTCGCTGAACGGGTCGGCGCCGCACACGCAAGCGCCGTATCGAGCGGCACTGCTGGCCTTCAGCTGGCCCTGCGAGCTGTTGGCGTTCGTGATGGCGACGAGGTCGTCACCTCACCTCTTTCGTTCGTGGCCAGCGCCAATGTCTGCGTGATGGAGCGTGCAAGGCCGGTCTTCGCCGACATCGACCCGGTCACGCTGACGCTCGACCCCGCAGCCGCCGCGGCGGCGGTTACCGACCGCACAACGGCGCTGCTGCCGGTCCACATCTTCGGTTACCCGGCCGCGATCGAGCCGCTCGAAGCGCTCGGCCTGCCGATCGTCGAGGACGCCTGCGAAGCGCTCGGCGCCCGTTACGCCGACGGAACACCGGTCGGCGGCCGCGGCCACGCTGCCGTCTTCGGCTTCTACGCCAACAAGCAGATGACGACCGGCGAGGGCGGAATGGTGACCGTGGGCGACGTCGCGGTCAAGCATCAGATCGACTCCGAACGCAATCAGGGTCGCGCTCCCGACATGGATTGGCTCGATCACGACCGACTGGGCTTCAACTTCCGCCTTAGCGACATTGCCTGCGCGCTCGGGATCGCGCAACTCGGCCGGCTCGACGAGATGATCGCCGGCCGGGCGCGCGTAGCCGCGCTCTATTACGAGGGCTTGGCAGGGATCGACGGCTTGGCGCTTCCCTGCGCCGATCAGGGCGAGGCCCGGCGCGGCTGGTTCGTCTTCGTCGTTCAACTGCCGCTGGAGTTTGACCGCGATGACACGATCCGCGCGCTCGCTGAACTTGGAATCCAGAGCAAGCCTTACCTCCCAGCGATCCACCTGATGGCCTACTACAGAGAGCAGTTCGGCCACCGCGAGGGGGAGTTTCCGGTCTGCGAAACGGTCGCCGCCCAGTCGATCGCGCTGCCGTTCTTCCCCGAGATGACGAGCGCCCAAGTTGAACGCGTCTGTGCAGCGCTGCGCGAGACGCTCGGGCAGACCTAGACTCGGCGGGCAATGAACCGCTTTAGCGAACCGCCGGATCCCGATTTCGATGCGATCAACCGCTCGCTAGACGTTGACGTGCGGCTTTGGCCGTTCGACATCGCTCAGTCGCGTGCCCATGTCGCGATGCTCGCCGCGCAGAAGATCATCAGCGCTGAAGACGCCGGAGTGATAATCGACGCGCTCGCCTCGGTCGAAGGCGAGCTCCAAGCCGGCCTCTTTCCGTTCGAGCCGACCGACGAAGATATTCACATGGCAATCGAACGGCGCGTCAGCGAGATCGCTGGTGAAGCGGGGGGGAGGATTCACACCGCGCGCTCGCGCAACGATCAGGTCGCCACCGACCTTGTTCTTTTCACGCGCGAAGCCGCTGCCGACACGATCGCCGCGATCGAGGGCCTGATCGGGAAGCTGATCGACTCCGCCGAAGCCCACCTCGATTGGCCGCTGCCCGGCTACACGCACCTCCAGCGCGCACAACCGGTCTACCTTTCGCATCACCTGCTGGCCTACGTCTGGATGCTCCAACGCGACCGTCAGCGCTTTCAGTTCGTCGCCTCGCAGTGTGAGCTGCTGCCGCTCGGCGCCGGTGCTCTCGCGGGCGTTAATTTCGATACCGATCGCGGTCGCGTCGCCGATCAGCTTGGCTTCGACGGCGTGTCGCCGAACTCGCTCGATGCTGTCAGCAACCGCGACTTCATCCTCGATTACCTTTCTGCCGCTGCAATCTGCGCGACACACCTTTCGCGGCTCGGCGGCGAGCTCGTGCTTTGGTCAAGTCAGGAGTTCGGTTTCGTGCAGCTCCCCGATCGCTGGACGAGCGGCTCGTCGCTGATGCCGCAGAAGAAGAACCCCGATGCCGCTGAGCTGCTGCGTGCAAAAGCGCCGCGCGTCGTTGGCGACCTCAGCTCATTCCTCGGCGTCCTCCACTCGCTTCCGCTCGCCTACAACAAGGACATGCAGGAAGACAAGGAGTACCTCTTCGACGGCGTCGACACGCTTTCGCTTGCTCTCGCGGCCGCCAGCGGAATGATCGAGGGCGCAAGCTTCAACCAAGAACGGATGGCCAAGGCAGCAGGGGACGGAATGATCGCAGCCACCGACCTCGCCGATCTGCTCGTTCGTCGGGGCGTTCCGTTCCGCCAGAGCCATGCAACGGTTGGAAAGATCGTCAGAGAGACGCTTGCGGCAGACCGCCAGCTCAGCTCGCTCAGCCTGGACGAGCTTCAGGCCTATGACGCTGAGCTCGACGCTGAAGCGATCAGCTTGCTAGCGCAGGACGGCTGGCTTGAATCAAAGACCAGCGAAGGTGGAACGGCGCTAGGGCGCGTGCGTGAGCAGATGGTCTTGGCGCGCGGCCTGCTGAGCTAACGGGCTGAGGGCAGTACTAGCCCGAGGGCGCCTCTGTTCCGCCACCATCGCCGCCGCCACCGGAGGGCTGCTGAGGTGCCGGCGCGGGGGTCGGAGCAGGAGTAGGGGTTGGTGTAGGTGTCGGGTTTCCGCCGCCGCCGCCAGTGTCGCCGCCGCCACCGGTATCGCCGCCACCGCCGCCACCGCCGCCACCACCGCCGCTGTCATACGAGCCGCCACCGCCGGAATCGAACGTGCTCAAAGGTGGTATGCCGTTTGAGTCCGCCCCGCCCTTTGAGTTCCTCTTCTCGGCTCGGTTCTGCAGCAGGGCTTGGATCTGGACTACGAAGTCGTGCCAGATCTGAGCTGGGAAGGTTCCGCCAGCAACAGGGCTGCCGTCATATTCACTCTTCATCGGCTGCGTCTGATCGGCATACCCGACCCACACTGCAATTGTGTATCGGTCGGTGAATCCAGCGAACCAAGCGTCACCGAAGTTCTCCGTCGTCCCAGTCTTGCCGGCTGCGAAGCCGCCGTATTGGGCGAGGCGGCCGGTGCCGCCGCTGACGACCGTCTGCATCTGCTGAGTTACCGCTTGAGCTAGCTCTGGCGAGACAACACGCTTGGAATGAAGTTGGTTTCGCTCGATCATCTTGTCGGTCGAGACGTCACGAACGTCGCGGATCCCAACAGGGCCGCGGTCAGGGGCCCCAAGACTGCCTGAAATACGCTTGCCGCCAGCGGCGAAGCTCTGGTAGGAGTGGGCCCAGTCAAGTACGGAAACTCCTTGCTTGAAGGCTCCTAGCGTCATTGCTGGGTTGGTCGAAACCGGCGAACGAACGCCCATCGCTGTGATCAGCTTCGAGATTCGTCTGGTTCCGGTCGCGAGGCCGACGGCTGCGAAGACCGCGTTGTCGGAGTAGGTCAGCGCTGACCCTAGGTCGCGCGTGCCGGAATAGGAGTTGTCGAAGTTGTTGACGACGAACTTCTCGCCATCGGTCGCACCAGGGACGTCGAAGATCCTTTTGCGCGACTCCCAGACGGAACCAAGGCCGTAGCCCTTACGCAGCGCCGCAGCAAGGATGAATGGCTTCACCGTCGAGCCTGGCTGGCGTTCTCCTTGAGTTGCAAGGTTGAACGGGCGTTCCTGATAATCGCGCCCACCGATCATCGCTTTGACCTCGCCGGTCTTGTTGTCGATCACTACCACTGCGGCCGACGGGCCGTCGGGGTCGCTGAGGTTCTGGTCGACCGCCTGCTGCGCGGCCTGTTGAAAGTCGAGGTCGAGAGTCGTTCGCACGCGCAACCCTCCCTCGAAGGCACGGCGCACGCCGAAGTGTTCGACGAGCTGCTGGCTGACCCAGGTCGTGAAGTAGGGCGCCTTCGTGTCTACCGACGGCGGAACGACAAGCGCAGGCAGCCCCTCGGCGATTGCCTGCTCATATTCGGCGGCTGAGATCCGACCCTGATCGCGCATCTTGCCGAGCACAATGTCGCGCCGCTTCAATGCAGACTCCGGGTGGGCGACCGGATCGAATGCCCACGGGTTCGCGATCACGGCAGTTAGCAGAGCCGATTCGGCCGCATTTAGCTCGCTCGCGCAGGGCTTCTCCTTGACGCCGCAGCCGACGTGGTTGGCGTCGCGTCCGAAGTAGACGCGCGCGGCTGACTCGATGCCGTATGCGCCGTTGCCAAAGTAGATCGAGTTGAGGTATTCGCTGAGAATCTTCTCCTTCGACCACTTGCGCGTGAGGTGGTAGGCCAGCGCCGATTCGCGGAGCTTCTGCGTGACGGTCCGCTGATCCTGTGCACCGAGAGCGTTCTTGACGAACTGCTGCGTGATCGTTGAACCACCCTGCCGCGCTCCGCCGGCAACCGTTCCCTGAACGAAAGCTCGCAGGATCCCGCGCGGATCAACGCCATTGTTCTCGTAGAAGCGCTGGTCCTCAACTGAGATGACCGCGTTTCGCATGAACGGTGAGATCTCGGAGTACGGGATCAGCACACGATTGCGGTCGCTCTGGAGGATCCCCAGTGGCCTTCCCAATGCGTCTAGGAGTACTGAGTTGCGTGCCGTCTTAAAGCCGGTCTCGCTTTGTAGGTTCGGTAGTTCAGAGGCAACCGCCATCATCATTCCGAAGACGGTCGAAACGATCGCCAGGGCGATCAACGGAACCGCCATAAGGATCAGCCGCAGCCGCTTAACGCGCGGCTTGCGCACGCGCGGGAGCGGCGCATCAGCCTGCTCGTCAGCTCCGAGGTCTGGGTTCTCTTCGTGGTCTTCAGTCATCTGTCGGTGCTGAGGCGAAGGCACGCATTGACACGGCCAGAACACCATCAAGCTCTGCAGGCCGCCACCGACAGTGGAGGCGTCCTGCTCTGTACTCAGACTAGCATTGACGCCGATGGAATCCGCCGCTTCAAAATCCGCCCAGTTGACTGCCAACGCCGCCGAGGATCTCCCCGCCGGCGCACTACAGGCGAAGCTTGAGCTGGCCGAGAGGGAGGGGAGGCCGCTACGCGTGAAGCTGGGTCTCGATCCAACTGCCCCCGACATCCACCTTGGCCATACGGTCGTACTAACGAAGCTGCGCGAGTTCCAAGACCAAGGCCATCGGGTCGTGCTGATCGTCGGGGACTACACGGCGCGCGTTGGAGATCCAAGCGGCCGCTCGGAGACGCGCCCTGTGCTGAGTCCCGAAGCGATCATCGCCAACGCGCAGAGTTACGAGGCGCAGGCTGGCCGCATCCTCGACCAAAACCCCGAGCGCTACGAGCTCCGCTACAACAGCGAATGGCTCGACATGCCGATGGCCGAGCTGTTGGCTCTGGTGCGCACTACAACTGTCGCCCAGCTTCTTGAGCGCGAGGATTTCTCCACGCGATACAAAGGGGGCTCACCAATCTCGGTTCTCGAGCTTCTCTACCCGCTGATGCAGGGCTACGACTCCGTCGCAATCGAAGCGGACGTCGAGATCGGCGGCACCGACCAGACCTTCAATATCTTGCTCGGCCGCGACATCCAGCGCCACTACGGCATTGCTGAACAGGCCGTTCTCACGATGCCGATCCTGGTCGGCATCGACGGCGTCGAGAAGATGTCGAAAACGAAGGGCAACGAGATCGCTATCGAGTCAAGCGCCGATGAAATGTTCGGGCGGACGATGCGGCTACCCGACGAGGCGATGGCAAGCTGGTTCGAGTTGCTCGCGATTGCGCCGCCAGCCGACGGCACCGGCGCACGCGACAGTAAAGTGGCGCTGGCAAAGGCGATCGTGATGCGATTCCATGACGAGGCCGCAGCCGACGCGGCAGAAGCGCAGTTCGTCAGCCAATTTGCGAAGCACGAGCTTCCAGACGAGATAGACGAGTTCTCATTCGCGGCCAGCGATGGTGTGGTCCATCTCCCGCAAGCACTTGCTGAGGGCTTTGGAATTTCGCGCTCTGAGGCCCGCAGGCTCGTCGAACAGGGCGGCGTCAAGATCGACGGTGAGGCGGTCGATCCAGCCCACTTGGACGTTGACTCCGGACTGCTTTCGGGCTCGGTCGTCCAGATCGGGCGCCGGCGCTTCAAACGGTTCATGATCGACCGATAAATATCAGCCGTTTCCTGCTACGATGCGGAGCGGTCGTAAGTAGGAGCGAAGTTGCTCCCAAGTTCGACCCGGTTCTCAGCGCCTCGGCGCTGAGCGCCCCTCGAGAAGGAATCCCCTTCTCGCATGGGTGTGTCGGTCTTTGAAAACTCAACAGCATGCGTACCTCCGGGTCTGAACACCTGGCCCGGATGTGCGTCCAGGTTCGAACCGCCGGTGGCCGGCTTTGCTGGCCACGTGGCGGTCTGAGTAGTAACCAGTCAAGACCGCGGCACCCCGTGTACGGAGTGCCGCAGAAGTAGGTCATGGCGAACTCTCAAACATTCGAGTAAAGGCCTTCGGGTCTGAAGTCGATGTACTTTATGGAGAGTTTGATCCTGGCTCAGGACGAACGCTGGCGGCGTGCTTAACACATGCAAGTGGGGCGACGAACCAGACTTCGGTCTGGGGCAGAGCCGCGAACGGGTGAGTAACACGTGGGCAACCTGCCCCGTTGATCGGGACAACCCTAGGAAACTGGGGCTAATACCGAATGAGGTGCCAACTCACAAGAGTTGTCACGAAAGGAAGCTTCGGCCTCCGCGACGGGATGGGCCCGCGGCCCATTAGTTAGTTGGTGGGGTAACGGCCTACCAAGGCATCGATGGGTAGCTGGTCTGAGAGGACGATCAGCCACACTGGGACTGAGACACGGCCCAGACTCCTACGGGAGGCTGCAGTGGGGAATCTTGCGCAATGCACGAAAGTGTGACGCAGCAACGCCGCGTGGAGGAAGAAGGCTCTCGGGTCGTAAACTCCTTTCAGTTGGGACGAAGCTTCGTCGGTTAATAGCCGGTTGGAGTGACGGTACCTTCACAAGAAGCACCGGCTAACTACGTGCCAGCAGCCGCGGTAATACGTAGGGTGCAAGCGTTGTCCGGAATCATTGGGCGTAAAGAGCGTGTAGGCGGCCCGATTAGTCCGCTGTGAAAGTCCAGGGCTCAACCCTGGAATGCCGGTGGATACTGTCGGGCTCGAGTCCGGAAGAGGCGAGTGGAATTCCTGGTGTAGCGGTGAAATGCGCAGATATCAGGAAGAACACCAACGGCGAAGGCAGCTCGCTGGGACGGTACTGACGCTGAGACGCGAAAGCGTGGGGAGCAAACAGGATGAGATACCCTGGTAGTCCACGCCGTAAACGATGGGTACTAGGTGTGGGGGGTGTCGACTCCCCCCGTGCCGAAGCTAACGCATTAAGTACCCCGCCTGGGGAGTACGGCCGCAAGGCTAAAACTCAAAGGAATTGACGGGGGCCCGCACAAGCAGCGGAGCATGTGGTTTAATTCGAAGCAACGCGAAAAACCTTACCTGGGCTTGACATGTTTCTGACCGGTGTGGAAACACACCTTTCCTTCGGGACAGATTCACAGGTGGTGCATGGCTGTCGTCAGCTCGTGTCGTGAGATGTTGGGTTAAGTCCCGCAACGAGCGCAACCCTCGTCGTATGTTGCCAGCATTAAGTTGGGGACTCATACGAGACTGCCGGTGACAAACCGGAGGAAGGCGGGGATGACGTCAAGTCATCATGCCCCTTATGTCCAGGGCTACACACGTGCTACATTGGCGCGTACAGAGGGCAGCGATACCGCGAGGTGGAGCCAATCCCAAAAAGCGCGTCTCGGTTCGGATTGTAGGCTGAAACTCGCCTACATGAAGGCGGAGTTGCTAGTAATCGTGGATCAGCACGCCACGGTGAATACGTTCCCGGGCCTTGTACACACCGCCCGTCACACCACGGGAGTGAGCAACACCCGAAGCCGGTGTCCTAACCCGCAAGGGAGGGAGCCGTCGAAGGTGGGGCTCGTGACTGGGGTGAAGTCGTAACAAGGTAGCCGTACCGGAAGGTGCGGCTGGATCACCTCCTTTCTAGGGAGTCCTTAAATGGACCTGCGCAGTACGGCGCTGTAATCGGCCTCACGATTTATCGTGAAAGTTGTTTTACAGCCTCCGGCTGAGCAGCCTGGAATGTCGACCGAATCTGGCATTCAAGCTGGTGGCATAATGTCGCCAGCGAGTAAATGCATGCTGTTGAGTTTTGAGAGACCGGCCCGTTCGCCGTCTTGACCCCCGTGTCAAGCGGCCGGCGAGTTAACCCTCTCGGCGCTCCTTGAAAACTGCACAGCAGCCACGACCCGACCACGATGAGCGGTCGGGTCAAAACGGGTATCACCGATCGATCTAAAGGGTCGATCGATCACCGTCAAGATAGTAAGGGCACATGGTGGATGCCTTGGCACCTAGAGTCGATGAAGGGCGTGAACGACTGCGATAAGCCACGGGGAAGCGTTGAATAGCTATTGATCCGTGGATGCCCGAATGGGGAAACCCGGCGCCGGTAATGCGGCGTCACCGCTGGCCGAACACATAAGCCAGCTGGAGACAAGCGGGGGAAGTGAAACATCTCAGTACCCCGAGGAAAGGAAATCAAACGAGATTCCCTGAGTAGTGGCGAGCGAAAAGGGAACAGCCCAAACCGAGTACGTGTAAGTGGCTACACGTTGCGTATTCGGTGTTGTAGGGCGTCTGTTCCAGGCTGTAGCCGGCCTGGCAAGAGTTACAAAGTCATGTTGGTAGTCGAAGCGCGTGGAACCGCGCACCAAAGAGGGCAATCGTCCCGTAGACGAAACCTCATGACCTCTTGTCAGACGTTCCTGAGTAGGTCCGCACTCGTGAAACGCGGACTGAACCTGGGGGGACCACCCTCCAAGGCTAAGTACTCCTAGGTGACCGATAGCGGACTAGTACCGTGAGGGAAAGGTGAAAAGAACCCCGGAAGGGGAGTGAAATAGTACCTGAAACCACGTGCCTACAAGGGGTGGGAGCGGATTTATTCCGTGACCGCGTGCTTTTTGCATAACGAGCCAGCGAGTTGCTCGTCTGCGGCAAGGTTAAGCGATGAGTGGAGCCGAAGCGAAAGCGAGTCCGAACAGGGCGACAGAGTCGTAGGCGGCAGACCCGAAACTGAGTGAGCTACCCATGGGCAGGCTGAAGCGAGGGTAAGACCTTGTGGAGGGCCGAACCGACCTAGGTTGAAAACTGGGCGGATGACCTGTGGGTCGGAGTGAAAGGCTAATCAAACTCAGTGATATCTGGTTCTCTCCGAAATATATTTAGGTATAGCCTCGGATAAATTACGTAGTGGCCGTAGAGCACTGTTTGGCTAAGGGGGCCTACCAGCCTACCGCCGTCAGGCAAACTCCGAAGACCATATACGTGTACTCCGGGAGTCAGTCGCTGAGGGATAAGCTTCAGCGTCGAAAGGGAAACAACCCAGACCGCCGGCTAAGGTCCCTAAGTGCGTGCTAAGTGGTAAACGATGTCCAGATGCATAGACAACCAGGAGGTTGGCTTAGAGGCAGCCATCCTTGAAAGAGTGCGTAACAGCTCACTGGTCAAGTGTTCGGGCGCGGAAAATTCAACGGGGCTCAAGCACGCCACCGAAGCTGCGGGTGTACTAGATCTGAGGATCTAGTACGCGGTAGGAGAGCGTTCCCAGGGCAGTGAAGCAGGCGTGGAAACTCCTGTGGAGGCCTGGGAAGTGAGAATGCTGGCATGAGTAACGAAAGAGGGGTGAGAATCCCCTCCGCCGATTGTCCAAGGATTCCTGAGTAAAGTTCGTCTGCTCAGGGTTAGTCGGGACCTAAGGCGAGGCCGAAAGGCGTAGTCGATGGAGAACAGGTTGATATTCCTGTACCACGTCGCATCCGTTTGACCAATGGGGAGACGGGGAAGGCTAAGGGAACCCAGGCGATGGTTGTCCTGGGGTAAGCATGTAGGGGTGGGCCTAGTGAAATGCGGGCCTGCATTAACCCGAGGTGCGATGCCAGCTGGCTTTAGAGCCGGCGAGTCCCATACGCCATGCCTCCGAGAAAATCCTCTAGGGAGGAAGCGCGTGCCCGTACCAAAACCGACACAGGTGGACAAGTAGAGAATACTAAGGTGATCGAGATAACCCTCGTTAAGGAACTCGGCAAAATCGCTCCGTAACTTCGGGAGAAGGAGCGCCCCAGTAAGGTGACGCCGCTAGCCGGTTGAGCCTGAGGGGGCCGCAGTGAATTGGCTGAAGCGACTGTTTACCAAAAACACAGGTCTCTGCTAAGTCGAAAGACGACGTATAGGGGCTGACGCCTGCCCGGTGCCGGAAGGTTACGTGGAGATGTTAGGGTTCGCCCGAAGCATTGAAGCTAAGCCCCGGTAAACGGCGGCCGTAACTATAACGGTCCTAAGGTAGCGAAATTCCTTGTCGGGTAAGTTCCGACCTGCACGAATGGCGTAACGACTTCAGCGCTGTCTCAACGAGGGGCTCGGTGAAATTCCAGTCTCGGTGAAGATGCCGAGTACCCGCGGCAAGACGGAAAGACCCCGTGAACCTTTACTACACCCTGGTATTGGCGTTCGCTCCATTTCGCTCAGAATAGGTGGGAGGCTTTGAAGCATCGGTTGCGGCCGATGTGGAGCCAACTTTGAGATACCACCCTTCATGTATTGGACGTCTAACATCGCGCCGTATAACCGGGCGGTGAACAGTGCCAGGCGGGTAGTTTGACTGGGGCGGTCGCCTCCTAAAATGTAACGGAGGCGTGCAAAGGTTCCCTCAGCACGGTTGGAAATCGTGCGTAGAGTGCAATGGCATTAAGGGAGCTTGACTGCGAGACTGACAAGTCGAGCAGGTGCGAAAGCAGGTCATAGTGATCCGGCGGTAGCAAGTGGAAGCGCCGTCGCTCAACGGATAAAAGGTACTCCGGGGATAACAGGCTTATCGGGCCCAAGAGTTCACATCGACGGCCCGGTTTGGCACCTCGATGTCGGCTCGTCGCATCCTGGGGCTGTAGTTGGTCCCAAGGGTTGGGCTGTTCGCCCATTAAAGCGGCACGCGAGCTGGGTTCAGAACGTCGTGAGACAGTTCGGTCCCTATCTGCCGTGGGCGTTGGAGAATTGAGAGGATTTGCCCCTAGTACGAGAGGACCGGGGTGAACGTTCCTCTGGTGTAGCTGTTGTCCTGCCAAGGGCACCGCAGCTTAGCTACGAACGGATCGGATAACCGCTGAAAGCATCTAAGCGGGAAGCCGGCCTCGAGATGAATTCTCCCACCTCCTAGAGAGGGTAAGGATCCTGGCAGACCACCAGGTTGATAGGTCAGCTCTGGAAGCGCGGTGACGCGTGTAGGAGACTGATACTAATAATCCGAGGGCTTGACGGTTTTTTTTAAGTGGTACCCAATTGGCTGCTGTGCGGTTTTCAAGGATGCGCCGAGGCGGAGGTCTCGACAATTTCCGGTGGTTATCGCGAGGGGGAAACACCTCTTCCCATTCCGAACAGAGCAGTTAAGCCCCTCAGCGCCGATGGTACTTGGCCTTTCAGGCCCGGGAGAGTAGGACGCCGCCGGTTTTACTTGAAGCACGGGGGTCGCCGCTGGCGGCCCCTTCTTCGTTGCAGGACGCAATAGGACGGCCCCGGTTTTGCGGCCGTTGTCGTATCTTCGTCTCGGTATGCAGACACCTCGAACCCCACAACCAAAGCTGGCAGAGCAATGAACGCCCGGATCCCGAGCGGGACTCGCGACGTCCTGCCCGAAGAGCGGGCTGAGCTGCGGCGGATCGAGGCGGCTCTGCTCGGCGTCTTCAGCGAGGCCGCATACGGCGAAATCTCCACTCCCACCGTCGAGTACCAAGAGACGCTGCAGCGGGCTGGTGCGGCAGCGACTCCGGTCTCCTACCGCGTCCTCGGGGAGCTAGGAGAAGAGCTCGCACTGCGCTCTGACATGACGGTCCCGATCGCGCGCGTTGCAGCGTCGCGCTACGGCGATGCTGATCTGCCGCTGCGGTTCTGTTACGTGGCGCCCGCCTACCGAGCGGTTACGCCGCATCGAGGCCAGCCACGCGAGTTCCTTCAGGCTGGGATCGAACTGATTGGCGCCGACGCGGTTGCCGGCTGCGCTGAGGCTCTGACGGTGCTCTGCCACTCGCTCCAAGCGACCGGACTCAAAGACTTTTACGTCGGAATCGGGGACGTGGGCCTCTATCCATCGTTGCTCGCCTCCTGTGGCGTCGACGTCGGCGCGAGCGAGGCCGTACTGCGCGCACTCGGCGATCGCGACTTCGTTGGGATCGACCGCGAGGTGGCGGCTCTAAACCTGACCGAGGATCAAACCGCGATGTTGACCGAGGTCCCGCGCCTTCGCGGGGCTGCGGTGCTGCGCGATCAAATCGAGCAGCCGCTGGCCGGAGCACTCAGCGGCATCCGTGACGTCGTCGAAAGCCTCGACGGCGAAGTTGCTGCGCGGATGATCCCCGACCTTGGGCGCTTCCCGCGGATGGGCTACTACAGCGGCGCAGTTTTCGAGGTTTACGATCCAGCGGTCGGCGAACCGATCGCTAGCGGCGGCTACTACGGTGACTTGCTCGGACGCTTCGGTATGGCCGTTGGCGGCGTCGGATTCGCGATCGACGTCGACCTTCTGCACGCGGCGCTGGCTGGGGAAGAGCGTGGGGAGACCGGCCGATGAACCGCTTCGGACTGACTATCGCGGTTCCGCGCGGCGCACTGCTAGGCGGCAGTCTCGACGCCCTCGATCGCGCTGATATCGATACCTCCGAGGTTCGCACCAACGACCGCAAACTGCTCTTCGCCGACATTGGCGTCGTGACGATGCGCCCATCCGACGTTCCTACCTACGTCGAGGCGGGGGCTGCCGACATCGGCATCACCGGCAAGGACGTGCTGATGGAGCACCCGGAACGCCAAATCTTCGAGCTCGCCGACCTGGAGTTCGGACACTGCGAGATGGTCGTGGCGTCTGAAGACGGCCCCGATCGTGCCGCCGAGGCGCTAGAGCGGCTCGGCGTAATGCGGATCGCGACCAAGTACCCGCGTATCGCGGCTGCCTATTTTGAGCGCAGTGGACGCCAAGCCGAAATTGTCACCGTCAACGGGTCGGTCGAATTGGCACCGCTGACCGGGCTCGCCGACGCGATTGTGGACCTTACGGCTACGGGGATCACTCTGAAGGAGAACGGACTTGTTGTCCGCGAGCAAATCGCCTCGGTTACGGCGCGACTGGTCGCCAATCGCGTTGCGCACAGGCTCAAAGCTGAGGCGATAGAAGAGTTCGCCGCCTTGATTGCCGCCAGCGCCAAACCGACCAGCGCGTGACGACGACGGTCTGCATCGTCGACTACGGCGTCGGCAACCGCCGGTCGGTTGAAAAGGCGCTGCAGAAGGTCGGTGTTGGGACGGTCGTTAGCGCCGATCCGCAGGTAATTGCTCGCGCCGATGGTTTGGTCCTGCCAGGAGTAGGTGCGTTCCCGTCGGCGGCTGAGCGAATCCGGGCGCTTGGGCTCGATATATCGCTGCGCGATGCGGCGGCAGCAGGCACGCCGATCCTCGGTGCCTGTCTCGGAATGCAGCTGCTTTTCGACCGCTCGGCTGAGCACGGTGGCGCAGCCGGTCTCGGCCTGATCCCGGGCGAGGTCGTGCGGCTCGATGCGCTCGGCGCGAAGCTGCCACACATCGGCTGGAGCCCGGTTGATTGGAGCCGCGAGTCGGCGCTGACGACGGGGCTCGCTCAGGGCGCGAGCTTCTACCACGTTCACTCCTACGTCGTTTCGCCGCTCGACGCCAGCGTCGTCGCAGGGTCTAGCGAATATGGGACGCGGTTCGCCAGCGTCGTTGAACAGGCGAACATCTTCGGCGTCCAATTCCATCCCGAGAAATCGTCGACGAACGGGCTGCGGATGCTTGCCAACTTCGGTTCGATCTGCGCCGGTGGCCGCCAATGAAGCTCTACCCGGCAATCGACATTCTCGGTGGCAAAGCGGTACGGCTGCGGCAGGGGAACTACGACCAGTCAACCGTCTACTCGGAGTCGCCACTGAGCGCGGCTGCGGCATGGATTGAGGCCGGCGCGACAGTACTCCACATAGTCGATCTCGATGGCGCCCGTGGTGGTCAGCCGGAGAACCTTGAGGAGGTGCGCAAGATCGCCGCTGCGGTCGACGTTCCGATTCAGCTTGGCGGTGGGCTCCGCAGCGTCGAGTCGGTCAAAGCCGCATTGGGCGCCGGCGTCACTCAAGTGATCCTTGGAACCGCCGCGCTCCAAGACACCGATCTGCTCGACCGATTGATTGCGGACCACCGCAACGAGTTGGTCGTCAGCGTCGACTCGCGAGCGGGAGTCGCCGCCGTTGCAGGCTGGGAAGAGAGCGATGGAGTGGACGCGCTCGCTGCTCTCGCCGCGCTAGAGAAGCGGGGGGTCGCAAAGCTGGTCGTCTCCGACATCGATGTCGACGGCACGATGGAGGGCCCTAACCTCACGCAGATCGCTGCGAGCGGCGCGGTCCTGACGATCCCATTCATCTACTCCGGCGGCGTTGGCTCGCTCCGCGACCTGAGTGCGATTGCGGCGGCATCACCACCGAATCTCGATGGAGTGATTGTCGGCAAGGCACTCTACGACGGCGCATTCACGATCGAGCAGGCGCAGGCTGCGCTGAGCGGCGGCCAGTGAGATGCATATGAAACGCGTTATTCCCTGCCTCGACGTCGCTAACGGCCGCGTCGTAAAGGGAACCAACTTCGTCGACATCCGCGATGCTGGCGATCCGGTTGAGTTGGCCGCGCGCTACGAACTGGCTGGCGCCGATGAACTCGTCTTTCTCGACATCACCGCCACCCATGAGGCTCGCGGAACAGTTGCCGCGCTGGCCCGCCGCACGGCCGATGATGTGTTCATTCCGTTCACGATCGGCGGAGGCATCCGTTCAGTTGACGACGCGCAGGCCGTTCTCGATGCTGGCGCCGACAAAGTCAGTGTCAACTCGGCAGCTTTGGCGCGTCCCGAGCTAATTCGCGAACTTGCCGAGCATTTTGGTTCGCAGTGCGTTGTCGTAGCGGTCGATGCCCGCCGCAGCGAAGCGACTGCGAACGGTTGGGAGGCGGTCTCCGCTGGCGGCCGCAACCCGACCGGCCGCGACGTCGTCGAATGGGTTATCGAGGCGGAGCAGCTGGGCGCGGGGGAGTTGCTACTCACGAGCATGGACCGCGACGGAACAAAGGACGGCTACGACGTCGAACTGCTTTCCGCAGTGAGCGAGGCTGTCGGTATCCCCGTAATCGCATCCGGCGGCGCGGGCGAGCTAGAGCACCTCGCCGCTGCGCTAGAGGCGGGCGCAGACGCAGTCCTCTGCGCGTCGATCTTTCACTTCGGTCTATTCAGCGTCGCTGACGTCAAGCGCTACCTGGCAGGTCGGGGAATCTCAGTTCGGCCGATTGCCGACAATCCCACCGACGGCTGACGGCGATCTAGCGACGCCGTTGGAGCAAGACTCGCTGCGCATCGGCCAGCGTGTGGCCCCTGCTGTGAAGCAATGCGGTCAGGTGGAAGAGCAGGTCGGCAGCCTCTTCGTCGACGCGCTGATCGCTTTCTTCCAGAACCGCGCGACCGACCTCTTCCGCTTCCTCGCGCACTTTCGCGGCGCTGAAGTCAGGGTCGCCCAGGAGCTGCACGCTGTAGGAACCCTCAGGCTTGTTCACTGCACGATCAACGAGAACGCGCTCGATTGCCGGGAGCACCTCATGCGGTGCCTCACCGTCGACCACGGTGTTGAAGAAGCAGCTGCGCTCACCCGTGTGGCAGGCCGGGCCGGCCGGTGCGACGATCGCCAGCAACGTGTCGCTATCGCAGTCGAGTCTCAGGGCGAGCACCTTCTGGGTGTTGCCCGAGGTTGCGCCCTTGTGCCAGAGCTCTTCGCGCGATCGGCTCCAGAGATGGAGTTCGCCGCTGCTCAGCGTAAGCGCCACCGCCTCAGCGTTGGCGTAAGCCAGCATCAGAACTTCGCCGCTGGCCTCGTCCTGAACCACGACCGGAACTAGCCCGCGGTCGTCGTAAGCGATCTCGCTCAACGCTGACCCGCGAGTGGTGCGGCGCGCCGACTGTGGCTCGGCGCCGCGATAGGACCGTTCTCTGCGCAGGACGGACGTGCGGCAGCGCGGCGGCGGGCTCGTAACCGTCGCTCTTGCGAGAGGTCGCGGGCTAGGCCGTCGCGGGCGTCTACGACGCCATATGACTCAAGTGTCGCGAAGGCGACCAGGCCGTCCAAGGCCGAGATCACGCAGGAGCGCTGTTGAGATGAGCTGTGGGTTGTTGTCAGTGACCAGAACATATGTTCGCAAGCGTAAGAAGTCTTCCGGACGGCTCGCAAGAGCGATCGTCCAACCTACCTAAGAGGTCGTAATCTACTGACTTTTCGCTGCACGGTTTCGTGCAGGCGGCTCGCCCCGTAGGATGCGCAGCGTGATCCACCTACGCGTAATCTCTCCAGCGTCGCATTCCGACGCCGCGGTGGCGCTATTGGTGGAGTCCAAGTCGGTTGCCAACGTCGTCGTCCTCCGCGGCGCGGCGGTCGACCCTGTCGGCGACATGATCACCTGCGATGTCGCTCCCGAGGACGCTAGTTACATCGTTGGTGATCTCCGGAGGATGGGGCTGGCGCAGCTTGGAGCAATAGACATCGATGAGATCGATTCATCGATCTCCGCTGGTTCCAGGCGCGCCGAGGAGTCGGCAGTTGGGAAGTCGGCGGACTCGGTCATTTGGGAAAATGTCTCGGCCCGGATCGACAACGAAGGGCTGCTCAGCGGCGGCATGGTCGCGCTCTTCGCGTTCGCCGGCGTGATCGCCGCAGTTGCGATCCTGATCGACTCATCGCCGATCGTTGTCGGCGCGATGGCTCTCTGCCCGGACTTCGGACCGATTGCGGCCTTCGCCGTCGGCGTCGTGCGGCGCGACCGGCGGCGCGCACGAGGCGGGCTGATCGCGATGCTTGTCGGCTTCGGCGCTGGCATAGCCGCCGCGTTTGTCGCAGTAACCGTGCTCACGATGACCGGCGTCTCGCCGGACTCGTTCGACACCTCCAACAACACGCTTGCGCAGACGATTGCGGCACCGAACATCTACTCGGTCGTCGTCGCGGCCTGCGCCGGCGCGGCCGGCATGCTCTCCGTGACACTCGGCAAGGCCGGCGCCTTGGTCGGCGTGGCCGTCTCGATCACGACAATCCCGGCCGCCGCGGACATCGGCCTGTCGCTGAGCTATGGCGACTGGGCGTCGGTTGAAGGAGCGGCCGGGCAACTAGCGCTAAACATCGCGTCGTTGCTCGCCTCGGCGACGCTGATGCTCGCCTTCCAGCGCCGCCGCTTCCATCGCCGCGACCGCCTCCGACGACCGACGGGCTAGCCTTGGCGGAGCTCGGGCCCGTTCTCACCTAATGTCGATAACCATGGAAACTTTCGTAATAGACGGCGGCACACCACTGAGCGGCACCGTCGTCCCTGCCGGCAATAAGAACGGCGCGCTTCCGATACTTGCTGCATCGTTGCTGACGAGCGAAGAAGTCGTGATCGCAAACGTCCCGCGGATCAGCGACGTTGACGCAATGCTGACGCTGCTCGAAGGGATCGGTGTCGTCATTGACTGGACCGGCGCTAACGAGGTAACTCTCTGTGCGAAGGATGTCAGCGGCGAAGCAGAACTCGATCGCGACTGTGCCGAGAGGATCCGCGCCTCGTTCCTACTCGCCGGCCCGCTGCTTGCGCGGTTCGGTAGGGCGGCGATGCCGCCACCGGGCGGGGACGTGATCGGCCGGCGCAGACTCGACCCTCACCTCGACGCTCTAGGAGCTCTCGGGGCGACGATGACGCACGGCCGCGACATCGTGCTCGAGGCGCCGGAGGGTGGCTTGCACGCGGCTCAGATCTTCATGGACGAACCGTCCGTGATGGCGACCGAGAACGCGCTGTTAGCGGCCGTGCTTACTCCAGGGGAGACGCTGATCGGGAACGCCGCCAGCGAGCCGCACGTTCAGGACCTCGCGCGGATGCTCTCGAAGATGGGCGCTGACATCCGAGGCATTGGCTCCAACGTGATGACCGTCAGCGGCAGCGATGAGCTCGGCGGCTGCACACACTCGGTCGGGCCCGACCACATTGAGATCGGTTCATTCATGGCGCTGGCAGGCGTGACCGGCGGAGAGATGCGGATCATCAACACCGACCCGCAAGACCTTCAGATGATTCGACTCGTCTTCTCCAAGCTCGGCCTCCATACCGAGCTTGAGGGTGGCGACGTGCTCGTCCCCGGAGGTCAGAAACTGGTCGCTGCACGCGACGTCGGCGAATACAAGTCGAAGATTCAGGACGGTCCGTGGCCCGCTTTCCCAGCCGACCTCACATCGATTGCGGTGGCGCTGGCAACGCAGTGCGAAGGCTCGGTCTTGATCCACGAATGGATGTTTGAGAACCGTTTGATCTTTACCGACAAGCTGGTCCTGATGGGCGCCGACATTACGCTCTGCGACCCGCACCGCGCGATCGTCAGCGGACCGAGCCGACTGCGCGGCGAGCGCGTCGACTCGCCGGATATCAGGGCCGGAATGGCGATGTTGATCGCCGCGCTCTGCGCCGACGGTCGCAGTGAGATCGGCAACGTCAGCCAAATCGACCGCGGCTACGAACGGATCGACGAGCGGCTGCGCGAGCTCGGCGCGAAGATTGAGCGGCGCGGCAACGAAGCCGCCTAAGTGCGCCGCGCTACTTCGCGGCGGCCGGTGCCGATTTGAGCTTGCCGACGCTCTTGGTTTCGTAGGCGAACATGCTTGTCATGCCCATCACAAAGAGCAGCTTGCCGTCGAAGATCGCCGGGTTGAACTGGCCCTTGGGGACCGACCAAATGGTCCGGCCGCTGCGGACCGAGAGCGCAGCGGTCTTCTTCTCCAGCGTTGAGTAGAAGACGAGGTCGCCGATTATCTGGATTCCGCCTGAAATGCGGCCGCCGGTCGGCTTACTCCATCGAACCGCTCCGCTTTTCGCGTTGAGCGCATAGAGGTTCCCGTCGTAGGAGCCGATGTAAACGGTTGGGCCGAGCTTTGGGATGTCGGCTACGGCGGCAGAGGAATAGACGTAACCGCCGGTCCCCTGACGCCAGGCCAGCTCACCATTGCTGGTCGCGAAGGAGTAGACGCTGCTGTTGGTATTGCCGATGTAGACGCGGCCGAACGCGACCGACGCGGTGCCGTAGAACTGACCGCCGCCAAGACCGAGCGCGCCACCACCGCCTGAGGTCCAGACCGCCTTGCCGTTCTTGGCGTTGATCCCGTGAACGGTGCCGCCGTAGTCGCCGAAGAAGAGCTTGCCGTTGGCATAGGCGAGGCCACCCTTGACTGCGCCGCCGGCCTTGTAGGTCCAGAGCGCCTTTCCGTTCTTGGCGCGCAGAGCGTAGACGGTTCCGTTCTCGCTGCCGAAGTAGACGACGCCGTCACGCACGAAGGGCGAGCTTTCAGTTCGGCTCGCGAGATTCTTTGACCAAAGAATCTTCTTCCTATTTGTATCGACGGCGACAATCCGGCCCTTGTTGCTGCCGCGCGTGCCAACGAGGATCGTGCAGTAGGCGATGCCATCGACATAGGCTGGGGAGGAGGCGGCGAGATCGCCTAGCTTCTTCTTCCAGTAGACCTCGCCGGTCTGTCGTTTGAGCGCGTAGAGCGAGCCGTTGTTCTTCAGCAGCAGCAGCGAATCGCCGTCGGCGACTGGAGTGAACTCCAAGAGCACGCTGCCTCGCAGCGACCA